>JANRKM010000225.1:0-67343 GCA_033763475.1 Kofleriaceae bacterium
TTGCTCGAGCGGGTCGTCGCCATGCTGGCCCGGCTCGCCGGAGCCTGACCGCCCAGATCGGGCACGGGCAAGGGCACGGGCACGGGCACGGGGCAGGTCGCTGCAAACGCGGCTGCGCCGCGTTTGTCAGCGTCCTGCTAGCACAGCCCTAGTCCGGGCAGTTCGTTGACTCACTCGCCGGCGTACTCGGTGCGCGGATCGTAGTCCGGGTCGAGCGCCTCCTGCGGCGGGTGCTCCTCGGGCGGCACATTCTTGAGGTTGATCCGCACCCGATACCACGCGGTTGCGCGCCCGCGGTTGGTATCGATCAGGACGTCCTCGGGCGCGAGCCTGGCGGCCACGGCGGGATAGCGCGCCTTCCAGCGCTCGAGGCCCGCCAGCGCATCCGCCTTCTGCTTCGCCTGCGCGATGGTGAGCACGGGGAACTTCTTGGTCCGCGAACCGACGGCCTTCGCTCGCGAGGGCGCGACGCGCGGAGCCTCGCCATCCTGCTTCTCGAAGTGCGGTGGCCACGGAGCGTCGGCCTGACCTTCGGCTTCCTGCCGGTCGGCGAGCTCGAGCAGCTTGTCGATCGAGCCGACGGCCGCGTCGATACCCGCGTGCGCATCACCGTTAGCGGCGAACAGCGCGGGCACCGTGCGCAGCGTGAAGTCCAGCGGGTTCGAGACGAAGAAGTCGTCCCACGACAGCGGCATCGAGACGCGCGCGTCGGGGGTGGGGCGCACCGAGTACGCACTCGCCGTCGTGCGATCGCGCGCGTTCTGGTTGTAGTCGAGGAACACGCCCTGGCGCTCCTCCTTCCACCACTTCGCCGTGGCGATCGTCGGAGCGCGGCGCTCGACCTCGCGCGCGAACGCGAGGCCCGCGCGCCGCACCGTGGTGAACGGCCACCTCGGCGCGATACGCACCCACACGTGCGCACCGCGCGAGCCGCTCATCTTGGGCCACCCGACGAGGCCCATCTCCTCGAGCACGTCCCTCGCGACCTTGGCCACCTCGACGATCTGCGCCCAGCCGATGCCAGGCACCGGGTCGAGATCGATGCGTAGCTCGTCGGGACGATCCATGTCCTCGGCGCGCACGGCGTGCGGGTTCAGATCCACGCAGCCGAGATTCACCACGTAGACCAGCTGTGCGCGGTTGTTCACCGCGATCTCGTCGGCGTGGCGGCCGGACGGGAACCGGAACGTAGCAATGTCGATCCAGTCCGGGCGCTTCTCGGGCGCGCGTTTCTGGAAGAACGGCTCCGCCTCGACGCCGTTGACGAACCGCTTGAGGATCATCGGCCGGCGCGCCACACCGCGCAGCGCGCCCTCGGCGACTGCGAGGTAATACTGCACGAGCTCGAGCTTCGTGATGCCCGCCTTCGGGAAGTAGATCTTGTCGGGATTCGAGACGGGCACCTCGATGCCGTCGAGCGACAGGAGCACCTTCTTCACGTTCGCCACCCCGAGATCCTTGCATGACCGGACCGGAGACTTCATGGTCTCAAGCCCATGTCGTCGGCGGCGTCCATACGAGGCCTCCTGGCGCTCGCGTTTCCGATGATCCTCGCCCGCGCGACGCAGGCGGTGATGACGTTCGCTGATGCGCTGATGGTCGCCCACCTCGGCAAGTCCGCGATTGCCGCATCGGCGACCGGTGGGTTCAACGTGTTCCTGTTGATGGTCCTGCCGATGGGCACCGTGTTCATCGTGCAGAGCTTCGTCGCGCAGCTCGTCGGGGCCGGCGACCGCGACGCCACGCCGCGCTACGCCTGGTACGGCCTCTCGATCGCCGTGATCGCGGGCGCGCTCAGCCTGGCCTTCCTTCCCGCCATCGATCCGCTGCTCTCGCTCGGTGACTTCACCCCCGAAGTCCAGACGCTGATGTCGAGCTACATGAAGCTGCGCATCTACTCCGTCGTCGCCGTCGTTGGTGTCGAGGCTCTCGGGAACTGGTACGGCGGCCTTGGCAACACCTGGATGGCGATGATCGCGAGCGTCATCTCGATGTGCTCGGACATGTTCTTCAACGTCGCACTCATCTACGGCAAGTTCGGGTTTCCCGAGCTGGGCGTCGACGGCGCGGCGGTGTCCTCCACCATCGGCAGCTTCGTCGGCCTCGCCTTCCTCGCGCTCGCATTCTGGCGGCGCTGGGGCATGGGCGTCGGCGGTCCGCCACCCGCCAAGGTCCGCGCCTCGCTGTCGCTGCGCGAGCTCGCGCGTGTCATGCGCTTCGGCCTGCCGACCGGCTTCAACTGGTTCTTCGAGTTCGCCGCGTTCCAGATCTTCGTCAACGTCGTGTTCGGCAGTCTCGGTACCGAGGCGCTCGCCGCGCTGAACGTGGTCATCGCGATCAACAGCGTCTCTTTCATGCCCGCGTTCGGCCTCGCGTCGGCTGGCGCCATCCTCGCGGGTCAGGCGATCGGCCGCGGCAACAAGGACGAGGTGTGGAGCCACGTGAAGAACACGCTCCTCGTCGCCGGCATGTGGATGGGAGGCATCGCCTCCATTTACCTCCTGTTCCCCGAGCCGCTGATCCGCATCTTCGATCGCGAGACCGAAGGCCCGCAGTTCCTCGAGCTCGGCATCACGATGCTCCTGGTAAGCGCGGCCTGGCAGCTGTTCGACGCCGTCGGCCTCACCCTCTCCGAAACGCTGCGCGCGGCCGGCGACACCGCGTGGACCGCGGCAACGCGCCTGGTCCTGGCGTGGGCTATCTTCGTCCCCTCTGCGTACCTGGTGGTGAAGCAGCTGGACGGCGGACCGGTCGGCGCGCTGTGCTGCCTCATCGCCTACCTCGCGCTCCTTGCAGGCGCGTTCGCCTACCGGTTCCGCTCGGGAGCCTGGCGCAAGATCGAACTGATCGAGCCCAAGCTCTTCTGACTAGCGCATCGTCGTCGTCGCGGTCGCGTCGCCCGACGACGGTTTGATCAGCGCGCCCTGACCGAACCGGCCGCCGACCATCACCGAGGTCACGAGCGCCCAGACGCCGTACTCCCCCTTGAAGAAGGGCATATACGGCTCGTCCGACGTGTCGCGCTGGCGCGGGGTCACCAGCAGCATGCCGAGCGACGCGTTGTAGGCGCCATCGCCCCACGAGTAGGTCGCACCTGCCGTGACGTTGATGCGGTTGACGTCGGGCAGCTGGGCCGTCTGGGTGGTGGGCGGAATCGGCGTCGGGTCATAGATGAAGCCCGCGCGCACCGCCCACTCCGGGTTGATCGTGTACTCGCCACCGACACGCACGGTGATCTTGTTCTCGTAGTTCTGCGGCGCGACGGTCTCCGCCCCACCCGGGAGGTTGATGCGGAGCTCCTTGAACACGCTCCAGTTGATCCACACCGCATCGATCTCGAGGTTCAGCTTCTCGATCGGCGTGTACGAGACACCGAGCGTCAGCGACTGCGGGAGCGAGATCGACGTCGAGATGTCGCCGTCCGGAGGCAGCTGATCGCGGAACGGCTGCGGGATGTCGAAGTCGCCCTCGCCTTCGAAGTCGAGGTTCACCTTGCTGCGCCACATCAAACCGGCCGAGAGCTGCGGCAGCTGCTCGGGCCGATACAGGACGCCGACGCGACCACCGAAGCCAACCGCATCACCGCCGAGGTGCGCCCGGCCCACCACGTCGCCGAACACGACGGCGCGCTCGAGCTCGACGGTCGCCGGAACGATGTCGAAACCGCCACCGATCGAGAGACCGGGGACGTACTTGTTGAGGTTGATGCCGACGGCGGGCGTGATGAAGTACGTGCGCAGCGTCTGATCTTCGATGATCGCCTGCTGCGGATGTCCGCCCGGCCACTTCACGTGCAGACCGAACGGGAAGTGCACGCCGAGGCCCACGCCCACCAGCTCGTGGACGCGCGAGGTCACGAAGAGCGAGGGCACCGGCTGCGCCGGCGAGGTGGTGGTGATCTTCTCGTCCGTCCCGACCAGCTCGTACGAGCCCTTGGCGACGTAGAGCGAGCCGTTCACGACCACCTGGGTGCCCTCGGAGACCGGGATGCCACCGGGGTTGAACACGACCGACGATGCGTCGATGTTGGTCGCGACGCTCGCGCCACCGCGGCCGGTGACCTTCGCATCGTGCTCGTTGATGTTGAATGCATTTCCCGATGCCACGCCCGTAGCGCCAGCGACGAGAAACAACGCCTGAGAAAGAGACTTCGTCAGAGTACGCATTGGTTTCCTCGCTGAACTAGCGGTTGAGAATGAGGTAGGTAATGGCGTCGGTCTGGAGCCGAGCGGTGCCGAGCGTGCCGCCCGCGGTCGGGGCAGGCCGCAGCAGCGACGAGTGCACGAAGTCATTCGGCGGCGGTCCGGCGAGGTTCATGTACTTCACGAACTTGCCCGTCGTTGGATTCGTAGTGATCGCCGCAGACGGCGGGAACGGAGGCGCCATCGTCGCCGGATCCGCGTTCATCGCCGGAAGCATCATCAGCGCACCGAACCGATCGGTCGCGATGTTCGGCACGACGGTGTCACCGACGACCTCCTGGAGGAGGACCTTGCGGCCGATCAGCTTGCGGCTGAAGTTCGCTGGGTCCGCGGGGTCGAGGACCCAGCGGGCAACCGACGAGAACTGGCGGTAGCCCGGCTGCATCTTCCAGGCGTCCGTGGTGCACAGACCGGTATTGTTGACCGGGTTCCACTTCTCACCCACGAGGATGCCCGCGTCGATCAGGCCGTCGACGAGCGAGCAGGTGATCGCGAGCGTCTGCGTGTTCTCGAAAATGTCGACCCAGCCCGCGCCGGCGACGTTCAGCAGCCCCGCCTTGATCTCCGTCTTCGTCGCGACGTTCATCGAGCCAATGATTCCGCCGAGCGAGATGCCGGCGTACTCGATGTGCGCGGGGTCGATCTTGAGGTTTGCGTTGGGCGTCGTGCACATCGTGGTGCCGCACGTCTCCATCGCGTCGGTGAGGCCCTGCAGGTCGAGCACCGACTGGCGGATGTTGTCGCGCGTACCGGCGAGGTTCGGCGACAGGAAGGGCGCGTAGCACTGCGGCGAAACCGTCGGATCCGGCGGCGCAGCCGGCGTGCCGGAGTCAGCGCATGCGCCCGTGTTCGAGATGCGCACCGCGCGGCTGCCGTGCGCGACGAAGTCCATCGCGACGGTCACGTAGCCAGGGAAGTTAAGCGTTCCATTCGGCTTAGCCAGCTGCGGCGCGATCGCGAACACAGAGCGGCGATCGCTGCCGAGACCATGGCCGAAGACGATCGCCGGGAAGCCGCCGGCCGGCGCCGTTCCTGCGGGTACGAACACGAGCACGCCGATGTTCTCGGTCTTCTGCACGGTCGGCGTGTACGGGTTGTCCCACGCGCCCGGAATCGGCTTGGTCGTATCGAACGGGTTCGGCGTTTCGACCTGGTACTGCTTCGACGGGAACGCACCGGCAAGCACATCGCCGACGTTCTGGCATTCAACGGCTACGCAGATGGCCTCACCGGCTGCGTAGTTGCCGGCGCCGAGCGCGATCTTCAGATAGCACTGGGTGTTGTCGTCACCGCCGTCGCACTGCGAGTACGGCAGTGAGCCGCGATTGCCGGCGACAGCCACGATCGACTGCAGGCCTTGCAACGGCGCGGCCGTCACTGCCGACGCTGGCGAACCCGCGACCGCGGGATCGAGCGGATCCGTCGTCGTCTGCGTGTTGAACTCCCACGACAGGAGCACGTCGCTGCGGTTGATGCCCTTCGCCTCGAGGAACGCGAGGCCCTGCGCCTCGGCGGCCCACAGCTGCGCGATGCCCTGGAGCGACGCAAGGTCCTCCGGGTCGAGCGGACTGAGCGGGGTATTGTTGACGATGACGATGCCGTTCTCGTCGAGCACGACCGGCGGCTGCGCCTGGCTGATCAGCGCCCACGTGAACGAGGGACCGAACTCGACGCCCGACGTGTCCTTGATGCCGGAGAGAAGCGCGACCGTATAGGTCGACTTCTGGTCGAGCGGGACCTGCGGAATGATGATGACCGAGCTCACCATCGTCGTCTCCTGGCAGTCGAGCGACGAACGCGCGGTCGTGCCGACCTGAACAACCGTGGGCACCGGCTGCGCCGCGCTCGGGTCGACCGCCATGCCGCCCGAGGCGCGCTTGTAGAGGACCACGTTGTCGGTCAACGAGGCCATGTCCACCGGCTGGGTGAACGTTGCCTGGATGGCGACCTCGTAGGTGCCGAAGCCATCAAGGGTGTTGAGAACTCCCTCGCGCAGCGCCTGCGCCGTCGCAGATTCGTTACAGGCAGGCGGGATGTTCACGAGTCCCGTCATCGGATCGATGAGGAGGTTGTTGGGGAACGGGATGACTTTCGCGGATGGATCGAACTCCACCACCGGCCCCCCTGATCCCACTTCACCTGTGTCCAGATCGATGTCGGGACACCCCGTCGCTCCAATCAGCAGCCCAGGTACGAGCGCCAACAACCAGCTTTTGTTCATGCCGTTCTCCGTAGTCGAAAGTGAACGAAGTATAGGCACGTAACTGAGTACTGAGAGAAACCCCGGCTCGGAGATTCTCATCACAGAGTGGACGCAATCACGAATCCCGTAGCTGGGCGTACGTGCGACGCGTTGCGGCAACGATCGGAGTGAGCGAGTGCGCCCAGCAGGGCTCGAACCTGCGGCCCCAGACTTAGAAGGTCTGTGCTCTAATCCAACTGAGCTATGGGCGCAAAACGGGTATGACTCCCGTTTGTCGGCCCGCACTGTACTCGGAATCTCTCCGAAGTCACGCGTCGACCCAGCTCCCGAGCCCGTGTTAGGTTGGCTCCCGCTCATGAGGGCCCCGATCTCGATCGCCGTTGCCGTCGCTGCACTGCTCCCTGCCTGCTCCAAGGGCGCCAACGAAGGCGCTGAAGAAGCCCGGAAGGAAGCCGAGGCCGAGCTCAAGGCCAAGGTCGCCGCGGGCGAGGCCCCCAAGAAGATCTCGCCGCCGGTGCCGGGCCAGGCCAAGATTCCGTGCGCGCAGCTGATCGATACGGCCGCGTTCCAGACCGCGCTTGGCGAGACCGAGCCGCTCGTGCTGTCCGAAAAGAAGGACGAAGCGGAGGCAGCCGCGTCGTGCTCGCTGAACCGTGGTGGCAAGCCGCTCTCCCAGACCGAGCAGGCCGCGAAGCTGAAGAAGGAAGGCCGCTTGGGCGTGTTGCCCGGCGACGAGGTTTGCAACGTCAGCGCGTTCTGCTGGACGATCGAAGAGCCCGAGCGCTTCAAGACGAAGTGCGCCGAGAAGAAGCACATGGACGACGAGTCGATGGGCACGTACGCGTGCCGCCAGACCGTCATGGTGGGCGCGTTCGACGTCTACGTGTATCGGTTCTTCGACGCGGACACGAAGTGCGTGCTCCAGGTGCGCGGCGGCCCGTCGAACACGGACAACGAGACGATCCGCAAGTGCGCCATGACCGCGCGCGACTCGATCGGTCCGGCGCAGATCGCCGTCAGTGGCGCGACGCCGCCCGCGGCCCCGGCCGAGACCAAATAGCCGTTAGCGACGGCGGCGGCGGAACACGAGGAAGCCGACGCCGCCGAGGAACAGCACGGTCAGCGCGCTACCAGTGCCCGCGCCGACGACCCTGGTGTCGACGATGGCGCAGCCGCAGCAGCCGCCATCACACATGGCCTCGCCGCTAAAGCAGAAGCCCTGACCCGGCGCCGACTCCTCGCAGGTGAGGTCGTCAGGGCAGCTGTCGCCGACGCCCGGCAGGCACTTCTGCGAGCAGAACTCGCCGCCCGAGGTCTCGACACAGACCCCCGACAGACAGAACTGCGGGTAGGTGCACGGGTCCCCGAGATCGCCCGACGGCGGATCCCACAGGCAACGCCCCGCGTCGCAGCGCTGGCCGTCGAGGCACGTATCCGCCGAGGTGCACGGCGCGCCCTTGGTCACCGTGACGGTCGGCGCGGTGGTGGTGACGTCGATGTCGTCCTTGGCCTTGACGACGATATCGATGACGCCGTCGGGAACCTCGTCGGGAATGCGAATGCCGTAGGCCGACTCCGGCTGGCCGTCACGCCCCCACGCCGCACCGCGCGCGGTGCCCCACAGATAGCCGTTGAGCCATAGCTCGACGGTCTTGATGCCACGCTGCGCGGACGCCGTCGCGATCACCTGCTGCCCTGCCGCGATCGTCGAGTCGGGCGCGGGCGTGGTGACCGTGACCTCGGGCGGCCGCGTGATCGGCAAGCCAGGCCCGAGGGCGCTGACGAGCTTCAGGTGCGAGTTCTGGTTCTTCCCGCACGCGCAATCGCGCTCGCTGTACTCGCCGCAGATCGCCATCTCGTTGCGGAAGAACTTCTGCCCGCCGCAGTCGCCGCGATAGGTCATCGGGTCGCGGCAGCCCGACGTGCCGTCGATGAACGCGAACGTGTGGTCGAGCCCGTAGGAGTGTCCGCTCTCCTGCGCCGCGACCGCGCAGATCTGAAACACCTGGGACGGGGCGTAGTCATTCGCGAACGTGAAGTTGATGGTGTAGTTGTAGGGCATGCAGTCGCCCGTCACGGGGGCGATGCCGCCGGCGCTGCGTCCCACCTCGTCGTCGGTACCCGCGATGATCGCCTCGTTGTAGGGTACGCCCGGCGCGGGAGGCTGGTCCGTGATCACCACGTCGTACGGCGAGTAGACTTCTTTGACGCACTGGACGATGTCGTTCCAGACCTCGTCGCCCCAGGCAAACTCGGTGAGCGTGTACTCGGTCGCGTCTCCCTGTGGGATCGTCGACTGGCGTGTGCGCGCGTCGTTGAGGCCCGACTTGTAGATCGTGCAGCCCCCGACACAGCGGTTCAGATACAGCGTGCCCGCGGCGGTGGCGTGCGGCTGCGACGGAATGAGCACCGTCTGCGTGGGCTTGTTATGCGACTCGCTCTGCGCCTTCGTCGGCAGTAGTGCGAGCACCGAAACGAACGCGAGGAGCGAGCGCATCATCGGGCGCTACTTCCGGCGGCGGCGGAACACGAGGAAGCCGAACACGAGGGCGCTGAGGCCCCCCTGCACGAAGATCGCGTTCGGGCTGCGCGAGACCGTGCAGCAACCGCCCTCGTCCGCGGGGAAGTAGCAGAAGTTGCCCGCGGACGTGGCGAGGCACTCGAAGTTGTCCGGGCAGCTGTCAGCGACGCCGGGGACGCAGCCCTGCGTGCAGATGCGGTCGTTGACGGTCGGGCTGCACTGCATGCTGAGGCACGCCTGCGGGAACGCGCACGAGTCACCGATCTCGCCGGTCGGCGGATCCCAGAAGCACTTCCCGCTCTCGCACTTCTGTCCCTCGGCGCAGCTGTCGGCCGACGTGCAGGGGGCGCCCTTCATCGCGGTCACCACCGGCGAGTCGCCGTATGCGCCGAGGTCGTCGTACGCGCGCGCGACGATGTCGACGACGCCACCGGGCAGGTTGGACGGGACCTGGAGCGTGTAGCTGCTGGGGTTAGGCTGGCCGTTGTTGCCAAACTGAGCGCCCGGCACCTCGGCCCACTTGAACCCGTTGACCAGGAGCTCGACCTTGGCGACGCCGCGCTTGCTGCCAGCCTGCACACCGACGACCGCGCCGAGCGCACCATTGGCGACCGGCAGGGTCACCGTCGCGGTCGGCTTGCCCGTGCTCGGCTCCTGCGGGCCGAACACCGACTGCAGCTTGAGGTGCGTGTTGTGCGTTGGACCGCACGCGCACGAGGGCTCCTCCGCGAAGTCACCGCACGTCGCCTGCTGGTTGCGGAAGAACTTCTGGCCACCGCAGTCCTCGCGGTAGGTCATCGGGTCGTTGCACGCGGAGCGACCGTCGGTGAACGCCCACGAGTGGTTCGGGATGCCGAACGCGTGTGCGGCTTCCTGCGCGACCGTCCAGCACAGGTTCAGCATCCGCTCGCGGCCCGAGCCGGGGTGCGAGTTCGCGAACGAGAACGAGATCACGTTGTCCTGCGCGGTGCACGACAGCGACGATGGCGCAATGCCCTGGATCGACGGCGGCAGGCCGATGTCCGCCGACAGTCCCGCGACGATCGCCATGTGATACGAGCCCGCGTTGGGCTTCTGATCGACGATCTGGACCTGGAACGGGGAGTAGACCTCTTTCACGCACTGCACGAGCTCGTTCCAGGCGGTGTCTGCGCCGGCGCCCGTCTGCCCATTCTCCTGGAACTCGCCGACGGTGAAAGTCCCTGCCTGGTCCGGGATGGTCGACGTACCGGTGCGCGCATCGTTGATCTCGCCACGCGTGATCGTGCAGCCGCCGATGCAGCGATTCATGTACAAGACCGTCGAGATCGTCGCGTGCGGCTTCGTCACGAACGCCGAGTCGGGCGTTGGGACCGCGATACGCTGCCCGTCGCGAACGGGAATCGTCGAAAGGGTGTCGTCAGAGGTCGATGTCGAGGACGAGTTGGACTCGGCCACGACGGTGCCCGCGAAAAGCGTGGCGAACCCGAACGCGAGCCATGACGGCGCAGTGGAACGGAGCATCAGGACCGCGAATACTACAGGAGCTGAGAAGCCGTCAGCAGGATTCGTCACGCTCCCAACCGGCTGCGCTGACTTCTGATCTCCCCCGCGGCGCCGGCTTCTCACCTGCCTAGTTGTCCATGTCGATCTTCTGGGTTCCGGGCGAGTGGGAGCCGGTGACCCGGCCAGAAACGTTCTGCAGGCCCTGGGACCAGCCGATATCCGCCGTGACATCGAGGACCTCGGAGCCCTCCGGGAACTTCAAGGAGCTGATGGCCGACTCGATGCAAATCCGTAGCGATGGCGAATCGTTACAGCCGGGCTCGAAGTTGCTGCAGAACTTGTCCGCGCTGGTCCGCATGCGCGCTTCTACGTTGTAGGGACGGCCGTCCGCGTTGATGTGCCACCCGACGACGATGTCGACGTCGGAGGTCTCCCAGCCGCGCGGCGTCTCGATCTTGCGCGCGCGCTCGAGCCATTCGTTGAGGCAGTTGTCGATGCGCGGCGACGCGGCATTGATCGAGGCGATCACACGGGCACGCCGCGACGGCGGGGCGGCCGCCGCCGGCGTCGGGCGCCGGCCCTCGATCTGGATCTTCTCGACCTCGTCGACGAGGCGGCGGATCTCGCGGTCCTTCTCCTGCAGCTGCTGCTTGAGGCCCTCGATGTCGACCTTCTCCTTGTGATCGAGCATGTCGATGAGCCTCTTGCGGTCGATCTCGAGAAGGTCGATCTGGCGCTTCAGATCTTTGATCTCGTCCAACGCTCCGTTCTGAATTTGCGGCAGCGGGCGTGGCTCGTCCTTCGCTACGATCATCGCCGCAGCGGCGCCACCCGCGGCGAGCACGCTGCCAACGAGAAATGCGACGCCGCGCCGCGAGACCTTGGGCTCCGGCGGCGGCAACAGCTCACCGATCAACGACGCCATCGTCGGGAACCGCTTGTTGCGCTCCTTCTCGAGGCCGCGGGCCACGGCGCGCTGGAGCATCACCGGGACCTTGGTGCCGTCGGGGGGTGGCAACGCCTTGTCCCCCTTCTCCAGCATCGACACGCTCGTGCCACCGGGTAGCGGATGCTGTCCGTACAGCGCCTCGTGGAGCGCGACGCAGAAGCTGAACTGATCGGCGCGCGCATCGATGTCAGGGCCCATCAGCTGCTCGGGCGGCATGTAGCGCGGCGTGCCGAGCACGGTGCCCGTCGCGGTCAGCGGCGAGGACAGCGCCGTGGGCATCATCGGCGTCTGCTGCCCGCGATCGGACTCGTTCGGCACGAGGAGCGAGCGCGCGAGGCCGAAGTCCGTCACGCGCACGCGCCCGTCGCCACCGACGAGCACGTTGTCGGGCTTGAAGTCGCGATGTAAGAGGCCGACGCCATGCGCGGCGACGAGGCCCCTGCCCGCCTGCAGGAACACGTCGAGGATCTCGCGCCAGGTCCGGGGATACGCCTTGAGCCACGTGGTCAGCGTGTCGCCCTCGACGAACTCCATCGCGATGTACAGATCGCCGTCGTCGGTGGTGCCGACGTCATAGACGCCGACGACGTTGGGATGCGAGAGCTGCGCGATCGCCTGCGCCTCGCGCTTGAGCCGCTTCTGCGCGTCCTTGCTCGGCAACTGGATCCCCGAGCGCAGGAGCTTGAGCGCCACCTTGCGGTCGAGCTGGGGATCGTACGCAGCGAACACCACGCCCATCCCGCCCGTGCCGAGCGTCGACAGCACCAGGTAGCGGCCAACGCGATCGCCCACCGTCAACGTCTTTCGGGGCAGCTCCGTGACCTGCGAAGGCGAGAACTTCTCGTGCGGGACCGTCGCGACGTTCGAATCATGCGCAGCGTCCGCCGCGAGCGCCGCCACAAGCGCCCGGCAGTCGCGGCACGATGCGAGGTGGCTCTCTACGCGCAATGCTGCGGTCTTGGCGAGAGATCCCGAGACGAACTCGCTCACGTCGTTGTCGTCGAGACATTCGGAGCGAGCGGTGGCCACCACGGGGAAGCTCGAGGGTATCAAAGTGGCCCGTCCAAGCTCTTGAAATCGCGTGGCATCAACCTTGGGACACTCGCACCCAGTCGGCACTTGCATTGGCCGCTCAGCCAAGGTAGCAATCCCGCGCATTTAACTCCGGGCCGTAGGGTCCGGTATCTGGAGACGTCACCGTGCTCACCGACCTGTCCAAAGTCCGCAACATCGGCATCTCGGCTCACATCGACAGTGGCAAGACCACGCTGACCGAGCGCATTCTCTTCTACACCGCCCGCATCCACGCCATTCACGAAGTGAAGGGCAAGGACGGCGTCGGCGCGAAGATGGACTCGATGGAGCTCGAGCGCGAGCGCGGCATCACCATCCAGTCCGCCGCGACGTTCTGCCAGTGGCCGCCCGACGCCAAGGCGAAGGCCGTTATGGCCGTCCCGAGCTCGCCGATCAAGGCGCAGCACCACATCAACATCATCGACACCCCCGGACACGTCGACTTCACCGTCGAAGTCGAGCGCTCGCTCCGCGTCCTCGACGGCGCGATCATGGTGCTCTGCGGCGTCGCCGGCGTGCAGTCACAGTCGTACACGGTCGATCGCCAGATGCGCCGCTACAAGGTTCCGCGCATCGCGTTCGTCAACAAGCTCGACCGTACCGGTGCAAATCCGTTCAAGGTCCGCGACCAGCTGCGCGAGAAGCTCAAGCTGAACCCGATCATGATCCAGTGCCCGATCGGCCTCGAGGAGAAGCTCGCGGGCTGCGTCGACCTGATCGAGATGGTGGCGTACACGTTCCACGGCGAGAACGGCGAGCAGATCGAGCGCGGTCCGATTCCGACCGATGCGCTGCACCCGCTCGCACCGCACGGCCATGCCGGCACGCTCAAGGAGCTGTGCGAGAAGATGCGCGAGGAAATGCTCGACGGCCTCTCGCTCGTGAACGACGAGATGGCCGAGGCGATGCTCGAGGACAAGGTCACCCCGGAGCTGATCCGGAAGTGCCTCCGCGACTCGACGATCGCGCTCAAGTGCACGCCGGTCATGATGGGCTCGGCGCTCGGCAACAAGGGCGTCCAGCTCCTGCTCGACGGCGTGTGCGCGTACCTCCCCGAGCCGCGCGACGTCGAGAACGTCGCGCTCGACCTCTCCAAGGAAGAGGCGCCGGTTGTCCTCGCGTCGGACCCGACCAAGCCGCTCGTCATGCTCGCGTTCAAGCTCGAGGATGGCCGGTATGGCCAGCTGACGTACATCCGCGTCTACTCCGGCACGGTTCGCAAGGACGACTTCATCGTCAACTCGCGCAACGGCAAGAAGGTGAAGGTCGGTCGCCTCGTCCGCATGCACTCGGACGACAAGGAAGACATCACCGAGGCCGGCGCCGGCGATATCTGCGCGCTGTTCGGCGTCGACTGCAACTCGGGCGACACGTTCACCGACGGCACCGTCAACTACGCGATGACGTCGATGTTCGTTCCGAAGCCGGTCATCTCGGTCGCGATCAAGCCGAAGGATTCTGGCGCCGAGATCAACATGTCGAAGGCGTTGAACCGGTTCACCAAGGAAGACCCGACGTTCACCTGCTACGTCGACCCCGAGTCGAACGAGACCATCATCGCCGGCATGGGTGAGCTCCACCTCGACGTGTACATCGAGCGCATGAAGCGCGAGTACAAGGCCGAGGTCGTCACCTCGCCGCCGCAGGTCGCGTATCGCGAGACGATCGGCGCGCGCACCGAGTTCAACTACACGCACAAGAAGCAGACCGGTGGCTCCGGTCAGTACGGCCGCGTCGCCGGCTACTGCGAGCCATTCGAGGGCGACTTCGAGTTCGTGGACGAGATCAAGGGTGGCTCGATCCCGCGCGAGTTCATCCCCTCGTGCGAGAAGGGCTTCAAGTCCATGATCCCGAAGAGCCCGCGCCTCGGCGTGCCGTGCGTCGGTATCCGCGTCGTCATCAACGACGGTCAGAGCCACGCGGTCGACTCGAGCGATAACGCGTTCCAGGAAGCTGCCCGCGGCGCGTTCCGCGACTTCTTCCCGCGTGCGAAGCCCAAGATCCTCGAGCCGATCATGAAGGTCTCGATCGAGGGTCCGGCAGAGTTCTCGGGCAACATGCTCGGCCTGATCATGCAGCGCCGTGGCATCGTCATGGGCTCGACCGAAGAGGACGGCGCCGCGCGCGTCGACGCCGAGGTTCCGCTGAGCGAAATGTTCGGCTTCTCCACGCCGCTCCGCTCGTCCACGCAGGGCAAGGCCGAGTACACGATGGAGTTCGCGAAGTACGCCGAGGTCCCGTCGAACATCGGCGAGGAGCTCCTCGCGAAGGCGAAGAAGGCCAAGGAAGAGGCGTCGAAGAAGTAACGACGTCGGGCTTCTAGCTCCACGCGGCGCCCCTCATCCGGGCGCCGTTTCCATTTTCGGTGATCACGCGGTGGTGGCGAGCATCGCCCGCAGCCTCGTCAACGAAGGCGACCCCGTGCGCGACGTCCTGATCGCGGGCCTCGGACGCGAGCGCACCGGCAGGTCAACAACTCAGAAGCGGCGTCTGCGCCGACGGCGCCCACCCGGAGGGCCCGAGATGCTCGCGCTGGTCTCGGACCACTGCCTGGATGCGGGCGGTGGAGGGCTATTTCGCGGCGGCGGCGGACCGTCGAACCGCTGCGGCGGTCGGGCGCCCGAACCCTGCGGTGGCCGTCCACCGGGGCCCTGTGAAGACGGACCGTCGAACCGCTGCGGTGGCCGTCCACTGGGGCCGCGCGACGCTCGGTTGTCCGAGTATGGCTGCCGCGGCGGCGGCGGTCGCCCATCGCGCCACGACCGGTCATCGCGGCCACGGCTGCGGTCGCCGCGCCGATCAGGTCCACGAGTAGCGCGAGGTGGCGGTGGCGGCGGCGGCACGAACTGCGGCGTCAGCTCTCGCGACACATACGCGCGCCAGATCGCGCGCCCATCGGAGGTGTGCACGGCCAGGCGCGGATCGAAGCCCGACAGGAACCGCACGATGTTGTCGAAGTCGCGCAGGAAGAAGAACTCCGCGCGCGAGCTATGCGCAGCCGAGACCACTTGCGGGAAGTCGATGATCGTCGGGCCGTCGGCGCTCGCGAGGATGTTGTAGGGCGAGAGGTCGCCGTGAATGAGGTCGCAGCACAGCATGGAGATCAACTGCGCGACGAGGTCGGCGTACACACCGAGCGCCGCATCACGCTCGATGGCGACGTCGATGAGGCGCGGCGCCGGTCGGCCCTCGGCATCGCACACGAGATCCATGAGCAGCACGCCCTCGTAGAACATCAGGGGCTCCGGTACGCGCACCCCGCTGCCCACCAGCTTGTAGAGCGCATCCGCTTCGGCGGACTTCCACGCCTGTTCGGCAGCGTCGCGCCCGAAGCTACCGCCCTTGTCCATCGCCCGCTGGGTGCGGCTATTTCGGACCTTGCGGCCTTCCTTGTAGTCCGAACTGTTCTTGAAGCTGCGCGTCGCGCGATCCTTGTAGACCTTCGCCGCGAACACCTCGTCGCCGCGCCGGACCAGCGAGATGTTTGCCTCCTTGCCGCTCTTCAGCCGACCGAGGACTTCATCGATCACTCCATCGGCGATCAGGACGTCGAGCGCATCATCAGACATAGGCGTAGACGCGAGTGCGAACCCCCGATGGACTTCGTGCGCGCACCTGTGTTCTACGTGCTCCCACCATGGCGCACCAGCTTCCAGATCGCGGAAACCTCTTCGAGCACGCGAAGAAGCAGAAACCCAGCCAACCGGGCTTCCATGGCGACTGCACCATCGACGGGACCCAGTACGAGATCCGCGGATAGCTCCGCGAGGAGCAACTGGCGATCAGCCTCGCACTCCCACGCGGTGACAAGAACACGTTCCCGCCCGATGTCTTTCGCGGATCGCTCGAGCCTGCGGCCCCCACGAAGCGAGCGCCGAAGGACGCCGCCCCGACCCCAGCGTGGTCCGGCGACATCACGAGCACCGAGGCGGCGTACACCGTCCGTGCCTTCGAGAAGCAGGGGAAGAGCGGCATGTACTTCACGCTGAGCTTCGAGCGCCTCGAGAAGCGGAACGCGCCGGCGACGGAATGGGATGCCCCCGAGCTCGACGCTTGAGCACCGCCTAGCTATCCGTGACCGTGTTCGAGTCGTTGTCCTCGTCGATTCCCTCGTAGCCGGAGCCGTCCTCCGGGTCGTACGGCTTGTCGTCGAGGCAGCTGGTGATCGCGAGGGGTAGCGAGGAGGGCAACAGCCGAGCGCATGCCCCGCACCGAGCATCCGGCATGCCGATCCCGAACGCTGTGCCTACGCGGTGTTACCGTGTGGTGGGGTCTGAGTAGTCAGGTCGGCATGTCGAGCTGGAAGGTCACTTCGCGCGTTGCTTGCACAAATTGATCAGACCGTTGGTCGAACTGTCATGGGCGCTTACCAACCCCGGTGCGGACAGCTCCGGGAGGATCTTCGAGGCGAGCTGCTTGCCGAGCTCCACGCCCCACTGGTCGAAGCTGTAGATGTCCCAGACGATGCCCTGGACAAAGATCCGATGCTCGTAGAGGGCGATCAGCGCGCCGAGCGTGGTCGGAGTGACCTTCTGCACGAGGATCGAGGTCGTCGGCCGGTTGCCCTCGAACGTCTTGTGCGGCACGAGCTGGGCCACCCGCTCGGCCGGTAGCTTCTGCGCCTCGAGCTCCGCGCGCGCCTCGTCCGGGGTCTTGCCCTTCATCAGCGCCTCGGTCTGCGCGAAGAAGTTCGCGAGCAACATCTGGTGGTGCTGCCCCATCGGGTTGTGGGTCTCGATCGGTGCGATGAAGTCCGCCGGGATGAGCCGCGTGCCCTGGTGGATGAGCTGATAGAAGGCGTGCTGGCCGTTGGTGCCGGGCTCGCCCCAGATGATCGGGCCAGTCGTGTAGTCGGTGATGCGCGCGCCCTGGCGATCGACGCTCTTGCCGTTCGACTCCATGTCGCCCTGCTGGAGGTATGCGGCGAACCGGTGGAGGTACTGGTCGTACGGCAACACCGCGTGCGAGGCGGCGCCCCAGAAGTTGGCGTACCAGATGCCGAGCATCGCGAGCAGCACGGGCACGTTGTCGGCGAGCGGCGTGGTGCGGAAGTGCTCGTCCATCGCGTGTGCACCGGCGAGCAGCTCCTCGAAGTGATCCATGCCGATCACACACGCGATCGAGAGACCGATCGCGCTCCACAGCGAGTAGCGGCCACCGACCCAGTCCCAGAACTCGAACATGCTCGCGGTATCGATGCCGAACGCGGCGACCTCCTTCGCGTTGGTCGACACGGCGACGAAGTGCTTCGCGACGGCGTCGTTGCCCGCGTTCAACGTGCCGAGCAACCACGCGCGCGCCGACTGCGCATTGGCGAGTGTCTCCTGCGTGGTGAAGGTCTTGCTCGCGACGATAAACAGCGTGCGTGCGGGATCGAGGTCCTTGACGGTCTCCGCGAGGTGCGTGCCGTCGACGTTGGACACGAAGTGCGCCCGCAGGCCCGGCTTCCAGTACGGGCGCAACGCCTCGGTGACCATCACGGGCCCGAGGTCGGAGCCGCCGATGCCGATGTTGACGATGTCGGTGATGGTCTGGCCCGTCGAGCCCTTCCACGCGCCGTCGCGCACGCGCTCGGTGAATGCGCGCATCTTCGCGAGCACCGCGTTCACGCCCGGCATCACGTCCTTGCCATCGACGAGGATCGGCCGGTTGCTGCGGTTGCGCAGCGCGACGTGCAAGACCGCGCGGCCTTCGGTACCGTTGATCGGCGCCCCCGCGAACATCTGATCGCGCCAGTACTCCACCTTGGCCTGCCGCGCGAGCTCGACCAGGAGCCTCAGCGTCTCGGCGGTCGTGCGGTGCTTGGAGAAGTCGACGAACAGGCCGCACGCCTCGCGCGACATCGCGACGAACCGCTTGGGATCACGCGCGAACAGATCGCGCATGTGAACGCCAACCATGGACTGCTGGTGCTCGTACAGCGCGCGCCACGCGGGAGAGCTGGTCAATGCCGACATGGCCGGAGCAAACCACAGCCCGCGCGAGATGGGCGGGAGCGCGGCACCCGAGCGGCGGAATAGGCTGATACCGTGGTGCGTATCTAGACATGACGCGGCGCACGTACGTCCTACCGATGCTCGGGTTATTGGTCCCGTCGATCGCATCTGCGACCGGCATCTGCGAGGACACCGGGACAACCTACGGCACGCCGACGCAGTTCGCCGAGGCCACCAACACGTTCGCCGTTCCCGCCACGCTGACCTGGTGCGAGGAGACGCAGGACGGCGGCACCATCGACGAGCTCCGGGGCACGATCGCGTACACCGAGTTGCGCGACGTGAACGATGACGTGGTGGCGGTGCTGTCGGAGGCACAGGGCCAGGACCTCGTGCGCCTCCAGAGCAAGGTCAGCAACGTCGAGGAAGTGCCCACCGGCAAGCTCGGTGCCGAGCTCGCGAGGCGCGGGTACGTGGCGCTCGTCGCGAAGAGCCCGAGCAAGGCCGCGTGTCGCGTGCGAGCGACGTGGAAGAAGGCGCCCAAGGGAGAGAAGGTCGACGGGTTCCCGGCAGAGCGCATGTTCTTCGAGGTCCGCGCCGGCAAGAAGAGCGTGCAGACCAAGGAGATCGGGCTGTCGGCAAAAGAACGGCACGCCGCGGGCGTAGTGGTCGCGCACTTCTACACGACGAAGAAAGCGGTGGCCCTGCTCACGCTGCTGCCGACGTGCGCGGGCCCCCCGCCCGGTTATTTCGGGCCCGACGACGGCGGCAGTTGCTACAACGTCGACACGATCAAGGCGTCGATGATCGATGGAAGCAAGGGCGCACTCGCGCGTTGCTTCTAGGCAACGAGCTTCGGATTACGGGCACCGCCGACCCGTGAGCGAACACCCTCCACTCGGGTAGCATGTGCACGAATAAGTAGCCCGATCGCGCGGGGTTGGGCCTCTTTACGTGGACCTGACAACCGATCGAGCAACGAGCGGTAGATCGAACGTGTCGGAAGGGCGTTCCACCCCTTGGAGGCCTCATGCGTCACGCCACCGGTCTGTCCGCTATCGCGTTGCTCTTCTCGTTCACCGCTTCCGCCGAGCCCAAGCCGACACCGCCCCCCGTCGTCACTGGCCCGAAGGCGGCACTGTCGGAGCAGGCCACCTTGCTCGCGCCGATCCAGGCGGACAGCGTGACGATCACGCCGATCGTCGCCACCGCGGCCGGGCTCCCGAAACAGGAGCTCGACCTGCTCGTCCTCGACGAAGGTATGGCGAGCAAGCAGGTCCGCATCACCGAGTTCGATGAGGGCAACGTCAATAGCTTGACGTTCCGCAACGACGCCGAGAAGCCGGTGTTCCTGCTCGCGGGCGAGGTGATCCTCGGCGGCAAGCAGGATCGGATCATCGGTAAGAACACCGTGATCCCCGCGAAGACCACGCAAGAGGTGCCGGTGTTCTGCGTCGAGCATGGGCGCTGGGACAACTCCAGCAAGACGTTCGCCACGGCGAATGCCCTCGCCCATGGCCGCCTTCGGTACCAGGCGAGCTACGAGGCGCAGCAGGACGTGTGGAATGAGGTCGCGCGCAAGAACCAGGAGCGCAAGACCACGAGCGCGACAGACACCTACCGCAAGGTCGCCACGCAGCAGTCCGACGGGACGCTCGGCAAGCGCGAGAAGGCCATCGAGACGGCGATCGCGAAGATGCCCGCCGAGGAGCGCGACCGCATGGTCGGGTTCGCGGTCGCGATCAACGGCAAGGTGGCGACCGTCGACATGTTCTCGTCGCCGAAGCTGTTCGGCAAGCTGCAGAAGAAGCTCGTGAAGTCGTACCTGACCGAAGCGATCGACATCGCCCCCGCGAAGGATGCGAAGCCGCCGACGGCCACCGAGGTGAAGGCGTTCATGGCCGACGTCGACAAGGTGGCCGAGCAGAACAGCTACGAGACCAAGGCCGCGCGCACGAAGATGAAGAAGGGCGCGCACGCGTCGAAGGCATCGGTCGACTTTGCCGACGCGGAGCTCACGGGCGCGGCGCCGGCCCCCGTCTATCAGAACTACCAGGTCAAATAGCGCGTACACTGGAGGCGGGAGGTCTCATGGCCCGCTTTTCGATGCTCGCGGTTTGCGTGCTCGCTGCGTGCGGCAGCGATGACGGTGTCGAGGATCCGATGACGGATCCGCAGGAAGGCCCCGCTGCCGGTAACCCGGAGGGCGGGTGCCCGGTGCCGCAAGGTGCGGGGCTCGCCGATAGCTCGAACCCGCGCACCGTCGTCGGGACGGGAACGCCGGAGAGCTGCACCGGGGATGCCTTCATCGCTGCAGTCGCGGCGGGCGGTGTGATCACGTTTGACTGTGGTCCCGATCCGGTGACCATCACGCTCGATCGCCCGGCAAAGATCGTGAACGACACGGGCCCCGAGATCGTCATCGATGGCGGCGGCAAAGTGACGCTCAGCGGCGGCGGGCGCACGCGCATCCTCTACATGAACACCTGCGATCAGGCGCAGAAGTGGACGACGCCGAACTGCAACAACCAGGACCACCCGCGCCTCACCGTCCAGAACCTCACGTTCATCGATGCCAACTCGAAGAACGAGGACGAATACGATGGCGGCGGTGCGATCTGGGCGCGCGGCGGACGATTGCGGATCGTGAAGTCGCGGTTCTTCAATAACGTGTGCGCCGACAAGGGGCCCGACGTGGGCGGTGCCGGCGTACGGGCTTTCGATCAATTCGAGGACCAGCCGGTGTACGTCGTCGATTCGACGTTCGGCGGCGCCGAGGGCTATGGCAACACGTGCAGCAACGGCGGTGGCGTCAGCAGCATCGGCGTGTCGTGGTCGATCCTGAACAGCGTGTTCTCCCACAACCACGCGATCGGGGAGGGCGGCAATCCGCCGCAGAACGGCAAGGAAGGCGGCGGTAGCGGCGGTGCGATCTACAACGACGGCAACGAGATGACGCTGTCGCTGTGCGGCACGCTGATCACCGACAACGACGTCGTCCAGCACGGCAGCGCGATCTTCTTCGTGTCGAACAACCACACCGGCGACATCCGGATCGATCGCTCGACGATCACGCGCAACCTCGGCGGCAGCTGGTACACGCAGTATCCGATGATCTCCGCGCACGACGACACCGTGATCACGGTGACCGCTTCGACGATCCAGTAGCCCCCGCGATCGGCTACCGTCTTGCCATGGTGATGGCGACGATGATGGATGTGCCGCTGACGATCGACCTCATCGTCGATCGCGCGGCGAAGTGGCACCGCGACGTCGAGGTGGTCTCGAGGCGGCCCGACAAGAGCGTGGTGCGCACGACCTACGGCGCCGTGACCGCGCGGGCGCGGCAACTCGCGCGAGCGCTGGTGGGCGCGGGCATCGGGCGCGGCGACCGTGTTGCCACGCTGATGTGGAACCATGCCGAGCACCTCGAAGCGTACTTCGGGATCCCTCTCGCGGGGGCGTGTCTGCACACGCTCAACCTGCGCTTATCGCCCGACGACATCGCGTTCATCGCGAACGATGCACAGGATCGCATCCTCCTCGTCGACGACGTCCTGCTGCCCCTCTACGAGAAGGTCGTCGCGAGCGGTGCGAAGTTCGAGCGCGTGATCGTCGTCGGCAACCATGGCGCCCACGAGGGTTACGAGGCCTTCCTCGCCACGGCCCACGCCGACGTCGAGCTGCCCTCGCTCGTCGAGACCGACCCGCTCGGGGTCTGCTACACGAGCGGCACGACCGGCAAACCAAAGGGCGTCGTGTACACGCATCGCTCGACGATGTTGCACACCCTCGTCCTGCCCTTGCCCGACTCGCTCGCTCTGTCGCGCGCGGACACGTTGCTCCCCGTCGTGCCGATGTTCCACGTCAACGCGTGGGGCCTGCCCTATGCGTGCACGATGATCGGCACCAAGCTCGTGTTTCCGGGACCCCACCTCGACGCGGCGAGCCTCCTCGAGCTGTTCGCCAACGAGCGCGTCACCGTCGCGGCCGGTGTGCCGACGATCTGGCTCGGCATTCGTGAAGCACTCGATGCGACGCCGGGGGCGTGGCAACTGCAGCCCGGGCTACGGATGATCGTCGGTGGCGCCGCGGCCCCCGAACAGTTGATCCGCGACTTCGATCGCCTCGGGCTGCGGCTCCTCCACGCGTGGGGCATGACGGAGACGAGCCCGATCGGTCTGGTTTCCCGCGTGCCACCGCACCTCGAGGACGCCCCTGCGGACGTGCAGTACCGTCTGCGGGCGAAGCAGGGTGTCCCGCCGCCGCTCGTCGACGTCTGCGTGCGCAACGACGCAGGGGATGTCCCTGCTGATGACAAGACGTCGGGCGAGCTGCTCGTGCGCGGCCCGTGGATCGCAGCCAGCTATGCCGGTGGTCACACGCCCGAGCGGTGGACCGCTGATGGTTGGTTCCGCACCGGCGATGTCGCACGCATGGACGAGCATGGCTTCGTACAGCTCACCGATCGCATCGCCGATCTCATCAAGAGCGGCGGGGAATGGATCGCATCGCAGGAGCTCGAGAACGCGTTGATGGGGCACCCTGCGGTCAAGGAGGCGGCGGTGATCGGCGTTCCGCACGTCAAGTGGAGCGAGCGCCCCCTCGCGGCCATCGTGCTCAAGCCCGGCATGCACGTCACCGAGGCGGAGCTGCGCGCGCACCTCGCGCCGCGGTTTCCCAAGTTCTGGCTTCCGGATGCAGTGGTGTTCCTCGAGGCGATTCCGCGCACGAGTGCGGGCAAGTTCAAGAAGGCCGAGTTACGCGAGACGTTCAAAGCACACTTCGCCGAGCGGTGACCTACCAGCGTGCGCGGAGTGGTGTGCTCGGTCGCCCAGGGTGCTGGCTCGGTTAGGGGGCCTCACACCGCCTTGTCGCCGTGCCGGATGCCCCGTATCCACCAGGGGTGATGACCTCGCTTCGCGCACGCATTCGGGACGCCGTACTCGATCGTGTCCCCGGCATTCTTCGCCGTGGCCCGGTCGTCGCGAACCGCGTCGCCCTCACCTTCGATGACGGGCCGGATCACATGACGCCGGATTACCTCGATGTCCTGGACGAGCTCGGCGTTCCAGCCACGTTCTTCCTCGTGGGCGCGCGCGCCGAAGACCATCCTCGCCTCGTCAACGAGTACCGGCGGCGTGGTCATCAGATCGCGAGCCACGGCTACGACCACCGCCGCTTCACGCAGCTCGGGCACGCCGAGCTCCTCGATCAGTGTGCGCGCACCGACGACGCGATCGGGGGGCAGCTCTCGGGGCGTTCGTGGGTACGTCCGCCGCACGGCTCGCTCGATGTTCGTTCGATGCTCTCGCTACTCTCGGCTCGCTACACCGTCGCGCTGTGGACGATCGATACCCTCGATCATGGCGAACGCGACGCCGACGCCATCGTCGCGCGCTGCGTCAACGGTGGGGTTCGCGCGGGTGACGTCCTGTTGTTCCACGAGGGCCAGCAGTGGACCCTCGATGCGTTGCCACGCGTCGTCGAGAGCATCCGCGCTCAGGGCCTCGAGTGCGTGACGATGCACGACCTCTACGCTGCGTGAGCCAGCGGTCTACGTCGTCGCGGGCACCTTGTTCGTGATCGCCTCGCGCACGATCAAGCGCACCTGGGTCGAGTAGCTGCGATACCCACCGCGCGTGGGTCGCGGGCTCCTTTCGTAGCGAGCTTCACCGCGCAGCAACGCTTCTTCACACTCGCCGGCGCCGCGAGGCTCTAGGGTTGGCGCGTGCTCTACACGGTCACCCTATTCGCGCACTCCTGGGTGCGCTGGGCGCTCGTCCTCGCGGCGATGTTCACGCTCGCCATCTCGCTGGTCGCGCTGCGCCGTGGCACGGACTGGAGACCGGGCCACGCCCGCCTCGTCACCACGCTCGATCACCTCGCCGGCGTGCAGCTCGTGCTCGGCCTCGTGCTCGCTTTGTGGGCTTCCCCGATCGTGTCGGCGGCGTGGAAGGGCGGCTGGGCGGCGATGCGCGCCGAGCCCGTGCTCCTGTTCTTCGGCGTCATCCATCCGATCGGCATGGCCATGTCGTTCGGCCTCCTGCGCGCAGGCACCGCACGCGTCGCGCGCCGCACCCTCGCCGCCGACAAGCATCGCCTCGTCACGCGCACCGTCGGAGCGTGGCTCCTCGTCGTCACCATGCTCGTCCCTTGGCCAGGGCTACCGTGGGGCCGCCCCGCGGCGCGCGTGTCGACGTCGGCGGCGGTCACGCCCCCCGCAACGCCCCTCGTCGTCGATGCACCCGCCGCGTACCGCGCGCGTTGCGCGAGCTGCCACGGCGAGGGCGGCGACGGCGACGGGATCGCGGCGACGTCCCTCACGTCGCGCCCGCGCGCATTCCGCAATCCTGCGTGGCAACGCGCTACCACCGACGAGCGCATCCGCGCCGTAATCATCGACGGTGGCGCTAGCGTCGGCCTGAGTCCGTTGATGCCCGCCCACCCGGACCTGTCGGCGACCGAGCTCGACGAGCTCGTGCGGTTCATCCGCGCCGGAGCACCCTAATGACCCTGCACGCGTCGCCCGCCCCGCGAGCACCCGCTGCGCCCCACCGAACCGGACTGCTCGAGCGCGCCCGGCTGCTCGCGGTGGCCCTCACGTTGCTGTTCCTCTTCGGGCGCATCGTCGAGGTGATCGTGCTCGACGAGCCCTTCGACTTTGTTCGCCGAACCTGCGACGACCTGCCTCGCTGCGCACCCCGGCAACTGCCTGCTAAGGAGCTCCCGTGACCTTGCCCGCATCGTCCTCTGCCTTGCGAAGGTTCCGCATCGTGAGCCTGCTCGAAGGCCTGTCCTATGTCGGGTTACTGGGCGTCGCGATGCCCCTCAAATACCTCGCCGGCCAGCCCGAAGCCGTCATGCATCTCGGACGCGTCCACGGCCTCTTGTTCGTCCTCTTCGTCATCGCGCTCATCGGCGTGTCGAGCGAACAGCAGTGGCGCGCGCGGGCCAGTGGTACCGCGATGCTCGCCGCCATCTTGCCCCTCGGAGCCTTCTGGCTCGAGCGACAGCTGCGGCGCGGCGCGTTCCCGGGGTAGTCCGTTGCTCGTGAGCTGCGCGGTTCGAACGTCTTCGGGGCACGAGCAACAACTTCGTCGCGGCGCTTTCGCGAGATAGCAGCAAAAGCGGTCGATGCAGCTGCCACGGCGAACGCAGTTGCCGCGGCGATGCTCCGCAAACGCGCTGATCGCGGGCAGGTCGCCCGGCACGGGCGGTGCACGAGGCGCGGGCATCATGCGCAAGCTCCTCGCTCTGTTTCTACTTTCCTTCAGCTCTGTCGCGTGTACCGACGACGACCTGACCCTGGACGGCGCGGCAGATATTCAGGGCGCCGACGAGAAGGCCGACGGAACGGTCGGCATCGAGGTCACCGCCCGGATCCGCCCCGGCACCGTCGATGGCAATCTGTCCTCGGCCGTGCCGCGCCGCGGTTACGTGTTCTATGCGATGGAGGGCACGCGCGTGTCGCTCGAGGTGATGCAGGCAGGCACGAGCACCGGGCTCGACACGGTGCTCAAGGTGTATGGGCCACGGCTCGCCGATGGCTCGTATCCGAAGACGATCGCGACGGACGAGGACAGCGGCTACGGAAAGCTCTCGAAGCTACGAGACGTGACGATCTCGACGCCGGGCTTCTATCTGGTCGAGATGAGCTTCGGCAGCGGGTCGACGCCTGCCGACGGCAAACACGCACGGCTCAAGCTCTCGTGCACGGGGACCTGTGACAGCGAGCTGCCGGTCGACACGGATCTCGGACTGACGTGGTACCGCCGCTCGGCCGAGCGGCGCGCGCTCACGGCGCAGGCGTATGCGCTCGCGACGTCGCGAGTCGAGGCGAAGGTGGCCACGGGGGTCGGCGCGAGCTGGGGTGTGGTGCTCGATATCGACGAGACGACGTTGAACAACTCGCAGTATCAGCAGGAGCGGATGAATCTCGGGCTCGGCTATTCGCCGGCGAGCTGGACGGCGTGGGTCGAGCGGAAGGCCGCGACACCACTCGATGGCGTGCTCGGATTCACGCGCCGCGTGAAGGAGCTCGGCGGCAAGGTCGTGTTCGTCACGAATCGCGCCGCGGCGACGGAGTGTGCGCCGACGATTGCGAACCTCGACGCGGCGGGGATCCCGCACGATGGGGTGTTCTGCAAGACTACGACGAGCGACAAGAATCCGCGGTTCGGGGCCGTGAAGAGCGGCACCGCGGATGCGAGTCTGCCGCCGCTCGAGATCGTGTTGTTCGTGGGCGACAACATCCAAGACTTCCCGCTGCTGACGCAGGACGTCCGGACGCAAGCGGAGCGCGCGTTCGACGGCTTTGGCCGGGACTTCGTCCTGCTGCCGAACTCGATGTACGGCTCGTGGGAGAAGAACGCTGGCGACAACGCGCTCTAACCCAGTCGGGTTGCCCCGGGCAGGGGACGTCTCTCGCTGCGCGATCGAACACCTCGCGTTCGTGTTTCGATCGATGCGCCGTCGTGTCACGCAAGGCCTCCGAGCGTCTGTGGTCCGCGCTATCCACGTTCTGGGCCCAGCGCGAGCAGGTCTCGTCAGGGTCGACGCGGCGAACGGGGGTTAAGCACCTCGCGCGTTTCGCGCGTTGCGCGAGCGATGCGTTCGAGGGCGTCGAAGGAATGGTCAACGGGAATCGGTGCTGGCTCGGGCAGCGTCGACAGCAGCTCTCGCAGCTCCGCGATGCCTGCGTCCATAACGCCGAGCTCGGACTCGCACTCCTCGTCGTGGATGAGCTCGCGTGACATCATGAGGGTCTGAAGCGGCGTCCGCGCGAGGTCCCAGAGGGAGAGCACCAAGCTCGCGACACGCGCCAGCCCATCCCGCTCGGCGCGAACGCGCGCCAGATCGTGCATACGTGCGGACCTGCGTCGCTGGGCCACAAGCAAGCCGAACGCCGCGAGGCCGAGCATGCCCGTCAACCACGGCTCCAAGAGCGGCATGCGGGCACGCTGCTCGGCGGACCACCATAGATAGGTTTCGGCGATCGGGCCGAAGATCATGAGGGCGATCAGCAACGCCCCGATGCGACCACTGGGGGCGAGCAACGCCACCACCAAGACGCCGACCTTGATGCCGGGGAATGCCTCGAAGTGGCCACCGGCGGCCATATTGTCGTTGTTCCAGAGCACCCCGAGAACGGCCAGTGTCGAGGCGACTGCGAACACCACGATGTAAGCGCTTCGGGATAGCTGCGGTAGTGCGAACGCGGCCGTAATGCCGAGCGCACCTCCGCCCACGATGACGAGGCCCGGCCCCATGGGCAGTCCCGTCGCCTGCATGGCGATGAGCGAAGCGAGCCCGCCGAGCGCGGCGATCACGCCGATGCCCAGGGTCGCGCGGCGGGCCTCGATCGCGTCCGTCCGTGGGACTTGTGCGCTCGTCGCCGACGAGCTGCGCCCACTCCGATCCATCTCGAATTGTCCGAGCACATCCGACAGCTGCTGCAACCGCGCGAGGGCACGGTCCATCCGCCCCCGCGACCGTTCGTCCTCGGGCAGCCGGCGCGTGATCGCTGCCGCGCCAGTGTGCAGGTCATCCAGAGGCCGTTGCATCCGCTCGCGGACGATGCCCCCGAGTTGCGAGATGCGCTCGAACCATGCGCGTTCGGCACAGAGCTGCGCGAGTGCCTCACCTCGGGCGATATGGCGTTGTCGGATTCCGAGTAGCACTGCCGACGTGACGCAGATCGCGAGCGTCTGCCACGGTTCGTAGATGGGCATCGCTGCGCGAATCTCGGCAGTCCACAGGCTCGCCTGAACGATCGGGGCGAGCGTAACGATCGCGATGAGCGCGGCACCGAGCGGGAACGAGGGGCACAGCAAGCCGATGAGCAAGGCAAGCAGTTTCTGGCCGGTGAACGGCGCGAAGGGGTGACCGCTTGCCGCTTGCGCTGCGGTAGCCGCCCACGTTCCTACCAGCGCAAGGAGGGTCTCGAGCGCGATGATCGAGAGGCTCGCCCACCGAGCGAGCCGGGTCGCAGCAAGGACGAGCACAAGGCAGGCGGTTGCGAGCGCGGAGGCATACAGCATCCAGCTCCACGGAAGTTCCCGCCACACGAGCAGCAGGATCGCGAGCGAGGTCGCCACGACCATCGCACACGAGAAATACCCCGCGGCGCGGCGCGCTTCCTGCTGAGCCCTGTCGTCGCCTCCCATGGTTCTAACCTACTCCGCGGTCCTGACCATGCACGCGGCACGGTCCCTGCCCGGGTTTCCCTGAGGGCGCGTGGGAGAAGATATCTGCGACACCCGCCTGCAACGCGCAGCACGCATGCGTGAGGCGATGCCATCGCCGCCGAGTTGGGCGCCGCACCACGCCACACGTAACGTGCCCACATGAAGTCGGTGTTGGTCTTGGTCCTGGGTGGCGCATGCGCGACCGTGACGTCGGTGTGCCCGCCGGGCACGCGGCTCGTGACGGAAGGCGCGCCGATCACGCGTGCGCAGTACTGCACGAACCAGACGTCGACGATGGCGCAGATCAGCACGCCCGGGCGCACGTTCGCGAGCACGCTCGGCATCGGCGCCCCGACCCAGATGGCCGCGGGCGTCGAAGGTCCGTACACGGGTTTCCACGCGAACGGCCGCACGGCGGCGCACGGCACCTACGTCGACCTCGGCGGCAGATCTGTGCCCGACGGCATCTGGGCGTTCTGGCATCCGAGCGGCAAGCGCGCCGCGCTCGGCCGCTATCGCGAAGGCCATCCGGTCGGCTGCTTCGCGCACTGGAGCGAGGACGGCGCCCTGTCGGTCGGGCTCGTCGAGAACGGCACCTTGCGCGAGGTCGCGTGCGTCCCGCCGTCGCTCGATACGTTCATCGCGATCGAACAGAAGGCGTACGAGACGCCTCGCATCCCGCGCGCTGACTTCACGCTGAGCGGATTCGCCGGAGGTGGCGACTTTGGCGCGCGCAACGATACACAGCACTACAACGATCCCTCGTTTCGCGCCGCACTCGCCGCCGCCGCCCGCGTGCGCATTGGCCCCGTGCGATTCGGCCCCACCGCCGGCTATCGCTATGCGCGCGAGTCGACGCACAAGACTGTGACCTTCGGAGGACAGATCGCGCTGGGCTGGCGCTCGCCACATCCGCGCCTCGACCTCGAGGTGGCGCTCGAGGCGGGGTCACGCCACCTCACCGTGCTCGCCGCGCGGGGAACGCGGAGCGGCACCGACAAGCTTCGGTTCTGGGACGGGTATGGCGCCGCAGAGCTCGCCGCCGCGTGGGCGCTGTCGGACAAGGTGCAGGCGCGGCTTGGTCTCCGCCTCGACGGCGTGCCCACACATGACGTCGAGGCCGAGGTGACGTACTGCGTGGGGCTCCTTTGCGATCCCACCGTGACCGAGACCTGGCACCTCGGTGGCTTCTCCTACGGCGCGACGTTCGGGGTTCGCTTCGTCCTCTAGGTAGAGGAACTCGGAGCGCGTAGGCGCACGCTTTACGAACGGCGTTCCGCTGGTCACGGTGGCCTGGTGGAGCTGACCGCGGACGAAGCGCACGAGCTGACCGCGGAGATCCGCGCGGTCGCCGAGCAGCGTGGTGACGACGAGGAGCACCACGAGGTGGTCCATGACGTCGCGGACGAGTCACTCGACGCCGACGAGCTGCGCGACGCGTGGCCGCTGCTCGATCTCACCGAGCGTCACGACGGGTTGCAACTGTTGCCGCGCGAGGACGCCGAGGACTTCTTCGTCTCCCTCGGGGCGGCGGATCAGGCGGCGCTGCTCGTGCACTTCCCCCCCGGCTTGCGCCGGCAGTGGATGCGGCTGCTCGAGCCCGACGATGCGGCCGACGTGATCCAGGAGGCGGGCGATGACCATCGCGCGATGTTGCTCGGGCTCCTCGATGCACCGACGCGCAAGGAGGTCACCGCGCTGCTCGCGTACGAGGAGGACCAGGCCGGTGGTCTCATGTCGACACGCTATGCGGGTCTGCGCCCGGAGATGACCGCCGGCGAGGCGCTCAGCTACATGAACCGCCGCGCGCGCGACGAGCTCGAGACGATCTACATCGCGTACGTGCTCGATCCCGACCAGCGCTTGCTCGGCGTGGTCTCGTTTCGCGAGCTCTTCGTCGCCGATCCGATGAAGCGCGTGGCCGACCTCATGACCACCGACGTCATCAAGGTCACCGATGACATGGACCAGGAGACCGTGTCGCGCGTGTTCGCCGAGCACGACCTCGCCGCGATCCCCGTCGTCGATGCCGATGGCCACATGAAGGGCATCGTCACCGTCGATGACATCGTCGACGTCGTGCAGGAAGAGGCCACCGAGGACGCGCACAAGTACGGCGGTGTCGAAGCGATCGAGATGCCGTATCTGCAGACCAGCCGGCGCATGATGATCGAGAAGCGCGGGCGGTGGCTGACCATCCTGTTGCTCGGCGAGATGTTGACCGCGACGGCCCTCGGCTTCTTCGAGCACGAGCTAATCCCGCTCCTCGCGCTGTTCTTGCCACTCATCATCTCGAGCGGCGGCAACTCGGGCAGTCAGGCCTCCACGCTGGTGATCCGTGCGATGGCGCTCGGCGAGGTGCGCGCCGCCGACTGGTTCCGCGTGTTCCGGCGCGAATTGATCATCGGGTTCGCGCTCGGTGCGGCGCTCGGCGTCTTCGCTTCGCTCCGCGTGTTGATCTGGGGCGCGGCCGGCGCGTATGGCGCGCACTACGCGCTGATCGGCATGACCGTCGCCGCGAGCGTCACAGGGTGCGTGCTGTGGGGAACCCTCGCCGGCTCGATGCTGCCGTTCCTGCTCCGCAAGGTCGGGGCGGATCCCGCGAACGCGTCCGCACCGCTCGTCGCGACGCTCGTCGACGTCAGCGGCATCGTCATCTACTTCATGGTCGCGCGGATGATCCTCACCGGCGTGCTGCTGTAGCGTACGCGCGTGATCGTCGCGCTCGTGCTGCTGTCCGCATTCCTCCATGCCGGGTGGAATGCGCTGCTCCGCGTCGAGCCCGACAAGGATCGCGGGCTCGTCGGTGCGATCGCCTTCGCGGCGACGTTCGCGTCGGTGATCGCCGCCATCCGCTGGGCACTCGGCGAGGCGCCGTTCACGACGTGGGGAGGCGCGGGCTACACGGTGCTCGCGGGCCTGTTCGAAGCGGTCTACTTCGCGACCCTCGCACGCGCCATCGAGCTCGGGCGCCTGGGTGCGGTGTACACGGTCTCGCGTGGTGGGGCCGTGCTGGTGGTGTGGCCGATGTCCATCGTGCTGTTCGCCGAGGGCGTCACGACCGCGTCGACGGCGGGCAGCCTGCTGGTGCTGCTCGGCCTCACGCTGTCGAGCCTGGGGTCGTGGGGCGGCGGCAATCCCCGTCACCGCGCTGGCATCCTGTGGGCGATCGCGTGTGCGGCATCGATCGCGGGCTATCACCTTGCCTACAAGGCCGCGCTCCGCGAGTACGCGAATCCCTCGGCGACGTTCGCGCTATCGCTCGGGCTGTCGGCGGTGATCAACATCATCCGCATCGGCAGCAGTGGGCGCGCGAAGCTCGTCGAGCTCACCCAAGCCCGCGCACCGCGGATCATGCTCATGGGCCTGGTGTGCGGCGGCTCGTTCTTGATCCTCATGGAGGCCCTGGCCCGTGGAGGCTCGGGCTACGTGCTCACGCTCCGCAACACGTCGGTGCTTTTCGCGGCGGGGCTCGCCTGGTTGATCGGTGAGCGACCGCGGCGCGTCGAGCTGCTCGGGGCCGCGATGGTCGCCGGTGGCGCCGTGCTCATGTCATGGCCGTGAGCAAGGGCGTGCAAGCCAGGCCCGCGGCTACGTGGCAAGCTCAGCGCGCATGGCCCGCCTCGTCGACTGGACGCCTGCCGTCGCGCACCTGACCACCGCCGATCCGCGGCTGGCACCGCTCGTCGAGCTGCACGGGCATCCGACCATCGCCCCGCGCCCGAATCCGGTGCAGTCGCTCGCACGGGCGATCGTGTCGCAACAGCTTTCGGGCAAGGCGGCCGACACCATCTGGGGGCGCTTCCTCGAGCTCTATCCGCGCGGCAAGTTCCCTGCGCCGGAGGTCATCCTCGCGACGCCCGATACCCAGCTGCGCGGAGCGGGTCTCTCGGGGGCGAAGGCGGCGGCGATCAAGGACTTGGCGCGTCACGTCGTCGAAAAGAAGCTCGTGCCGTCGCGCCTCCCCAAGGCAACCGATGACCAGATCTCCGCGATGCTGCTCCCCGTGCGAGGCATCGGCCCGTGGTCCGTCGACATGTTCCTCATGTTCTCGCTGGCCCGGCCCGACGTGTTGCCGGTGGGCGACCTTGGCGTGCGCAAGGGTATGCAGCGTCACTTCAAGCTGCGCGCTCTGCCCGAGGCCGACCGCATGATCAAGCTCGCGGCGCCGTGGCGTCCCTATCGCTCGATCGCGTGCTGGTACATGTGGCGATTGCTCGAGACCTGAGCGCGTGCGACAACGGTTTGATGATGGAGCTCTCGCCGGGCTACCGGGATAGCTCGAGTCCCGCGCTAAACCGCGGTGACCTCATCGCCGGCGTGTACGCGATCCGTGATCAGCTCACGCGTACCGAGACCGGCGTTGTCTTCGAGGCGCGCGACATGCTGCTGGATCGCCTTGTCGCGGTGAAGCTCGCCTGGCGCGATGCCGGCAATCCCTCGATGATCCTCGAGGCGCGCCGCTGCGCCGCGGTCAGCGATCCCTGCGCTGTCGCGATCTACGGCATGGGGCACCATGATGGCGTCGAATACGTCGTCGGGGAGCGCGTGTCAGGCACCTTGCTGAGCGACCTGCTCGCACGACCGCTGCCGCCGGCGCGTTACCTGGCGCTCTTGCGCACCGTATTCGCGGCGGTCGCCCGCGCGCACGAGGCGGGGATCGCCGTCGGGGATATCTCGGGCGCGACGACGCTGATCGCAAGCACCGGCATTGCAGGTGCGCAAAGCGGCGCCGAAGGGCGGCGCGGAGATGAGATCGACAATACCGGGCGCATCGTGCTCGGCCGGTTCTCGCTCTCGCAGGTCCCGGCCTTCGGGCCACTCGGTCAGGTGCTCGCGCCCGAGGTGGTCCGCGGCGACGTCGATGCCTTGAACCCGGCCGCCGCCGAGGCCATCGACCTGTACGGCCTCGGCTGCATCGCGATCGAAATGGCATGCGGCACACCGCCCTTCGGCGGCGGCGACCACGAGGCCGAGCTGCGCGGTCACGGCCACGCGCCTCCGCCCCGGCTCGGGGATCTGCGCGACGATCTGCCAGTCGACCTGTCTGACCTCGTCGAGTGGCTGCTCGCCAAGTCTCCAGGCGCGCGCCCGCCGTCCGCCAAGGAAGCGCTCGCGCAGCTCGACGCGATCATCGAGCGCGAAGGCAAGCAGACGCGCACCATCCGCGTGCTCGTCGTCGAAGATGACGCCGCGCGAGCGCGCTGGATGTGGAGCCTCGCACGGCGCGCCTATGCAGCGGCCGCGGTCGAGATCGCGAGTGAAGGCACCGACGCCGCCCACAAGCTCAACCGCGACCACCCGGACCTGGTGTTCATCGATGCGCAGATGCGCGGCGTGATGAATGCCCTCGAGCTCTGCATGTACCAGCGCGGGCTCGAGACCGAGAACACGGCCCAGCTCGTCATCGTCGGCGCCGTCTCGGAGCGCGACCGGTCACTGCTCAACGACCCGTTGATCGCGTTCCTGCCGGAGGACGCTAACCTCGCATCCGCGATCCTCGAACGCGTCCGCCAGGCCGCGGCGACACCGACTCGTCGCCGACGTCCCCGCAAGACCATCTCGGGCTAGCTATACTAGCGCCGATGCGCGCTAGCCTGTTTGCAGCTGTCCTGTTCATCGCCGCGTGTGGGGGAGACGACGAGCCGAGCAAGACTGTCCACTTCGAGCTCGACGGGTCGCTCGCGGCGGAGACCTTCTGGGACTTCCCGTTCCCGTCGGACCTGCGGCTCGTGGCCGACGGCGCGCCCGACATCGCCCAGTTCCCCAACCCGCGCAATGTTCCCCTCCTCAACGCGCTCGTGACGGTCGCCTTCGATCGCCGCGGCTGGCCGACGATGCCGACCGCGTACGTGCGGTTCACCGAGGAGGTCCCCGCGCGCAACATCACCGAGGTGATTCCGCCCGACAGCGATGCCGCGATGTTGATCGACATCGATCCCGACTCACCCGAGCTCGGCACCACGTATCCGATCGTCGCGTCCACGTTGCCCGTCGACATCTACAGTCCGAAGGGGCTGGTCGCACTCGCACCGCGGCCGGGCATCGTGCTGCGCGCCAACACCACGTACGCCTACGTCGTGCGCTCGGCGTTCGCGCCCGGCTTCGCGGCACCGAGCGCCTTCGCGTCGCTCGCCGACGGCAAGGTCCCCGACGGCGAACGCGGCGGTGCTGCGGCCGACCTGTACGCACCGCTGTGGCCCGCGCTCGAGGCGAAGGGTATCGACAAGGACGACGTGCTCGTCGCAACGGTGTTCACCACGAGCGACGAGATCGCACGTGCGCAGGCGCGCTCGGAGGCGGTGCGCGAGGCACACAGCCCGACCATCGAGGGGCTCGCGCTCTCGGGCGGCAACACCTACGATGGCTTTTGCGTACTGCGCGGCACGATCACGATGCCGCAGTTTCAGAAGGGCACGCAGCCGTTCGATACCGAGGGCCGGTTCGTCGTCGACGCCAACGACGTCCCCATGAAGCAAGGCGAGATGAGCGTCCCCCTGACGATCACGCTCCCCAAGGGCACGATGCCCGCGAACGGCTGGCCGCTGTATCAGTTCTTTCACGGCTCGGGCGGCGTCTCGACGGGCATCGTCGATCTCGGCTATTCGTCGACGTCGGCCGACATGCCCGAGCTTGGCAAGGGCCCCGGCTATGTCGTCGCGCGTCACGGCATCGCCGCTGCGTCGGCCGCGATGCCCGTCAACCCCGAGCGCCTGCCCGGCGCCAAGGACACCGCATACCTCAACATCAACAACTTGACCGCGTTCCCCTACGTGTTCCAGCAGGGCATGATCGAGCAGCGCTTGTTCCTCGACGCGCTCCTCGCCCTCGAGATTCCGGCCGCCACCGTGGCGGGGTGCGGCGATGCCGTCACGCACAAGTTCGATGCCACCAAGCTCATGGCAGGCGGTCAGTCGATGGGCGGCATGTACACGAACATGGTCGGAGCCGTCGAGCCGCGGTTCGGCGCGCTCGTTCCCACGGGCGCCGGCGGATTCTGGAACCTGATGATCCTCGACACCGCGACCGTGCCCGGCGCGAAGAGCCTCCTCGCCACCGCGCTCGGCGCCGACGAGGAGACCATCTCGTTCGTCCACCCCGCGCTCAACATGATGGCGCTCGGCTGGGAGATCGCCGAGCCCATGGCGTACATGGCGCGCCTCGGCCGTCGCCCGCTGCCCGGCGCCCTGGCTCGCCACGTCTATCAGCCGACGGCAGCCGACGACGAATATTTCCCGATCAACATCTACGACGCCGCGGCGCTCGCGTACGGCAACGAACAGGCGGGCACCAATGTGTGGCCGTCGATGCAGGACGCGCTCGCCGTCGACAACCTCGACGGGCTCATCAGCTATCCGGTCAAGGGCAACCGCGACGGCAAGACGCGCGTCGCCGTCCAGTTCACGGGCGACGGCATCATCAATTCGCACTACATTTATCGCCAGCTCGAAACCGTGAAGCACCAGTACGGCTGCTTCCTCGCGACCTACCTGCGCGACGGTGTGCCGACGGTGCCCGCACCCGGCGCGCTCACCGATCCTTGCCCCTAGTCGCGCGGGCGACCGATCGAGATCCGATAGTCGGGGTGCGCGACCAAGCGCGTGCGCGTCGGCACACCGTCGCGATAGCCGCGCTCGGCCGTCGTGTCATCGGCCTCGACGATCGCCATGCCGTGCACTGCGACGCGCAGCCCGGGGACCAGCACGAGCTCGCGGAATGTCGCCACCGCCGCCACCTCGGCGCGCCGGCCATGCGCGACCACGAATGCGCGCTCGCGCTCCTTCGATCGGTTCGGCACGCGCTGCGGCGCGAACACCACGTCGGCTTCGGTCCCGTCGACGAGCACGTCTCCCGACGAGGTCTCGAGCGCGAATGGCACCATCGCGCGCGTCGTGAGCGTGACGTTCTCCGTGCCACCCCCGCGAGGATCCACCTCGGGGAGCTCGGCATGTGCATAGACGACGATGCCCTTCCGCCCCGACAGCGGTGCTTCCACGAGCTCGTCACCGAGAGCGCGCATCGTCCCCGTCAGGGTAACGCTCGTTCGATCCGCGATCGTGCGACTCCCGGATTCGATCCGCTTCGCGATCGCGCTCCGGCGCATCGAGGGTCCCAACAGGTATGCAGCGCCAAGGCTGCACACCACGAACAGCGCGAACCAAGTCACCCGCCGACAGTACCCTGCTCCGCCGGTGCTAGGCTGCCCGCGTGAGCTACGCCGCGACCTACCCTCAGCACCTCGCCTATCTGCAGCAGGCCTACGAGGCCGCGATGGCCACCCACGCGTTCGACGCGATCGTGCTGTGCAGCGGAGCGGCGACGATGAAGAATCGGTTCGACGACCAGGCGTGGCCGCTGTCGCCGACGCCGGCATACGCGCACTGGTGCCCGCTCGTCGAGGCGGATGCCTACGTGGTGGTGCGACCGGGTCACAAGCCGCGCCTCGTGCGCACGGTGACCGACGACTTCTGGGAGATGGCAGCGCCGCCGGAGAGCGATCACTTCTGGACCGGCTTCGAGGTCATCGAGGTGAAGCCGGGCATGGCAGGCGATGCGCTCCCCGGTGGGCGCGTCGCGGTGATCACGCGCGACCAGGGCACGGCGCCCGCGGGCAGCGTCAATCCGCCCGAGCTGATCGCGGCGCTCGATCAAGCCCGCACGAAGAAGACGGCGTACGAGGTCGAATGCCTCGTCGAGGCGAGCCGGCGGGCGGTCGCAGGCCACGAGCTGGCGCGCACGCGGTTCGCGACCGGTTCCCCGTCGGAGCTCGCGCTACACCTCGCCTTCCTCGAGGGCTCGGAGCAGGACGAAGCGCGCGCGCCGTACCAGAACATCGTGGCGCTCGGAGCGCACAGCGCGGTGCTCCACTACGTGGCCTACCAGCGCGCGCGCGTCGAGGGCGACACGTCGTTCCTGATCGATGCGGGTGCGAAGGTGCTCGGCTATGGCAGCGACATCACGCGCACCTACGTCCGCGGCACCGGCGCTGCCGCCACGCGCTTCCGCGAGCTCGTCGAAGGGCTCGATGCGGTCCAGCTCGAGATCGTCAGCCGCATCCGCCCGGGGATGCCATACGAGGATCTGCACGACGAGGCGCATCGGCTGATCGCAGCCTTGCTGAAGACGCTCGGCATCGGGCGTGGGAGTCCGGAGGAGCTCGTCGAGCGCGGCATCACGCGCGCGCTGTTCCCGCATGGCCTCGGGCACTCCCTGGGCATCACGGTCCACGACGCGGGCATGAAGCTCCGGCCGCCCCGTCCCGAGAACAAGTTTCTGCGCAACACATCGGTGATCGAGCCCGGCCAGGTCTTCACCATCGAGCCCGGCGTCTACGTGATCGACGGGCTCCTGGCACCGCTGCAACAGGACGCACGCCGCGAGCTACTGGACTGGAGCGCGATCGACGCGCTCCGGCCGTTCGGAGGGATCCGGATCGAGGACAACATCCTCGTGGAGGCCGCGGGGACGCGCAATCTGACGCGCGAAGCGTTCGCCGCCGCGAACCGCTGAGGCTGGCCGAGCCCGGGCTTCCGCCGTATCTTCCTGGCGGCATGCGTCTCGCGGTCGTGCTCTCCCTCGTCGTGTTGTCCCAATGCCTGGTTGCCTGTCAACGCGGTGACGAGAAACAGAAAGTCGTGCCGGTCGAGAGCTCCGGGTCGGCGACCGCACCGGCCAAGCCGACCGGCGTCCGGCAGCTCCCCCCGCCCGTCGATCTGAAGGCGCCTCCCGCCGATGCGCTGAAGACGTCGAGCGGGCTCATCTACAAGCGCCTCGGAGACCCGGTTCCCGACGGCACGCCGATCAAGCGCAACGACACCGTGCTCATCAACTACACGGGTTGGCGCCAGGAGACGGGCGAGACCTTCTTCAGCAACAAGGGCGAATCACAGCCGCTACCGCTGCCGCTCGCGAATGCGGCCCCGGGCTTCACCGAGGCGATGCAGCTGATGAAGAAAGGCGAAAAGGCGGTGCTGTGGATCCCGCCGGAGATTGGTTACAAGGGCACGCTGCCCGCGGGCGCGAAGGCGGAGACGCTGGTGTACGAGGTCGAGATTGTCGACGTGGTCTCCGCGCCCCCGGTGCCCGCGAACCTGGGCGCCGCGCCTGCCAACGCCAAGGCGCTGCCGTCGGGCACCAAGTACCTCGTCGTGAAGCCGGGCACGGGCACCGAGAAGGCGCGGTTCTACGACACGGTGACGTTCAACTACTCGGCGTGGGACAGCGAGGGCCGCATGTTCGACTCGACGGTCATGCGCAAGCGCCCCGCGGTGGTGCCGCCGTTCCGGCAGTCGGCCGCGATGGAGGAGATCCTGACGACGCTGGGCGCTGGCGAGCGGGCGCTGTTCTGGGTCGCCTCGGAGCGCATGACGTCGGGCGGCAAGCCCATCCCCGGCATGCCGCCCGGCATCCTGACCTACGAGGTCGAGATGCTCACGATCGCCAAGGGCAACGAACCGCCAAAGACGCCGCCCGATGTCGCCGCGGTGCCAACCAGCGCCAGCAAGACCGAGAAGGGCGTGGCATATCGCGTGCTCGCGAAGGGCAAGGGTGGGCCGAAGCCCGGCCCGCAGGACACCGTACGCGTGAACTACACCGGGTGGACGACCGACGGCCGTATGTTCGATTCCTCGACCGTGAAGGGCGAGCCTGGCGAGTTTTCGCTCGGCGGCGTGATCGCGGGCTGGACCGATGCGATCCCGTTGATGTCGGTCGGCGACAAGATGCGGTTCTGGATCCCCGACGAGCTCGCCTACAAGGGCGCGCCCGGCAAGCCGCAGGGCATGCTGGTGTATGACGTCGAGCTCGTCGAGATCAAGGCCGCACCGAAGGCGGAGGCGAATCCGAGTGCGCAGCCCGCGCCGCCCGATGTCGCGGCGCCACCCGCGGATGCGAAGAAGAGCCCGAAGGGCGTCCATTACAAGATCCTGAAGGCCGTACCTGGCGCGCCGCACCCGACACCAACGGACAAGGTCAGCGTTCACTACACGGGCTGGACGACCGATGGGAAGCAGTTCGACTCGTCGAGGAAATCCGGCAAACCACTCACGTTTACGTTCGATCGCGTGATCCCCGGCTGGGGCGAGGGCATCCCGCTCGTCGGGCTCGGCGAGCAAGCGCGGTTGTGGATCCCCGAGGAGCTCGCGTATCCGAATGGCGGCGGCCCCAAGGGCATGCTGGTGTTCGACGTCGAGCTAATGGCGATCAACCCGCCGTGACGAGTGCACCGCTTCCACCGCGTCACGTCCTCGCCGCCTGGGGCTGGGAGGATGCCGACGTCACCGTGCTCACGGGCGGGTTGATCAACGCGACCTACGCGATCGGTGAGCGCCGCGCCGTGTTGCAGCGCCTGCATCCGGTGTTCGGGCCCAAGGTCAACCTCGACCTCGAGGCAGTGACCGCGCACCTCGCCGCGCACGGGATGCTCACGCCCCGCTTGATCCGCACCCGCGATGACCGCGCGTGGATCGAACACGACGGGCGCACGTGGCGCGCGCTGACCTGGGTCGACGGCGAGGCCGTTCACCGCGTCCCCGATGCGAGCTGGGCCGAAGCCGCCGGCGAGCTCGTCGGGCGCTTTCATCGCGCCGTGGTAGACCTCCATCACGACTACGCGTTCGCGCGCGCAGGCGTCCACGACACCGCCGCGCATCTCGCGCGGCTCGCCGAGCACGCGCACACGCACGCGACGGACACCGAGGGGATCGAGCTCGCGCGCGAAATTCTCGACGCGGCCTCGCGCCTCGCGCCGCTCCCGGAGCTGCCGCGCCGCCACTGCCACGGCGACCTCAAGATCTCGAACATCCTGTTCGCCCGGGAGCCGGTGCGCGCGGTGTGCCTGGTCGATCTCGACACCCTCGGCTTCAGCACGATCGCGTTCGAGATGGGGGATGCGATGCGCTCGTGGTGCAACCCCAAGGGTGAGGACGCCGGGAGCGTGGTGTTCGACCGCGAAATTTTCGACGCGGCCATCCGCGGCTTCCGGCGTGTTGCGGGCGACGTGATCTCCGATCTCGAGTACGACACGATCACGCTCGGACGGCAGACGGTATGTATCGAGCTCGCCGCGCGCTTCTGCGTCGACGTGTTCCGCGACGAGTACTTCGGCTGGGACGCGACCCGCTTCCCGTCGCGGCGCGCGCACAACCTCGTGCGTGCACGCGGTCAGCTAGCGCTCGGCCTGCTCGCGTAGCGGCGGCGACGCCGCTTTCCTGCCAGCGGATGCGAGCAACGCCGAGCCAAGAAGGCACCGATTCCTGCAGCGCCTCCGATGGGGATGCGCTCTAATCATAGCCATGCTCCGTGCGGCGCTGGTGGGCGCCACCCTGATGCTCGTGTCGACTTCGGCGAATGCGGTCGCGCCGCGCACCGGCCCGCGACTCGCCGCGCAGCACCTCACGGCCATGCCGGCCGCAGGTACCCGCAAGCCACTACGCGCCGCGCCCGAGGTTCGCTATGCCACGGTCGCCAGTCCGGCGTGGAAGGCGTTCACCGCTGCGGCGGGGGGGCGCTGGCGCGCCGCGTATGACCGCGCGACCGGCGTCCCGAATCGGATCTGGGGCAGTGGCATCTTCGTGTTCGGCTCGGTCGGGTCGGCGACGATCGCCGAGAGCTTCGCCCGCCAGTGGCTCGCGGCTCACATCGACCTCGTGGCGCCCGGCTCCACTCCCTCCGACTTCGAGCTCGTCTCCAATCACTCCGACGGCGAGATCCGGTCGCTCGGCTTCGTGCAGCGCTCCGACGGGCGCCTCGTCGTTGGCGGTCAGCTCAGCTTCCGGTTCAAGCGCGACCGCCTGGTCGCGATCGGCAGCGAGGCACTGCCCGAGGTGAAGGCCACGGCGCAGCGGCCGCGCGCGCGGATCACGCGCGCCGCGATCCACATGCGCGCGACCACGGCACTCCGCCGCGACCTCGCCCTGCCCTCGGCCCCCGTCACCGCGCCTGGTGACGAGGTGGTCCTGCCGCTGGTCGCCGACGATGCCGTCCTCGGCTATCGCATCACGCGCCCGCTCACCATCGACGGCGGCGTCGAGGGGCGCTACCTCGCATATGCCGACGTGGCGACCGGCGAGGTGCTGGCCGTCCATCAGCTCAACGCCTACGCGACCGGCACGCTCGTGTATCGTGGGGTCGATCGCTATCCCGGGCGTCCGCGCATCGACATCCCCGCCCCCCGCGCCGCCGTCACCGTCGATGGTGCGCCGCAGACCACGACGCCCACCGGCATGTTGACGTGGGGCTCCGAGGCGCCCGTGTCCGTCGCGACCGCGGTCGTCGGGGATCTCATTCAGGTCATCAACAAGAACGACAGCGAAGGCATCCTGGCGTCCGCGCTGCTCACGCTGGCGCCGAATGGCACCGCGGTGTGGGACGCGACCTCGAACCCGATCGAGGACGCGCAGCTGAACGTCTACCTTCACGCTAACCGCGTCAAAGACTTCGTCGCCACGCACCTCGATCCCGAGCTGCCGCTCCTCGGTGAGCGGATGAACGCGAACGTCAACATCGGCCAGGAATGCAACGCGTTCTTCGACGGCACCTCGATCAACTTCTTTCAGTCGAGCATGAAGTGCGAGAACACCGGCCTGGTCGAGGACGTGATCCATCACGAGTTCGGGCACGCGCTGCACAGCGCCGAGATCGTGCGCGGCGTGGGTTCCTTCGACGGCGCGATGAGTGAAGGAGCCGCCGACTTTCTCGCCGCGAGCATCAGCAATGACTCCGGCATGGGGCGAGGCTTCTTCTACGTCGACGCGCCGCTGCGCGAGCTCGATCCGGCCGACAAGGAGTACCGGTGGCCCGAGGACATCCTCGAGATCCACCACACCGGCATGATCTACGGCGGCGCGCTGTGGGACCTGCGCAAGGCGCTGATCGCCGCGTTCGGCGAGACCGAAGGCGTGCGCATCGTGCAGAAGATCTACATCGGCACGCTGCGCCGCTCGACCAGCATCCCGACGAGCCTCATCGAGGCGCTCGTCGAGGATGACGACGACGGCAACCTCGACAACGGCACGCCGCACGAGTGCTTCATCCGCGACGCCTACGGCCGCCACGGCCTGCGCACCGCGAGCGGCAACATCGTCGCCCCCAGCCCGCTCGTGCAGCAGGCGAAGTCGACGCTCGTGCGGATCGAGCTTTCGGGCCTCACCGACCGCTGCAATGGCGACGAGATCGAGTCGGTCACCGTCGACTGGCGGCCGTCCAGCACGGTCGAGCCCGCGGCCGGTAGCGCCGTTGCCACGCGTGCCACCGACGACGTCTACTTCGTGCAGCTGCCGCTCGCGATCGAAGGCAAGATCTTTTACCGCGCGCGCGTGAAGTTCGCCGACGGCTCGATCCTAACCCTCGCCGACAACCTCGCCGACCCGTACTACGAGCTCTACCAGGGCCACACGGTCCCTCTCTACTGCACTGACTTCGAGGACGAAGATCCGTTCCAGGAGGGCTGGACCACGGGCACGTCGAATGACCAGGTCGCGTCCGAATGGGAGTGGGGAGAGCCCGGTGGAGGCGCGACCGACCCGCCGTTCGCCTACTCCGGCACCCACATCCTCGCGCAGAAGCTCGGCGGCGATTACGGCAAGGGCATCACCAGCTGGATCAAGTCCCCACCGATCGACGTTGGCCGCTGGACCGACGTACACCTCCAATACCGACGCTGGCTCGCCGTCGAGGATAGTCATTTCGATCAGGCGCGCGTCACGGTCAACGACAAGCGGGCGTGGCTCAACTACACCGCCAACCTCGGTGACTCGAGCGCCACCCACCACATCGATCGCGAGTGGCGCTATCACGACGTCGCGCTCTCGGGATACTCACCGACGAACGTGTTCACTGTCGGCTGGGACATCACGACCGACCAGGGCCTCGAGCTCGGTGGCTGGCAGCTCGATGACGTCTGCATCGTCGCCAACATCAATTCGGTGTGTGGCGACGGCGTCAAGTCACCGACCGAAGGCTGCGACGAAGGCGTCATGAACGTCGACGAGCCAGATCGCTGTCGCACCTACTGCCTGCGCCCAGCGTGTGGCGACAGCATCCTGGACGCTAACGAAGAGTGCGACCACGGCGCTGGAGACGCGACCTGCTCTTCCACGTGCCAGAGCCTCGAGCTGCCCACGCTCGGCGGCTGCTGCTCGGCGAACCGCGGCGCGTCGGGATCGCTGGCGCTCGCGACGTTTGTCAGTGCGCTCGTGCTGCGCCGCCGTCGGCGCGGCTAGCGCGCGAATGTCGTGACAGGCGTGCGCTCGATCGTGAACGTACGGTTGTCAACGAGATCGCCGACGACGAGGCGCACGTTTGGTACCGCATGCGGGCCGCGCTTGACGGGGACGCTGAACCGGCGCGCGACTGACTTCACGGCATCACCATCGGCGCCGCGAAAGCCGCTGACCGTGGCATCACCGCTAAAGCTCGTAGCCGCGGCGACGAGCGCCTGACGCTGCTGCGCGTTGGCGCCGTACGCGACGAGGACGGGGCCCGAGATCGTGGGCAGCGTGAGGACGACGTTGGTACCACTGGGGAGCGAGACGCCTGCCGGCACGACCGCCGCTTCGGCCTTTCCGAGGCCGAGAGCCGCGAGCGCCGAGGCCGTATCGGGCGCGGCTTCGACCTTACCGAAGTAGTCGCGCGCGACGTCGCCGCCGAGGAGCGCGTTGACGACGAAGTCGGTCTCGCGTCCACCGATGCTGGGCACGAGGATGCGCTTGCCCTTCAGCTGCCCGATCTTCTCCGCGCCACGCGCGACGAGCTGCCAGGCGTGGAAGGTATCGCCCCCGCGGACGGCGGCCGCGATCACGGTGTAGTTGCCACCGGAAGTGGCGAGGTACGTAGCATCGACGAGGGCAACGGTGACGTCGCCCTTCTTGACGGCGGCCGCGAAGTCACCAGCGCGAGCGTAGTTGCGTCCGGCACCGGTGCCGCCGAGGGCCTTGCCGAGGTGATCGCCGAGGCGCGTGGCGAGATCGACGCGCGCGCCCGACGACGGGAATGGCGCGGTGGGTGCGTAGAGACCGAGGGTGACGTTCTGCGCCGCCGCCGCCGCCGCGAGCGTACACAGAAGAAGCAGGGCAAGGACGAAGCGCTTCACTGGGCACCTCCGTAGATGCGCTCTTTGGATTCGATCCAGTCCGCGAGCGGACCGAACCGCACGCCAGCGCGCTTGGCGCGGCGCCACGCATCGAGCGCCTTCAGCGGGTCGCCCTTGCGCTCGTACGCGATGCCGAGGTTGACGAGAGCTTCGGGAATCTTGCCGGCCACGCGCTCGAGGCCAGCGATCGCAGCGTCGACGTTGCCTTCCGCGAGATCGATGACCGCGAGGTTGTGGGCGACTTCGTCCGTGCCGATGCGCGAGTTGACGTTGCGTGCCGCGCCGAGGTACCTGCGCGCCTGCCCGATCTGACCAGCGCGGTACGCGTCCTGCGCGGCTTCGAGAGCGACGACGCGGATCGAGGTGCTCAAGAGAATTGCCGCCGGACCGCTCGACTTCCCGCTGAGCGAGGTGAGGCGATCGAGCGCCTTGGCCGCACGCTTGGGGTTACGGCCCTCGGTGAACGCGATGAGGATGTTCGCCGCCTGAGTGTCGGCAGGCGGCGGGAACGGGCAGGTCTGGCCGCTCACCGCGCGCAAGGCCGTGAGCGCCGCGCCGGCATCGTTGGCGACGACGGCCGCGAGGGCGAGATCGCACTTTGTCGACAGCACGGGCTCGGCCGCGACCGATGCGCGCAGGAGCTCGACCGCCTTGGTGCCGTTACCAGCGCGCAGCGCGGACACACCGGCCGCGTGGCGAGCGACCGCGAGCGCCGACTTGTGCCGCGCCGCGAGCGGCCCCGCCTTCGCCGCAGCCGCCGTCTTCTCGAGCGCAGCGACGGCAACCGCCGCATCGCCGCCCTGCACTTCCGTCGCGGCCCAGTCGAGCGCGATCTCGACCTCGACGGCATTGTCCTTCTCGTTACCAAGTGCGCGCTCGTAGAGCTGGCGCGCACCGGCGACGTCGCCCGAGAGCGCGTGCGCGCGCCCTGCGAGCATGAGCGTGGTGCCCGACGGGTCGGCCTTGGCCGCCTTGTCGAGGACGGCCTGCGCCTCCGTCGGCTTGTTGAGCGCGAGCCGCGCGATGCCGAGGTTGCGCCATACGGCGGGCGTGCCTTCGAGCGCGTCGGCGCGCTCGAGCATCGGCTCGGCGGCCGCAGCGTCGTTGGCCGCGAGCTTGGCGACGGCGGAAGTGTTCAGCGCTTCGACGAGCAGCTTGCGCGACCGTGGCGTGCTGACGATCGCTTCGGCCTCGGTCAGCGTCTTGATTGCCTCGTCGGGCTGGCCGATCTGGAGTTGCGCAGCACCGGCGACGACGCGCAGGCCTGCGTCCTGCGGCACCTCGGGGAGCACGGGCACGAGGCGGGCTGCGGCGGTCTTCGCATCACCGCTCGCGAGCAAGGACTCGCCGAGCTCCGTCCACCAGTCTGGATCGATCGACGGCGACGTCGGTGGGCCGAGCTCTTCGAGCACGACGACCGCGTTGCTCGCGTCGTTCGCGCGGCGGAGCACCACGGCGAGGCGCACCGGCCAGCGGCGGCGCGTTGGGTCGAGCCTGCGCGCGGTCTCGAGCTCCTTCTTCGCCTCGACGAGGTTGCCGCGGCTCGCCTGCGCTTCACCAACGAGCGCGTGGCCCGCGGCGACGCTCGACGGCGCCTTCTCGAGGTACTTGCGACCGAGCGCGAGAGCGCCGTTGATGTCGCCAAGGGCAATCGCGCACTGACCGTCGACGAGCCACACCTCGGGGTGCTTGTCGGCGATCGGCTCGAGCTCGCGGAGCAGCGGCCGCGCGCGCTTGCAGTCGATCGCAGACGTCGCCCACGCGACGCCTATCTTGGCGCGCAGGTCGTTCGTGCGTTCGTCGGCGGCTTCCTTGAACAGGGTGAGTGCCTTCTGCGGCTGGCGGAACCGCAGATACGCATCTGCGAGATCGATGCGGTGGCGTGCGTCCTCGCGCGCGAGTGCGCCCGGGCGATCCTTGAAGTAGGCCTCGAAGGCATCCACGGCGTTTGGCCACTTGCCCGTGCTGTGGAAGTGGTGCCCGAGGAGGAGCTGCGCATCGTAGCGCTTGGGGTTCTTCTTGGTGACCTGCTCGAGGATCGGTACGCCGGCTGCGGTGTCCCCCGAGAGCACGAGCTGCGAGCCGAGCGCGGTGAGGACTTCCTCGTCGGTAGGCGCCAGCTCCTGGGCCCGCCGCATCAGCGCGATGCCCTGCTTGTACTCCTTGCGTGCGGCATGCACCGCAGAGCGCAGGACGTAGGCCTCGACGCGCCTAGGATTGAGCGCGAGCGCCTGGTCGAACGCCTTGGCCGCGTCGTCGAGCTCGCCGTTCTTGAGCGCCGCGCGACCTTCGGCGACGAGAGCAGCACTCTCGTCTTCACCTTCGTTCGGACGCTGTGCGAGCGCAGGCGTCGACGCGAGCAACACTGCGAGAACGAATCGTGTGGTCCGCATAGCGTTAGTACGAGTACCCGACCTTGACATAGAGCTCCCGCCCTTCCGCAGGGAGCCGCGGGACGAATACCGACGGCTCGCCCTCCGGGAACCGGTCGTAATCGCCGACGGCGGGTTGCAGATCGCGCTTGCCGAGGATGTTGCGCACGCCGGCAGTGACATCGAAGCCACCGAGGTTCGGCGCGAAGAGCGTCGCATCGAGCCCGAACCATGCCGGCGACGCCGGACCGCGTACCCCGTTCTCGTCGAAGCGCGTGAGGCGCTCCCCGACGAATGTGCCCTGCATTGAAAAGTGCGCTTTGTTGAACAACAACGGTGTCGAGATGCCACCCGAGCCGGTCAGCTTCGGGGCGTTGGCGACATTGCCGAGCTCGACCTCGGCGTCACCGTCGGAGCTCCCCGTCTTCGCGTAGGCAAGACCACCGAACGCGTACCATCCAGCCGCGTTGCGATAGCTGCCCTCGAGCTCGACGCCCTGCGTGAGGTAGTCACCGGTGTTCTGGAACTGCAACAGCGTCGCGTCCTCGGGCGACGGCCCCTGCTCGATGACGTCGTTCGCCTTCCAGTAGAACGCCGACACGCGCGTTGACAGTCCGGTCACCGGACGCGCCCACAGCACCGTCTCGAAGCTGCGAATTGTCTCGGCACGAATGTCGCGGTTGGCGACGAAGTCGACGTTATCCTGGAAGTAGCTCTCGAACGCGCTGGGGTTGCGGAAGCCTTCGGCGTAGAGAAGCTTGAGGCCGTACTTCTCGGGCTTGGCGAGGAAGAGCGCGCCACGCGGCGAGAGGCGGTTGTCGAACACCGAGTTGCGGTCGTAACGCAGGCCGGCCGTAAACCCGAGCCACTCGGTCGGTTGGCTGTCGAGCTCCGTGTAAACACCCTGGATATTGAAGTCGAGCGGAATCTTGACCGCGTCGGGGGCTGTCTCCATGCCCTCGTAGTGCGCGCGGCTCTCGGTCTTGTTGTAGTTGGCCTCGGTTCCGGCCGTGATACCGAGCTTGTCCTTGGCCAGCTCGTAGCGGCCGCGGATCTCGGCGCCGAAGGTGATCGCGTCGCCGATGTCAGCGTAGACCTCCGGGTCACCCACGTCGTCGACGTTGTGGATCCGGTCGGAGTAGCGATACAGGTTGCCGTACGCACGCACCGATGCTGTCAAGCGCTTCGACAGCTCGCGCGTGTGCCCGCCTTCGAGCAATAACTGGCGGTTGTACAGCTCGTACGCCGGATCGAGCGTCGGGTCGGAGTCGTACGGGGCGAACGGCGAATCGCGACGCGCCTGATAAGCGCGGAGCTGCGCGAAGCTGCCCTTGTACTGGCCGATCACCGATGCGATGAACGTGCGCGCGCCGTCGGACTCGAGCGGGCTGCCGCTGATCTCGCTGACGCTCGAGCTCTCGCCGAACCGCTCCATTGCGAGCACGGTGCCGCGCACCTGCTTGTCGAGGCTGCCGGCTGCGAAGCCCGCGGTGCCGACGGCGCCGTTGATCGAGTTGATCGCGACGCGCCCCCACGCGCGCGAGCCCTCGACGGCGCCGCGCGTCACGATGTTGATGATGCCGAAGAACGCGTTGGTTCCGTACACGGCGCCGACGGGGCCGCGAATCACCTCGATGCGCGAGATGTCATCGATCGACACGATGCCGTCGTAGCCCACGCCCGCGAAGGCACCCCACGCTTCGTTGACCGTCGCGCCATCGACGAGGACGAGGATGCGCGAGTTGAAGCCACCCGGAATCTGCAAGCCGCGAATGCCGACCTGCTGGGTGAGCCGCGTGTCCTGGATGTAGACGCCGGCGACCGCTGCGATCGCCTCGGTCACCGTGCGATAGCCGAACCGGCGGATGCGGTCGGCGGTGATGACGGTGACGGCCGAGGCCACGTTGCCAAGGCTCTGCTGCCGCTTGGCGGCACCGACGACGACGTCTTCTTCCGAGTTCGCCGCGGCGAGCACCGTGGCCGAGCTCGACAGCTCCTCGTCGGCAGGAGGCAGCGGCGGAAGGTCGGCAACGTCGACAGCGGACTGCGCGTGCGCCGTGGAGACAACGGCCGTCAGGGCAAAAAGCGATGCAAGGACCTTGGCTACCAGCTTCATGCAGCTCCACGACGAGACATCGAAGACCGGGGCACGGGCTCGCCTTGCGACGAGTCCACCGGCGGATCGAACTGACACAGCACGAAGGTGATGTCGTCGTCGGCCATCATGCCTTCCGCGTAGTGCTCGAGCGTCGCGACCAGGCGATCACGCAGCGTGATCAGCGCGAGCCCATCGGGCAGCGGCTGGCCAGTCAACGTGCCGCGGAGGCGGCGGTCGCCAAACAGCTTTCCGGCCGGGTTGGAGCGCTCGACCACACCGTCGGTGAAACACACGAACAGGTCACCGGGCCGCAGCTGCAGCGAGCCGCGCCGGATCTCCACCGCGATGTTGCGATCGCCGAGCGGGTTGCCGCTCGCGGCGATGATGCTCGCGTCCTCGAGCACGCGCTGCGCGCCGAGCTTGATCACGTACGGGAAGTTCTGCCCCGCGTTCGCATAGTGGAGAAACCCGTTGCTCGAGTCGAACACCGCGGCGAACGCCGTCATCATGACGTTGTGGTCGCCGACCTGGCGAATCGCGGAGTCGATCGCGCGGAGAACTTGTTCCGGCGTCATCAGCCGCTCGTCGATACCCGAGAGTGCCTCGACGGCACCGCGCGCCGTCGCCGCGATCATCGCCGAGTGAATGCCGTGGCCGGTGGCGTCGCCGACGACCAGCAGCATGCGCCCATTGGACAGCTTGCGATACATCCACCAGTCGCCGCCACAACTCGACGCGGGCATGCAGTAACCGACGACCTTCAGGTGTCCGTGCTGGTCGAGCGTGTCGGGCGGAAGCATCGCCTGCTGCACCTGACGCGCGAGCGACATCTCCTTCTCGAGCGATGCCTTCTGCGCCTGCTCGACGAGCAGCGTACGGATCTCGTCGGCCATCAGGTTGAACGTGGTCGCGAGGACACCGAGCTCGTCGCTCCGGCCCTCGGGCACGCGGCCTTGCAGGTTACCGCTGGCGATCTGCTGTGCCTGGAACGTCAGCGCCTTGATCGGCTGTGCGAGCCGCACGCCTTGCAGCGCCGCGAGCACGACACCGATCGCGAGCACGACGAGCGACACCATGAGCACCTTGTTGCGCGCCTTGTCGGCGTGCGCCTCTGCCTCCGAGAGCGCGGTCTGCAGCTCCTTGTCGAGCCCAGCCGTCGTGACGCCGATGCGCAGCGTGCCGACCTGGTTCGAGCCGAGCTTCACCGGCGCGCCGTACACCCAATCGGTCGCGGTGCCCGCCTGCGCGTGCACGACGTCGCCGTTCTTGGTGCCGTCCTTGAGCTTGCGCTCGACCTCGACCAGCTTCTCTGCAGGCGGGGCATTCGTGGTGCGGCCGACGACCGTGCCGCCAACGTCCGACACCACCAACCATTGCAGGCGATTGTCGCCGCTGCGCTTATCCTCCGCGATCGCGGCATCGAGGAGCGGCGTGATGTCGTTATAGAGGCTGTTGCCGAGCGGTGTCGCCACCGCGGTGGCCGCGGCCTGCACGACCAGCTCGGACTCGCGGACGATCGAGCTCTCGCCACTCTGCCGGCGGGCGTTCAGCTGCGTCGATGTGATTTCATCGATCGAGCGCTGTGAAAACCAGGTAGCGCCGCCGATCGCGGCTGCCACCACGAACGACGTCGCAAGAACGAGCTTGACCGAGATCGGAAGCCCTGCGCGAGCTTGACGCGACGCACCCACGGCTCAGCGAGGGTAAACCAATCCCCGGTCCGCAATCCATTGAACGGGGCTCGGAAATTCCCCCGATCTCCCCCGATCTACCTACAACAGCGGAACCCGACGTTCGGGAAGAAGAACGTGTCATTGGCCGACGTGAAGTTGAGGCCACACGTGGTGCCCGACGTCTCGTTGTTCGCGGCGCCGCCGCGGAGCGGATTCTGCCCCGTGGCCCGGGCTTTGGTCCATTCCTTCACGTTGCCGCTCATGTCGAACGCGTCGTCGGTCCCGGTCTGGTTGGCAAAACAAGCAGCCAGCGCCCCGGTCGCGAGCACCCCGTCCTGGTCACCCGCGACGCTCGTGTCCGTGTCGTACGCGTCCGCGTTGCACGTCGTTGGCTGTGCAGTCCGCGGGTTGGACTGATAGGCCCAGGCTTCATCGAGCGTCGGGGATGTGGTTGCCTGCCGGCTGAGCGCGATGGTGTCGATCATCGCGCCATCGGTCCGCGTGTACACGCTGAACGTGTACACGCCCGCGGCGGTGGTCGTGAGCGCCGGACCAACCTCCCACACCCACTGATTATCGTCGCGCGCGACGACAGGCGTCGCGTTGGCGGTTCCCGCACTGGTGCCCGCGTTGAGCCCGACCCACACCGAGGCGTTCGAGGGATCGAGCGCGCGGATCGCGATGGCAACCGAGATCGTGTTGTTGGGTGTCACGTCGTCCGTGAAGCTCCCTGGGTCCGCGCTGGTCCCCACGGCGACGCTCATCTCGCCTTGGTTCGAGCCGGTCATCTCCCAGGCCTCGGTGAAGCTGCCAGGTGGCGATACCGCGACGGTCTGCGAGGAGCCGAGGTGCCACGCTCCGATCGCGAGCACGAAGTAGGGACCGGCCTGGACGCCGGTCCCGGGCGGGTTTGGCGCACCATTCCCATCGTTGTCCGTCTCGGCCACGACCACGCGCGCGAGGTCATAACGCCCTGCCCTGATGACCGTGATGCCCGTGTAGTTGTTGGAGCCGCTCGACGACGTATAGGCCTGGTAGGTCTGGGCGCCGGCCGTGGTCGCGACGCGATAGGCGATCGACAGCCGGACGTCGTTATTGCCATCGTCGTTGCCGCGCGAGACCAGTTGTGTGAAGCCGCTCTGCAGGGTGTGGGTTGGAATGCCGCTACTGCCGTTGGTGAACGTGCTGACGATGATCAGATCGCCAACCCCCGTGCTGGCGTCGGACTGCGGCGCGAGCGTCGCGGTGGCGGGCGTGTGCACGCCATAGGGGTTCGCCCCCGTCCCTCCGGTCGGAGACCGCATGCGCAGCCAACTCCGATACGTCGTCGAAGCGGCCAGCGACAGCTGATAATCGAGCCGTGATGACTGGGTGAGCGCGTTCGCAGCGTCGGTCACCGCGAAGTTATTGTCGGGTACTTGCATCGCGGTGATGCCGTTGAAGCTCAGCGGCGCGACGCTTGCCCACGCCCGCGCCGGGGTCGCGGCCGGGATAGTGGTGTTCGCGAAAAAGTTCTCCGCTTCGATGAACACGAAGTCGTTGGGCGCAGTCGTCAAGGGCCCGGTAACCGGGTAGGTCACGCGCGGCATGCACATCGACTGCCACTCCGCCTCCGTGCAGAGGCGGGCACCGATCGATGTACACGCGGCCTCGGCCGTCGAGTACTTGACGTTCGTCCACGGCTGCACGTCCTTGCGCGAGCACGCGAACACCTCGGTGGTCCCGCCCGTGGTCAACGTCGCATCGGGCCGCGACGCCTCGTACTTCATGATCTGGACCGCAGGCGTGATGCCGGGGATGGTGACCCACTCCTGACCCGCGAGGTTGCCGGCAGCGGCGCCCTCATCCGTCTTGGCATCGCAGTCGTTATCGCGCCCGTCGCACGTCTCGAACGCCGCCTGGCCGGGGCCGACCTGCGTGAACGTGCAGATCGCGGCGCCGCCGTCGCGATTGGCGGGGTCGCAGGTGAACGTGCCGGTGGAGCGGCAATCGCCCGCTCCCCCGTTGTTGCACGCGGCACCGAGGTTCGCCTGGCCCTCGTCGATCTTGCCATCGCAGTCGTTATCCGCGAACACCCCGGCGACGATGTCGCTGTCGCAACGGGTCTCCGGGATGAGATTGCCCATTCCATCCTTCTGGACGTTCGGGTTGTTGTAGTTGCACACCCAGCCGGCCGCGCCATTGCAGGTGAGCGTGGTCATCGTCGAGCACGCGCCGTCGGAGTCACACAGGCCGGTCGGGACGACCATATCGGGGTCGGCCCCGTCGACGAGGCCATCGCAGTCGTCGTCGACGTTGTTGCACACCTCGTTGCCGAGGAAGGGGTGGCCGCAGTTGAACTCGCAGCCGTTCCCGACCATGCCGTCGTTGTTGAAGTAGTTCGGCTCGCACGCCGCGATGGTGCACGCGCCGTTCGCGCAGCCCTCGAACGCGTTGTCGAGGTTGCACACCAGGCCGCAACCGCCGCAGTTCTGGGGATCGGTCTGCGTGTTGTAGCCGTTGCTCGGCTGCCCGTTGCAGTCCGAGTCCTCGAGCGTCGTGTCGCACAGCTCGAAGGTCGGGAACACCGCGCCTACACAAACCGTCGTGCCGCCGACGCACTGCCGCGTGCCGAGCTTGCACTGGCCAACGTTGCCCTCGCTCGGACCATCGTCGCCGGCGACGCACGGCCCGAGCGTGAGGTTCTCGTCGAACTGGCCGTCGCAGTCATCGTCGCGGTTGTTGCAGATCTCCTGCTGGCCACCGACGGTGCCGATGGCACCGACGCACACGATCTGACCATTCATGCACGTATTAGCGCCGGCGACGCACTCGCCGGTGTTGGTGCCGCATAGCGCGCCACCACCCGGATCGCCCTCATCGACGTTGTTGTCGCAGTCGTTGTCCTTGAGGTCACACGCCTCGGGGAGCGGCGGCTTGCTGCAGACGATCGCGCCGTTCGTGCATTGCTTCACACCGCCCGCGCACTCGCCCTGTTGATTGCCACACGCCTGGCCGACCTCGGGCAAGGTGCCCTCATCGGTCTGGCCGTTGCAGTCGTTGTCCTTGCCATCGCAGACCTCGGTTCCAGTGGGCACGCACGGACCCGCGTCGCCATCGTCGCCATCACCGACGCCACCATCGTCCGCGTCCGTGCCACCGTCGCCATTCCCGCCATCGCCGCCAGTCGCGCAGTTGAGGCAGTACTCGTTGACGTTGCACGACAGGTTAACGGTCGCGCCGACGAGCAATGCGACCACCGGGAGGAGCTTCATGATCTGGTTCACGACGCACCTCCCTTCGCGCGGCGGCGGCGCACGAGCATCATCGCCAGACCGAGCGCGAGGCCCGCGCCCGAGCTACCACCACCGGTGCTGCAGCCACCTCCCCCACCCGTCGTGACGAGCTGCTCGACGGCCGCATCGGGCGCGAACATCGACGGGTCGTAGCAGGTGCCGCCGCGGCAGATCTCACCCTCGTTGGGGCAAGCGGTACCGACACACGGATCGTCCTCACACGCGCCGTTGTTGTTCGGGTTGCACCACTGGCCTTGCGGGCACTGGATGATGTCGCACGGGTCATTGATGCACTCGCCGGTCGCGTCGTGGCAGACCCGGCCGGGCGGGCACTGTTCGCCACACGGGTCTTCCTGGCACATGCCGAGGCGGCACCGCTGGCCCGCCGGGCACTCGACGCCGGCGCAACTGCCGTAGCACTGGCCGCCGACGCAGTACTGGCCGTCGGGGCACTCGACGCCCTGGCACAGGTTGGTAACGCACTGACCGTTGATGCAGTTCTGCTGCGCGTTGCAGCGATCCGGGAACGTGGTGCAGTCGTCGGGGCGGCACTCGCCGGTCGGACCGAAGCAGATGTTGGGCGCGCCGCAGCTGATCACCGAAGGATCACACGCCGAGACGCACTCGTAGTCCGCTAGGTTCTGGGCCTTCGGGCGACACACCTGCTTGTTGCCGTTGACCGGGTCACACGTGACGCCGAAGCACGGGTCCGCGAGGCAGAAGCCCTGCGTGTCGCCCTGCAGGGTCACGCAGCGCTTGCCGAGTGGACACGGGAACTCGCCGCCCTGGCACGGGAACGCGCACTGGCAGCCCTTGCAGCTAGAGCCACCGCCGCACGTGCCCTCGTCGAAGCGCGTGTCGCAGTCATCATCTTCGCAGTCGCAGGTCTCCATGCCCATCGGCGTACCGGCGCAGATGACCGCGCCGTTCTCGCATGACTCGCGCGCGTTGCACATGCCACCCGAGGTGCACGGGCAGTCATCGGCGTTGCCAGCGATGTCGTCGGCGCCGTCGGGATCAGTGCACTGCCAGTGCTCGTCGATCATCGTGTCGCAGTCTTCGTCGATGCCGTTGCAGTTGTTGTCGACGCCGGCGGACTGCGTGCACGTGGCCACGCCCGCGACACACAGGAGCTGACCGCCGCAGCTGTTGATCGAGCAGTCGGCCGGCTGACACGTGCCGGCGTTCGCGGCGCCGCTCGGGTTCTCGCAGCTCGGCGTGATCGGCGGACAGTCGGTGCTCGAGGTGCACGTGATGGTGGGCGTCTCGTCAACGTGACCATCGCAATCGTCGTCGAGATCGTTGCAGATCTCGGTGCGCGGCTCGACCTCCTGCACGCACGCCGTGTAGGTGCCGGTGCCGTTCAGCGGGCACGTGTGGTTGCCGGGGTTGCAGATGCATTGGGCACCGAGCGCCTCGCACGCGGAGCTCGGATTGCCGCCCGGATTGTTGCGCGGATCGAGATCACCGAACGTGCCGCACTTCTTGCCGGCGCGCGCGCCGCCCACGCAGGTGCCGATGCCGGCCACCACGTTGCTGCAGGTGCCGGTGCCACACGTCATGTTCGAGCACGCCCCTTGGAAGCCGTCGGCGTTGCCGTCGCAGTTGTCGTCGATGCCGTTGCACTGCTCGGCTTGCGGCGTGGCGGCGTTGCACGCGGCGAGGCAGCACGTCGGCCCCGTGCAACCTGGCGTCGAATCGCAACCGGCGAACGGCGCGCACTGGCGGACGCCCTGGCACGTGCCGGAGCCGCACGGGACCGTGGTCCCTTCATCCGTCGCGCCGTCGCAATCGTTGTTGACGCCGTCGCAGATCTCGGTGCTCGGCACGCAGCCACAGCTACCGAGGTTCTCGTCGATGCGACCGTCGCAATTATCGTCGATGCCGTTGCAGACCTCCGTCGTTGGCGTCGGAACGCAGGTCAGGCCGCCTGTCGCCGCCTCGCAGGTCCCCGGGACGGACGTGCCCGCCGCGTTGACCACGGTGCAGCTCGCGCCGGCGGTCAGACTCGCGCACGAGCTCTGGCCCGCGCTGCACTGGAGACCCGCGCCGTCAACGCGGCACACGTTGCTGCCGTTGACGCGGCACTTACCGAACCGGCCGTTGCTGCACGCGGCCGCCTTGCCGGGGAAATCTTCGTCGACGAACACGTCGCAGTCGTCGTCGAGGTTGTTGCAGGTCTCGGTCTTGATGGCGTCGGCCAGGATCGAGCTGATCGCGAGCTGGAGCTCGGCTTCATTCGCCGCGTAGTAGCCCTCGTTCACGCCGGCGACGTTGCCGGTCGGGCTACCCGCCTGTGCGATGGCCTCGATGTCGGCATCACCGGCCGAGATGCCGAACCCGATCGCCTTGGTCTCGATGCGATAGCGGCGGCCGTCGATGTCGGTGTTGAGCATCGCCGCTGCCGCACCCACCGCGTTGCCGCCGCAGGTCTCGTCACCGTCGGTGAGTAGGATCGTGATGTAGGGGCGGCACTGCTCGACGCAGCAGGTCGGGCCGGTGCAGCTCGGGCTGGGGTTGCAGCCGGTGGGCAGGAATGCGGTCTTCGTCGGATCGTTGCGGATCGGATCGAAGCCGGCGAAGCCGCTCGGCCACAACGTACTGTTGATCGTCCACGACCCGCCATACGCGGCCTCGGCGACGCCAGCTGCGTTGGCATACCGGATCACCGTGTTCGAGACGCGCTCCGTGATCGTGAAGGTTCCGTTGTTCGCCGCGTTCGTCGCGCCGGTAATCGTGATCATCGCGCCGACGAGCGACGCCGAGAAGTTGGCGGACGGGGCCGCATCGGTGAGCGTCACGATGCCCGCGGACACGCTCAACGAATCACCGGTGCCCGTGCGAATGGCGTCGGTCGCCTGGAGGCCCTGCCAGTAGCGATGCGCGCCGAGCATCGAGCCGCCGAGCGGTGTGCCGCTACCGGTACCCCAGATCTCCTGATTGACCGCCGGCGCAGTACCGACGGCCGGCATGGTGCACGTGCCGCACGAACCGTCCGTCAAATTGCCGGCGAGCTCGTTGTTGCCATCGACGAGTGCGGTGAGCATCTCGAGCCGACCGTCGCTGCGCATGTTCGCGGTGCAGCCCGTGCCGCACGTCGTGTCCGAGCCATCGCAGTCGCAACCGTTACAGCTGATGCCCGACGTTGTGCACTGATCGGCCTCGGATCCGTTCACGTCGCCGTCGGCATCGCACGTGGTCGCGAACGTGCCGCCCGCGGTCTCGCGAAACCGCGCGAGCGCGAACACCATGTCGCCATAGCTGTTCACGATCTTGTTGATGGCGCACTTGGCGTGATTGAGGCGCGTATTCGTACCTCCGCACGACGGTGGGCCTGCGTTCGTCGGGGCGTCCATGGACCCCGACGTATCGAGGACGAGGACGACGTACGGCTTCAATGGATCGCCGGCGTGCGCTGCACGAGGTGCGAGTAGGCAGGTGAGCAGACAGAGCCCCACGACCCTGTGCAGAAGATGCATGGGAGCCACGGTACCTGAGATGGGCGTTGCGCAGGAAGCCCACTACCCCACGAACAATCAAACTTAGGGTAGTGTCCGGCCTGTCGACGCAGCACGGCGAACGGCCAGATCGAACAACGCTTCGAGTGCAGCCGCCGGGATTTCGCCCTCGATGAGGCGTAGCGCACGCGCGACCGCCTCGATCGTCGAAACCATGCCCTCCGCCGGCGACTCGCGCAGGCGCGCCGCGGGCATCGGAGCATCGGGGAGCCGGAGGATCGGAAGGCCTCGCAACGCATTGATCTTTCGGTACATCCGCCGCGCCTGCGACCAGGTCGCGTCGAGGAAAACGAGCTGTTGGGGCGGTGGCGCGGGCGCGACGAACGTCGGCTCGCCTTGCGGGTAGACAAGCCACGCACCTTCGAGCGACGGCAGCGTGGCCGGACCGCCGGCCCCTCCGTGATCGACGATCTCGCTGTTGGGCAGCGCGAGATGGGCGAGCCGTCCCGAGTTGGACGACCGCCACTTCTCGAGGTGATGGCGGATGATCACGACCCGGGTCTGGGTCTTGATCGTCGGGATCTGCTCGCACAGGCACACCCGCTGCTGGAACAGGCAGCGGGGGCAGCGCTCGTGGCCGGGTTCGGGCGGAGACAACCCCTGCTATTTACAGCAGCGGAAGCTCTCGTTCGGGAAGAAGAACTGATCATCTGCAAGCGTGAAGTCGTGCTCGCACGTTCGGCACTATCGAGTGCAGTAGTGCAAAATTCATTCAGTCAACGTCCCAGAAGTGCACGCCCGACAACCTTGAGGGCGAGGATCGGCTTCACTCCCTCGAAGATCGGCAGCACCTGCGCGTCCGCTACGTACCGGCTGATCGGGTACTCCTCGGCGTACCCCCATCCACCGTGCAAGATCTGTCCAGTCTGGGTCACCTCGACCGCTACGTCGCAGGCGAACAGCTTGGCCATCGCCGCGAGGGGAGCGGCCGCGCGTTCGTCGCCGTCCATCGCGAGTGCCGCGGCGTACGTGATCGAGCGCGCGGCGATCAGGCGGCTCGCCATCCGCCCGAGGTGATAGCGCGTGAGGCCGTAGTCCCCGATCGCGCGCCCGAACTGCTTGCGCTCGGTGACGTAGCGCGAGGTGACCTCGAGCGCCGCCTGCGCGAGACCGCATGCACGCCCACCCGTCTGCAGGCGGCCCGCTGCGAAGCCCGCCATTTGCAGCGCGAAGCCCTTGCCGAGCCCTTGCTCGCCGCCGACGACCTGCGCGTCGGGCACGAACCAGCGATCGAACGCGAGCGTGAACGAGTGCATGCCTCGATAGCCCGGCGTGCGATCTGCCTTGCCCGCGAGGGTGCCTCCGCCCTTTTGCGTCGCGGTGAACTCGTGGCCCGGGAAGCGTGGCTTGTCGACGATAAACAGCGTCAGCCCGCGCGCTCCCTTCGTCATGTCCGGATCCGTGCGCGCGAGCAACGCGATCACGTCGGCGCGGCCGGCGAACGTGCACCACGCCTTCGCGCCGGTGATCAGATACCCACCGTCGGTGCGCTCGGCGCGGCACGCAACCGAGGCGACGTCGGAGCCAATGTTGGGCTCGGTCACCGAGATCGCGGCCATCACCTCACCCGAGGCGAGCCTGGGTAGCCACGTCTGCTTCTGCTCCTCGGTGCCGCCGGCGATCAGCGCCTTCGCGAGGATCTCGGGTCGGGTGATCAGCGAGCCCGCGGCCGCGAGCGAGCCGCGCGACAGCTCCTCGGTGGTGAGGATCATGGCGAGGTTGCCGAGCTCGTGGCCGCCGAACTTCTCGGGGATCGAGAGGCCGAAGTAGCCGAGCTTTCCCATCTCCTCGATGAATCGCTCGGGCACCAGCTCGTCGTGATGATGGATGCGCTCGGCGTGCGGCACGATCTCGCGCTCGGCGAACGCGCGCACGTTCGAGCGCACCTCGGAGTAGACCTCGTCGAGCGGCCACGCCAGCCTGCCCTCCGTCGCGATCGCCGCGGCACCGATCGCCTCGACCGCCGCGGGGGCGATGCCGTCGCTGATCACCTGCGCGATGTCGGCGTCGTACGCGAGGCCCCCAAGCCCGAGCAACGGCGCGACAGGCGCGAGCCGGTGTGGGATCGACGCGGCGAGCTCGCAAGCGGCGACGAGGGCAGCGTCCTTGACGGCGTCGGGCGCATGCGCGAGCTCGTCGATCACGCGCGCTTCCGTCGCGGCATACGCGACCTTGTCGACGACGACCTGGTGTTCGTCGATTCCCTCGCCTCCGCGGGTCAGGCTGCGGGCCGCGGCGAGGGCGCGGTCGGCGAGAATACGGGTGGCATCGGCAATCCGTCGGCGATCATCAGCCATGATCATGACTTATCGCGTCATTGCCGAACGGACCACTGCCCCTCACCATGGAATGATGCGGATGACGATCGCCGGCCTCCTCATTGCGCTGCCGCTCACCTCGGGCGCTGACGGACGCTCGTACACCGGCGATAAGAACGTCACTCACGACTGTGCGGCAGAGCCCGAGGTGTCGATCAACACCGGCGACGCGACCGTGGTCGTGAAGGGTACATGCGCGAAGATCTCGATCAACGGCGGCAGCAACAAGGTCACGCTCGACGGAGCGAAGACGCTCTCGGTCAACGGCTCGACCAACCGCGTGATCGTCGTCGCCGCCGACAAGATCTCGGTCACCGGCTCCGACAACCAGGTGACCTACAAGAAGGGGCTCTCCGCCGCGAAGCCCAAGGTCTCCGCGATGGGCAGCGGCAACCAGGTCACGCAAGCAAAGTAACGGCCCGCTGGGCACGCGGATGAACGTCGATTAAGCGCGCTCCGGATGGTTGTCAGACCCGATCTCGTCGACAACACTTGCGCGCATGAGAGCTGGATGGCGCGCCATCGCCCTCGCGGCGGCGCTCTACGCATGCGGAGGCGGAGGCAAGGATGCGCGTGCGCCATCGGCGCTCGGCCCCGCGCCGGCACCGAACGAGCTGCGCCCGGTCACCGCGTTCGCGGTGATCACGGACCGCGACGCCCGCTCGCGCGCCTTGTTCCGTGAGGCGAGCCGTGTGTTCATGCACCCGCGCTGCGTGAACTGCCACCCGGACGGCGATGTGCCGCATCAGGGCATGGCGCTCGCCCTGCACGATCCGCCGGTCGAGCGCGGTCCTACCGACGAGGGCGTCGTCGGCATGCGCTGCTCGACGTGCCACCAGGATCGCAACCAGGAGCTCGCGCGCGTTCCCGGTGCGCCGAGCTGGCACCTCGCGCCGCGCTCGATGGCGTGGGTCGGACGTTCACCGCGTCAGCTGTGCGAGCAGATCAAAGACCCGGCGCGCAACGGCCGCAAGACGCTCGCGCAGATCGTCGAGCACAGCACACACGACAAGCTCGTCGGGTGGGGCTGGACGCCCGGCCACGATCGCGCGCCCGCACCAGGCACCCAGGCCCAGTTCGGCGCGCTCGTCGCCGCATGGGTCGAGACCGGGGCCGTGTGCCCCGAGGAGGACGCGCGATGAAGTTGCGCATCAATGGCACCGAGCACGCGCTCGATCTGGATCCCGACATGCCGCTCCTGTGGGCGCTGCGCGACGTGCTTGGCCTCACCGGCACCAAGTACGGTTGCGGCGAAGCGCTGTGCGGGGCGTGCACCGTGCACCTCGACGGTCAGCCCGTGCGCGCATGCGTGACGCCCGTCCGCCGCGCCGAGGGCCGCGACGTCACGACGATCGAGGGCCTGTCGCCCGACGGCAGTCATCCCGTGCAGCAGGCGTGGCTGGAGCTGCGTGTGCCGCAATGCGGATTCTGTCAGGCGGGTCAGATCATGAGCGCGGCCGCGCTGCTCGCGATCAAGCCCAAGCCAACGAACACCGAGATCGATCAGGCGCTCGCCGGCAACCTATGCCGCTGTGGGACGTACACGCGGATCCGCTCCGCCGTGCGCAAGGCCGCCGGGCTGCCCGAGGACGACCAATGACCACCGTCCTCGTCACGCGGCGCTCGTTCCTCGCTGGCCTCGGGCTCGCCGCGGGTGGGCTTGCGCTCGGCCGATTGGCGTCCGATGCACACGCCGACACGGCCGCCGCCAGCGAAGCGTTCGCGCCGCACGTCCTCGTGCACATCGCACCCGATGGCACCACGACGATCGTGTGTCACCGCTCGGAGATGGGCCAGGGCATCCGCAGCACCTTGCCGCGCTTGATCGGCGACGAGCTCGGCGCGGATCCCGCACGCGTCGTGGTCACGCAGGCGATCGGCGACAAGAAGTACGGCAATCAGAACACCGACGGCTCGACGAGCATCCGCAAGTTCTACGACGACCTCCGGATCGCTGGCGCGACCGCGCGCCTCATGCTCATGACCGCCGCCGCGCAGCGCTGGAGGGTGAAGCCGGCGACGTGTACGACGCGCGCGAGCGAGGTCGTGCATGCAGCGAGCAAGCGCACCCTACCCTTCGGCGCACTCGTGGCCGCGGCGGCCAAGCTCCCGGTGCCCAAGGTCAGCGCGAGCGATCTCCGACCGAGCTCCGAGCTCGCGGTCCTCGCCGATCCGGCGTTGCCGCTCCTCGATGGCAAGGCATACGTCACCGGCCAGGCGCAGTTCGGCGCCGACGTCTCGCTCCCCGGCATGAAGCTCGCTGTCATCGCGCGCCCGCCCGTCGTCGGGGGTAAGGTGGCGAAGTACGATGCCACCCGCGCCCTCGCGGTGCCCGGCGTCGAGCGTGTGGTGCGGATGCCCGTACCCACCGGTGCGGCGAAGTTCCAGCCATGGGGCGGCCTCGCCGTCATCGCGTCGTCGACGTGGGCCGCGCTGCGCGGCCGCGCGGCGCTCGACATCACCTGGGACGATGGCACGAACACCAGCTACGACTCGACGGCGTTCCGCGAGCAGCTGCTCGCCTCCGTCCGCGCGGATGGCACGCGCGTACGCAACCTCGGCGATGTCGACGCGGCGTTCGCGAAGGCGGCAAAGATCATCGAAGCCGAATACGTGGTCCCGCACCTCGCGCACGCGCCGATGGAACCACCCACCGCGATCGCGCGGTTTGCCGGTGGCAAGGTCGAGGTGTGGGCGCCCACGCAGCACCCCCAGGCCGCACGCGCCGAGGTCGCGCGCGTGCTCGGGCTGGCCGAGGACGCGGTCACCATCCACGTCACGCTGCTCGGCGGCGGGTTCGGCCGCAAGTCGAAAGCCGATTTCTCGTCGGAGGCCGCGTTCCTCGCCAAGGAGCTCGGGGCACCGGTGCGCGTGCAGTGGACGCGTGAAGACGATCTGCGGCACGGCTACTACAACGCCGCCAACGCGCAGCGCCTGCGCGCCGGGCTCGACGCGCGCGGACAGGTCACGGCGTGGCATCACCGCACCGCGCTGACCCCGATCGCGAGCACGTTCGCCGAGGGCGTCGACACCGCCACCGCGGGCGACCTGCAGCAAGGCGTCCTCGATCTCGCGCTCGCGGCACCCAACGTCCGCGCCGAGGCCTGCAAGGCGCCGGCACACGTGCGCATCGGCTGGTATCGCTCCGTCTACAACATCTTTCACGCCTTCGCGGTCGGCTCGTTCATCGACGAGCTGGCGGCCGCGCGCGGCACCGATCCGCGCGAGACGTGGCTCGATGTCATTGGCCCCTCGCGCCAGCTCTCGCTCCCCGAGCTCGGCATCGCGGCGCTCCCCAACTACGGCGAGCCGCTCGCCAAACATCCGGTCGATGCAGGTCGTTTGCGCAACGTCATCGAGCGCGTGACCGCGGCGGCGCGCTGGGATGAGCGCAAGCGCACCAAGCGCGCGCTCGGCCTCGCCGCCCATCGCAGCTTCGTCTCGTATGCCGCAGTGGTCATCTCCGTCGTCCCCGATCCGCGCCACGGGGTCCGCGTCGACGAGGCGTGGATCGCGATGGATGCCGGCACCGTCGTGAACCACGACCGCGTGCGCGCGCAAATGGAAGGCGGCGTCGTGATGGGCATCAGCAACGCGATGTTCGGCGGCATCACGTTCAAGAACGGGCGTGCGCAGCAGAGCAACTTCCGCGATGCACGCATCGCGCGCATCGGCGAGGTGCCGTGGAGGATCCACACCGACGTCGTCCCGAGCACGGCGGCGCCAGCGGGCGTTGGCGAGCCACCCGTGCCGCCGGTGGGCGCGGCGCTCGGCAACGCGATCTTCGCGCTGACCGGAAAGCGCCTGCGCGAGTTCCCGTTCTCCTCGCGCCTGCGGCCTTCGGCCGCCGAGTCCGCCCCGGGGCCTCGCCCGGCGAAGCCGGGTGGCGCCGGAGACCCGTTCGGGGAGTAGCCCGAAGGGTTCGCGAAGGCGCTTACTTCGCGGTGAGGCCGCGACGCTCGAGGAGCGGCTGGATGTCCGGCTCCTCACCCGTGAAGTCGCGGAACAGCTGGAGTGCATCCTTGCTGCCGCCGCGCGACAACAGCATCGAACGGAAGCGATCGCCGTTCTCGCGCTTGAGGCCACCGTTCTTCTTGATCCAGCGGACGGTGTCGGCGTCGAGGACCTCGGACCAGATGTACGCGTAGTAGCCGGCTGCGTAGCCACCCATGATGTGGCTGAAGTACGGCGTGCGGTAGCGCGGCGGGACCGGCGCGAAGTCGAGACCGACGTCCTTCAGGGCCTTCGCCTCGAACGCCATCACGCCGGCGGCGTCGGGCAGCGCGTCGGCGGGGAGCGCGTGCCAGCGCTGATCGAGCAGCGCCGCGCCGAGGTACTCCGTGGTCGCGAAGCCGTCGTTGAACGTCGCCGCTGCGAGCACCTTGTCGAGCAGCGCCTTGGGCATCGGCTCGCCGGTCTGCCAGTGGCGCGCGTAGTTCGCGAGCACCTCGGGCCAGTCGGCCCACATCTCGTTCACCTGCGACGGGAACTCGACGAAGTCGCGCGGCACGTTGGTCCCGCTGAAGTACGGGTATGTGACGTCGGAGAACATGCCGTGGAGGACGTGCCCGAACTCGTGAAACGAGGTGTTCACGTCGTCCCACGTCATGAGCGCCGGCTTGCCCGCGCTGGGCTTGGTGACGTTGAGGTGCAGCGCGACGACGGGCTTCTGGTCGAGGAGGCGCGACTGCGAGACGTATTCGCTCATCCACGCGCCACCGCGCTTCGACGGGCGCGCATACGGATCGACGAGGATGAGGGCGAGCGTCGAGCCGTCGGCGTTGAACGCCTCGTAGACACGCACGTCGGGGTGGTAGGTGGGGAGGTCAGTCCGGCGCTTGAACGTCAGGCCATAGAGCTGCGTCGCCGCGAAGAACACGCCTTTCTCGAGGACGCTATCGAGCTCGAGGTACGGCATCAGCTCGCTCTCGTCGAAGGCGTACTTCGCCTTGCGGACCTTCTCGGTGTAGTAGGCCCAGTCCCAAGGCTCGAGCTTGAAGGTGGGCTGCTTCTTCGCCTTCTGCTCGGCGTCGATCATCTTCTGCAGCTCGGCGGCCTCTTTCCGCGCGTTGGCGACCGCGGCGGGCGCGAGCTGCGCGAGCATCTTGGCGACGGCCTCGGGCGTCTTCGCCGTCTCCTTGGCGAGCCCGAACGCCGCGTAGCTCGGGAAGCCCATGATGGCCGCACGCTCGGCGCGCAGGCGGGTGACCTTCGCGACGATCTCGCGGGTGTCGAACTTGTTGCCACGGCTGCCGCGCCCCGTCGAGGCCTCGTGCAGGCGCTTGCGCAGTGCGCGGTTGGCGAGCTGCGCCTCGAGCGGCTGGCCCGTCGTGTTGAGGAGCGCGATGCGGAACTTGCCGGGCTGGCCCTTTTCTTTGGCGGCGTCGGCGAGGACCTGGATCTGTTCGTCGGTGAGCCCCTCGAGCTCGGCGCGAGACTCGACCAGCACGGCCGCGTCGTTGACCTCGGCGAGGACGTCCTGGCCGAACTTCGTCTGCAGCGTTGCGAGCTCGGCGTTGATCGCCTTCACGCGCTCCTTCTGCGCAGCGTCGAGGTTCGCGCCGGCGCGGACGAAGTCGGTGTAGTAGCGCTCGACGAGGCGCACGCCTTCAGCGTCGAGGCCGAGCGTCGACCGCGCGTCGTAGAGCGTCTTGATCCGCTGGAACAGCCGCGCGTCGAGATAGATCGCATCGCGGTGGGCGGCGAACTTGGGCGCGTACTCGGCATCGAGCTTGTCGAGCACGTCGTTCGTGTTCGCGCTAGTGAGGTTGCCGAACACGAGCATCGCGCGCGTCAGCACCTGCCCGCTGCGCTCGAAGGCGAGGATGGTGTTGTCGAAGTTCGGCGCGGCCGGATTCGCCGCGATCGCCTCGATCTCCTTCTTCTGCTCCTCCATGCCTCGATCGAACGCCGGCGCGAAGTCCGAGTCCTTGATCTTGTCGAACTGCGGGAAATGCAGATCGAGCTTGCTAGGCGCGGCGAAGGGATTGGAGGCAAACGCGTCAGCAGCGGGCATCGTTGGGCTCGTGGGGGTTTTTGAAGTGGACTTGGAGCATGCCGGCATGACGACGGCCAGCATGGCCGCAAGGGCGCCAGAGAGGACTCGGTTCATCGCGGCGGAGTGTACCGGACCCCACGAGATCGGCGAGGGTCTCGGTGCTCACACCAGGGCCTCCAGTGTCCTCGCAAGCTGCCCGAGGTAGCTGCCGCCGAACAGCACCGCGTGCGCCGCCAGCGGGTACAGCTGCCATATGGGAATCCGGCGCCGCCAATCGCGCTCCAGCGGCCACACCTCGTCGTAGGCGTCGATCATCGCGCCCGGTAAATCGCCGAACAGCGCGAGCATGGCCAGGTCGATCTCGCGATGTCCGCCGTACACGGCTGGGTCAAAGATCACGGGCTTGCCCGCCGACGCGGCGACGTTGCCCCACCACAGATCGCCGTGCAGGCGCGCAGGTGGCTCGGGCGGGCCGAACAGCGCCGGCGCGAGCCGATCGAGCGCGGCCTCGAGATCGCGCGCGCGCAGCCGGCGAACGAGCGGGCGCAGTCGGCGCTCGACGTAAAAGGTGGCGATGTCGGGCTCGGTGTGGTTGTCCTGCGGCAAGGTCGCGAGGTAGTTCGGCGATACAACCCCAAACCCGGGCGCACCGAGACGATGCAGCTGAGCGAGCCCTCGGCCGAACGCCACGTCGGTGGCATGCGTGCGTGACGACAGCGCGAGCCACTCGAGCGCGAGGAACGTGTCACCGACCGCGATCACCGCAGGCACGCGCAGCGGCCCTGCCGCCAGCCATGCGAGCCCCTCCGCTTCGGCGGCGTACAGCCCGCGCGGGGGCGCCGCGTGTGTCTTCACGAACACCTGGCGGCCGTCGGCGAGCATGACCCGATACGCCTCGTTGATGTCGCCGCCGCCGATCCGGGTGACATCCTTCGCGCCAAGGTCGGCCTGCCAGCTCACGCCGCGAGCATCTCATCGCGCGTCGGGCATGTGCGGGAGCGCCACATGAAGATGGCCTTCGCGTCGGCGTCCCGTTCAGCCTCGCCCGACACGCACGCGCTCACACACTCCACAGCCCTGACGCGGACGCGTGGCGTCGCTTTGGGCTTTAGTGACCGCCGCGACGAGCGCCGCCGGTGCTCGTGGTCGCCACAGCTCGCGCGCCGTCACGGAGGCTCCGGTCCCGAGACATCCGTCTCGATTTCGGATTCTGATCGTCACAGCACCGACGAGCACGCGTGGCGTCGCGGTGAATTCTGATGACCGCCGCGCCCAGGCGCCGCGGGTCCTCGAGGTCGCGACGCTCACAGACTCCACAGCTCGCGCGCCGTCGCGGAGGCCCGGTCCCGAGACTTCGTCTCGCGGGAGACCCAGACCCGGACCCTGATCGCCTTCACCGGCACCGACGAGCACGCGTGGCGTCGCTGTGGATTCTGATGAC
>JANRKM010000226.1:0-44557 GCA_033763475.1 Kofleriaceae bacterium
GCGCGGTATCGACGACCTGGTGCTGGAAGTCCGTCGCGCTGTACGTGCCGGGCGGCTTGATCTTGACCGGCTTGTTGGGCTCGGTCTTGACCGGCTCGGTCTTGACCGGCTCGGGCTTGACCGGCTCGGACGTTGACGTGCCGCCGCTCGTGTTGCCGGGCGCGACCTGGAACTTCTTCTCGAGCTCCTTCACGCGGTCGGTGACCTCGGCGCGCTGCGCAGCCTCGGCCGGCGCATCGCTGAGGAACTTGCGGTAGTAGAACAGGGCGATGTCGTCCTGCCCGGCCTTCTCGTTCGCGAAGCCGATGTTGTAGAGCAGCACCGGGTTCTTGGAGAGGTTGTAGCTCTCCTTGAACTTCGCGACGGCCTCTGGGAAGTCGCCCTTTTCGAAGTAATCCTTGCCCGCGGCGAACGCCTTCTTGGCTTTTTCGATCTGCGCGGGGGTGGGCTTATCGTCGGCGGCGGCCGCGGCGGGCGCGGCGACCGTCAATGCGAGCGCGAGTGCAAGGGTAGTGCGAGTCACGTGACCTCCGACCGCGGGTCCGGAAGGATCCGCAGCAGCGGAGACTTATCCCACGTGGCCCCACCGATGCAATGACTGTTTGATGTTCGGAGTGACCAGCGTGTCCTCGTCGACAAAGACGCCAAACCGACTTCGATAAATCGAGCCGAAAACGAGAAACGGCCGGATGCGATATCCGGCCGTCGTGTGCAGCGACGTAGGTGCTGCGTCGCTCCTCAGAACGGGTCGACGATACCGCCAGCCGGCTTCGCGGCGGGCTTGGCGGCCGGCTTCTTGGGCGCCGGGGCCGGGTCTGCGAACGGGTCGGCAAGACCGCCGCTCGACGCGGGCGGCGTCTTTTTGGTCGAGCCTGTCGAGCCCGTGGTCGCCTTCTTGGTCGACGTGGTGTTCGCCTTCTTGGGCGCGGCGGCCGTCGCGGCCTTCTCCGCCTTCTCGGCAGCGGCCTTCTCCGAGGCGAGCTTCTCGGCAGCGGCCTTCTCGGTCGCAGCCCTCTCGTCGGCGGCCTTCTGGTCGGCAATCGCTTTCTCGTCGGCGGCGGCCTTCTCGGTCGCGGCCTTCTCGTCGGCGGCCTTCTGGTCCGCCGCGGCCTTCTCGTCGGCGGCGGCCTTCTCGGCAGCGGCCTTCTCGTCGGCGGCGGGCTCCTCGATCGGCGTGATCGTGGGCTTGCTCGGGGTTGCCGGCGCAGCGGCCGCGGGTGCGGGCTGGGTCGGCGCTGCCGCGGGCTGCACGGCCGGAGGAGGCGTCGTCTCGTTCTTGCTCAGCGCGAGCTTCCAGATAACGAACATGATCACGACACCGCCGACGAACGCGCCGGCAATCGCAGGCCAAGGCGTTCCCTTCGCCGGCGCCAACGGAGCAACGTTCAGGCCGCTCTCGATCGACGCGATATCCGCGGCGGAGACCGAAAGGCCGGCCTGTGCTGCCTTGGCAGCGGCGATCGCCTTGGCAGCCTTCGCCTCCGCGATGCGGATGCGCTCGGCAGCCTCTGCATTGTCGGCCGGCACCTCGACCGCGGTCATCGTCTTCGTCGCGCGGGCCACTTCGGCCTTCGCCTCGTTCAGCGCGGCGGCGAGTTGCTGGGTGCGCTGCTCGGCGGCGAGGCGCTGTGCCTCGGCCTGCGCGACCTGCGTGCGAAGCTCGTTGAGCAGGGCGTCGTGCGCGGCGCTACCGGCCGTGGCGCCAGCGACGGCGGCGCGGGCCTCGGCCTCGGCGAGCTTGCCCTGCAGACCGTCGAGCTGCCGGCGGAGCGACTGCTCGCGGGCCTCACCCTCGCGGAGCTGGGTCTCGGCGGCCTTCATGCGCTGCGCGTCTTGCTCGCGGCGCTTCTCGTCCTCGGCCTTGGCTTCCTTCTCCGCGTTCCCCCACGAGCTGACGTCGACCAGCGTCTGGTTCGCCTTGGCGATGAACTCCTCGAGGGAGTGCTCGACGGTGGGCAGCGACGACGCCGTCGCCATCAGCGACGAAGGCCGCTTGCGACCACCCTTGCTGAGCTGGCCAGCAGCGAGCGCGCTCGCAACCGAGCCATTCGTGCCGTTGGTCTGCTTCGAATCGACAGCCATCATGTTCTCCAGGCGGGGAAGTCGGAATGTAGCAGTAGAGGGGAGTTGGATCCCCGAGAAAATTCAGCCGGGCAGGGTCGCCGTGTCGTTCAGGCGCGCGCGGGAAGCGGAATCGTGAGCTTCTCGGCGCGCGGGTCGAGGACGACCTCGACGACCTCGAGATCATCGTGGAACAGGCGAGCCTCGGCCTCGACGACCTCGGCCGGCAGATACCCGCGCTCGATGATGGTGGTGCCGATCATGCGTCGGCGCCCAGCGAACAGCCCACTCCAGTGGTCCGCCAGGGCGGCAAGCCACTGCTCTTCGCTTATTAGGTTGCGATCCCGCAGGAACTCACCGAATCGAACGGGCTCCAGCGTGGCGGGCATCGGCGTGTTTCGAGACGTATTCATGGGGCAGGCCGGTCGCGGACACTACTTGCTGGCTTCTGGACTGTCCATCCGAAAAAACGCAGGGGCCTCAAGCAGGCATCGAGATCTCGTCAACGCCGTCGGATTGCGCGATAACCCGCGACCCATGGCTCAGGTTCGAGGACGTCCAAGCAGCCGCCGCCCGGTCCGGGGCGCGCCCATCGTGCGCAAGAACACGGTGCGTTTGCCGCCCGACGTCGCGCAACGTATCCGCTTCGGTCACCCCTGGGTGTACCGCGAGGCACTCGGGCCTCGTCCGCTGACCCCCGAGCCCGGCACGGCAATCGAGCTCGTCGACGACGAGGGCGAGTTCGTCGGCCGTGGTCTCTACGACTCCGACAGTGCGATCGCGCTGCGCGTGTTTTCGCGCAATCCCGATCGTCTGATCGACGGCGAGCTGATCGCCGAGCGCGTGAGGTCCGCGTTCGCGCTGCGCAAGCGCCTGCTCGATCTGGACAAGCTCGGCTGCTACCGCGTGATCAACGCGGAGTCCGACGGTCTGCCGGGCATCGTCGTCGAGCGCTACGGCGACTACCTCGTCACGCAGCTGTTCACGTCTGCGGTCGCCAACCTGCGCGAGGATCTCTACAACGCGCTCGAGGCCGAGCTGAAGCCGAAGGCGATCTACGAGCAGCGCCGCTACAAGTCGCTCGGTGGTGAAGCCCCGCGCCAGGCGGGCGCGGATCTCGTGCGTGGCAGCGCTGCGCCCGTCGAGCTCGAGGTCAAGGAAGACGACCTGACGTTCGTCGTCGACGTGACGTCGCCGCTGTCGACGGGGCTCTTCGCCGATCTGCGCGAGGGCCGCCGCTGCATTCGTCAGTGGGCGAAGGGCCGGCGCGTGCTCAATCTCTTCTCGTACACCGGCGCGATCAGCGTCTACGCGCAGGCCGGTGGCGCGAGCGAGGTCTGTGCGATCGACGTCGCCGCCAAGGCGCACGCGCGCGCGCGCCGGAACTTCGCGGCGTCGGGCTTCGATCCCGAGAAGCCCGAGCACATCGTCGGCGATGCGCTCAAGGTGCTCGCGCGGTTCGTCGAGCGCGGGCGTACGTTCGATCTCGTCGCGCTCGATCCGCCGGCGTTCGCGAGTGCGGCGGCGCGGGGCGGCAAGCCGTGGAGCGCGGTCCGCGACTACGCCGAGCTGATCGCGGCGAGCCTCGACGTCCTCGTGCCTGGCGGCCTGCTCATCGCGGCGTCGTCGACCCACAAGATGTCGTCGCAGGACTTCGAGGTCGCGCTCGCCGAGGGTGCGCAGCTCGCGGGCACGCAGCTGCAGATCATCGATCGCCGCTCGCTGCCGGTGGACTTTCCGACGCTGCCGACGTTTCCCGAGTCGAACTACCTGAAGTTCGCCGTCGCTATGCGCAGCTAGTTTCCAGCTAGTTCAGGCGGCGCTTCAGAGCGCTGAGCGGAACATCGGGCTCGGCGGGAATCGCGAACCGCTTCGCGCCCGCTGGCATCGGTAGCAGCGTCTCGATCTCGTTGCGCGCGGCTTCGCGTTCGCGGTCGGTAAGCCGCGGATCGACGAGCGTGCCGCACGCCATCGCGAGCGCGGGTAGGGCGATGCCCGCGTCGATCAGGTGATCGGCGACGAGCTCGACGACGCGTGCGATCGAGAGCGCGAGCGGCGCACCGTTCGCGCGGAGCGCGGTCGTGAGCTGCGCGATCACCTGCGCATCGAGGTCGGGCGCTTCGCGGACGAGCCGGGTGATCAGCTGTTCGATCATCTAGGAGAGAGCCTCGCCGTCGCGATCGCGATCGTTCGCGTCGACGGTCGAGTCGGCCTTGGAGATCGACTCGCTCGAGCGCTGCTTGAGGAACTCGAGGAAGGCGATCGCGGTGGGAAGCTCGATGGCGGTGATCGTCTCGATCAGGTCGCGGGCCTGGCGGCGGAGAGCTTCCCCTGGCGCCTCGGTGCCGTGCACGACCGGACGGCCGACGGCGGGCAGCTCCTGCGGCGCCTCGACGGCGCCCCACGGTGGGGTGTTGGTGGGGTGGATGTCGTGCGACTCGAGCCAGTTCTGGATGTGCCAATGGAGGAGATCCGCACGGTACGAGAACCAGCGCTCCCGCTCGGCCGGGTAGGCGAGCAGGACGTCCTTGAACCGGCGGAACGCGCCCTTGCCGTCGATCGAGATGATCAGCCGCTCTCGCAGCGCCTCGTCGACCACCGAGCCGACGAAGCGCTCCATCCACCGGTACTGCTCGCGTGAGGATGCGGGCTCGATGCGAAGAAAGCTCCGGATGTTCTCGGAGACCTGCTGCCGGTTGATGGCCGCCTCCGGGTCGCCGGTGGTGATGGTCAGGACCCGCCCCGTGGTCAGGTCGAGGTAGCTGTCGGTGTCGGGGGAGTTGCGCTCCACCGCGACCTCGAGGGCGTCCCAGTCGAGCTCGATCTTGGCGGGCCCACGGGTGACGGACAGCGAGCTACTTGCGCTAGGACGGACAGGCATAAGTTAAGCGCCCCGCCTACTTGCCGGTAGGCTGGTCGGTTCTCGTAGCGTACGGGGTGTCCCGTGCTCTGGCAAGCGGTGCTCTTGACACCCAGCGGCAACCGAGTAAGTTCCGCGGTCCATGGCTCGCGTTACCGTCGAAGACTGCCTGGACAAAGTCCCCAATCGCTTCGCGCTGGTCGTGCTGGCCGCCGAGCGTGCGCGCCAGCTGTCGCGCGGAGCCTCCGCGGGCGTCGATTGCGACAACAAGCCGGCCGTCACCGCGCTGCGCGAGATCGCTGCCGGCCTCGTGTCGTTCCGCGAGGACGTCCGCAACACCGTCACCGAGTTCATCGTCGAGCGCCGCAAGGCCGGCTTCATGTGATGGCAGCGAACCCCAGCGTTGCTGGCTGGGGCGCTTCGCGCCGCCGAAGAGCGGCGCGAAGGTAAACGAGGGGCTGAAAAATTGCCCCGCCGCAGGTGCGCGCCAAAGATGGGCGCGTGCTGGAGGCTGTGCCGTCCTCGCGTTCCGTGCTCGCTCGTGGCGAGCTGGTGCGCGTTCTCTATCGACTCGGGCATTTCGGCGCCAGTGGGCTGCTCACGATCCATCTGCGCGCTGCCTTCGGCATCGCTGCGCGCCCGACCTCGGCTGGGCTTGCCACGTCTCGTGCAGGCGAGGTGTTCGCGCTGCGCCGCGGGCACATCGTCGTCGGCGACGGTGACACCGCGAAGAAGATGCTCGTCGGGCGGCTCGCCCGGCTGGTCGCACTCGACGAGGTCGCTGTGCTGTTCGAGAGTGGCGTCGCCGCCTATCCCCCCGGCGCGACCAACCAGATCTCGCTGACCGGCTGGGCGCGCCATCACCTCGAAGCGCAGCTCGACGGCACGCTCGCCGAGGTCCTGGTGCGCGAGCTCGCGGGCGTGCGCCTCGCTCTGCGCGCGGACCTCGCGCCTTCCCCCGTCGACGAAGCGGATCGCCGCATGCTCGGCGCGATGTCGCAGCCGCGCCGCCTCGACCAGATCTGGCCGCTCGCGCGCACGCCGCGCTTTCGCCTACTCGCGTTCCTCCACTTCCTGCGCAGCGTCGACGCGCTCGAGCTGGAAGGTGTGGTCGCCGAGAAGAGCGCGCCATATCGCACCGTCGATGGCCGTCGCAAGCACGCGCTCGCGATGCTCGGCTGCGACGAGAGCTCCGATCTCGAGACGGTGAAGCGCGCGTATCGCCGCCTCGCCCGCGAGCTGCACCCGGATCTGCAGCCGCAGGTAGACGCGCAGCGCAAGCGCGCCCTCGAGCGCCGGTTCGCCGAAGTCACCGCCGCCTACGAAGCGTTGATCTGATAGCGTTTCCGCATGGGACGGATCGGCTTCTGGCAGCTTCTGCTCGACGACAAGGTCTCCTACTGGGAGGCCCAGAAGATCAACGGAGCGAGTGACGCCGCGGATCGCGCGGGAAGCTACGCCTATGCCGCGCAGCAGTCCGCGGATCAGTCGCACCTGCGCATCAACCAGCTCAGCCGCGAGGTCGTGATGCTGCGGACCGCGCTGACGGTGCTCACGCAGACGCTCAAGGACTCCGGCGTGCTCAACGAGGAGGTCCTCGACGCCCGACTCGAGAATGCAATGGAACGCGCATTTCCGACGCCCCCACCGCAGCCAGTGCCGGTGCCGCATTCCGAGCTCCGATACACGTGCATCAAGTGCCGCCAGCAGGTGCTCGCGACCACCACGCTGATGACGGGCGATGGCCCGATGTGCGAACGCTGCCCCGGCGTGTACTAACCCGGCGGGGCGAAGATCCAGCCGTCCTCGTCGAACACGCCCGCGGGAGCCGTCCACCCATCGCGCGCCCACAAGAACGCCGTGTACGCGGAGATCAGCGCATCGAAGCAGTGGTCGTTCTGCAGGACATCTTCGCGCGCCATCCGGCTCTGCGGGGCGAACGTGAGGTGGTCCGAGAGCTTCTCGAGGATTAGCGCACGCGTGCGCCAGGGATCGGCATCTCGCTTGTAGCCGCGGGCTGCACGGACGCCGCACAGCGCCGCGATGGTCGCTGGCGGCGAGACCTCGACGAGGTTGCGCTGTAGCTCGTAGCCCGCACCGCGCAGCCGTCGTACGAGCTGGCCTGCGCGCGCGGCGATCGCGCCGGTCGGAGCCGTGAGCGCCGCCAGCGGCAACAGACCGCGCTCGTACGTCATCACGACATCCGTCGCACGATGCGCATACGGAGCGAGGCGCGCCTGCGCTGTCAGCGTCGGGCGCGGCCCGCCGCCGACGGTTTTCGCGGCGGCCTTGCGCACGAGCGCGCGCCCCTCGGTCCGCAGCCAGATCACCGCGGGCTCCTCGCAGATCTCCATGCCGGGACACACGGGGCGATCGCACCGTCCGCATGCCGGCTGGGTGAGTGGCGCATCGACGGCAACGACGGTTGGAGCGTTGCGATTTGCCAGTCTCGCGATCAGCGTGTCGTCGGTCCACGGCTGGCGCTCGGAGCGCGTCGCGACCTCGACCACCTCCGCGCCAGAAGGGCCCATCCGGACCTCGGCCACCGCTGTGGTCTTGCCACGGCCACCGCCTAGATCGACGCCGATGAACCTGGTGAATGACCTCGTCACCCGAGCCCTTCTCCCCTTGTAGCACGATCATCATCTCAAAAATCGTCTTACGTCACTGGCATTTGGACCTTAGTCCTGCGTAAATCCCGTGGCCCCTGTAAGGCCCGGCGAGCAGCCGCGTTACAAGTCGGGGCCTGACTTCCATGGACCGCGTCGCTACCTTCAAAACCTTCATCGCGCAGAGGCCGGAGGACCCGTTCCCTCGGTACGGCCTGGCGATGGAGTACAAGGGGTCGGGCCGGCTTGCAGAAGCCTGGGAGACCTTTCAGGAGCTTCTAGAAAAGTTCCCCGACTACGTGGCGTCGTATCTGATGGCGGGGGGAACGTTGGTCGCCCTCGGGCAGACCGAAAAGGCGCGCGAGATCTTCGAGCGCGGTATCGAAACGGCCGGTCGCCGTGGCGATCTGCATGCACGCAAAGAGCTCGAGTCCGCCCTCGCGGAGATCTCTCCGGGTTGAGCCCGCACCAAGGGAACCAAGGACCATCATGAAGAAGCTGTCTGTTGTTGCGATCCTGGTCGCCGCGCTCGCTGGGTGTGGCGGCAAGAAGGCTGCGACCACGACCCCCGCGACGAGCGAGGTCTCTTCGGCCAACGCAGCGACGGGCGGCGTTACGTACGGCGGCGCGACCTATGGTGGCGCGACGTATGGCGGCGGGACTGCCCCGATGCCGGCTCCTCAGTGAGCCCCTCCACGATTTTTTATCTGCCTGGGTTTGCAAACCATCCATTGAGATAGAGAGAGGACTTTCGAAAATGAAGAAGATGCTCGTTATCGTTGCTGTTGTTGCCATGTCGTTCGCCGCTTGCGGCAAGAAGAAGGACGCTGCGGCTCCGATGCCGCCGGCGACCGAGGGTTCGGCGGCTCCGGCCGAGGGTTCGGCTGCGGCTCCGGCTGACGGTTCGGCGGCTCCCGCCGAGGGCGCCCCGGCCGCGGGTGGCTGATCAGCTAGCTGTCTGTTAAGCAGACAGCAGTGCGATACGCGTCGGTCTGCTTGATCGGCGCGTTTTGCATTCGGTTGCGTCCCCCCGGGGGCGTTTCCGGGGCCGGAGTGGAGAAATGGTAGACTCGGGGGTCTCAAAAGCCCCTTCCCGCGAGGGAGTGTCGGTTCGAGTCCGACCTCCGGCACACACAACCAAGCCTGCGTGATCTGTGGCGCGGCATTCGCGCCGATCACACGGCACACTGAGCGAGGGTGGACTCCTCGACAACGTTTTGCTGCGTGCAGTGCCGCCTTCTACAGCGGCCGACGACGACGTGCGCGGAATGCGCCGCGCCGATGACCGCACCGGTCGAGCTCGTGCGCGAGCTGCTCTACTACCGCGACATGCGGTTCGCGAACTATCGCGACTGGGGCATGGTCACCGCCTTCATCGCGGGCTCGTCGCTCGCGATGCCGATGCTGGCGCCGTTCGCGATCGGCAGCCTGATCGCCTTCGGGGTGCAGAAGGCACGCAGCCTCATGCACAAACGCGCCATCGTCGGCATCCAGATGCCCGCGGCGGCGGCGGCCCCGGGCTCGACGACGCTGTATGGCATCGCGCGCCGGTTCCAGTCGACGGTGACATCGATCCTCGACGGTGCGCAGGTGCTGGTGGAGCACGCGATGGTCAAAGATCGCGACGGCGCCGTCCTGATCCGTCGCAGCACCGCCGCACCGTTCTTGCTCGATGTCGAGGGGGTTGGCCCCGTCCTCGTCACCGGCGTCGCGCGGGTCACCTCACCGATCGTGCTCGCGCGGCGGCTCGCCGTACGGCGCGATGATCCGCACCTCGGCAAGATGGGTGTACCCGCGGACCTCGGCGTCGCCGGCGACCTCGAGGTCGCGTCGGTCGCAGCGGATGGCGCCAACCTCGCCGTCACGGGTGTGATCGAAGAAGAGGCGGTTGTCGAGCTCGCCTTCCATCGTGATGGCGGCCGCATTCCTGTCATGCGCGGGCGCGTCGGGGCACCGGTTCTCGTCGAAGATCGCCGGCTGATCGCCGCGGCGCTCTAGCGATCGGCGTACCCTGGTCGCGTGCTGCACGCAGCCCTCGCCGTCGTCATCCTCGCGCGCACGCCCGCGTACGCGGAGTCCGAGGTCACGGTCACGTTGAACCAGGACGGCGCCAACCTCGCGGAGCAGATCGGCGCGAGCGTCCCGCAGCTCGTCGAGGACGCGAAGGCCCGCATCGATGCGCTGTTCGAGCTGCAGCAGCTGCCGCGACTGCTCCGCGCCTTCGCCAACACCGGCGCATTCGCGAACCACGCCGTCGGCGTCGACTACCAGCCCGACGCCGGCGACGTCATGTTCGGCGTCGTCGCCGACAGCGCGATCGCCAGCGACGCTCAGCTATCCTCCGACGAGGACCGCGTGTTCTCGGCGACCGTCGTCAACTACGGCCTCGTCGCGGGCGTCAACCTCGCGCGCTGGAACCAGCCACGTTGGACGCTCTCGCTCAACGGCTCCTACGCCTCCACCACGATCCGCGGCCTCGCGGGTGCGTTGTTCTCCGGCGGTGTGCACGCGCAATACAAGCTCGTCCCCCCGCGCACGCATGGCGCCTTCGCGTGGACGGGCCTCGATGCGACGACCGGCCTCGAATATTCACGCTGGGAGATCAGCCTCGCCGACACGCTCGACACCAACATCCGCGTCGAGGGCACCCTCGATCACGCCACCGTGAGCATGCTGTCGAGCGGCACGCTCACGGTGCTCGCGAAGACCTTCGCGGTTCCACTGACCGTCACCACCGGCGTGCGCCTCGCCGATCGCCTCGGCCTCTACGTCGGCGGCGGCCTCTCGCTCGTCCTCGGCTCGAGCACGGTGACCGCGATGCTCGACGCGCGCCTCACGATCAACGCCAATGATCTCCCGATCGGCACGGCGACGATCCGGGCCTCCGGAGCCGACGGCCCCGATACCTGGCAACCCCACGGCCTCGCGGGCGTGCAGCTGCACACGCGCCACGTGCGGGTCTACGCGCAGGGAGCGATGGCGCCCGACGAGCGCAGCGTGGCGGTGGGCCTACGCGCGGGCTTCCAGTGACTGCGAAGTACGTCGCCGCCGAGCGCCGAAACCATCAACGACGCGCTCCCGGAAAATGTCAGTGCCGCTTTACTCGTCTGATGATCGCGTGACGCACACGGAATAGCGCGGAAGCAACTGCGGCGAGAGCGCCGTGCGCGCCTACGCCAGGCGGCGCGCCACGTCCTCGCGGATCGCCTTCGCCACGGCGCGCGTGCCGGCCGTACCGCCGAGATCGCCGGTGAGCGGCTCGCCCGCAGCGACGATCGAAGCGACGGCGGCATCGATCACCGCGTGTGCCCGCACGAGGCGCTCGTCGCCGTAGCGGCGCCCGAGCCACGCCATGGCTTCACCGGTGGCGAGCATCATCGCCATCGGGTTCGCGCGATCTTTGCCCGCGAGCGGCGGCGCGGAGCCGTGGATGGGCTCGAACATCGCGTGGTCATCGCCGACGTTGCAGCCAACGGCCATGCCCATGCCGCCCTGGAGCACGCTCGCGAGGTCGGTGAGGATGTCGCCGAACATGTTGGTCGTGACGCACACGTCGTAGCGCTCGGGCTGGGTGAGCACGAACATCGCGAACGAATCGACGATGGCGACGTCCGGCTCGATGTCGGGATAGCCCTTGGCGACCTCGCGGAACACGTCGAGGAACAGGCGGCAGCCCGAGAGCACGTTGTGCTTCACGATGCAGGTCACGCGGCGCTTCTTGTCGCCGGGGGCGCCGTTGCGCGTGCGCGAGAGCTCGAAGGCGGCGCGAATGACACGCTCCGACGCGTGGCGCGTGATCACGCGCAGGTCGGTAGCGCGGTCGTGGGTGCGCTCGCCGATGCCCGAGTAGAGACCCTCGGTGTTTTCGCGGATGATCACCATGTCGACGGTCTCGGGCGTCCACACCGGGCGGAACGAGCCCGACAGACCGTGCTTGGTGCCAGGCAGGCACTTCACGGGGCGGATGTTGGCGTAGAGGTCGAGCTTCATCCGGTTGCCGATGACGGGCGACCAGCCGGCCATCTTGCCGTCGGGCATCGTCGCGGGCTGGCCGTCGGGGCCGTTCCAGCCGACCGCGCCGAGCAACACGGCGTCGGCCGCGCGGCACTTCTCCTCGGAACCTTCGGGCCAGTCACGGCCTCCATTCTCGAGGAAGAACTTGCCGCCGCACGGGATCTCGTCGAGCGAGAACGCGACGCCAGTGCCCTTGGCGATGACGTCGATCAGCGCGCGCGCTTCGGCCATCACTTCGGCACCGATGCCGTCGCCGGGAAGCAGGACGAGGTCGTAGCTGGCCTTGGGGGCTCGTGACATCGCGCGGAACGTAGCACCGACGCCGAGGCAGAATCGAAACGCTGGCTCGTGGAAAGTGATACGACGCCGCGCACCGCGTAGCTCCCGTAGCATTCGCACCAGGTACGACGCACGGCGCCAGGCTGTTTCTCAGCCCAGTCCACGAACCAGCATGCCCACCATGCCACGCGCCCTCCCGGCCGGCGATATACTTTCCGCGTGTCGTCCAGGGAGGACTGGCAGCGCCGGCTTGGGCCGCTCTACGGTGGTGCCGTCGCGCTCGTGCACTCGACGCCATGGCGGTGGCCCTCCGAGGTAAGCGACGAGGCGCGCTCGGCGGGCTGGGTGGTCGCGCTTGGTGTGCCCGTCGGGCTGGTCGCCTGGGTGGTCGCGCGGCTGATGCTCGGTGCCGGATTTCCGGCACCGCTATCCGCCATCGTCGGTCTCGCGATGCTGACCGCGGCGTCGGCGGCGCTCGTCGAGCGCGGGCTCGCGGAGGCGATCGATCGCTGGCAGGGGCAGGCGCGGTCACCCGGCGTCGCGAGCGTGCTGGTCCTGGTGTTCTCGACGCTCGTCCGCGCGGCGGCAATCGTGTTCGTCGAACCGTCGCAGTGGCTCTGGCTATTCGTCGCGACGTCGGTTGCTGGTCGATGGGCCGCGGTGTTCCTGCAGGGACTTGGCGATCCGGTCGCGCACGATCCGTCGGCGCGTTCGTTGGTCGCGGTCCCCGCACCGTTGTGGCTGACTGCGGCGATCAGCGTCGGTGCCGCCGCGGTCCTCATCGTTGCTCTGGGCAAGGTCGGCATCGTCGCGATGGCGCTCGCTGCGATCGCGGTGTTCGTCCTCGGGCTCGTCACGCAGCGCGAGCACGGGGGCCTCACGCCGGCCGTCGTTGCGGCGGCCGCCGCGATCGGCGAGCTGTGCGTGCTGCTGTTCGCGACGATCAGGTAGCGCAACCAGGTGCGGCCCGTCGCCATGCGTCTCCGCTGATCGCGCCAACCGTATAGCACACGCGACCGCAGTGGTGGATGGCGCGAGCGAGTCGCCGGACGTGTGTTAGCTCTCACCAGATTTCAGCTCGACGAGCGTCGCACCCCAGCTGCCGCTGCGTTCGTCGCCGAGGCGGAACGCCTTCACCGCTGGATGCTTCTCGAGCACCGAGTGCACGACGCGGCGCAGCGTGCCGGTGCCCTTGCCGTGGATGATCCGTACAAACGGCATTCCGGCCTCCTGCGCCGCGCGCACGTACTCCTCGACGACGTCCGCACACTCGCGCGGCAGGAACGTGTGGAGGTCGAGCTCGTCGGGGAGCGGTAGCGGTGGCGGTGGCTCGTCCGTCATCTCATCCCGGCCAGGGGCCGCTCGCCGGGACGAACGGGATGATGCGCTTGCGCAGGCGCGGGGGGACGCGGGCGTCGAGGATGCGGGCGACCTCATCGGGGCGGTACAGCTGCGAGACGTGCATCATCACGATGTGCTCGTTCTCGAACTTGTCGGCGCGCTCGATGATCTCGTCGAGGTGAATGTGGCAGCCGGCGCGTGCAGCTTCGAGCGACTTCCGCTCGTCGAGGAACGTGCATTCGATGATGAGCACGCGCGCCCGTAGCAGCTCGGGGCCATGATCGACCGCGGAGATCAAGGTGTCGGTGGCATACGCGACCTCGAGGCGGTCTTCGCTGTCCGTCACCGTCTCGCCAGCGCGCCGCCGCTCGGCGATCTGCGGACCGGTGAGACCCTGGAGATCCGGGCGCAGCTTCGCGACCCGGCGGACCAGCACGTAGCCGAGCGAGGGCACCGGGTGGAACGTGCGGACGGCACGGACCAGCAGGTCGCCGCGGAGGGTAAGCTCGTCCCCGGGGGACATGCCCAGCGCCTCGACCTCGAGGGGCCAGCGCTGCAGCTTGCTCAAGGCCGCGAGGGCGTCGGTCAGATCCCCGATGATCTCGCGCGGCATGACCACGCGCGGTGGCCGGGTTTTGCCATGAAGTGCCCGGATGCCGAGGAGCGCAGGCAGAGCGCCCACGTGGTCGGCGTGGCCGTGCGACAGCAGGATCGTGTCGATGCCCCCGACGGACCTCGGGGCAATCCCGACGTCGAACAGGACGGCCAGCTCGGGAATCGCGATCGACGTGTACACGCCACCGACCGAAACACCCCGCACCGTATACGGGCCCGCGGTGACGCTCGTCAGCATCGCGCCAAGATAGCGCGACGAGAATGATGGCGCGCGCACCCGCGGTGGTAGGATCGCTGCCGAGCATGTTCTGGTACTCGTTGCTGGCCGTTCTCGGCGTCCTAGTTCTGCTTTCGGTGACGCTGCCCGTCCCGCGCAGAATCTGGGCGTTCATCCTCTACAGCTCGAAGTACTTCTGGCTGTGGGTCGCCGATGCCCTCGGACTGCGCAAGCTGTTCGTCGGGAAAGCGAACTACGTGAAGCTGACGCGGCCGATGCTGTTCCGCATGTGGTGCGAGGACATGGGCCCGACGTTCATCAAGTTCGGCCAGATCATCGCGTCGAGTGCGGGCATGTTCCCGGACGCGTACGTGAAGGAGTTCCAGAAGGTCCTCGATCGCGTGAAGCCGTTCCCGTTCGAGGACGTCAAGCGCACCCTCGAGGAGGAGCTCGGCGCCGAGAAGGCCGCGCACCTCATCGACATCGAGCCCAAGCAGCTCGCCTCCGCGTCGATCGCCCAGGTCCACACCGCCAAGCTGCGCGACGGCACGCCGGTGGTCATCAAGGTCCAGCGCCCGGGCATCATCGGCCGCTGCATGGCCGACATGAAACTCATGCGCATGCTGGCCGCGGTCGTCGCCAAGTTCAAGAAGAATGCCGAGCTCGCCAATCCGGTGGGCGTGGTCGACGACTTCACCAAGACGCTCGAGGAGGAGCTCGACTTCCGCAAGGAGGCCGCGAACCTCGATCGCTTCAACGAGATCATGCGCGAGCTCGGGCACAAGCACATCCGCTGCCCGGTGCCACACCACGAGTACATCACCCGCAAGATCCTGGTGATGGAGAGGTTCAACGGCCTCCGCGTCGACAAGTTCGAGGAGATCAAGGCCAAGGGCATCGACGGCGAGACCAAGCTCGTCGACGGCCTGCGCGCGTGGTTCCAGTGCGTCGTGTTCTACGGGTTCTTCCACGGCGACGTGCACGCCGGCAACCTGATGCTCCTCGACGACGACACGATCGGCTTCCTCGACTTCGGCATCGTGGGCCGGTTCGCGGACAAGGAGCGCATCCTCGTCACCGACTACATGATCGCGTTCGCGTCGGGGAACTATAAGCGCCTCGCCGAGATCATCATCGAGATGGCGGGCAAGCCCGAGAACCTCGAGATGGAAGCGTTCGTGGCCGACCTTGGCGAGACCTATCGCCCGCTGCTCACGTTGTCATTCGGCGAGGTCAACTACGCCGAGTTCCTGCCGGGCATCCAGCGCACGGCGACGCGTCACCGGATGCGGATGCCGAACGAATTTATCCTCATCACGAAGCAGCTGCTCTACTTCGATCGCTACGCGAAGTCGCTCGCGCCCAAGCTCAACGTGTTCACCGACCCGCGCCTCGTCCTCGGCATGATGCAGGACATCCAGAAGGCGCGCATGGCGGCCGCCGCCAAGGCCTAGCAGCACGGCCCGTTCCGCCCCCCGAGGCGCGAAACGTCAGCTGACTACTCAGCCGAAGCGGTCATCGATGCTCGCCGCTTTGGGGGCCTTCTGGGCCGGGCGACTATCGTCGAGGTAGCGCAGGAACATGCCGAGGTACTGACCCATCTGCGCGTCGAGTGGCTTGAACGAAACGCCGACCTGAAAGCCCTCATCCACGGTCGTACACCACACAACGCGTCCTGGAACGCGGAGAGGCTCGGACTGCGCTTCGTCTTCGAACACGAGCTGGAGCGCGAGCTCCACGTCGGTTCCGGTCTGAATCTGGTCCGCGAGGTCGGCGCAAAGTCCGCCACGCGACACGTTGGTCGTGCGGCCTTGGAACAGACGGCCGTTCGCGCGCATCGTCACGATGGCCTCGTGCGCGTAGCGCGGGTGCTCTCGTTCCTGGTGTCCCACTTGTTTACAAGCTTGGGCCCCACAGGTAGGTGCTGTCCAGTTTTCGCGTCTAGGGCATCCTCTGAGATGCTCCGGTACCTGTCCGGCAACCGGACGTAGCCTCCTGATTCTCCACGGCCTTGCCGAACCAGCCGTCGGTGAGGGCGTCCAGCTCGGCGGCCAGCTCCTCGGCCCGCAGGGGCCCATCCGCCTGCTTCCAGGCGAAGTACAGTCTGATCACCAGGTTGGCGAGACGCCGGCGCTCGCGTCGCCGGACAGCCTCGAGCGACGCAACCTGGAGCTCGCGCGGCTCGAATAGAAGACGATCGAGGCGCCACGTCGCGCGCACCTCCATCGTCGTCGATCGCCCGACGTCGGGCTGGAGGTCGCGCCACGTCGTGTCGCGCGCGGTCCGCACACTGAGCCACGGCACCAGGCCTGCGAGCCGGGCACGTCGCACGAAGCTTCGCCCGACATCGCGGTCGAGTCTCGCTGCGCGATACGCCGCCGCGATGACGGTGCGCACGTGCGGAACGTTCACGCGCACGTAGGCGGGCGCCTCGTCGTCATTGTCCCGGGGATCCGCGTTCGCAGGCGCGAGCGCGCCGAGCGCGAGCACGATCGCGAGCGCGATCGCGAGCGCGAGCGCGAGCCTACAACCGAAGTCGATGCGTTCCATCGCCCGCATCACAGCCTCCACGTCGCAAAGAGCCAAAGCTCGCTGCGCCCATCGCGCTCATCGCGCACGGTCACGGTACGCCGCCATGCGAGCGACAGGTCCACGCCCCCGAACCGGGAGCGTTGTGTTCTGCGTTGCGCCTCTCGCTGCTCGGTTGCGATCACCGAGGGCGCATCAGTCGGCGTGGTGTCGTCGACGAAGAATGTTTCGGCATCGATCGGGTCGTCGTCGGTGGCGAGCGCCGAGAGCGAGTCTTCGGCACCGGTTGGCGACCACGGCGCGTAGGTACGCGGCCAGAGGCCGTCGGCATCGGCATCGGCATCGGCATCGGCATCGGCGTCGGCGTCGGCATCGGCATCGGCATCGGCGTCGGCGTTGGCATCGGCATCGGCATCGGCATCGGCGCCGGCACCGGCATCGGCATCGGCATCGGCGTCGGCATCGGCATTGGCATCGGTGTCGGAGACGGCGTCGGTGTCGGAGACGGCATCGGTGACGGAGACGGCATCGGTGTCGGAGACGGCATCGGTGACCTCACCGGCATCGGTTACAGCATCGGAGACAGCATCGGAGACGGCATCGCCGTCGGTATCGACAGCTGCAACCGCGTCGATAACGCCGACACCCTTGGTCACGACATCGGGCTCGGAGACGGTCTCGGCATCGTGACCGGCGTGAGCAACCCCATCGTCGGCAACGTCAGGACCAATTCCATTCGCGCGGGGCGCATCGGTCGATCGGGCAGGTGCGGCCGCTGCGAGCCTGGCCGTCAGCGCTAGCAGGACCAACGCGAGGAGCCACACGAGCACCGCGAGCCGAGGGCGTGCCTGGTTGCGTGCATGTGCCACCGAGCGTACGGTGCCCACGTGGCGGCGACGCTTACCGAGAACGCTCTCGCCGTGCTCCGGGCGCGCTACCTGGCCCGCGAGAACGGTGTGGTGGTCGAGACCCCGGAGCAGATGTTCCGTCGGGTCGCGACGCACATCGCCTCGGCCGAGCTCCGCTTCGGCGCTACGGATGCCGACGTCGCCGAGGCTGCGCAGCGGTTCGAGCGCATGATGGCCGCGCTCGAGTTCTTGCCCAACTCGCCAACCCTGATGAATGCGGGGCGTCCGCTCGGTCAGCTCGCCGCATGCTTCGTGGTCCCCGTCGACGATTCGACCACCGGAGTGTTCGAAGCCGTACGCTGGGCCGCAGAGATCCAGAAGACGGGCGGAGGCACGGGCTTCTCGTTCTCGCGCCTGCGCCCGGCCGGTGACCTCGTCGCCTCGACCGGGGGAGCCGCCTCGGGGCCGGTGTCGCTCATGCAGGTGTTCGACGTCGCCACCGAGGCCATCAAGCAGGGTGGTACGCGGCGCGGCGCCAACATGGGCATGTTGCGCGTCGACCATCCCGACATCCTCGAGTTCATCTCGATCAAGCTCGACCCGGCGCGGATGAGCAACTTCAACCTCTCCGTCGCCGTCACCGACGCGTTCATGACGGCGGTACGCGAGGGGACGACCTACGCGCTCGTCAACCCGCGCACCGGGGCCGCCGTCGGCGAGCTCGACGCGCGCCGCGTGTTCGACGCGATCGCCAACGCCGCCTGGGCCGTCGGCGATCCAGGGCTCGTCTTCATCGACCGGATCAACGAGCTCCAACCGACGCCAGGCCTCGGTCCGATCGAGGCGACCAACCCCTGCGTCACCGGCGATACGCGCGTGTGGGTCGAAGGGCGCGGACTCGTCGCGATCTCCGAGCTCGTCGGTACGACACCGAAGGTCGCGACGTGGGACGCCGCGCGTGTCGTCTTCCGTCAAGTGGTGCAGGTCGTCTGCAACGGTGTCCGCCCGGTCGTACGACTCACCACGCGTGAAGGTCTGACGCTTCGCCTGACCGCCGATCATCTGGTCATGACGGAGCGCGGCGACATCGCGGCCGGGGAGCTGCGTGCTGGCATACGCCTGCGAGGCGCCGGTGAATGGTATGCCGTCGCGAGCCTCGAGCCGGACGGGGACGCAGAGGTCTTCGACCTCACCGAGCCGTCGACGAGCCACTTCTTCGCGAATGGGCTCCTCGTCCACAACTGCGGCGAACAGCCGCTGTTGCCATTCGAGTCGTGCACGCTTGGCAGCATCGACATCGGCCGCTTCGTCGGGCGCGACGCGCTCGAATGGGACCGTCTGCGCATCGCGATCCACGATGCGGTCCGCTTCCTCGACGATGTCATCGAGGCCAACCGGTATCCACTCCCCGAGATCGAGCGTGCGACCAAGGCGACGCGCAAGATCGGGCTCGGGATCATGGGCTGGGCGGATGCGCTCGCTGCCCTCGGCATCCCCTACGACTCCGAAGAGGCGATCGCGCTCGCCCACCGGACCGCGCAGTTCCTCGAGGACGAGTCTCTCGAAGCTTCGCACGTGCTCGCCGAGCGGCGTGGCGCCTTCCCCGCGTGGAATGGGTCGCGCTGGGAGCGGGACGGGGAGCGTCCCCTCCGCAATGCGACGACGACCACCATCGCCCCGACGGGAACGATCAGCATCATCGCGGGGTGCGCGAGTGGGATCGAGCCGTTCTACGCCGTCGCGTACCGGCGGAATGTCCTCGACGGTGCCGAGCTCACCGAGATCAATCCGGCGTTCCGGCGACTCGCGGCCGAGCGCGGGTTCGCGTCCCCGGAGCTGTTCGATGCGATCGTCGAGCACGGCGGCGTGCGCGGGAACGCTGCGGTGCCCGAGGACATCCAGCGCGTGTTCCCTACCGCGCACGAGGTCGAGGTCGCGATGCACGTGCGGATGCAGGCCGCGTTTCAGCGGCACGTCCACGCCGCCGTCAGCAAGACGATCAACCTCGCGCGCAGCGCTGGCCCGCTCGATGTGAAAGCTGCGTACGAGCTCGCGTACGAGCTGGGTTGCAAGGGAATCACCGTCTACCGGGACGGTAGCCGCGAGGGACAGGTGCTCGTCCGGGGTGCACGGGCTCCGCGACCGCAGGCGTCCTCGAGCTGTCCCGAGTGCGGGAACGGGCTCGTCGTTCAAAGCTCGTGCAGATTGTGCCGGCATTGCGGCTGGTCGGTTTGCGGGTGACGACGGCGTGGGCATGACGCCGACCCGCTTCAGCACGGCCAATGCCGCGCCCCTCTCTCTCTGATCTCGCATGGTTGCCGCGCCGGCTGTCCGCATGCCGGACGCGGTGGCCGGATTCCGGTCGGACGCCGGACGCGAGCGCCTCTGCGTGCGTACTCCCGAAACGTAGAAAGGCCCGGTTCGACCCGGGCCCTCGTACTTCGCTGGCCCTCGTCGCAATCCCTGACGAGAGCTAGTTCTATATGAAGTTGTGTAACTAGCGACGGCGGCGACGACGCGCCGGGCGCGGAGCAACCGCGGCTGCCTCCAGCTCCTCGAGGTGCTCGAGCATGCTGATCATCGTGTTGCGGGTCGCGGCGTGCGGTTCGTTCGTGATCGCCCGGCCGAGCGAGATGCGCAGCTCGGCGCGGAGCTCCGACTCGATCAAGCGGTAGGTGCGGAGCGCTTCCTCGGCGTCGTAGTGGGCCAGGTCGGCCTCACAGCCGGTGGCGGCAATCCAGACGGCGGCGAGCGCCGCGGCACGGCGGCCGGGCTGCGAGATGGCGAACTCCTTGACCGTCGTGCGAAGGCGCTGGCGAACCAGCGGCACCGGCGGAAGGGCGACCAAGCCGTCGTTGTCGTCATCGGGCCGACGGAGGACAGGGCGTGTCATTGACTTGTCGGTTTCCATGGCTTTTTTGTCCTGGTCTCGCAGGGCCAACCTTAGATTTCCCCCCTAAAGGTTGCGCTGCGATGGACCGCGACCTTGCCTGAGCGCTCCTAGAAAAGCGATGAAATTCAGCGCGAAGCCTTACGATTTTCACGACGCGTCGGGTCGGTACTGCGAATGGTGCTCAGAATCGTTCCGACGAGGGTCCTGCAGACCTCACCAGCGATAATCTCGCGTCTCACTCCCGCTGTTTCTCGACAGGATCACCGACGGAGATGTCGATTTGCTTCGCCAGGAAGTCGCGGACGGTAACGTTCACCAGGTCGGGCCGCTCGATCGGCGCCGTGTGAGATGCATTGGCGATCTCCAGCAGCTCTGCGCCCGGGATCGCGTCGGCCATCGCGCGGCTTCGCTCCGGCGGGGTGAAGCCATCGCGTGCCGCGCTGATGACCAAGGTCGGCACCGTGATCTGAGGCAGGAGATCGTCCGCGGAGTGTTGCCCGGCCGACGCCAACATGGCCACGAAGAGCCGGGTATCGATGCGCGCCATGCCCTCGAGGTAAGGCATGAAATCCTGGGGCTCGACGAGCTCGCGGCGGATCTCCAGCCGGCTCGCAACCTCATAGGCTAACCGGGTCGGGAGTACGGCCCGCGAGATCCGGTTGATGACCCCGGGCATGCGGTGGATCCACTTCTGGACCGTCGGCAGCAAATGCTCGAGCGCCGCCGAGCCCCGGAACGTCTTCAGAGGATGGGAGGGGGCGCCACAGACGAGGATCAGGCCGGCGACCCGGTCCGGATGGCGCCGAAACGTCTCCAGCGAGACCTGTACCCCCATCGAGTGGCCGACCAGGACGGCCTTGTCGACGAGGGCGTCGTCGAGGACGCACGCGATGTCGTCTGCGAGGTCCGGGATCGTGATCCGAGCAGGGTCCTTGGGCGGCGCCGTTCTCCCATGCCCTCGGTAATGAGGATGCAGTGTGAACCGCGTCCCGAGATCGTCTCGTAGGTAGCGCCAGACGTACCCATCACAGCCGATCCCGTCACACAACAGGATCGGAGTTGTCTGTCCTCGCTGGCCCCACGATTCGTAGAACAGCGGGCTGCCATCGCTGGGCGCGACGGCGTACCCCCACGCCGCCTGCACGATCGTCTCCTGACTCCTAGGAGATCAGGCGATCTCTTTCTCGTCTTCCTCGCCGGGGAACTCGTTCACCGACGGGTACTTCATGATCTCCTTACGAGCGATCTTCCACGCCTTCTGGACGATCCACGAGAGGGACCGGTCCTGGCGAGTCGCTTCGTCTTGGATTTCCTTCAGCATGTCTTCAGGAAAGTACAGGGACTGCTTGCGCTTATCGGATCCGGCCATACACGAGAGATTTTCGAGGACGGACTACAGGGTGTCAAGCCGTCCGACCTTGTAAGACCACCGTTCGGAGGGGTTGTCATGTACGCGTGGTGGCACTATCCTGCCGCGCTTTCTAATCGCCCACTCGCCCGACCCAAGGGGGGGAATCACGTGAGCACGCAGGCAGCGACGCAATCCAAGGCACTCACCAAGAAGGAGCTGAAGAAGTTTCAGGAGCTCCTCGAGGAGAAGCGCAAGGTCGTCCTCGAGCGCGCGCGGCAGATGCTGTCCGAGGGGATGGTGCTGGACGCGAACGATCTCCCGGATGAAATGGACCTCGCATCGAGCGAGTACATCCAGTCCTTCGAGTTTCGCCTCCGCGGCCGCGAGAAGAGCCTCCTCTCGAAGCTCGACCTCGCGCTGAAGAAGATCGACGACGGCACGTTCGGCATTTGCGAGATCTGTGAAGAGCCGATCGGCAAAAAGCGCCTCGAAGCGCGTCCCGAGACTTCGCTGTGCATCAAGTGCAAAGAGGATCAGGAGCGCGAAGAGCGCACGATGGGCTGAGGCCCACACGACATCGCGGTAGGCTTCACCGCGATGCCCGATGATCCGGACCGCAGGAAGTTCCTGAAGGTCACGACATGTGCACTCGGTGGTGGCCTCGGCCTCGCGGTCGGGATTCCCGCGATGCGTGTGATCGTCGATCCAGCGAGCAAGAAGACCGTGTCGGGTCCGAGCGAGGCGTTCGACATCGGTGCGATCGACCGGTTCAAGGTCGGCGCTGATCCGCGCAAGGTCGACCTGGTCGCCGCGCGCGTGCAGGACGGCTGGACCTCCGCGCGCGACGTGGTGATTGGCGCGGCGTGGATCCGCCGCGTCGAGCCGCAAACGATCGAAGCGTTCTCGGCGGTGTGCCCGCATCTCGGCTGCGCGGTCGGCTGGATGGACAAGAAGTTTGTCTGCCCGTGCCACGACAGCGCCTTCTCCTCGTCGGGCGTACGCGAGACGGGGCCAAGCGAGCGCGATCTCGATCCGCTGCCTGTCCAGATCAAGGGCGGACGGCTGCAGTTGACCTGGGTGCGGTACCGCATCGGCGGCTCGACGCGAGAACCGGCATGAATGTGCGGGGCTTTCTTCGCGAACGCGTGCCGGTGCGCCACGACCCATGGAAGATGCCGAGCGGCGCGTCGTTCGCGTACGTGTTCGGCAGCGTGCTCGTGTTCTTGCTCGCCGTCGAGGCGCTCACGGGCATCGCGCTCGCCGCCTTCTACAGCCCGTCATCTACGGACGCGTGGGCCTCGGTCGCGTACATCCAGGACCGCGTCGCGCTCGGTTGGTTCGTGCGCGGGCTGCACCACCACGGTGGCTCGGCGATCGTCATCGTCGCCGGCATTCACCTGCTACAGACCGCTATCATCGGCGCCTATCAGAAGCCCCGTGAGGTGATCTGGTGGCTCGGCATCGTGCTGCTCGCGCTCGTGCTCGGCACCGCGATCACGGGCTACTGGCTGCGCTGGGATCAGCAAGCGTACTGGTCGAGTCAGGTCGAGATCGGGATCGCCGCGGGCACGCCGCTCGTCGGTGAGCTGATCCGTGGGCTCGCGCTCGGCGGCAACGAGGCGGGCAACCTGACGCTGACGCGGGCCTATGCGGTGCACGCACTCGTGCTTCCCGGCGTGATCGCCGTCGTCACCATCGGCCACATCACCCTCGCGCGCCGGTTCGGTCCGACGCCGCTCCGCCGCGCGAAGGCAGCGGAGCCGCGATGGCCCGCGCAGACGCTGCGCGACGTGGTCGCGATGGCGATCGTGTTCGTGGTGTTGCTCGCGTTCACCGTGTCGCAGGGCGGCGTCGACCTCGGTGCGCCTGCAGAACCCACCGCCGCGTACGACGCGCGCCCGTTGTGGCCGATGCGCTGGCTGTTCGAGCTCCGCGTGCTCGCGGGGAGTGCCGAGCAACTCGCGGCGATGCTCGCGCCCGCCGTGTTCGGTGGCTTCTTGATCGCGCTGCCGCTTCTCGATCGCGGGATGAAGCGTCGCAAGGTGTGGCTCGGTGCCCTCGCGGGTGTGGTGGCGGTGATCGGTGCCCTGAGCGTGATGTCCTACGCGCGCGACGCAAGCGACGATGTCCTCGCCGAGCGTCGAGCGAAGGCCGAAGCGCGTGCACACAAGGCGCGCCAGCTCGCCGTGCAATACGGCGTTCCAGCGACCGGAGCGCACGACGTGTTCATGGCGCCGCCGATGATGCGCGCGCGCACGCTGTTCGCGTCGCGCTGCGAGGGCTGCCACGCCGCCGACAGCAAGGATCGTAAGGGCCCGGTAATCGCGGCGGGGCATGGCAATCGCGCGTGGCTCACCGCGTTCCTCCAGGCGCCGAGCGGCGACGAGTTCTGGGGGCGCACGAAGCTCGCGAAGACCGAGGCCGCGATGAAGCCTGTCGAGATGGCGCCGCAAGATCTCGCGGATCTCGTCGAGATGCTTTACGCGGAGTCAGGCGCCAGCGATGTCGACGCGGAGAAGAAGGCGCGTGGCGCCACCGTGTTCGACGCGGCGTGCACCGATTGTCACGCGCGCGAGGAAGGCATGCCCGGTGCGTCGGGGCCGGGGATGAGCGGGCTCAACAGCCGCGCGTGGTACCTGAGCTTCATCTCGAATCCGAAGTCGGCCTTCCACATGGGCGCCGACAAGAGCCAGATGCCGCGGTTCGACGGCGAGCTCACGCTCGCGGACCGCGACGCGCTCGCGGAGTACTTGGTGTGGCTACGCACCGCGACGCCCGCAGACGTCGCGAAGCTACCGGCCCTGTGAACTGCCGAGCGCGGCGGTCACCGGGCCAGGGTGTTAGCGAGCCGGCGCGCTTCGGACGCCGCGGCGGTGTCGTCGCCGAGCCAGATTGTCAGCACCCCACCCGTGATCGCCGCCTCGAAACGTGGCCGCATGCGGACTTTGCCGTCGATGACGAACTCGAAGACCTTGCCGAGATTGTTGCGGGTGGTCTCCGCGAGCTTTGCGCTCCCTGCGTCGGTGAGCTTGCAGCGCAACAGCGCACCAGCGGTCGGGCCCTCGTCGGGGTTCGTACATGACGCGAGGTCGGCGCGAGTCAAGAACGCCGGAGCTCCCTCGAGTCGCAGCTCGAATGTCGAGGCGGTAGTGCTCGTCGGTTCCACGTTGCTGACTGCGCCGGGTATCGGTTCAGTCTTCGCGCACCCGAGCGCGAGCAAGCTGAGCGACACGGGCAGCAGGTGCGTTCGCATGCGTCGTCGCGCTCAGACGGGGTGGTGTGCACTTCGCGGGCGGGGCGACTCGAGGTTCGTGTCGACTTGCATCGGGCTCTCGGCCTGCACCGGCGTGCACATCTGCTCGAACCGCGAATCGTCGCAGAGGTGATAGATGTCGAGCGTCTTCGTCGGCGCAGCGGGCGCACGAACGACGCTCTGCTTTGTGCAGGCACCGAGCGCGAGGGCCATCAGGGCAAGGCGAAGCGACGTCATGGCGGCGCGTATCGCACACCTGGTCACCTAGTACAAGCTCTCATCGCACGACAGGCGCTATGCTGCGCGCCGATGTCGACCTTCGAGTTCCAGGAGATCCTCGCTGCTGGCCACCACGATGACACGCCCTATCGCAAGCTGACCGGCGACTACGTCTCCACATTCGAGGCGAAGGGTCGCAGCTTCCTCGAGGTCGCGCCCGAAGCTCTCACGCTGCTGACCAAGACCGCGATGCGCGACATCGCGCACCTGTTGCGCCCTGGCCACCTCGGCCAGCTGCGCACGATTCTCGATGATCCCGAGGCCTCCGCGAACGATCGCTTCGTCGCGCTCGAGCTCCTCAAGAACGCGAACATCGCGGCGGGCGGCATCTTGCCCGGCTGCCAGGACACCGGCACGGCGATCATCATGGGCAAGCGCGGCCAGCACGTGCTGACCGATGGCGCGGACGAGGCCGCGCTCTCGAAGGGCGTGTTCGCGACCTACGCCGAGGCGAACCTTCGCTACTCGCAGGTCGCGCCGCTCGACATGTTCGAGGAGAAGAACACGGGCAACAACCTGCCTGCGCAGATCGAGCTCTACGCGACCGAGGGCGACGAGTACCACTTCCTGTTCATGGCCAAGGGCGGCGGCTCGGCGAACAAGAGCCTGCTCTTTCAGGAGACCAAGGCCCTGCTCAACCCGAAGAGCCTGGCCGCGTTCCTCGACCAGAAGCTGCGCTCGCTCGGCACGGCTGCCTGTCCCCCGTATCACCTCGCGGTCGTCATCGGGGGCACGAGCGCGGAGCACACGCTGAAGACGGCGAAGCTCGCTTCTGCGCGCTATCTCGACGATCTACCGACGAGCGGCAACAAGCTCGGGCGCGGCTATCGCGATCTCGAGTGGGAGCAGAAGGTCGTCGAGATCGCGCGCAGCACCGGCATCGGTGCACAGTTCGGCGGCAAGTACTTCTGTCACGACGCGCGGGTGATCCGCCTGCCGCGCCACGGGGCAAGCTGCCCGGTCGCGATCGCCGTGTCGTGCTCGGCAGATCGCCAGGCGCTCGGCAAGATCACGCGCGAGGGTGTGTTCCTCGAGCAGCTCGAGACCGACCCCGCACGGTTCTTGCCGGAGACCACGCACGCAGATCTCTCGGGCGAGGTCGTGAAGATCGATCTCAACATGCCGATGAGCGAGATCAGGGCGACGCTCTCGCGCTACCCGATCAAGACGCGGCTCTCGCTGACCGGGCCGCTGATCGTCGCGCGCGACATCGCGCACGCGAAGCTCAAGGAGCGCCTCGACCGCGGCGAGGGCCTCCCGCAGTACATGAAGGATCACTGCGTGTATTACGCAGGCCCCGCGAAGACGCCGGAGGGCTACGCGTCGGGATCGTTCGGTCCGACGACGGCCGGCCGCATGGACAGCTACGTCGATCTGTTCCAGCAGCACGGCGGCTCGATGGTGATGCTGGCCAAGGGCAACCGCAGCCAGGCCGTGACCGACGCGTGCAAGGCCTATGGCGGCTTCTACCTCGGCTCGATCGGCGGCCCCGCGGCGCGCCTCGCGAAGGACTGCATCAAGAAGGTCGAGGTCCACGAATACGCGGAGCTCGGCATGGAGGCCGTGTGGAAGATCGACGTCGTCGATTTCCCGGCGTTCATCGTCGTCGACGACAAGGGTAACGACTTCTTCGCGGGCATCTCCGGCGGCGGCGCGCCGAAGAAGCTCGTCACCAAGTGACACTCAGTTGATGTAGATGGGCATCGCGTCGCCTGCCTCGGCGGCATCCTTCACGAACTGTTGCAGGACGCCGAAGTGCTCGAGCAAGTATCCGAGGGTGTCATCTCGGTCCGGATCGCGGTCCCAGATCTGGGGATAGATCTCGGCCGCCATCATCGCGGCGCTGTCGAAGCGACTGCGAAGCTTCGGCTCGTCGATCGCGAGCAGCGCCATCGCGACCCTGCGGACCTCGCTCGCAGTGAGCCCGCGGGCGGGGCCATACCCGACATCCTCGTCGCCGATCGGCTCGCCGGCCATGATGAATCCGTGAGGCAGCGTGCCCTCCCATGCGTCGCCAGACAGCAAGAAGTGGATCCCGTGCCATGCCTTGTCGACGTCGATGTGAAGGCGGTCCTCGTCCACACCCTCGTTCTCGTCCTCGTATCCGTACAATGTGGCGGTGATCCCGGACGGGTCCGCGAGCAACGCTTCGAGCTGCTGTTGGGAAACGCGCTGGAAGTTTCCGATCATCGATATGCCGCGATTATATTACCGGCCGCGGCGCGATCACCGATCTGCGCGCATCCCGAGTAGCTCCTACAGGATAGCTAGTTCTCGCCAGCTAGTAAATCGCGGCGTGATCGCCGAGGGTGTCGGCATGTTCGTCGGCATCGATTTCGGTACCACCAACACCGCCGTGGGCATCGCGGGGGCCAATGGGGACGTTCAGCTCGTCCCGCTCGCCGGCGACCACCGCTACTGGCGCACCGTCCTGTACTTCGAGCAGGGCGGGGCGCTCACCGCTGGCGCGCCGGCGATCGCGCGCTACCTCGAGACCGAGGGGGATGGCCGGCTCGTGCAGTCGATCAAGTCGCACCTCGCGAGCGAGACGTTCAAGGGCACCACGATCCTCGGGCGGCGGTGGACCCTCGAGGACATGATCGCTGCATATCTGCGGCAGGTGCGCGCGGCGAGCCCGGTCGAGCTCGGCACGCGCTGCGTCGTCGGGCGGCCGGTTCGCTACTGGGGTGCCGACGATGATGCGGACGACGCGCGCGCTGTGTCGCGCATGCGTGAGGCGCTCGCGAAGGCGGGGTTCGACGACGTGGTGTTCGAGTACGAACCCGTCGGTGCGGCGGCGCGCTACGGTGCGCGGCTCGACCACGTCGAGCTGATCGTGGTCGCCGACTTCGGTGGCGGTACCACTGACTTTTCCGTGATCCGCGTGGGGCCCGGCGAGCCTGGCACCGTGCTCGCGACGGGGGGCATCGGTGTGTCGGGGGATGCGTTCGATGCGCGCGTGATCGATGCGGTGGTCGCGCCGGCGCTCGGTCGCGGCACGCGGTATCGCGACGAGCTCGGTGGTGAGGCGCCGGTGCCGACGTGGCTCTATGGTCACCTGCGTCGCTGGCACTACCTGTCGTTCCTGAAGGAGGAGAAGACGCTGCGGTTGCTCGAGCGCGTTGCCCACGGTGCGCTCGAGCCAACGCGGTTCGCCAAGCTGGTGCAGGTCGTCGAGGAGGATCTCGGGCTCGTGCTACATCGCGCGGTCGAAGGCGCAAAGGTGCGGCTGTCGGGGCGCGCCGAGGATCGCGTGACGCTCGAGGCTGTGGGCCTGGACCTACCGGTCACGCGCGGCGGCTTCGAGCAGTGGATCGAGGAAGATCTGGCCGCGATCGACGCGGTGCTCGTCGACGTGCTGGCGCGCGCGGGAGTCGACGGGCGCGCGGTGGAGCGCGTCTTCGCGACCGGCGGTAGCTCGCTGGTCCCTGCGGTGCGTGCTCGGTTGGTCGCGCGGTTTGGCGACGACAAGTTTGTCGGCGGCGAGGAGCTCACGAGCGTGGCGTGGGGGCTCGCAGCGCGGGCGCGCCAGCAATGGGGATAAGGACGCGACCGTCTCGACACACAGTTGTCACCGAGAGAGGCTTCCATATGTCGCTTTGCTTCGCCTCCTCTTCGCTCTTGTCCTCGCGAGCGCGCCGGCGTTCGCGCAACCTGCGGATCCTGCACCGCCGGGGGAGCCCACGCCGTCCGACGCAGGGCCGTCGCCCGAGCCTCCCCAGGAGCCGCCGCCGGTGAGCACGCCGCCCGTCGAGGTGGCGCGCCCGGTTCCGATGCCGGACCCCATGGCGGTGGCTGAGCCCGCCCCCGCACCGAACGCCGAGGTGTGGCGGTTCGAGGTTGGCGGCTTCATCCAGCCGCAGTACCGCTGGCGGCAAGACTCCGATGTCCAGTACGACCAGGATGGGTTCCGGTTCGCGCGCGTACGTCCGATCCTCACGGCAGCGAGCAAGATCGGCAGCCTCGAGGTCTCGGGCTTCCTCGAGCTCGAGCTGCAGCCAACCTTCGAGATGGTCGACGCATACATGACGTTTTCGCACGGGCTCGCGAACAAGGGCGGGCTCGCGCTCGACGTCGGGCAGATGCGCGTACCGATCTCGCGCCAGCAGCTTCTGTCGGACTCGCGGATCTCGTTCGTCGACAAGGCGCAGTTCGCGGTCACACACCCGGCCGGTGTGATGGTGGCGCCCAAGCGCGATCTCGGTGCGCGCGTGACGCTCATGGTGCCGTCGCTGCCGCAGGTCGTCATCACGGGCGGCATCTTCAATGGTGAAGGCCCGAATCAGATCGAGAACATCAACGAGGACTACCTCTACGCCGGCCGCATCGAGGTCACGCCGTTCGGCCCGAGCACGCTCGCGGAGTCAGCGTTCGGCGAGGACTACCTGAGCCTCGGCGCGTCCGTGGGCCACAACGCGCTCACCGCCGGGTTGAACAGCGAACAGGTCACGTACCTAGGCGCCGACATCGCGGGCTCGTGGAAGGGGCTGTCGGGAAGCGTCGAGTACTTGCGGGCCAAACACGACCTCACCGAGATGCAGGCGATCGACTACCTCGCTGAAGGTTGGATGGCGCAGGTCGCGTATCTGTTTCCGTTCACGCTTCCGCCGGGAGCATCGTCGAGCGCGGGCGCGCGGATCGAGCTCGCGGCGCGCATCGAGGAGGTCGATCGCAACGATGCCGTGGCGATCGCCCAGCCCGGTGATCCCGAGCAGTCGGTGCGCGGCTACACCGGCTGCCTCTCGTATTACCTGCGCGCGCACTCGCTGAAGGCGCAGCTCGCGTTCACCCACTACGAGGAGATCGAAGACCTGACGGTGCAGCAGCAAGATGCCGTCTACGATAACGATCAGCTCCTCCTCCAACTCACGTACCGCCTGGAGTAGCCATGCGCCGTTACCTTGCACTCCTGCTTCTCGCGTCGTGCGTCAAGGGCAACCCCGAGACCAAGGACGAAGAGTTCAACGACTCCGGCGGCATGCTGGCGGTACCGAACTGCAGCTACTCGATCACCACCCGCATCGGTGCCGAGGCTCCGGCGGTCGCGACCGACAAGCTCGGACCCGACCCGACCCCACGCCTCGTACACCTCGGCCTCGTCGGTGACCCGAAGACGTCGATGGTGGTGCAGTGGCGTACCGTCGACGAAGTGACCGAGGCCACCGAGATCCGCTTCGGTGTCGGCGCGAACCTCAGCGAGAGCCAGCTGACCGAGACGGTCACCGGCATCACGTTTGGCTTCCGCTCCACGGGCATGCAGATCTATCAGGTGCACCAGGCTCACCTGTGCGGCCTCATGCCGGGCACGACGTACAGCTATCAAGTCGGCGCGCCGGGCCACTACTCGCCGATCTATTCGTTCCGCACCGCGCCCGATGTCGCCGCGAACCCCGACACCGAGGTCGTGTTCGGCTTCCTCGGCGACTCGCGCGATGGCTACGACATCTGGGCGCAGCTCGCGGAGCTCGTGCAGGCGCGGCAGCCCGACCTGATCTTGTTCAGCGGAGACGCCGTCACCGTCGGCCTCACGCAGTACGAGTGGGAAGAGTTCTTCGGGCGCGGCGAGCAGCTCCTCGCGCGCGTGCCGCTCGTCTCGGCGCACGGCAACCACGAGGTCAACGCGGTCAACTACTACGCGCAGCTCGCGATGCCCGGCGATCAAGAGAACTTCGGCATCGACTACGGCCACGCGCACGTCACCGTCGCCAACGACTCGCCCGACGACATCGCCAAGCTCACCGGTGAGTTCCGTGACGCGATCGAGGCCGACTTCGAGGCCAGCAAGAATGCGCGGTGGAAGCTGTTCATGCACCACCAGCCCATGTGGTCCGCGTCGACGCGCCACGGGTCGAGCCTGACCCTGCAGCAGGCGTGGATGCCGCTGATCGACAAGTACGACGTCGACCTGGTCCTCAACGGTCACGACCACGACTACGAGGTCAGCAAGCCGCTCATCAATGGCGTCGTGCAGGCGTCGAATGACGGCGCGACCGTCTACGTCGTCGCGGGTGGCGCCGGCGCCGACCTCTACGGCAACGGCATGGGCTTCTGGACCGAATACTCCGAGAAGACCTACTCGGGCGCGATCATCCGCGTCCGTCGCGACTCGATGATGATGGAAGCGTTCCGCCAGGACGGCACGCCGATTCCCACCGGGTTCTCCAAGACGAAGCAGTGAGCTTCTACGCACGCAACGCGCTCGCGTTGCGGCGCGCAACAGCAAAGCTAGGACTCGCGCTCGCGCTGCTCGTCGTAGTCGGACTGGCCGGGCGCGCCGCGGCCGACGCCGAGGCCGACGCAGATCGCGCGTTCCAGGCTGCGATGCAACGCGCGGTCGCCCACGATGCCGGCGCGCTCGACGCGTTCGAGGCGCTCGGTGCAGCGCGCCCCGTCACGCGCTGGACCGACGACGCGTGGGCCGAGGCCGCGCGCCTTGCCGAACGCGCGGGTGACTACGCGCGCGCGCGGCGTGCCTACGCGCAGGTGCTCGCTCTCGGCTCCGACGACAAGCAGGTCGAGCGTGCGAAGGCCGCCCTTGCCAGACTCGCGAGCGATACCGGCCTCGGCGAGTGGGACGCGGTCTCGCGCGAGCACGAACGCCTGGTGTCCGCGGCATTCGGCGGCGGCGACCCGCAGGACGACCTCGTGGCCCTCGAGGCGCTGGTCGCAACGCACCCTCGCTATCCGCGCATCAACGCGATCCGGCTCGCACTCGGCCGGGGCTGGGAAGAGGAGGGCGAGCGTGCTCGCGCGTTGACGTGGTTGCGCGCCGCTGCAGCCGCCGAGCCCGTCGCCCGCATCGCCTTGATCCGGGCTCTGATCCGCACGGGCGAGCTCGCCGAGGCAGAGCACGAGCTCGATGCCGCAGACGCGATCGTCGGTGCACGTACGCGACCGGGGACGTCGAATCCGACGAGCGGCGGCGAGGCGCTCGGCGATGCCTCGCGCGTCGATTCGACGAACGCGACCGGCGGCGCTTCGACTGCGCGCATCGGGGCGGTTAGCTCGACGATCGATCGCACGGCGCTCGTGTATGCGCGCCACGATCTCGCCATCGCGAAGCGGCGGGCCTCGATCGCGCACGTGTTGTGGGGCGTGCTCGCGTTGGTCGCCTTTGGTGCGGTCGTAATGCTGCGCCGGAGCTCGGACTCATGGGGCGCGGTGGGGCGCGGTCTCGTGCGCCCCCCAAGTGAGGTGGTGTTCCTCCTGCCCATCGCCGCGGTGCTCATCTTCGTCGCGCAGACGGGCAATCCGCTCGTTGCAAGTGCAGTCAGCTGGATCATGATCGCCGGCGTTGTCGTCACCTGGATCTCGGGCGTGCTGCTCGATGCGATGCGCGCACGTGGGGCACTGCGCCTGGCGCGTCTCGCGCCGCACGTGCTCGCCGTGGTGCTCGCCGTCGGCGCAGCGGGCTACCTCGCGGTGCTGCGCAGCGGCGCGCTCGATCTCGTGCTGATGACCTGGTCCGGCGGTCACGCGCTGCGGTGAGCGTGCCTATTTCGCGCGCTTGCGTTTCAGGAACCACAGCACGATCGCCACCGCGGCGGCGGCGAAGACGATGACCTCTTGCCCTTGCCGCAAGCTCTCGCCGGAGACCCCGCCCTGTTTGAGCAGCATCAACACGGCGATCATGATCCCGAGCCCACAGGCGCCGCCGACGAGGCGTTTCCACAGCGGATCCATCGGCCGAGCGTAGCGCGAACACGCCGCTGCGATTACGCGCCGCGCGGCACGAGTCGATCGCGTACGATTACGTACGCTAGGATCGCGGGCGAGCCGAGGAACAGCGTCGCGACGACAAACGGCCACGTGGTGGTGATGCCGCGCTTCTTCGCATCGCCGCGCATCCAGCCGATCGCGAACGAGCACGCGATGACGAGATCGAGGAGCAGCTGCAGGCCCCACGGCTCGCGGGCGGCGAGGGAGATAAAGCCGGTGTAGCCGTGACCCGCGATGACCCAGGCCGAAAACGCGGTGAAGGCCAGGAGGACGATGGTAGCGACGGCGGAGTGCTTCATGTCCTCGATATGCGGCCGGGCGTGCGGCGCCACCATTACCTCGGAGGTAAGGCTGGAGCAGCACGGAGCGGAGTAGGGTTGGGCATGGCGGACACGTTCGGAGCGCAACTGCGGTCGTGGCGGCTCGCGCGCCGGGTCAGTCAGGAGGCGTTGGCCGCGAGGGCAGGCGTGTCGGCGCGGCACCTGAGCTTCGTCGAGAACGGGCGCTCGCAACCGAGCCGCGAGGTGGTGCTCGCGCTGGCGGGGGCGCTGGATGTGCCGTTGCGCGAGCGCAATGGCCTGCTGGCCGCGGCCGGGTTTGCCGCCGCGTACCGGGCGTCACCGCTCGACGGAGAAGAGCTCGTGCACCTGCGGCGCGCACTCGATCACGTGTTGGCGCAGCAGGAGCCGTACGGCGCCATCGTCGTCGATGGACGCTGGAACGTGCTGCGCATGAACGCCGGCGCGATGCGGCTGTTCGAGCACTTTCCACCGACGACGCCGGAAGGCATGAGCGCAGCGCGGAACCTCGTGCTGGGCAGCGCGCACCCCGGGGCGTTGCAGCCCTATCTCGTGAACTGGGCGGAGGTCGTTGGCGAGCTCGTCGCCCGGCTCCATCGCGAGGTGGCGGCCCGGCCCGGGGACGACGAGCTCCGCAAGCTACTCGCCAGCGTGCTCGCGCAGCCGGACGTGCCGCATGCGTGGCGCGTGCCAGCGCCGGGGCGGAGCGCGCCGCCCTTTATCACGGTGCATCTGCGCTCGCCGACGCTCGACGTGCGCCTCTTCACGATGCTGACCTCGATCGGTACGCCGCTCGACGTGACGGCCCAGGAGCTACACATCGAGAGCTATTTTCCCGCGGATGATGCGAGCGAAACCGCGCTGCGGCGGCTCGTCTAGGCGGTCGCGATCAGCCCGCGCTTGCGAAGCTTCCTGAGCTCGCTCCGCAGCGCCTTGTCGGCGAGGGCTTCACGCATACCTGGATGACTGGCCAGGTACGCATCCCATGCGGCGGACATGAAGTCCTCGCTCTCCATTTCCTGGGAGCTCGCGAGCTTGGCCGCCCGCGCCAGCAGTGCTTCGACGCTGTCTCGGTTGGGTTTAGACATGCAGGCCAATAGAAGCATCGCGGAGGTACTTCGCTTCCGCTGTTCGGGCAGGACCCGACCTGGATGATCGTGGCGCTACGTGTCGCTGGTGGCTGCGTCGAGCGGCGCCGTGACCTCCCCAAGGTGCGCTTCGGGCGGCAGGCCCGCCTCGGCGAGAAGCGGTGCCGCATTTGATGCCGCGATGAGCGAGCACCCCACTGATAAGCGGGATCATGCGGAACGTGAACAGCGAACCAGCCGGCCTTGGCTAGTCGACGAAGTATGCCTGTACGCGATCGAGGTCCGCCCGTGCGGTGAACGTCGGCTTGCCATCCTCGAGCGCACAGCACTGAGCGGTGCGGAACTGCGGGAACGCGGGACGCGAGAGGAGATACGCGCCGAGGCTCGAGATCGCGGGCTCGTGACTGACGACGAGCACCGACACGCCGCGCGCCATGATCTCCGTGGCCGCGACGCGTGGCTGCGCACTCGGCTCGAGGCAGCGCAGCGACGTGACGATGCCCAGGTAATCGAGCGACTGGGCGAGCAGCTCGGCGGTCTGCACCGCGCGTGGCAACGGCGAGCTCAGGATGACGTCGGGTTCGACACGTTGCTCGCGAAGGAGCCGGCCCAGGACGCGTGCATGCTCGCGCCCGCGCGCGCTCAGCCACCGATCCCGGTCACTGCCAGCCTCCTCTTCCGGCACCGCGTCGCCGTGGCGAACGAGGTAGATACGCATCGGGAGGGATGATAGCCCGCTACTGCGGCCGGGTGATCGGTGCGGATCCCTCCCCAGGCGGCTCCTCCGGGGGCAACTCTTCCGGAGGCAGGGGCGGCTCGTCCCCGGACCCAGCGCCTGCCGGCTCGACCACGGGAGGCGAGCCTTTGCACAGCGGGGCAGGGGCGAGCGACAGCACGTCGAGCGCGATCCCGGGCTTGTTCTCGAGCTTCCCGGCCTCGCGGCCCGCGGTGCCGTCCCACAAGCGGAGCGCGCCGTCGCCGTCCTCGTAGGCGAGCGTGTTGGCGTCGACCCAGCGCGTGACGAACCGACTCTTCGCCGTCAACAAATGTTTGAGCGTGCCTTTCGGCTCCGCGACGTAGAGCGACGGCGCGACGTCCTTCGCACACGGATCCACGGCCGTTGCGAACGCGATGCGTCCCGACGTCGGCGCGAGGGCCAGCGTCGATTGCGTCGCGAGGTGGGACTCGGGGACCTCGATCGTCGCGCCGGCCGAGGTCTTCAGCGACGGCGCGGTGGGCGGCTCGTTCGTCCACGTCGCGGTCACGCCGTCCGGTGCGCGGACGACCCGGCCTTCGTCGAGCGTGAGCGCGATGCGCGGCACGGGCAGGGGCGTCGCGACCTTCGTCGTCTTGCCGGTGGTCTTGTCGACGGCGAGCACCACCGGCTCACCCGTCGTCCAGCGGCCGGTCGCGGCGGAAGTGCCGATCAACAGCTGATCACCTGCGCCATAGCCGAGCGCGACCTCGCGCGCTGCAGGCACGCTGACCTTGGGCCCGATCGGCTGCCACGTCGTGGTGTCGAAGATCAGGACCCACGACGTCACGAACGTCCCCGGTGCGTCGGCCGGCGTCTTCGGGCGATCGATCTTGTCGAACCCGAACACCGCGACCTCCGTTCCTCCAGGCGCGCGGACGAAGCCCGCGACCTTGTGGTCGGTGTGCGTGAGCCGGAGATAGCGCTTGGTTTCGCGGTCGTATGCGTAGAGCTCGCCGCGCGTCGTCGAGTACTGCGCGCCGAGATCCTTGGGCCATTTATACGCGCTGCGTCGCGCGACGAGCCAGATGCCCTCGTCGGTGCGCTTCTTGTAGGCGGCCGCGATCGTGGTCGCGAGCGCCGTTATCGCCTGGCCGTGTTGCGTCGTGAAGAAGTCGGTAAGGTCCTTCTCCTTGGTCATCGCCGGCCCGTAGCGCCAGTAGTCGCTCGCGAGCACCGTCACGAGGTGATCGACCGCCGCCGCCTGCTCGCCGGTCTGCGAGAGTGCGCGCGCGAGTAGGTAATGCGCATCGAGGTGTTGTGGATCCTTCTGCACCGCTTCCTGCGCGTGTTGCTTCACCACCGCCCAGTCGCGCGTCTTCGCCTTGTACGCGGTGAGCGCCTTGTCGTACGCGGCGGCCCCCGCCTCGTAGACGAAGTTCATGCGCTTGATCGCATCGACGCCGATCGGCGGCACCGTCAGGGGCGCGACCTGTGGCCCTGCGGCTGCGTCATCTTTGGGTTTCGTGCTGCCATCGCTCTTCTTTCCGCATGCAACGAGCATCACGAACAGCGCGGTGGAAGTGAGGCGGAATGTCATTCGCTGCATGGTCCAGGCCCGGGAGCATGGCAGTATCTGCCGCATGAAGACCACGACCCTTGCGATCATCTTCATGGCTGCGATCGGCTGCGGAAAGGACAAGAAGCCCACGACGACTCCCGTCGCGGCGGATCCTCCCAAGGCCCCCGAAGCCAAGCAGGTCCCCACCGAGCAGCTGAAGGAGGACCTGCCAGTCAGCCAGGGCCTCGCCGTGGCGCCCGACATTCTCGCGGCGTGCAACATCCAGGCGCCGTCGCCGAATCCGACGTTCGACTACGACAAGGACGAGCTGTCGCCGCAGGACCGCGAAGTGCTCGACAAGATCGCCACTTGCTTCATCTCCGGTCCGCTCAAGGGCAAGAGCCTCGCGCTCATCGGGCGGGCCGATCCGCGCGGCACCGAGGAGTACAACCTTGGCCTTGGTTCGCGGCGCGCGGAGACCGTGTCGACCTATCTCGCACGCCTCGGCGTCGAGAAGCCGCAGCTCGCGGTCACCACGCGCGGTGCGCTCGACGCGACGGGCACCGACGACGCGACCTGGCAGCAGGATCGCCGCGTCGACCTACAGCTCGCGCACGAGTAGTCGCATGCTCGTTCCCCTAGAGGTGAGCAGATGACGCTACCAACACATCGTGTGCTCGGCGCGATCCTCGTCGTGGTGCTAGTCGCGTGTGGAAGTAGCACGAAGGAAGCTGCCAACACCGCGGCTCCTACACCGGGCAGCGCGATACCAGGAGCCACAGCATCGGTGCCCAGCACCGCTTCGGCTCCAGAATCAGCTGCAACCGAGCATGCGCCGACCGAGCCAACGTCTGCCAGCGTGCCCCTAAACGACCCTCAAAAGGAGTGCGAAGCCAAGCTCGCTGCGACCGGACTCGCGCACGGCAAGGACGAATGCCAACAGGCATCCGCGCCGCCCGGCGCACCGCCAGCCGACGGGGAGGGCGCGTTGCCGCAGAAGTGCGCAGCGGACTCCCCGCGCGACCAACCGTGTACATCGTACGGAGGGACGTACAAGGTTCTTCTCGAGCCCGATCCTGACGAGAAGCCCTCGTGCTTCGGTACGAAGGCGCTCGAAACCACCCTCCGTCTGAAGGGGGACACGAAGTACGGCAACCGCAGAGACCTTTCCTGGGAGCTCGGCGGCCTGCTGAAAGCCCTGAAGGTGCGTGACAAGGCACCCAGCCTGGGGAGCGCAGTGCGCGACGGCGTCTGCTGCATCGATCTCGACGTAAGCGAAGAAGCGAACGGAACGTTCAAGCGCGTGGTCATCCATCTCGCGAGCGGCGCCTCGGTGGTCAACGCGAAGGCCAGCATCGGGTGTGATGACTCCGGGGACCGCACGCCGCTCAAGGTTCGAGTCGTGCGCACGCAGTGAGGCCCACGCCTCGCACGCGCGATGGGCGCTCGATTCGGGGATGCTGGTTCGGCTGCCCTGGTTGATGCGTGCTAGCGTTTCAACGTGGCACTCGAGCACGTAGCCCAGGGACAGACCCGGTTCTTCACGCCCGGCGTCGCGCCCGATCCACGCGGCATCCTGCTCGGCCGCTTCCTGGTGATGACGTTCGCGACCCTCGAGGGCGCGGTGTCGTGGTTCCGCCTGTACTCGTCCGAGGCCTCGCTCGACGAGCTGCTCGCGAACCTCACCATCACCAAGTGCAAGACCGCGCTCGGTGGCCGCGAGATCGTCGTCTCGATTCCCGTGGTGTCGTCGTACGCGACGGACCGCGCTGCGCGCCTCTCCCGCCTCGTCGGTGGCGGCGTGTACACCGGCACGGCCAAGCACTTCGTGAAGTATCGCGATGACCGCTCGCCGTATGGCTACGACGCGGTCGACATCGGCGCGATGCCCGCCTCGATGGACTTCATGGTCCACGGCGACGAGTTCGCGCAGGGCTACGTCAAGGAAGGCGACCTGCCGTTCGCGAAGCTCCTATTCCGGCTCTCGATCCGCAAGCTGCCTGGTGGCGAGCATCTCGAGACCGAGGATCGTGGCGAGCTGTTCCTGACGGTCGCGCGCGGCCTGTCCGAGGGCATCATCCGCTATCTGTGGCGCAACCGCGTCGAGGCGCAGGCGGGCTTGTTCACGCCGGGCTCGACGAGTGCGTTCGAAGACCGCGGTGGCGATCGCGGGTATATGCTGATCCGCGTTCGCGCGCTGCCGGAGCGGATCCTCGCGCTATTCCTCGGCACGCCCGGCATTGACGTGTTCCGTCCCGCGGGCGCAAACGCGGCCGTTGCCGTCGGCTACGAGCACCCGATCGACCTTGGTTCGTGCTCGTCGGTGTTCCCGACCGATACGTTCCACGTGTTCTGGCCGGGCGATCGCGTCGACGTACTGCCGGGGCCGCTCGCGCTCAGTGACATCGCCGACCTCACCCGCGTCGACCTCGACCTCGAACGCGCGAAGGACCCGTCGGCCCACGAGGGTGCTGCACCATCGCCGATCGGCGTCGACCTCAAGCTCGCGGCGTCGATGGGCCCGCCGCGCCGGGTGGTCGCGACGTTGATCCCGCTCGCGCACGGGCCGCGTCTCAAGCGGATCCTGTTCGCGTTGCCGCCGGTAAGCCTGCGCGGCCATCGCGTCGCGATTACCGATCGCGGCATCCTCGTCATCGGCTCGGAGAATCTCGACGTCGTCCCGCTCGGCCAGCTGCTGTGCGAGCTCACGCCGGGATTGTTGATCCCACTCGGGATGGACGTAGTTCCGCGTGTCACGCCCGAGGTGCTCGCGCGCGCACTCGGTCACGGTGCGGGCCTCGTCACCGTGTTCACCGCCGACGGCACGCCATTCCAGGTCAGCGAGGGCGCGTTCCAGACGCTCGAGCGCCGCTCGCTCGCCAAGCTCGAGGTCGATCGCGCCGAGACGATGGATTATGCCGCCGAGCCGCCCGCGACGGCGCAGGTGGTCAACGATTCCGTCGGTCGGTTCGCGCTGTGGGGCTACCCCGACGCGCCCGATCGCAAGCAGCTGCCGCCCGGAAAGTAGATGGCGAAGCTCCACGTCCGCGAGTTCCTGTCGAAGTTCGTCAAGCCGCTCGTCGCGGGTGGCGACCTGCACGTTCGGGCGCCGATTCCGCTTCCCGATCTGCAGCGCTGGGAGACCGAGCTACACGATGCGAGCGTCGAGCAGGTCGAGGTCGATGATGCACGCACCACCGTGCTGTCGACGCTGGTGTGTCGCCCGCCCGCGTTCTTGCTCGAGTCCGACGAGCTCGCGCTCGCCGCGGGCCTGCACAACGCCTTGTTCCTCGTGCACCCGCGCGCCGATCAGTGGTCGGTCTCGGAGCGCCAGCGCCGCAAGATCATCGACAACGCGCTCGCAATGGTCAGCCAGCCGCTGACCAAGAACCGCACCCGCGTCCTCGCGCGTCACGCGCTCCTCCACAATCTATTCGCGGTGACGCGCAGTGACGTCACGGTCTCGTGGTGGACCGGGCGCGCGCGCTTTCAGGGTCAGACGCCTCCCGCGCGCCTCACTGCGTGGAAAGGCGTGCGCCGGGTCCGCGAGGAGACTACCGTCGTCGATTTCGACGAGCTGCTCGCCGTGCCCGACACCGCGCCGATCATCGCGACGCTGTTGCGCCGCACGCCGCTGACGCAGCTCCTCGACGCTCATCCCGGCGCACCGCCGCTCCACTGGGAGGACGCCGTGTTTCTCCTGCGCGACGCCGAGCTGGCGCGCGCCGTCGCGTATCGCGTCGTCCCGGATGCGTCCCCGCGCGATCAGGTCGCCGGTCCGGCGCGCCTGGCGGCGGCGTTCGAGCAGATGCTCGAGCGTGCGCCCGACGAGCCCGACGTGCGCGCCGTCGCTGCCTTCCTCGTCCACCTCGGCGCCCTGTTCTGCCTCGCCGAGATCAACCTGCGCGAGACCAATGGCAAGAGCCCACTGATCTCCACCGTACTCGCCGCCGAAGCTGCAGGGCAGCGCCCGCGTGGGCTCGCGACGCTGTTTGCACTGCCCGGTGCGCTCGCCGCCGTCGATCCGCGCCTCGCCACGCCGCCCGGCATCGCGGCCCTCCCCGCGCTCGCACAGCGCTGGCAGGTGCATCGCGCGCAGACGCTCGAGCTCCTCGGTGAAGCCGTGATCGATGCACTCGCGCAGCGCTTGCGCCGTCACTTCCGGCTGGCCGCACGCGATCCGTCCGAGATCGTCAGCTTGGCCCCGGCGGCGCCTGGCGCATGAACATGCACATGCGTTTCGGGGTGCTGATTGCCGTCGCAGGCAGTGCGTGTGGGAACGAGCGTGCGCCGAGCCCGAGCACGCATGTCGGCAGCGGCGTGGCGAAGCCAAGCGAGACCCCGCAGCCCACCGGCGTCGCGGAACAAGGGCCACACCAGGACTATCCAACGCCGATCGGTGCCGGCACCGACAAGCTGTTCTTCCTCGAGGATCCGGATCGCGGACCGCCAGCACCGGAGGCGTACGTGGTACCGGCTCGCGGGTCGTTCGCGTGGACGCAGCATGGCGCGTGCGTGCTCGATATCGATGGTCCGCTTTGCACGGGGACGCCCGGCACCCTCGCGTGGCGCGTCGGGCGGCGCAAGGGTCTCGTGGTCGCCGAGTCGCTTGTCGCGGGGCGCATCGACGAGACCTACGTGTTCGAGCAGAACGCGGATGGCAGCCCGAAACAGCGCGTGCGTCTCGACCAACATGGAGCGCTCGTCGACGCGCAGCTGTTCGCGCCTGGGCAGCGTTACTCGATGCGCCTCGCGAACGGTGGCAACGGGCTCTCCGGGTGCGGCTACATGGCGTACAAGCTCGATGATCGGCGGCGTACGATCGAGCGCGGTTGTCTCCAATGGCTCGGCGAACCGATGCTCGATAGGGATGGCGTCGCGACGACGCGGTACGTGCGCGACGAGCGCGGCGCGATCGTCGAGGCATCGCGGTTCGGGCTGAACGGCGCCGCGATCGCCAACGCCGACGGCGTGCATCGCACCCGCTACGAGTACGACGCCACGGGCAAGCTCGTCGCGGATCATCACCTCGGGGTCGATAACGCACCCGCACGCCACGCCGACGGATGTTTCGGACGTCGTCGCGAGTACGATGAGCGAGGCCTCGAACAAGTAAGCACGTGTCTCGATGCGACGGGCAAGCCGGGGCCCGATGCGGACGGCATCGCGAGCCACCACTTCACGTATTCAGAACATGGCTGCCTCGCGAGCAAGCGCTACATGGATTCCGATGGTCGTCCGATCGCACATCCCGACGGCGATCATGGCGTCGACTACACGTCGGACGCGCGTTGTCTGGTCTCCAGCTGGACTTGTGTGGGCAGCGACAGCAAGCCCGTGGCGTGTGGCCCATCGCGCCCCGCGACGGAGCTCTCGCGACGAGATGCAGCGGGGCGCATTGTAGCGGAGACCTTCCTCGACGCGGCCGGCCACCACACCGGCGAGGCGAGCCTCGGCGCGCTCGAGTTGCGATACCGATACGACAAGCGCGGCAACCAGACCTCGACCGCATGTTACGGGCTCGCGGGGAAGCCGGTGGAGTGCGCGGGCACTGGCTATCACGAGGAGCGCACCGAGTACGACGATGTCGGGCGCAGCACGACCACGACGTTCTTCGATCCGAGTGGCGCACCGACGACGAATCTCGGGGCGGCGAGCTCGAAGTCGCGGTTCGACAACTACGACCACCTCGCCGAACGCAGGACGTTCGGTCTCGATGGCCAGCCCATCGAGGTGCTGGGGATGGGGCTGCGGCGCTATCTCTACGACGCCTCGCATCGGCAGTTCGCGATGCTTCTCTACGACGCGAAGGAACAGCCCGCCAGCTATCGCGCCTGCTTCACCGGCACGACGTGCCCGGGCGTGCCGTGGCATGCGGTTCGCTACCTCCGCCGCGGTAACGGTCGTTTGTCCGCGATGATGTACTTCGACGCCGGTGGCCAGCTCATCACGACGATCGACTGCACGAAATCGCGTTGCAGCGACTGAAGGCGGAGGAGCGAAGGTGTTTCGGACGACTGAGCGAGGTTTCGCGCGTGCCCGCCGGGTAGCTGTTGCTACTCCGCTGTAGCGCCAGCGCTCGCCGTTGAACTCATGCGCCACAGGCGCACGTGATCTCGTACACCTCCCGCTGTGGGAGCTGGCGTGCGTCTTGCTCAGCGCGTCGCCCACGATGCAGGCAACGCTGATCGAGGTGATGCACCAACAGGTGCGGGCGATTCATCGAGCGGTTACAGGCGACGAGCTTCCGGAAGCGGAACCGACGAACGGTGACGTCGATGCTACGCCCGAGTCCGAAGAGGTGATCACGCGGCGCTTCGTCGAGCTCGCCGCGCTCGTGCAGGCGATGCCGGCGGTGGCGGAGAAGATTCCGCCGTTCGCGTTCAAGCCGCCGGTCGACGTCGTCGCGTGCGATGGCGCGGTGGTGCTCGAGCTCGCCGTGTGCGGGGTCCGGCGTGAAGACGTGCGCGTCGATCGTCATGGCAATACGCTCGTGATTAGCGGCGTGCGGCGAACGAGCCAGGCTGTGCGCGGGCAGGTGTTTCACGCCGAGATCGCGCGCGGCCCATTTCAGCGGGTCATCCCGCTCCCGTTCTCGGTGACGCGCGAGCCGCGCGTCGAGCTCGAGGATGGCCTTCTACGGATTTACGTGACGAGCGAGGTCACGAATCAGGACCAGGGATCAGAGGAGAACAGCAAATGACGAGACTTGAGGGGAACGAGATGCAGCGCCTGAACTTCGCGATCGGGGCGGCCATGCGCGCCGTCCAGAACCGCGGTGCCTCCGGCGGTGAATGGGGCCAGGCGTATAGCTATGGCGAGGGGCAAATGGACGAGATCCGTAACCGCGTGAAAGATGCGGTGCGGGAGCGTGTTGCGCATCGCGTGCACGAGCGCCTCCTCGAGGCGGTGAAGGAGCGCGTACGTGACGTGGTTCGGGACCGCCTGGCCAACGAGCTGCGCAACGGCATGATCGAGGCTCAGAGCGAGCGCGGCTTCGACTTCACGCGCCTCGAGAAGCGGCTCACCGACCGCCTCGCCGACGCGCTCGTGGAACACATCCACGACAGCCTCCGCACCAAGGCGCGTGAGGCGATTCGCGAGCGTCTCGGGGACGCCCTCCGCGAGGCCACGTCGAGCATCGACGACGGCGATCGCGTGGCGTCGAAGATCCGCGAACGCCTCGAGCCCGAGCTCGCCGAGCGTCTCGTCGAGAACCTGCGTGACAAGGTCCGCGAGATCGTCCGCATGCGCCTGCAGGAGGCGGTGCGGGAGCGCCTGAAGGACGGCTTCCAGGCCGCCATGCAGCGTGGTGCGATCAGCGATCCCGAGCGCACCATCACCGTTATCAAGGAGCGCCTCGCCGAGGGCATCGAGCAGCGCGTCTCCGAGGGCGTAGGGGACCGCCTGCGCGAAGCGGTCCGCGAGAAGATGGAGGACATCGTCCGCCAGAAGCTCGAGGACGCGATCAAGAACGCCTTGGGCGAGAAGATGCAGGGCAACTGGCGTCAGGGCTCGTTCGGCTCGATGGGCTCGTTCGGCTCGATGAGCATGGGCTCGTTCGGCCCGGAGGGCCCGCAGGTCGCCGAGACGCTGCGTGACCAGATCCATGACGCGATTCGCGAGCGCTTCGCCGACTCGCTCCGCGAGCATGTCGCGACCGCGATCAAGCAGAACGTGGAGGATGTCCTGCGCGAGCGCCTCGGCACCGCCATTCGTGCGTCGCTCGTCGAGCAGAAGCTCCTCGGTGGCTTTGACCCCGAGCAGTTCGCCGATTCGGTCCGCGGTCGGATCGCCTACGCGATGCGCGAGCGGCTAACCGACGCGGTGCGCGAGCGTCTGCACGAGGTGCATCGTGACCGCCTGCGCGAGGCGATTCGTTCGGCGATCAGCCAGACGCAGATGGGAGGCCAGGAGTTCTCCGGCTTCGGCACCGGCATGCACTGAGCGTCCGCCCCCCGGACGTCGACGCGCGCGCCACCGAAGCCCCCCGGCGCGCGCGCCCCCCATTTCGGGGTGGGCGCGTCGGTGTCTCGCTCGAGGCACC
>JANRKM010000227.1:0-45127 GCA_033763475.1 Kofleriaceae bacterium
ATCCAGTGCATGTAGGTCTTCGTCCACAGCTCGGGGACGAACTTGGTCTTGCCCTGCTCCACCGCCGCGGCGGCCTTCTCGGCGAGCGGCGCGGCCTTGACCCACCACTGGTCCATGAGCATCGGCTCGATCACCGCGCCCGAGCGCTGGCTGCGACCGCGCGGGACCTTGTACGGCTTCACCTCGCCGAGATGGCCACCGGCTTCGAGGTCGGCGACCACGGCCTTGCGCGCGTCCTCGACGGACATGCCGATGTACTTCGCCGGCGCGGGCGCGCACATCTTGCCCTTGCTGTCGATCACCTGGAGGATCGGCAAGTCGAACATCACGCCGACCTCGTAGTCGCTCGGGTCGTGCGCAGGCGTGACCTTCACGGCGCCCGAGCCGAACTCGGGATCCGGCCAGGGCTTGCCATCGCGCTGGATGTCGACGGCGACGATCGGAATCGTGCGCCCCGTGAGCGGTAGCGTGATCTGCTTGCCGACGTGCGCCGTGTAGCGCGCGTCGCTCTTGTGCACGACGACCGCGGTGTCACCGAGCATCGTCTCGGGGCGCGTCGTCGCAACGATGATCTCGCCGGAGCCGTCTGCGAACGGATACTTGATCTCCCACAGCGAGCCGTTCTCCTCGGCCGTATCGACCTCGAGGTCGCTGACGACGGTCTCGCTCGCGGGGTCCCAGTTGATCATCCGCTTCGCGCGGAAGATCAGGCCCTCTTCGTAGAGGCGCACGAACGCCTCGAGGACAGCCTTGTTGGAGCGCTCGTCCATCGTGAAGCGCTCGCGCGGCCAGTCCAGCGAGAAGCCCATCAGCTTCTCCTGCTCGGAGATGCGATTACCGCTGCGCTCCTTCCACGCCCAAGCGCGGTTCATGAACTCGTCGCGGCCGAGCTCGAAGCGTGTCTTGTTCTCGCGGCGCTTCAGGTCTTTCTCGAGAAGAACGTGCACGGCGATCGACGCGTGGTCGATGCCCGGCATCCACATCGAGTTGAACCCCTGCATCCGCTTCCAGCGGATCAGGATGTCTTGCATCGTGGAACCGAGGGCGTGCCCGATGTGCAGCGAGCCGGTTACGTTCGGTGGCGGCAGCGTGATGGAGTACGGAACCGTGGGGCTCGCGTCATCCGCGTGAAAAAACCCGTTCTCTAGCCAGAACCTGAGCCAGCGGGGCTCGACCTCAGAAGGGTCGTACTGCTTGGGAAGCGCCGACGACGTAGTCACGGCGCGACGCTAGCACACCGCTAGACGCGCTGCGCCGTCGGGCGCGGTCGTGGCGAAGATCGCGGGGCGCGCGGTTATCGCCGCCCGTGCCGCCAAGACGCCAAGACCGCCAAGCAGCGTTTTCTAACCCTGTCGCGAACCACGCCGAAGAGCACAGGCTCCCCGCACCTCGCCACAGTGCTTATGACGTAGCGATAAGATCGGGGTGATCGTCGACGACATATGTGACGCGCCCCCAAGCTCTCTGCTTGGCGATCTTGGCGCCACATACTCAGGGGCACGGCCACAAGCCCGAATGCGCACGCTCGACGCGAACGGCGACGCATCAACGTGCCACGCGCATCGCGCGGCACCTAGCGAGCCCGTGGGCCCGCTGCGACCTACGAGCTGCCGCGCTTCGCGGTCAGGTCCTGGAGGTTCTCGCGGATGATCTGCTCCGCGAGATCCGGGACCACTTCCCACACAATGCGCTCGACGACTTCGGTCGACAGCTTGAGCAGCGCGAGCAACTCCGGGCTACCGGGCTCGAGACCCGTGGCCTCCGCCAAACGAGAGGCCATCTTGGCGAGCGTGCGCTCGACGATCGCAGAACGCTTGGTGGGGGTGCCGCTAACCATGGGTGGACGACTGGCTCCGAGCGAAGGATTAAAGGCGGGCGCCGGGGTGGACGCAGGAGCCGCGGCAGCCACTGCAGCAGGTGCAGCCGCGGGGGCAGCGGGCGCGCGCGGCGCCGGAGCCGCCGGCGCACGCATGCCGTCGGGGGCGACGGTAGGGACAGCCATGACCGTCGTCTTGCTGACCGTGGGCGTCGGGGCCGCCCCCGCGGCGACGGGCGCGTTGCCCGCGGGCATCTTGATCGTGGGCATGCCCATGATCGTCGCCGAGCGCGGCGGCTGCGCGCCCGGAGGAGCGGCGGGTGCCTTGGCGGCAGCGGCAGCGGCAGCGACGACCGGAGCCGCAGCAGCCGACGGCGCAACGGCAGCGCCCGCACCGGGCTTGGCCACGCCACTGGCGGCCTTGGTCACGATCTCGGTGACCTTCTCGAGCATCGTCTGGGTGTCCCAGGGCTTCGGGAGGTTGGCGTCCGCGCCGACTTGCACGCCCTTGGCGCTGTCGTAGGGAGCGCCGTTGCCGACGAGGATCACGACCGGCACGTTGGCCGTCTTCGCGTCGGACTTGAGCGCGAGGCAGAGGTCGTAGCCGTTCTTGCCCGTCATCACGGAGTCCGCGAGCACCACGGCCGGCGTCTGGCCCTTGGCCTTCTCGACGGCTTCTTCGTAGCTGCGCGCTCCGACATAAGTGAACTCGGTGCCGCGGAAGGTGATGTCCGCGACCTGCTGCATCGTCACGCTGTCATCGACGCACAAGACAATCTTGCTCACGAAGATCCTCCACGGAGTTGCATCAACCCAAGCCCCTGCCCCCACACAGACGGAAGCCCTATCGTTGGTAACACGCTCGTCACGAGCGGGTCAAAACCAACTGCCGAGAATCCGTGGGTCTTTTTCCGTGCTAGCTTGCGCGCCCCATGCCGACGCACCACACGCTCGTCCACCAGGCCGCCGCCCAAGTCGTCGCTGCGCGCGCCAACGTGGACGCTTCGGAGCTCAAGGTCGAGGCTCCGCCCCGCCCCGAGCTGGGTGATCTCGCGATCGGGTGCTTCGCCATCGCCAAGGCACGCAAGCAGAATCCGGCACAGGTCGCGCAAGAGATCGCCGCTGCCATCGAGCCCGGTGACCTCATCGCCAGCGCGACCGCCGCGGGCCCGTTCATCAACATCAAGCTCGATCGGGCCGCGACGTTCCGCTGGGTGATCGACGCCGCGCTGCGTGGAATTCTGATCCCGGGCGAGGTCGGTGCGGGCAAGACGATCTGCATCGACTACTCGAGCCCGAACATCTCGAAGCACCTCGCGTATCACCACATCCGCGGCACCACGATCGGCCACTCGCTCGCGCAGATCTTCCGCGCGCTCGGCTACAAGGTCGTCGGCATCAACTTCCTCGGTGACTGGGGCGCGACGCACGGCATGGTGCTCGCAGCGTACGAGAAGTGGGGTGCGGACGAGCCGCTCGACGTCACCAAGCTCAACGACCTCTACGTCCGGTTCCGCGAGGCAGCGAAGGACAACCCGTACGTCGAGCAAGAGGGCCGCAATGCGTTCAAGCGCCTCGAGGACGGCGAGCCGAAGATCCGCGCGCTGTGGCAGCGCTTCCGCGACATCTCGTGGGCCGAGTTCGAGGACGTTTATCGCTTGCTCGGCATCGAGTTCGACGAGGTGCGCGGCGAGAGCGCGTACGAAGCCGACATGGTGCGGGTGTTCGACGAGCTGCGCCCGCTGCTCACCGAGAGCGAGGGTGCGCAGGTCGTCGAGCTCGAGGGCGAGAAGACGCCGATCCTCCTGAAGACCAAGGACGGCACGACGCTGTACGCTACGCGCGACGTCGCCGCGGCGGAGTACCGCTGGGAGCACTACCACTTCACGCGCTCGCTCTACGTGGTCGATCGCGGCCAGGCCCTGCACTTCCGCCAGCTATTCAAGCTGCTGACGAAGGCGGGCAAGGACTGGGCGTCGCGTTGCGAGCACGTGCCCTACGGTCTGATCCGCGTCGCGGGTAAGCGCTCGGCCACGCGCCTCGGCGGCGTCGTGCTCATGCGCGACGTGTTCCGAATTGCCGAGGAAGAAGTGCGCGCCGTGATCGCGCAGGTCAACCCGAACCTGCCCGCGGCCGTCGTCGACGACGTCGCGAGGAAGGTCGGCATCGGCGCCGTCGTGTTCGCCAACCTCGCGACCCACCGCGACAAGGACATCGACTTCGATCTCGAGAAGGCCGTAGCGCTCGAAGGCGACTCGGGCCCCTACGTCCAGTACAGCCACGCGCGCTGCGCGTCGATCGCGCGCAAGGCGAACGAGACCGTCACCTCCGTCGACGGCGTCGACCTCGCGAAGCTTTCGCACGATGCCGAGTGGGCCGTCGCGAAGAAGCTGCTCGAGCTCCCCGAGCTCGTCGTGCGCGCCGGCGACAACAGCGAGCCGCACCTCGTATGTCACTACTTGCTGCAGCTCGCGGGCGAGTTCTCGCGCTGGTACACGCTCGGCAACGGCGACGCGACGCTGCGCGTGATCGTCGACGATCCCGAGGTACGCCGTGCACGCCTCGCGCTGGTCGCCGCGGTGCAAGCGACGCTCGCGTCCGGCCTCGCGCTGCTCGGCATCGCTGCGCCCGATCAGATGTAGCCTAGTCGAACGTCTCGCCGGCCTTCTCGTGGCCGCACGCTGCGTCGTCGCCGGTCGAGCACGCTCGAACCATCAGCGCGCGCACCGTCGCCGGATCGGACGGACCGAGCTCCCCTTTTTCAAGGTGCAGCGCGTACATGCGACACGACATCGCGCCGTACGTGGTGCATGCACTGTCGAGCTGACGCCGCGCCGCTTGCTGCTGTTCGGGGGTCTCGGCCTCTGCCGCGAGCACGCGCCCGAACATGCCGCAGGCAAACGCTTCACCGGCGTTGCACGCGAGCTCGAACAAGCGCTTGCCGCACGCGTCGTCGGCGGGCGATGCCTCGTCGCGCGTCCAGAAGTACGCACCGACGTTCGTGCAGCCATTCGCCACGCCGAGCTTGCACGCGCGCACGAACCACTCCTGTGCCGCGTCGCTGTCGCGTTCCTGCTGAACGGTATAGGCGTGCGCGATGCAGGCATCGCCCGAGCCATCGGTGCATGCGATCGCGCAGTTCCCCGCGTCGAGGCACTTCCGACGGTAGGTTCCCATCGCCACGAGCGGCCCGAGCCCGTCCGCAAGACACGGCGGCGATGCATCGACCGGCGCGACTGCAGCGGGGCCTGGCGCGACGGTCGTCGGAGCAAACGCGTGCTCGGCGGGTTGGTGCCGCTCACGACACGCCGCGAGCGACACTGCGATCACCACGACCCACCGGTACATCGTCGTCGAGCTTAGCGCGACGGGTTCGCGAACGTCTCGGCCGCCGTGTCGTGACCGCAGGCCTTCTGATCTCCGCTCTCGCACGCGCGCAGAAGCAGCGCACGGACGGTCGCGGGCTGCGCGTCGCCGAGCTGTCCCCGTTCGAGGTACAGCGCGAACATCCGACAGTTCACGCCTCCATAGACGTTGCACGTGGCGTCGAAGTGGCGGCGCGCCGCATCGCGCTCCGTGGGCGAGCGCGCGTTCTCCGCCATCATGCGGCCGACCATGCCGCAGCCCCACGGCTCGCGTGCCTCGCAGGCCTTCTCGAACAGGCGACGCGCGCAGATCTCACTCGAGGGCGGCGCTGGAAGATGCGCGAGCCACAACCAGGCCCCGTAGTTCGTGCAGCCGATCGCGAGCCCGAGGGTGCAAGCGCGCGCGTAGAGCGGTGCGTAGTCGCCACCCGCACGTTGCACCGCGGACGCGTGAAGCACGCACGCGTCGGCGATGCCGTCGTTGCACCTCGCCTCACACGTGCCGTCGCCCTCGCAGTTCGTGTCGGCCCCCTCGGACGAGCGCAGATCCGGAACTTGATCGGCGAGGCACACGGGCTTCTCGCGGGGCGGCGGTGGAGCGAGCGGCTTCGACGACGAGCAGGCGGTCAACACGAGCCACGACGTCCACGCACGAAACATCGGGACGACCATATCCCGCATGGTCCCGGGATGTCGCATGCGGACATCGCGCAGATGATCGCTTCATCGGCTCTCGCGTACGAGCACTCGCGAGCAAGACGAATCCTTCCTCACCAATTCTCGGTGACGTGTGGCAGCGCCGCACATGCTCGGACAGCTCAGTGTCGAAGACGCGCACGACACCAACCCAGCGGTGCTACCTACGTAGCGATGACGACGCACCAGGTGCAGTTCTTTGGGGACGCGTCAGTGCTCGCCGCGCGAGTCGCGACGTACTTCGCCGAAGGTCTGGTCGACGGCGGTGTGGCGGTCGCGATCGCCCGTGCGGACCACCATGCGGGCATCGAGCGCGCGTTACGCAAGCGCGGTTTCGACACGGATGGGCTGCGCGCGCGCGACGCGCTCGTGCTGCTCGATGCCGAGACGTGCCTCGCCAGCTTCATGGACCGTGAAGGCCCCGACGGCCCCAAGTTCTGTGCGACGGTGGGCCCGATCGTGAGCGCCGCGTGCGCGCTCGCGGAAGGTCGTCCCGTGCGCGTCTATGGCGAGATGGTCGACGTGTTGTGGGCCGAGGGTCGCCGCGATGCGATGCTCGCGCTCGAGGAGCTGTCGACGGAACTGCTCGCGGGCTGGCCGTGCTCGCTCATGTGTGGCTACATGTTCGCCGCGTTCGATCGCGATCCCGAAGCGTTCGACGCCGTGTGCCAGCAGCACGCGCACGTGATGGTCGATGACGCCACTCGCGGCACGCCCAACGAGCGCGACGTCGCGAAGCTCGCGCAGCGCAACTACGCCCTCGAGTCCGAGGTCGAGCGCCGCATGCGGGTCGAGCACCGGATGTTCGAGCTGCTCGCGGTGACCGGCGACCTCGCCGCCGCACGCACGCGCGAAGAGGCCGCACGTCTCACGATCCACCGTGGCATGTGCGCGGTCGGGGCCGTGCTAGCCGGCCTGTGGGTCTACGACTCGACCGGCACTCAGCTCGAGCTACTCGCGACGTCCGAACCCGAGGGGCGCATCGAGCGGATCCAGCACCTGCCGCTCGCGATGCCCACGCCACTCGCCCATGCGATGCGCACCGGCGAGCCCGTCTTCCTCGGCTCGCGCGCCGAATACGCGACGCGGTTCCCGGCTGCCTACGAAGAGTTCAAGAACCACCGCCTCGACAACCACGTCGCCTTCGCGGCCCTGCCGCTAATTGGGGGTCGCGGCGTGCTCGCGGTCGCACTGTTCGTCTACGACCACGAGCGTAGGTTCGACGCGCCCGATCGCGCGTTCAAGTCGATCCTGGTCCGCCAGTGCGCGATCGCGCTCGAGCGGATGGAGCGGCACGAAGAGGAACGCGCACTTCGCGAAACCGCGTTGAAAGCGCGCCATGACAGCGAGCTATTGTTCGAGGTGACGTCGCGCGCGAACGAGCTCGACGACGTCGATGCCGTGTATCGCCTCGCGATCGATGCGGTGAAGCGGGGCTCGAACTCGGAGCGCGCGGCAATCCTCCTGTACGACGCCGACGACAAGATGCACTTCAAGGCATGGCACGGCCTGTCGGACACCTATCGCGCCGCGGTCGACGGTCACTCTCCGTGGACGCGCGACGAGCTGCATCCGCAGGCGATCGCCGTCGACGATCCCGAGAAGGACTCGGCATGGGCACCGTATCGCGACGCGTTCCGCGCCGAGGGTATCCGCGCGCTCGCGTTCGTGCCGCTGATGTACCACCGCCAGCTCATCGGCAAGTTCATGCTGTATCGCAACGAGCCGCGCCCGTTCACCTCGCACGAGCTCCAGCTCACCTCTGCCGTCGCGATCCAGGTCGCCGCAGCGCTCGGGCGCAAGCAACACCAGAACGCCCTCGCGCGGTCGTACGAGGAAGAGCGCAAGGCACACCTCGAAGCGGAGCAGGCCACGCGTGCACGTGAAGAGATCCTGTCGGTCGTCTCGCACGATCTCCGCAACCCCCTCGGCACGATCCTGATGGCGGCCACGGGCCTGCTCAAGATCGACACCGGCGACCGTGGCCATCGCATCCGCTCGATGGGCGAGCGCATCCATCGCCAGGCCGCGTTGATGGCGCGCCTCATCGAGGACCTCGTCGACTTCGCCGGCATTCAGGCCGGGCGGCTCACCATGGCGCTCGCGAGCCACGCGCCGGTCGACATCATCACCACCGCGAGCGACATGTTCACCTCCCTCGTCGACGAGCGCGGTGTGACGCTCGACGTACGCGTCAGGCCCGAGCTGCCAACGATCCGATGCGACTCCGATCGCATCATTCAGGTCCTCTCGAACCTGCTCGCCAACGCGCTCAAGGTCACGCCGCGGGGCGGCACCATCGCGCTCGGTGTCGACGCGCCCGACGACGAGATCGTGTTCTTCGTACAGGACAGCGGCCCCGGCATCGATGCCGCCGAGCTCCCGAACCTGTTCGAGCGCTACTGGCGCAGCTCGACCGCGACGTACAAGGGCGCAGGACTCGGCCTCTCGATCGCGCGGGGCATCGTCGACGCGCACGGCGGCCGGATCTGGGTCGAAAGCCAGATCGGCGTCGGCAGCACGTTCTACTTCTCGCTAGCGAACTAGGGTCGGACCCTAATCGCCCAACTTGCTTCGAAGTTACGCCCCCCTTTTGTGGGCTGCGTTATGTTTTTGCTCAGCTACGTCGCACGCAAGTTGTGCAAATAGGGTCCGACCCTAATCACACGCGACCGAGCGAGCGCGGTGGCTTGCCATGTTTGCCACCCGCGATCACGAGGACCAGCAACGTGAGCACGTAGGGCAGAAGTTGCGCGAGCTCGTGCGGTATGCCGACGTCGGCCACCTGAAGTTGGATGTTGATCGCCTCACCGAGCGCGACCGCCGCGCAGCACAAGGCCGCCAGCGCGGGGCGCCAGCCCGCGAGGATCACCATCGCCAGTGCGATGTAGCCGCGACCGCTCGACATGTCCGCGACGAAGCCACCGACAGCGAGAGATAGCTGCGCGCCACCGGCGCCCGCGAGCGCGCCCCCGACGAGCGCTGCGTGGAGCCGCGTACGCAGCGGAGCCACGCCGACGGCGACGAGCGCATCGGGGCGGTCGCCGGCCGCGCGTAGGCGGAGCCCCCAGCGCGTGCGCTTGATCGCGAACGGAAGTGCGATCGCCGCGACCACCGCGAGCCACATGATCGGGTTGGTCGCGACGGCGTGCCCGAGGCCGGGCACCGGAGGTGAGTTCGCGCCCTCGTGATAGAGCAGCTGCAGCAGGAACCGCGTGCCGCCGAGAGCGAGGAGGTTCAACGCGACACCGACGATGACCTGGTTCGCCGCGAGCACGAGCGAGCACCAGATCTGGAGTCCCGCGACCGCCATGCCAGCCCCCATGCCGCCGAGCACACCGAGGTACGGCGAGCCCGTGGCGTGAGCGACCGCGGCGGCGGCGAACGCGCCGAAGAGGAGCTTGGCTTCGAGCGCGAGGTCGATGACGCCCGCGCGTTCGGTCACCGCCCCCCCCATCGCCGCGAGCGCGTACGGCAGCGCGATATGCAGGACCTGCGCGAAGAATACCGCCGACAACACGGCGTCGATCACGGCGCGGGCTCCTCGTCGCTCTCGAGCTGCGTCGCGCCGGTGGCGATCGGCGTGCGGCGCGCGACCCACGGCCCCGCCGAAGCCACGGCGAGGACCACCACGCCCTGCAGCATCTCGGTGAGCTCCTTGGGCACCAGCTCGGCGACGGCGAGCCCGCCCACCGACAGGAACCCGAGCACGAGGGCCGCGATCGCCACACCGATCGGATGCGAGCGACCGAGCAAGGCGGCGCTGATGCCGAGGAGCCCCGTGCCGCGGCCGAGCCCCTCCTCGAACGCGTGCTTGTGACCGAGCACGAAGTTGGTGGCCGCGAGCCCTGCGAGCGCACCGGAGCCGGCCATCACGAGCCACTGCACGCGCTCGACGGAGATGCCCACGCAGCGCGCCGCTGCCGGATCGGCGCCAACGGCGCGCCAAGCCTGCCCCCACGTCGTGCGCATGCGCAGCCACCACACGACCACGACCGTGAGGATGGCGAGGAGGAGCGCCGCGTTGACCGAGCTCCCCGCAAAGCCGAGCTGCGGCAACTGCGCACCGGGCGCGATGTCCGGACCGCGCGTCGTACCACCGCGGAACAGCACTTCGTTGCCCGCATACAGCGCGAGGCCCGCGACGATCGCATTCAGCATGATCGACGTGATCACCTCGTGCGCCTCGCGCTCGACGCGCATGCCGCCGATCGCCGCGCCCACGAAGGCCCCCGCCGCCGCCGCCGCGAGCACGCACGCGGGGACAGCGACGAGCGCCGGCGTGCTCGCGGGCAGCGCCGCACCGACAACGGCCGACGCGAGCACGCCCGTGGTGAGCTGGCCCTCGACGCCGATGTTGAACAGGCCTACATCCAGTGCGATCGCCACGGCGAGCCCGGTCAGCGCGAGGCCGGTCGCCTTGTACAGCACCTGGCCCAGCAGGTACTCGTCGCCGAGCGTGCGGAGCAGCATCTGCGACCACACCTGGCCTGGCGCCTTGCCCGCGACGAGCATCAGCATGCTGCCGATCGCGACGGACACGAGCAATGCGATCAGCGCAGCCTGTAGCTCGCGCAGCGTGTTCGCGCTCGGCCGCAAGCTCGCCAGCGTCACGTGGCCCCCGTCATGGCCGCGCCCAGTGCGCTACGTGCACCGGCCCCCGCCGCATGCTCGCCGACGATCCGGCCGCGCAGCACCACGACGATGCGGTGGCAGAGCGCGAGTAGCTCGTCGAGGTCTGCGGAGATCACGAGCACGCCCGCCCCCGCAAGCGCCGCCGCGCGGAGGCGATCGTGGATGCGCGCAACCGCGCCGAGATCGACACCGCGCGTGGGCTGACACGCGACCACCGCGCGCAGGTTGGGACGCGACAGCTCGCGGCCGATCACGATTTTTTGCTGGTTGCCACCCGACAGCGCGCGCGCGATCGCCGACGGATCCGGCGGGCGAATGTCGAGCTCCGCGATCTGTGCCTTCGCGTGCGCAGCCACCCTCTCGCGATCCACGCGGAACCGGCCCGTGACGTCCGTGCGCCCGAGCGCCAGGTTCTCGGCGATCGTTCCGTCCAGTAGGAGGCCGCCGTGATGACGATCCTCGGGCACATGCGCCAGGCCCGCTGCGAACCGCTCGGCCGGCAAGGCTTGCGTGACGTCCCGGCCATCGATCATCACCCTTCCCTGCGCGAGGCGCTCGAGGCCCGCGATCGCGAGAGCGAGCTCGCGCTGCCCATTGCCATCGACGCCGGCGACGCCCACGAGCTCACCCGCGCGGACGTCCAGCGTGGCCTCGCGCAGCGCGCCGAGCGAGACACCGTTTAGCGCGAGCGCGATCTTGGCCTCGGGCGCCGGCGCGGCCACCGGCATCGGTGAGGGCAAGTCGGTGCCGACCATCGCGCGCGCGATCGCCGCGGTGTCGAGCGGTCCGTCGGAGGTGGAGAACGTCGCCACGGTGGCGCCGGCGCGCAGCACCGTGACGTCATCGGCCACCGCGCGAACCTCGTCGAGCTTGTGGGTTACGATGACCACCGAGGTACCCTTCGCCGCGAGCGCGCGCAGGGTCGCGAGCAAGCCCTCCACCTCGACGGGAGCGAGCACCGCCGTGGGCTCGTCGAGGATGAGCAGCTTCGCGCCCAGCCGCAGCGCCGAGACCAGCTCCGCGCGCTGCGCCGCCCCGAGGGAGAGGGAGCCCGCCTGGGCCTGCGGGTCCACCGGCAGCCCGACCTCGGTCGCGGTCTTCACGATCGCGCTCGCCACGGGCGCGAGGTCGAGCACCATCCCTCCCTCCACGCCGAGCACGGCGTTCTCGACGACAGTGAGCGTCTCCGCCGATGCGCCATGTTGCTGCACGATGCCAATGCCGGCCGCGCGTGCGTGCTGGCGGTCCCAGCGCGCGAGCTCGACGGCGCGATCGCGCACGGAGATCGATCCGTCGTCGGCGCGGACCACGCCGGCGAGGATCTTCACGAGCGTGCTCTTTCCTGCCCCGTTCTCGCCGACCAGCGCGTGCACGGTGCCCGGGCGCACCGCGAGCGTCGCCGCGCGCAGTACCACGCACGCGCCGTAGCGCTTGTCGAGTACGGCTTCGATCGCGTGCCCCGTCATTGTTCGGGCACCTGGATCTTGCCCGCGACGATGTCCGCGGCGATGGCGCGGGCGCGCTGCACTACCTCGGGGCTCAGCAGATGCCGGTTGCGCTCGTCCGCGACGAACGTGACGCCGTCCTCGGCGAGCCCGAGCTCGTGCAGCCCACCCTCGAACCGGTGCTCGATCACTTGCTTCACCACATCGACGACGGCGACATCGACACGCTTGACCATGCTCGTCATCACGCAGCACGGCGCTGCTTCGTACTGGTCGCTATCGACGCCGATCGCGCGGGTGCCATGGTGACGCGCCGCCGCGAACACGCCGTCGCCGGTCTTGCCCGCCGCATGGAAGATCACGTCGGCCCCCTTGCCGAACTGCGCGCTCGCGAGCTCCTCGCCCAGCGTCGGATCGGCGAACGCCTTGGGCTCGGTGCCAGCGTACGCAGCGACCACGCGGCAGTCCGGGCACACGTAGTGCACGCCAGCCTCGTATCCCGCCTCGAACTTGCGAATGAGTGGGATCTTCATGCCGCCGACGAACCCGACCACCTTCGTATGTGTCGTCAGCCCGGCGATCGCGCCGACGACGAAGCTGCCCTCGTGCTCGCGAAACCGCAGGCCGGCGAGGTTGGGCAACGTGCCCACGCCTTGCGATGGGCTGTAGTCGATGCCCGCGAACTTCACGTTCGGGAACTGCTTCGCGAGGCGCTCGAGATCCGGGCCGAAGATGAACCCGACGCCGATCACGAGCTCGACGTCACGCGCTGCCAGGGTGCGCAGCGCGCTCTCGCGATCCGCGCCCTCGGTGGGCTCGATGTACTGCACGTCTACGCCGAGCTCGGTGCGGGCACGCTCGAGCCCGCGCCACGCTGCTTCGTTGAATGACTTGTCGTTCTTTCCGCCGACATCGAATACGAGGCCGACCTTGATGCCCGTCCCCATACGCGTGGCCGGCGGTGGCACCAGCACCCACCCCGCCACCACGAGCAGCACGTTGAGCCCGACAAGCGCGGTGATCACTCTCCGCACAGCCCTCGGCGCTGCTGCGCGCCCGACGTTCGGCGGGTTTGCGCTCAACCTCCGGGTCGTCACCTCCGCGACGGTATCAGAGGTACGATGGGTGCATGGGTCATCCGCGTACGGCTCGTACCTTGTTCGCGCTCGTCCTCGTTTCCTGCACGGGTGACGACGGTGGCTCCGGTGGCCCCGTCGACGGAGAGCCACCCGAGCTCGTGGGCATCACCGCGGCGCACAATGCCGTGCGGGCCGACGTCGACGTACCACCACTGGTCTGGAACAACGATCTCGCCGAGCTGGCCGCGACGTTCATCGCCGACTGCAAGTTCGAGCACAGCACGAACAACGAGCGCTCCAACAAGGCCGGCTTCGAGTACATCGGCGAGAATCTGTACTCGTCGGGTGGCTTCCAGCCCACCGGTCAGAACGTCAGCGACGCGTGGGCCTCGGAGAAGGCCGACTACAACTACGCTGACAACTCATGCGCGGACGTGTGCGGCCACTACACGCAGCAGGTATGGCGCTCGACAACGGACCTCGGCTGCGCCATCAAGGCGTGCGGGGCGAATCAATTCATCGTGTCGTGCGAGTACGGCCCTGGCGGGAACTACACCGGTCAGAAGCCGTACTGACTAGAGAATGATCGGACCCGCGCAGTCCGAGACGAGCGACGGATCGAACTCGATCGACCAGCTGAACAGGAAGCCGTTGTCCTGCGGCCACAGGTCGGTCACGCGCATCTCCCAGACGCCGTTCAGGTCGGTGCCGATGAGCGCGTTCCACGCGGCTTCGGAGCGATAGTCGCCCGGCGGCAGGACCGCGGAGTTGGGGAATGACGGCGGCATCGTGTCCGCCTTCTGGTTCATCGTGTTCGTCGCGGTCGGCGTCCAGCAGTACTTCATGCCGCTGCCCGGCACGGGCGAGCTCGCGTCATCGCTGTCGTTGGCGCTGCCGAGATAGATCTCGCCGCCCATGCGATCGATGAACTTGTGCAGCACGAACACGCCGCCCGACGGCGTGAGCAGCTCCATCTGCAGGTCCTTCAGGTACGAGTGCTCGATCTCGACGCAGACCTTCTTGAGGAGGCTGGGATCCTGCAACGTCGAACCGGCGGGGAAGCCGACGAAGTTGAGCTGCGAGTTGTAGGAAGCGTGGCACTCCTTCGCGACGCAGTTCGGGATCGTCGCGTCGGTGCACTGCGTGTTCGACGAGCACGTCGTGGACTCGCCGATGCCGTCGGGCAACGCGAGCGGCTGCACTTCGGGGTTCTCCACGGCGCCACAGACGGGGCAGCTATCGCGGCCCGAGCAGTCGACATCCGAACAGTCCGCCCGGCCGTCGCCGTCGTTGTCGATCGCGTCGGTGCAGACCTCGACACCCGTCACTGGGCTCGCGTCGGGGGTCCCGCTCGGGTTGTCACCCTCCGGGCGCCCATCGGGGCCGCATGCGGAGACGACGATGAGGGGGATCAGCCAGCGGGTGGATGCGAGCATCGGTGCGGCATAGTAGGCACCTGGATGACACGTTCAACGAAATTCTGTCATCGAGTCCCCGATACTTCCGTCGACGACTAGAGGATCGGGTTATCGGTGCAGGTCGTGATTTCCATGATCAGGTAGAGCAGCACGCGCTCCTGCGGATACAGCCCATCGTGCTCGCCGTTCGCGGTCTGGAACGTCGAATAGAGCACCTTGCCGCAACCCGTCGGCTCGTAGGTCACGGCGAGCGGGCGCGCCGTCGCGCCGGCGGTGTTGGGCTTGCTGCCCGTCAGCCACGCCTTCGGGGTGTCGTAGACCGGCATGCTCTGATCGTCGACGCCGATCTGCACCGCCGTCAGCTTCTTGATCCAGTTCCAGTTGTGAGTGACCTCGAACGCGTCCGGGTTGAACATGCCGACCGTGCCGCCCTCTTCGGGCCCCGTTTGCAGGCCGAGCCATTGGTGCAGGCCCGTGTCGGTCACCTTGCCGTCGGGCGCATCGTAGAGCCCGCCGTCCGCATCACCCGTCGAGGTGAGCGTGCCCGTGAACGTGACAGGGTCGTACGTCCCCGTGCTGTCCGCGGCGTCATCACCGAGCTCGATCTGCGTCGGGAACGCGCGATCGACGAGCTCGCCCGACCAGTCGGTGACGTACAGCTTGCCGCCCGCGTTGACGTAGCGGCGGATGTTGGCGAGCACGGCCTGATCGGAGAGCTGCGTGTTCAGCGAGCTCATCGACGTCGAGCAGGGGAAGAAGATGATGTGGTACTTGCGCATCTCGTCGTAGTTCGTGAGAAGCGCGGTGGCGGACGTCGTGCCGGTGCCCGAGTAGTCGAACAGCGAAATCTCCGGGCCCTTCTCGCCCTGCGGGTTCGAGAACGTGTTGCCGGCCATCGTGCCGACGCCGAGCTTGCCGAGGATGTCCTCGATGCGATCGCTCGAGCCCCGCACGAGCGCGATGCGCGGCATGTAGCGGCCGGTCTCCGGGTCCCAGACCGACGGAAGCGTGGTCTGTGCCGACGTCATCGCGAGCACGCCAGTCTGCAGATCGTATTCGGCCTCGAGGCGGAACTGGCCCTTCTCGATGACGACCCAGTAACGACCGGGCGCGACGTCGAGGCTGAAGCTGCCATCGGCGCCTGTGAGCACACCGCCGTTGGGCGTCGGCACGCACATCTCGCAATACACGCCATCCGGGATCTGCGTGGGGCGGTTCTGGCTGACGTAAACGAGCGCGCCGGCGACCGGAATCTCCTGGCCGAGCAACGCTTGCCCCGGGCCCTGGTTCGGCGCCCACACCTTGCCGGTGATCGTCGCGTAGTTGTTGGGTTCGATCGCGTCGACGGTCGTGTCGTCGCCGCCGCCGCCATCGTCACCGCGGCCAGAAGGCCCGCAAGCAGCGAGCAAGGACGCGACAAACAAGGCTTTGCGGGCGATGCGCATAATGTGCGCGCCATCGTATTTCGGTCGTCCGTCCGATCAAGGGAAAACTGCTAAACCCGTCTTGGGTTTGGCCCGAGTCGTGCCTAGGGTGTGTGCTACGTTTCGGGCCGCTGAGCGCTCGCAACCATGCAAGTTTGCAAAAACTTCTAGCAGGGCAACCTTGCAGCATCACAGCAGTCGCAGGAGCCGCTAATGGGAATCATCAGTTTCATCAAGGGTGGCGTGAAGGAGCTGGCGATCGCCCGCCCTGACCAGGCCAAGGATCAGTGGGTCTACAAGCACCCCGACCAGACGATCCCGATGAAGGCGCAGCTGACCGTCGACTCCGACGAGGTCGCGCTGTTCTTCAAGGACGGCAAGTTCGTCGGCAGCTTCTCCGCCGGCCGGCACACCCTCGACGCCTCCAACATCCCGTTCCTCGGCCAGCTGGTCGACAAGTTCACGGGTGGCGACGTCTTCATCTGCGAGGTCTTCTTCGTCACGACGCGCGAGCTCGCGTCCATCAAGTTCGGGACGTCCATCGGCGACGTACAGGACCCGCAGACCCAGCTACGCGTGCGACTCATGGTCCACGGCGAGTTCTCGGCGCGCGTGATCGATCCGCCCAAGCTCGTCATCGGCCTCGTCGGGCAGCGCGCGACCTCCAACGAAGGCTTCGTGGGCTGGTTCAAGAGCCAGGTCCAGAAGGTGATGAAGGACGATGTCGCCGAGCTGATCGTCAAGCAGAATTGGCCCATCATGAAGGTCACGTCGGGCGCGTACACCGACGAGATCGAGGCCTCGGTCCTCGGCAAGGTCCGCAAGGACATCGAGTCGTACGGCGTCGAGCTCATCCGGTTTGGCGACTTCTCGATCTCGATGGACCAGGCCGACCGCGATCGCCTCGACAAGCTCGTCGAGCGGTTCGCGTACGTGAATGCCTCGGGCGGTATGGCCGGTTACCAGCAGCTCGCACAGGCCGAGATGATGATGGGCGCCGCCGAGGGCATGAAGAAAGGCGGCGACGGCGGTGGCGCATTCCAGGGCGCTGGCATCGGCATGGGCTTCGCGATGGCAGGCCAGATGGCCGGCACGATGGGCAACGCGAATGCGCAGCGCCCCGGCGAGAGCCGCGAGCAAATCATGTCGACGCTCAAGCAGCTCGGCGAGCTCAAGGCGGCCGGCGTGCTCACCGAGGCCGAGTTCGACGCGAAGAAGAAAGAGCTGCTCGCGAAGCTGTAGTAGAACGCGGGTCGGATGTCCCGACTCGACAATCGCGCTTACTACGACGACTTCGCAGGCTGGTACGAGCGCGAGCGGCACCTGCCGTATCACCGCATGCTCGACGATCTCGAGGTCGAGCTCGTCGAGCGCTATGGCGCTGGCAAGGACGTCCTCGAGGTCGGCTGCGGCACCGGCCTGATCCTCGGCCGCACCGCGAAGTTCGCGCGCTCGGCGATCGGCATCGACCTCTCGGGCGGCATGCTCGCGAGGGCGGCCGAGCGCGGCCTCGCCGTGGCACAAGCCTCGGCGACCGCGCTCCCCATCGCGACCGCGTCCGTCGACGTCGCCTACTCGTACAAGGTGCTCGCGCACATCCCGGACATCCAGGGCGCGATGCGCGAGATGGCGCGCGTCGTCCGGCCCGGCGGCTGGGTGCTTGCCGAGTTCTACAACGCGCGCTCGATCCGACGCCTCGTGAAGGCCGTGAAGCGCCCCACCGCGGTCAGCGAGACCACCCACGACGAGCACGTCTACACGCGCTACGACGACGCCCGCGCGATCCAGAGCTACCTGCCGCCCGAGCTCGAATGGGTCACGTCGCGCGGCATCCGCGTCATCACGCCCGCGGCCAAGGTGCTCGAGGTCCCCGTGCTCGGCTCGGCGCTGCGCTGGGCGGAGCACCGGCTCGCGGATCTCCCGGGCGCGCGCGACGTCGGCGGCTTCCTCGTCGCCTGCTGTCGCCGCCGGTAGTCACGTTATTGTCGGTCCGTGGCTCCACACGCCACCAGAGGGAAGGATCATCTGCGTCGCGACGAAGCGCCACGCGTTCGTGCAGCGAGCATGCAATAGTGGGCTGTCGTCGATGCCAAAGCGGCAAACCTTCCTCCTGGCCACGCTCGCGGTGATCGCGGCAGCCGCTCTTGCTGTGATAGTGCGGCGTTTCCTCGAGCACCTGGCCAACGGCAAGCGCGGCGTAGGGTTCGGCGTCGGCAAGAGCCGTTGCCGTCGGTGTTCGCCAAGCACGGCGTCGACGTGCTCGCGACGGATCTCGAGATCGAAGCCGCGACCGAGCAAGGCTGGGCGAAGACACATCAGCACATGTCCTCGCGCGACATCCTCAACAAGCGCGGCATCGCGAGCCCCGCAGACTTCGCGCAACGCGTCCGCATCATGAACGTGGACATGAATCACATCCCCGCCGAGGTGAAGGACTTCGACTTCGCATGGTCGACGTGCGCGCTCGGCCACATCGGCGGCCTCGAGCAGGGCCTCGCCTTCATCGAGAACAGCCTGGCCGTCATCAAGCCGGGGGGCCTTCTCGTCCACACGACCGAGCTCAACCTGAGCTCCGACACGCACACCTTCGAGTCCGATGGCACGGTCGTCTACCGCAAGCGCGACATCCAGGCGCTGGTGGCCAGGCTCACCGCGCAGGGGCACGAGGTGAAGGTGAACTTCAACATCGGCGACAAGGAGCTCGACCGGCACATCGACGATCCGCCGTACTCCAATGACAAGCACCTGCGCCTCCGCCTCGGCTCCTACGCGGTGACGTCACTGGGGCTCATCGTCCGCAAGAACCCGAACGCCACTCCGTGAGCCCCTCCCCCGACGCGCCGCGGCTGGGGTGGCTACCGGCGGCCGCACTTGCCGGTGCGCTGCTCGCGCTCGTCGACGTGACGTTCACGGTGACCGCGGAATCCGCGGCCTCCGTGCTCGCCGCCGTCGGCCTGGGCGTGTTTGTCGGCGGGGTCATCGGCAGCGTGTTGCATGGAGCTGGTGCGGTGCTCGCTCGCGTGTCGAGCTGGGCCGTGCTCGCGGGCGTGCCCATCGCCGCCGCCGCACTCGGACTCGTGGTCGCCGCGCAGCTCGGCGCGTTCGCGCGTCTGAACGGCCCGTATCACCTGCTCGCCGTCGGCGTCATCATCGCGGGCGTCATCGGCGGCGCGTCCGTCGGGTTCTCCGCGGCCGTCATGCTCGCGCCTCCCGCGGCCGTGCGCGCGCGCCTCGCGGACACGCGTGGTCGCGTCACGGTCGGCGCGCTGCTCGCAATCGTCGCGGGCGCGCTCGTGTTTGCCGATCGCACGTACTGGGTGGGCCGCTACCCGCTCGGCCACGACGCGCTTGGCGTCGGCGCGCTGTGGTTCCTCACCTGCTGTTTTCACGTCGCGTGTCCGCCGCTCCCCGCCACGCGCCGCACCCGGCGCGGCGTCCTGGCTGGTGGCGTCGTCGTCTCGCTCGCCGCGCTGCGTGTCCTCGACGCTGACGATCAGGACGCCCTGCGAACCCGCTTCCTCGAGCGCGGCAACCGCAGCTGGATGCTCGGCGTGCTTCGCACCGTGACCGACGTGGATCGCGACGGCTTTTCGAGCCTGTTTGGCGGCGGCGATTGCGCCCCGCTGCAAGCCAGCGTGAACCCCGGCGCCCGGGAGCTCGCGGGCAACGGCATCGACGACAACTGCGTGCTTGGCGACGCGCGCGCGTTTCCTCCTCGGCCTGCCGTCGAGCCGATCCGGCCAACCTCTCCATCGCCGCTCAACGTCGTGCTCATCACCGTCGACACATTTCGGGCCGATCGGATGGGATTCGAGCGCAGCGATCTCGACACCACGCCCAACCTCCGCCGGTGGGCGCAACATGCGCTTCGGTTCGACCGCGCGTATACCGCGGCCGGCCTCACGGCGGTGTCGGTCCCGGTGATGATGCGCGGCATCTACTCGCGCCGGCTCCTGTGGACGCAGCTCGTCGACACCACCAACTTTCAGCTGCTGCCGCTCGCCGAGGCAAAGGACATTCCAGAGGACCGCATCCGCACCCGGTTCGCGCTTCCGCTGCACGACCCGCGCTGGCCGCTCTCCCGTTGGCTGCAGTGGCGCGGCATGCAGACGGCCGCCGTGGTCGACGATGGGTGGATCACGGAGATGTTCCATCCGCGTTACTTCGCGTCCGAGTTCGAGACCTACGTCGACGTCGACGCCCTCACGGGTGCATCCCCCAACGACGACGCCCGCACGATCGACGCCGCGATCGAACAAGTCGCGCGGCTCCAGCAGGGCGCGAAGCCCTTCTTCCTGTGGGTCCACATGTTCGGCCTGCACGGTCCGAACCCCGAGCGGCCGGGAATTCCGCGCCGCACCGCCGATCCCGACGGTGAATACGATCAGGCGATTCGCTACTTCGATCAGCAGATCGCGCGCCTGATGACGGCCCTCGAACCGCTCGCAGACCGTACTGTCATCGTCCTCACGTCGGACCACGGCGAGCACATCACGCACAACGATCGCTTCCACGGCGTGGACATGCTCGAGAGCGATCTGCACGTACCGCTGTTCGTGAAGGTGCCGGGCGGCCGCACCGGCGTCGACCACTCGCTCGTCAGCACGATCGACTTGTTTCCGACCCTGCTCGCACTCACCGCGACGCCTGCACCGCAACCCCTCGACGGCGTCGATCTGACGCCTCTCATCAAGGCCAACCAGGCCATCCCTTCGCGAATCCTGCTCGCCGATACCTGGCGCATCAATCCGCATGGTGGGTTCTTCAAAGACTTCATTGCGGCGTTCGATGGCTCGCGCAAGTACGTCTTCGATCGCCGCACCCAGACGAAGCAGCTCGTCGACCAGCGCGATCGCAGCGACACCCCGCCGAACCTGCTCGACCAGGAACCGCCCGGCGCGCTTCGCGAGGCACTGCTGCGTTACCTAGAGGAGACCGAGAACGGTCCCGTCTTCGACGAGCGATGAGCCGTAGCGTACCCGGCGCGCGAGCTCGGCGACCAGGATCGAGCGTTCAGTAGACTGGGACATCGGGCGCCGCGACGTCTTCGATCGGTCGGTTGTCATAGCGCTCGATGACGGTGTTGATGTTGAACTCGACGGGCACGCACTCACCGGGGCGCTCGTAGAGGCAGGCATCGGCCCAGCACTCGGCGCGGGTGAACGGGCCGATCGTCGCGGGCTGCCGCGGGTTCGTGATCATCACGTTGAAGTGAGGAAGCCACTTCCACAGCACGTCCTTCCGGTAGAACGGGAAGATCGGGATCCGACGGTGCAGATACGTGTAGCCGCCCGTGTCGCCCCACCCGACGCCGGCGAGCGCGACGCCGCAGACGGCCTCGTTCTCGCCTGCTCGCTGCAACGCGAGTAGGCCGCCACGCCGGCGCGCCCAGTTGTCCTGCTCGTAGTTCCACACGCTCGCGAGTTGCGTCTTGTCGCCGTGGAAGCCGGCGGCGCCCGCGGCCGACGCCGCGAACCACACGGCGACGAGGCCGAACGCCGCGATGTTGACCGTGCGCGCCTCCCGGCGCTCGGCGAGCTTCCCGAGGAGCCTCGCCGCGCCCAGGCCCGCGAGGATCACGACGAGCACCATCGCCGGGTACGCGAAGCGGTATTCCTTATGGGCCATGGGGACGTGCGCGACGAGGACGAGCAAGGCGGCGAGTGCGACGAGCGGCGCGCGGCGTCCTCCGACTACGGCGAGCCCGAGGATGGGCACGAGCCAGAAGCCCCAGATCCGGCCGTAGACTTCGAAGTACGCGTACCAGGGCGCGATGCCGTAGGTCGCGCCCTTGCCCTCGATGACGTTGAACTTGAGGTTCTCGATGTACGACTGGAACGGGTAGTCCCACGTGATCCAGTCGACCAAGCCCGCGCCGAGGAACACCACCGCGCCCGTGATGACAGCGGCGAGCTGCAAGGGGCGCGCGAGCTTGCGCACGACGATCACGAAGATGACGAACGCGGCGACCGCGAGCTGCATGCGCAGCATGCACGACATCGTGAGCGCAGCGCTGACGGCGATCACCTTGCCGCGAGTAGGCGTCTCGTCACCGTCTCTGATGAGCAGCGCAAGCACGGTACCGAAGGCGAGGAGGTTGCCGCCGACCGCTTCGGACAACGCCTTGGGCGCGAAGTAGATCAGCTCGAACCACAGCGAGGCGAACAGGCCGGCGACGAGCGCACCGCGAAGGCCGGCCTCGCGGAAGGCGAGGCGGAACGAGGCCCACACCGGCGCGAGCGACATGAGGGAGAGCACGCCCGCACACGCGGCGAGGTACGCGGCCGCCGAGTTGCTCACCCATGCCGTGGCCTTCATGACGAGGCCGAGCAGGCCCGGCAGCATCCACGACCGCGCGCCCGTCCGGAACTCCCATGGCGTGACGCCGTAGCCGAACGCGAACCGATGGCCTTGCTCGAGCGACTGGAAGACCTCGTCCGGCCATAACATGTTCGGCATCGCGATCGCGACGAGCATGCGCACCACGAACGCGATGACGAGCACCGCGCCGAGGGCCAGAAGGTAGCGGCGACGGTCGGTCATCGAGTCTCCTGCCCTCGCCGCTCGATCACGCTGTTCACGTCGAGCCCCTGCTGCGGCTGGCAGTCGCCCGGGCGTACGAACGCACACGCCTCGCCTTCACACGCGACGCGGACGAACGGTCCGATCTGATCACGCGGATCGAGCTTGGTCACGACCACGTTGTAGTACGGCATGTAGTCGCGCATGGCGTCGCGCGTCGGCAGCTCGATCAGGGGGAGATCGCGATGCAGGTACGTGTAGCCGCCCGTATCGGCCCATGGGATGGCCAGGCCGACGCCACATGCCTCCGGGAGCTCGCCGATCCGGCGCATGATCGCGAGGCCACCGCGACGGCGAGCCCAGTGGTCTTGCTCGTCGCTGTAGACCGTAGCGAGTTGCGTCTTCGCACCGTGGAACCCGTTGGCCCGCTGCAGCGAGCCGGCGAGCCACAGCGCGACCAAGCCCACGGCGGCGAGCGTGGCGACGCGCGCGGAGCGCTGCTGCTCGATCCACGTGACCATCGCCGCCCCGCCGAGCCCGGCGAGCGCGATGACGGCCAGCATCGCCGGGTACGCAAACCGGTATTCCTTGTGGCCGATCGGGACGTGCGCGACGAGCACGAGCGCAGCGGCGATCGCGAGGAGCGGTGCACGGCGCGCCCCGAGCGCGGCGAGCCCGAGGATGGGCACGAGCCACACGCCCCAGATCCGGCCATAGACCTCGAAGTACGCCGACCAGCTCGCGGTACCGAACCGCGCGCTCTGTCCCTCCACGAGGTTCGCGCGCACGTTCTCGACGTATGACTGAAACGGATAGCTCCACGTGATCGCGTCGAGCGCGCCGAGCACGACGACGACGCTCGCCGCGACGAGCACGGCCGGCCGCCACATCGTGCGCGGCACCCGGCCAAGCCCGAGCACGAACACGACGAGCGCGGCGGGCGCGAGCTGGATCCGCAGCATCGCCGAGAGCGCCAGGGCGGCGGCGAAGCCGAACACGCGCGATCGTGGCGCATCGACCCGCGCGCAGTGCGTGGCGAGCAAGGCACCCAGCACGAGCACGTTGCCCGCGACCACCTCGGTGAGCGCCTTGGGTGCGAAGTAGATGGCCTCGAACCACAGCGCGACGAATGAGCTGGCGACGATCGCGCCGCGCACGCCGCTGTCCGTGCGTGCGAGTCGGAACGTCCCCCATACCGGGGCGAGCGAGATCGCCGACATCACCGCCGCGCACGCCATCAAGTAGGCCGTCACCGACGAGGTCAGCCACGAGGTGCCCTTCATGATGGCGGCGAGAACACCGGGGAGGAGCCACGAGCGCGTGCCTTGATGAAACTCCCACGGCACGATGCCGTAGCCGAACGCCGCGCGATGGGCCTGCTCGAGCGACTGATAGATCTCGTCGGGCCACACCATGTTGGGCATCGCGTATGCGACGGCAACGCGCACCACGAACGCGACGCCGAGCACGCTCGCGAGCGCGATGGTCTCGGTCCTGCGATCGGTGGTCAGCGTGTCCATCCGTTCACCGGTGCGAGCGCGGTGGCGAGCTCGGCGGCGTAGGCAGCCTCGTCGCGCAGGCCCGCCTGGGCAAGACCACGGGCGAGTGCGCGCCACATCGCGGCGTGACGCTCGTGATAGTGGGCGGCGACTACCTGCTCGACGTGGGGCCGGGGGTACGCGAGGTCGAACTGCTCGTAGAGCGCCTTGTTGATGGCGAACACCTCCGCGATCGGCGGCACCGGCGTCCCGCGCGGCAACACGCGATAGAGCAGCCCGTACGGATAGAGCGGGAAGCTCGCCGCGATGTTCGACTGGAACGGATCGATGAACAGCGGCCGCCCGGTCGCTAGCAGCTTCTCCGCGGTCACCACCGAGAGCTTCTGCGGGGAACCCGGGGCTAGCTTCTCGACGAGCACGCCGGTCTCGCGATGAATGCGCGCGCGCACGTGGGGCAGCGCGATGAGCTGCCAGGTGATCGCGAGGACATCCGGGCGTACGCCGCGCGCTCCCTGCAGATACGCCGAGCCGAACATGTACTCCTCGGGCGTGCCGATCACGACGGCATCGGGTGGCAGCGTCGTCAACATGTTCGCGAGCGAGGCCTCGAGCGCCCGCGAGCGCTCGCTCGCGATCCGGGGCAGCGCGATGACCTGGAGGCCGAGCATCAACACCGTCGCGAGCACGGCGAGCACGCCGGCGCGACGCAGTGCTCCCGATGACACGCGCGCGCCGAGCCTCCCACCGACCGCATGCAGCCCCACGGCGACGGGCACCGCCAGCACGACCAGCGGCAGCATGTGAAAGCGCTGCGTGATGAACGCGTGTGGCCCCTCGGGCGCGAGGTTGAAGCGCGCCATCAGCACGGGCCCGGCAAGCAGCCAGCTCGCAGCGAGCAGGATCCACGCGATGCGCTCTGGCCCCGGCCGCACGGCGCGCACGCCAAGCGTCGCGAGCCCGACGAGCAGTGGCAGCACCACGAAGCCCCGCACGAGGGTGCCCGCGAGCCATGCGAGGTTGGCCGCGGGCGTGCCACCACCATCATGGGCAGCCAGCTCGCCCGGCCCCCCATAGTCCATGCGCAACACGTGATGCGCGAGCCCGGCGAGCCCGTCGACCTTGCCCCACGAGCCGCGCGTCTCGGGTACGACGAGGAGATACGCGTAGGGTAACAGGCCGACGACGAGCGCTCCGACCGACGCAGCGGTCACCACGACCCGCGCGCGGGGTGCTTCGCGGACACCGAGGACCACGCCGTAGAGGCCGATCGGCGCGAGCAGTGCACACGTCATATGATTGGCGAGCCCGAGCCCCGCGACGAGCCCGAGCAACGCCGCGCGCTTGCTGCCACGCACGGGCCCACCGGGTGCCGCGAGCCACAACACGGTCGCGGCGACCAGCGCGTTGAGCGCGAAGACTTCGGCCTCCGACGAGAGTCGGACGACGAGCGGCGTCGCGGCGACGAGCGCCACCGTGAACGTCGCGGCCGGCGAGCTCGCCCCCCATGCGCGACAGGCCGCGTGGAGCACGAGCACCATCGCGGCGCCGAGCAGCGCGGTCGCGATCGCGGTGGCATGCGCGGGGGTCTCCACCGGCAGCCACGACCACGCGCGCAGCCACAACACGTACAGCGGGTATCCCGAGGGGTGCGCAGCACCGCCCATCGCTCCGAGGCCCGCGAACTCGCCGTTGTCGCCGGTCGATAGATGCGCGGGTGCGATGCTCACGTAGACGCCGAGGCAGGCGAGCGCGAGGAGGCCTCCACGCTCGACCAGCCAGCGTGTGGAGCGGGAGGCCATCGCGGCCAATATACCGAGGTCCACGATCCGGCGTAGCGCGATGGGTGTATGGTGTGTGGCTGTGGGCAAGATCCTGGTCGTCGATGACGAGCAGTCGATGCGCGAGTTTCTCGCGATCGCCCTCAAGCGCGCCGGGCACGACGTCCTGGTCGCCGCGAGTGGCATCGAGGCGCTCGAAAAGCTGAAGACCACGCTCGTCGACCTCGTCGTTACCGACCTCCGCATGCCGGGCGATGTCGACGGCATCGGCGTGCTCACCGCGATCAAGAGTGGCGCGGTGCGCTACACCGCCGCGGCCGGCTCGACACCCTCGGTCATCATGCCCGAGGTCATCCTGATGACCGCCTATGCGACCAAGGACACCGCCCTCGCGGCGATGAAGCAGGGCGCATACGACTACCTGACCAAGCCGTTCCAGGTGGACGAGATCAGTGCGGTCATCGCGCGCGCCCTCGAGAAGCACGCGCTCGTCGAGGCCAACCTCGTCCTCCGCGATCAGGTCGCGCAGCGCTACCGGCTCGCCAATCTGCTCGGCAAGAGCCGGCCGATGCAGAAGCTCTACGAGCTGATCGGCAAGATCCACTCGACGCGCACCAGCGTCCTCATCACCGGGGAGAGCGGCACCGGCAAGGAGCTGGTCGCGCGTGCCCTCCACAGTGAAGGCGCGCGCGCGCACATGCCGTTCGTCGCCATCAACTGCGGTGCGATTCCCGAGGAGCTCATGGAGTCCGAGCTGTTCGGGCACAAGAAGGGCTCGTTCACCGGCGCGGTTCACGACAAGCGGGGCCTGTTCCAGGAGGCCTCTGGCGGGACGCTGTTCCTCGACGAGATCGGCGAGCTCTCGCTCAACGTCCAGGTCAAACTCCTGCGCGCGCTCCAGGAGCGCCGGATCAAGCCGGTCGGCCACACCGACGAGATCGAGGTCGACGTCCGCATCGTCGCCGCGACCAACCGCGACCTCGAGACCGAAGTCGCCCGCGGGGCGTTCCGCGCCGACCTCTTCTACCGCCTCAACGTCATCCAGATCTGGCTGCCCCCCCTGCGCAACCGGCGCGAGGACATCCCGCTCCTCGTCGAGCACTTCCTCCGCCAGTTCGGGGCCGAACATGGCCGGGTCCCCATCATGTCCGCCGCCGCGATGCGCAAGCTCGAGAGCTACGACTTCCCGGGCAACGTGCGCGAGCTCGAGAACATGATCGAACGGGCCCTCGCGCTGAGCGCGGGTCCCACCATCGGCCCCGACGACCTACCTGACGTGCGGGTGACCAAGCCGGCGGCCACGGAGCAGGCGCGCGAGTTTCCCGCAGAAGGTGTCGACCTCGACCGCCTGCTCGCCGACTTCGAGCGCGACTGGGTGGTCCGTGCCCTCGAACGAGCGGGGGGCGTCCGCAAGCGGGCGGCCTCGCTCCTCGGCATCAGCTTTCGGTCGATGCGCTACCGGCTCGAGAAGCTCGGCCTCGAGACCAGAGATTCCGACGAACCGGACCCCTCGTCCGAGGGGTAGCGATTACCCCACTGCTGTCCGAGCACCGCGTGAATTGGCAGCCGGAAGTGACGTTTTGCGGCACTTCTCGGAGGCGCATCCCCGCAAAGCGCCCAAACACGCTCAAAATTCGTGGCACACGACGTGCTCTGTTACCGTTTCACAAAGGGGGACACACAGAATGATCCAGAAGCTCAAGCAACGCGGTTTCACACTCATCGAGCTCATGATTGTCGTCGCCATCATCGGCATCCTGGCGGCAGTCGCGATTCCGGCCTTCATGGACTACATGAAGAAGTCCAAGACGACGGAGTCCGAGCTCCAGCTGAAGAAGATCGGCACCAACGCCAAGACCGCCTACATCAACGCGTCGTCGTATCCGCAAGTGACGAACGTCGCGACGCCGACGGTCAACTGCTGCACCCAGAACTTCAACAAGCAGAAGAAGTGCGAAGCCAAGGCCACCGACTGGAACACGTCGGGCTGGCTCGCCATCGACTTCGCGGTCGAGGAAGCGCACTTCTTCCAGTATACCTACGCGTCGACCGCGTCGGACTCGTTCACCGCGACCGCGGTTGGTGACCTCGACTGCGACAACACCTCGATCTCGTACACCCTCAACGGTGGCGTGATTAGCGGTAGCCCCAAGCTCGACCCGATCTCCAAGCCGGCGAACGCCGACTGATCGAGAGAGCTCGCAGCTCGCTTCGAGAAGGCCGCCTCGCGCGGCCTTTGTCATTTTTGCAGGATAAGATGGGAGCCGCATGAAGGCAGCTGTGCTCGCGCTGTTCGCGGTGGGCGGACTCGCCGTCGCCCGGACGGCACGCGTCCACGCCCGCGAGCTCGCCGTCGAGAGCGCACAGACACGACCCTTCACGCCCTCCCCGCGTGCGGCGCCGTTCGCGTCCCTCGGGTTTCGCGAGCTGGCGGCCGACCTGTTGTTCGTGCGCATGGCCGGCTACTTCGGCGGCAGCGACAACGAAGCCGGCGCCATTGGCGACCTTGCCGAGGCCATCACCACGCTCGATCCGATGTTTCGCCGCGGCTACGACTTCGGCGCAGTCGCCATGACCGCGGCCCGACGCGGCGTCGACAACTCCATTATTCTGCGGTCGATCGCGCTACTCGAGCGAGGCGCGAAGGAGTTCCCTGCGGACTGGCGATTCCCCAAGCTCGCCGGCCAGTTCTACGTCGTCGACCTCGAGACCGACGACCCCGCACAGCGACGCGCCTGGGATGAACGTGGCACCCAGCTACTCGAGGCGGCCTCGCGCAAGCCGGGCGCCCCTGCCGAAGCGGGCATCGTCGCGGTCGCGCTCCAGTCCAAGCTCGGTCAGACGCAGGCGGCGATCGATAGCCTCGAGGAGTTGCTGGCGGTCACCGACGACCTTGCCGCGCGTGCTCGCATCATCGAGAAGCTCGGCGAGCTGACCAAGCAGAACGCCGACGAGATCGCCTACGAGCTGATCAAGGAGCGTAGTGACTTCGAGAACACGTGGAAGCACCTGCGCCCGGCAATCCCGGTTAGCATGTACGTCCTGGTCGGCGGACCGATCAAGGCGGGCTTCGACCTGAAGGACCTTTCGACCGGCGGCCGCGACCTGCTGTCGGCACAGCGGCCCGAGCGGCTCGAGCCGCTGACCGAGCCGCCAACCCCGTCCTCTCCTTGAGCGCTACTTCGGCAGCTTGTCCGAGTAGTCCTTCGTGACCTTCTCGGTGGCGTCGGCCTTGATCTCGACGCTGAACGACTCGCGGATGCCGAACTCGTTGTTGACGAGCGTGATGCGGTGCTTGCCCGCCGCGAGCTTGAGGTCGAGTTGCGGGGTGAACAGGCCCGTCGCGGCGCCGTCGATGTAGATCTCGCATCGCGGCTTCGCGCCGAGCTTGAGGACGCCATTGCCGGCCTTCGCGATGTCCGGCTTCTCGTTGGTCACCGGCTTCGTGTCGGTGTTGTTCGGCTTGGTGTCGGTGTTCGACGGCTTCTCGATCTTGGTGACCGGGCCCGTCTTCGTCGTCTTGTCGGGCTTGCTCGTCGCGACGTTCGTCGGCTTCGCGTCGACCTTCGTATCGACCGGCTTTGTGTCCGTCGTTGCGTCGGGCGTCCCCCCGCCGGCCTTTTCGAGCGGTACCACGATCTTCTCTTCGAGCGCGCCGGTGAACACGATGGGGCGATTGACCGAGACATAGCCCGGCTTCTCGAACAGCACCTGATAACTCAGCCGCGGATCGAGCGGCGCCTTCACCGGCGACGGGCCGAGCGGCTGGGGCTTGCCCTCGATGATGAGCGACACGGTGGCGCCTGGTGGTGTCGAGTCGAAAACGCCGTGGATGCCCGCGATCGGCGACAGCACGATCTCGATCTTCGGCGCCTTGCCGCGCTCGACCGTCACCTCGCGGCTCTGGCTGAGGAAGCCCGGGGGCGCTTCGATCTGGATCTTGTGCGCACCGGGCGTAACGTTGCGGATCTGCAGTGGCAGCTTGTCGGAGCGCGCGTCACCATCGAGCTTCCACTGCGTGACCCCGGCGGGCTGCACGTACAGATCGAAGCCGGTGTTCTGATCGCTGGCGGGCTCGGAGACCGCAGGTCCCGCGGGCTGGTTGTTGGCCGACGTATTCGTCGTCGGTGCCTTGTCTCCACCGGTGAGCGCGATGACGGCGATGACCGCACCCACGGCGACCGCGGCCCCGGCGATGCCGAGGATCATCATCTTGTTGTCTTTGCGCGGGGGCTGCGCGAGTCCGAGCGACGTGCCGAACGTGGCCATCGGGTCGAACGGGGCCGATCGACTCGGGCCCGATTCGAACATCGGCTCGCGCTGAGCGGCGAGCGGGATCGAGGCCTTCGTCGTCGCAGGGGCGCCGTTGCCGTTGACGCCATGCCCGAGGCCGTGGCCCAGACCGTTGATCGTGGCCGCGGGGGACACTGCGGGGGGCTGCAGCGCGGGGTTTCCGCCCGACTCCCAGCCCTTCGCCGTCTGCACGAGCGACGAAAGATCAGGAGCGGGGCCTTGCATCGTGGGCGACGCGGTCGCGCTGTTCGCGGTTGCGAGCGACGGCAGATCCGCAACAGCAGGCGGCACGCCGCGGATCGTCGCCGCCGGCGAGACGGAAAGATCGACGGCCGGCGCGGGTGCGGCGATGGGCAGCGGCTTGACGTTCTTGCCCCGATTCTTCGGATCGTCTTCGGGGTTGTCGTAGATCTGGGTCTCGAGCTCGTCGTCATCCCACGACAGCCCGTCTTGCTTCCTGTGCTTCGACGTCGCACCGTCCGCCGTGATCGGCTGCTGCCCCATGCGGCCACCGGCCGGGGGCGGCGGCGGCTTGAGGCCGGGATTCGAGACGGCGGGCCCCGACTGCGTCGCACGCACCGAGCCGGGGGCCGCGGGAGGCTTCGCCGCCCGCTGCTGACCGGTGGTGGTACGCGGGACGGCCATGGCCGGGTCGGGCGTCGGAGGCGGCTTGAGCTGGCGATAGCTCTCGAGCTTCGCGGTCTCGTCCTCGATCTCCTTGCCGAACGTCTTCTTCATCCACCCGGCGAGGTCCTTGCGCGAGTAGAACTCGCCCGAGGTGTAAACGAAGGCCTGTAGCTCGTCGTGGAGGTCGATCGCGTTCTGGTAGCGATCTTCGGTGTCCTTCGCGAGCGCCTTGAGCACGATGCGCTCGAGCTCGTCGGGGATCTTGCGGTTGTATGTCGACGGCGGAAGGATCTCGACGTTGCGGACCTTCTCGAGCGTCGAGAAGTCGCTCTCGCCGACGAACAGGCGCTCGCCGGTGAGCAGCTCGTAGAGCACGATGCCGCACGAGAACACATCGCTGCGGCGATCGCTCGGCAGGCCGCGCACCTGTTCGGGCGACATGTAGCCGAACTTGCCCTTGAGGATGCCCGCCTGGGTCTTACTGCCCTTGCCGGCCGCCTTGGCGATGCCGAAGTCGATCAGCTTCACCTCACCCTCGAACGACACGAGGACGTTCTGGGGGGAGACATCGCGGTGCACGAGCGAGAGCTCGCGGCCGCTCTGGTCGCGCTTGTTGTGTGCGTAGTCGAGGCCCTCGCACACCTTCATGACCACGAAACACGCCTGCGCGACGGGCATCGCCTCGCCGCCCTGCCGGCAGCGATCGAAGATGCCGCGGAGGTCGCGACCGTGCACGTGCTCGAGGGCGATGTAGTAGCTGCCGTCGACGACGCCGAGGTCGAAGATCTGGGCGATGTTCGCGTGGTTCAGCTGAACCGAGAGCTTCGCCTCCTCGATGAACATGCGGATGAACTCTTTGTCCTCCGCGATGTTGGGAAGGATGCGCTTCACCGCGACGAGCCGCTCGAAGCCCTCCACGCCGAATGCTTTGGCGCGGAACACCTCGGCCATTCCGCCAACGTTGATCCGCTCGAGGAGGAAGTATTTCCCGAAGGGAGTCGGCTTCTTCACGGCACGTGGGTTTGGGGCAGCAGCGTTCGAGCGAAGTGCTTGATCGCTGTGAGGTGGGACCCTATCCGAAATCGATTCCTTGGGCCACAAGCAGTTTACTGCCTCCGTGGCCTGCGTCGTACCGCGAAGATCTCGGGGCTCAAAGGGAAAAGCGAGGGGTCCCCGGGATCAGTTTTGGGCCAGGGCCTGAGCCGGCTCCATCTTGGCCGCCCTACGGGCCGGCAGGTAGCCCCCGAGGATGCAGAACAGGGTCGAGAACCCGAGGGCGCTGCCCCAGATCCATGGCTTGAAATCGAACCATGACGAGGGTTTGAACGGGAACTTGGGGATGTTCGACTCGGCGAACACGTTCCAGCCCGTCCCGATGCCCACGGCGAGGGCCACGCCGATGATGCCGCCCACGATACCGACCATCGCGGCCTCTCCCAGGACGATCAGGAGCACGTCGGTCTGGGTCGCGCCGACCGCCCGCATGATTCCAATCTCGCGACGGCGTTCGGAGACCTGGACGAAGAAGTTGTGGCCGATATTGATGACCGCGACGACGAGGATGGCGATCGAGATGATGAGGAACAGCAGCCGGATCACGAAGATCACGGTCGCGAACTGCTCGCCCTTGGAGTCTTCGATCCGCAGGTCCTCGGCGTCCTTCAGCCAGTTGACGAATGACTGAATCGTGTCGCTGTCCTTGACCTTCGCGATGATCGACGAGTAGGCGGTCGCCGCCTGCTCACCCATGTACTCGCGGTTCCACCGCTCGATGTATTCGATCGGCATGGTCATACCGAGCTGCATCGCGCGGTTCGAGATGCCGACGATCACGCCCTCGACGCGGCGCGGGCGCTTCTTCGTCACGCCACCGCTGCCCGCGATGACCGTGTTGTTGAGCCCGATCGAGAACCGCATCGCCGAGACGCCGCGCATCTCGATCAGCGACTTGATCAGGTCTTCATTCGCGGCCGGCATGCCGTGCGACTTGGCGAACCGCGTGTTGTAGAGCTCCACCACCGTGGGCGAGACCACGACGGGCACGCGGTGCTTACACACGCGCTCGGTGTCGTCGCAGTAGTAGCGATCGGGGTTGGGGCACGGGTTCGCGTATTCCTCGGCCGGAACCGGCGACACGGCAACCGGCGTCACGGTCCCCGCAGCCGTGCCCGCGTCCCCCGAGCCTGCGGCCGAACCGGCCGAGCCGGCGGCCGTCGCGGAGCCAGCCGCCGAACCTGCCCCATCCGGTGCGGGCGGGGGAGCCGGGGGCGCGGGCGGCGGCACGGGCGGTGCGCCGAGCGCGCCCCCAGGCGGCGGAAGCTGGAAGCCTTTGGGGAGTGCCGGCGGAACGCCCATTGGCCCCGCCGGATCCGGGCCCTTGCCACCCGGACCATACCTGTCGTCGGACGTCAGCAGCTCGCGCTTCTTGCGAGGTGCACGAGGAGACGCGCGCACCGGATCATCGGGATCGACCGGCGGCGGCACACACGCGATGCGGTTGGGATCGTCCTTCACGGCGTCCCAATCGCGGAACAGATCGCGCGAGCGCGGGTCGTCTTGGGCGAACGTCGCATCGACGCCGTCGGCGAACCCCGCGAGCTCGAGGCGGAATTCCTTGCCCTCGAAGTCGCCACGCAGCGACGCCGGAAACGCGATGTTCATGCGTGGAATCGCCGCCGTGATCTCGGGGCGCGCGAGGATCCGCTTCACCACGGCATCGTCGAGGCGCTTGGTCGCGTCGAGTGGGCCGACGGCGACCGTGGGCGCGACGACCTGCACCTCGTCGATCGGGAACACCTTCTCGAGCACCTCGCCCGCGCGCTGCGTGAGCGCGAGGAACAGCACGAACGCACCGATGCCGATGACGATGCCGAACGCCGAAAGAATGAAGTGCCGAGGGCTGCGCAGCGTGTTCGCCACGACCATGCGCAACAGCTTCTTGGGGGGCATCATCCTTGAGGATTCCTTCCGCGCAGGGTGATTCCGGTGCTCGCGTCGCGGCGCACCGGAATCGATCGGTTCGCGTCCGTCATGCCGGACCGCCTCCGTTCATCGCACCGAGTGCCTCGTCGCTCGTTTCGACGATCATGCCGTCGCGCATCGCGATCACGCGCTGGGCGACGCTCGAGACGCGTCGCTCGTGGGTCACGATCACGAGGGTCACGCCGTCCTTGGCGTTGAGCTCGCGGAAGAAGTCGATCACCTCTTTGCCGGTCTCGGAGTCGAGGTTGCCCGTGGGCTCGTCACACAGGAGCAACTTCGGCGCACCGAACAGCGCGCGCGCGATCGCCACGCGCTGCTTCTGCCCACCCGACAGCTCGCCGGGACGGCGGTGCGCGTAGTCCGAGAGGCCCACGCGGCGGAGCGACTCGCGGCCACGCGCCTCGATCTCCTTCGGCCCGAGCCCGTTGGCGAACGCCGACGGGAAGGTCACGTTGCCGAGGCAGGTCAGGTGGTCCATCAGGTTGAACGCCTGGAAGACGAACCCGATCGACTGGTTTCGCAGCTTGGCCCGCTTGGTGTCGCCGGCCTTCAGCGTGTCGATGCCGAGGACCTCGACTTCACCTGCATCGGGATGATCGAGGCCACCAATGATATTGAGCAGCGTCGATTTCCCAGAGCCCGACTGGCCGACGAGGGCAACGAGCTCCCCCTTCTCCACATCGAGACTGACTCCGCGGAGCACCTTCGTGCTTCCAGCGCCGGAGCCATAGCTCTTGGTGACGTCACGCAGCCGGACGACGGGATCCGTTGTCACGGCGCCGTCTTACCACAAGCTGCCCCCGGGTGCCGGCCGTCAGCGCCGCGTCCCGGTCGCCGTCAGCACCAGCGCGTTGCCTTCGACCGCGACCCGGAAATGGCCGTCCTTCCAGGCCCGCATGCGCTCGACGATACGTTCCGCGCGAGGCAACCCGATCGCCTCTGCGATGGTTACCCAGGTGTCGCCGGGTAGCCCTCCGGGGATCAGGTCGATCGACGCGAGCGGCCCGTCCACCGGTTTTCCACTTCCGACCACCCGGGCGAGCAGGCCATCCCCCATGCCGGCGAGTGCGAGCTCGTCGGTGAGCACGTAATCGACGCTCGCGACGAAGGGGATCGACAGTGAATGCCCGGCGAGGGGGCCAAACGTGCGCGAGCGCTCGAGGGTCGAGCGCATCGGGATGTTGTCGAGCTGCGACGCGAAGAACCGCGCGTGGGCGAGGTCGAGCGCGACGACGCCGGCCCCCTTCTTCAACGCGTCCACACCCGTCGCGTCGGCGTCGAGAGCGAGCAAAGCGGCGCGCCCGGCGCGGACGCCGAACGTATCGAGCATGGTGAGCCGGGCACCGAACGTCGACAGACACGGCTCGAGCCAGTTGCGCAGAGCGAACAGATCGAGGTTCCACTGCGCGGCGAGGGGTGCGGCCTTTGCGACGGCCGCGAAGCCCTCCGGAACGGGCAGCTGCGCCCGCGAGATCGACGCTGCCTTGGGGCCCACATCGAGCGCGAGCCGCAGCTGCGCGGCGCCGCCCGCGACCTCCGCCGCGAACCCCACGCGGGTCACGGGCGCGAGCAGTTGCGTGCACTGGAGCGCCTCGGGCGCGTGCTTGACGATCGTGCCGAGGAACTGCTGCAGATCGAGGAACCCGACCACGCTCGGGGTCGCGAGCTTGCTCGCACCCTCGGCCCACGCCCAATCCGCGATCCAGTCGGGTGTGGCGGGCCGGAAGCTGTGCGTGAACCATGTCGTGCCCTCGCTCTTCGCGAAGGGTGGCGTCAGGTGCAGCCACATCCACCCGTCGACGATCGCCCAGCTGAGCGCGACGCCGCCGGCGAGCGGCACGGTGAAGATCTCGGTCTTGTCGACGATCACCGACTGCGTGACGAGGCCCTTTTCGCGCTGTGCGTCGAGGAACGCCTGCATCTGCTCCGGCGCGTCGAGGTGCAGGACGTAGGTCGGCGTGATGTCCTCGGAGAACATCGCGAACCCGCCGTCGATGTCGACGCCGATCGCGTGCACGGCGTCGGGGCTTAGCGGATCGACGGCGAGCACCTGCGCCAGCTCGCGCCCGATCTCGGCGACCTCGATGCCGGCCGGCATGCCGAACACCTCGATCACGTCGCGCAGCGTCGATTGCGCCTCGCGCACGGTAGGTGCGGCGAACACGTAGCTGGGGTTGGCCGGCACCCACCGCGTGGCCTGATAGCGCGCAGCCGCGGCAGGTGGCCCGACGGGCTTGGCGGCGGGTTGCTGCTTGCAGCCCATCGCGCTACCTCCCCCCAACGCCAGTGCCGCCACCGCGGCGAGGACCGAAAGCTTCATGGCCCCCACTTTGTCACGCATCCAAACCGAGTGCCGGTCGATAGGCGCCCCTGGTATGTTCGGAGGCAGCTCATGAGTGGCATCGGCGGACCTTCAGGCATTGGCGGCCCTCAGGGCCCTGGCGGCCCCGACGGACCCGATGGGCCGGACGGGCCCGACGGCCCTGGCGATGCGAGCGGCATCGAGCGCGCGGACGCATCCGGGAACACCGAGGACATCGACCGCCTCGCGGCCGAGGTCGCGGCCGGTCGGCTCACCCCGCGCGAAGCCATCGATCAGCTCGTGGAGGCCACCGCGACACCCGATCTGTCGCCCGCTGAACGCGCCGAGCTGCGCGAGCTGATGAGCGATCTCGTCGACAACGACCCGTACTTCGGGACGCTCACGAACCGCGTCTGACGTCGGCGCCCGACGTATCGACGTTGGCAACGATCGCCGCCCCCGAGCGTTTCGCTCGTTCCGCGCGCCTCGCGCTCAGTAGATCACATCACCGACGTAGATCGTCCCCGTCTTCGAGCCCTGGGGGCCGACGAACTGCACCGGCCGCGTCTGCTTGCGCCCGATCGCGATCATCTCGAAGGGCCGCGTCATCGGCTGGCCCGACGCATCGTAGAACGAGGCGATCACCATGATCTGACCGATGCGGTCCGCGGTGTTCACGAGGTTGGCCTGGACGACCGCCTTGCCGTAGTCGTCGAACACGTGGAGGTCTTCGATGCGCGCGGGTGGCGGCTCGGTCGGGACCATCGCGCCCTTCACCTTGATACGGGCGGAGGTCGCGCGCGGGCGCGCCTGGCGCTCGGTGTCGACGAGGGCGAACGTGCGGCGCTCGCCGGGGGGGATCCACAACGACTGCGGCTTCAAATAGCCGACGGTGCCACCGCTCGCGTCGACGAGGTCACCCGCGAGAGTCACATAGGCGCCCTCGCCTGCCCCGTTCTCCGCGTCGACGAGGAGGAACGTGGCCGTGCTCGCGTGCCCGCCATCGCCGACGGTGTCGGTGCGGACCTTGAAGTCACCGGTCACGCGGATCGCATCGAGCGACAGCTCGCGCGACGCATCGCTGCGCTTGCACGCCAACGACGACGCGAGCATGAGCGAGGCGAAGACGACGGCAACAGCCCGCATGTCCCCGCAGCATAGCGCTTGTGTTACGAGCGAGCGATGGACTCGCTGTTTCCTTGGCTCGCCGCGCCCTCCGACCGTCTCGCAGTTCGTGTCGGGCCGCGCGAGCTGACGCAGCGCCAGCTGGCAGCGGCATGTGCGCACCACGTGCGCGCGCTGGCCGCGCGCGGCGTGGTGCCCGGCGAGCGCGTCGGGGTGTGGGCGCAGCCCGAGCTCGCGACACTGGTCGCGCTCCTCGCCCACGCCGCGGCGGGCTACGCGTCCGTGCCGATCGATCCCAAGCTCGGCGACACGGAGCTCGGCCATGTGCTGCGCGATGCGACGCCGAGGCTGTGCGTGGCGGCCGATGTGCATGCGGTGGCGGCGCGCGCCGAGACCCTCGCGATCGAGCTCTCGGTGGAGCCAGGTGCGCCGCTGCAGGTGGCGCCGGTGCGTGGCGAGCCCGCGCTGGTGCTCTACACGTCGGGCACGACGGGCGCCCCCAAGGGTGCACTGATCACCGATCGCAACATCGCCGCGAACCTCGATATGCTCGCCCGCGCGTGGGCGTGGGCCGAGGGAGACGTGGTGGTGCATGCCCTGCCCCTGTTCCACGTCCACGGGCTCGTGCTCGGTCTGTTCGGCAGTCAGCGCCGCGGCGGCACGCTCAGCTGGGTCCCACGATTCGCGCCCACGGACCTTGCACGCGCGCTCGCCGCACATCCGGGCGCGCTGCTGTTCGCGGTACCGACGATGTATCACCGGCTGTGCGAAGCGGCCGCCGGGGACGTCGCGATCGCCGAGGCGATGCGCGGCGCGCGCACGCTGGTCAGCGGGTCCGCGCCGCTGTCGGTCCGCGAGCACGCGCACGTCGAGCGGCTCACCGGGCATCGCGTGATCGAGCGCTACGGCCTCACCGAGACACTGATCAACTGCTCGACCCGGCACGACGGCGATCGACGGGCGGGCTTCGTGGGGCCGCCGCTCGATGGCGTGGAGCTCCGCCTGGTCGACGACGAGCGTCGCGAGATCCCGGGCGGTGACGCCGCGGCGATCGGCGAGATCTGCGTGCGCGGGCCGCATGTGTTCGCGGGCTACCTGAACAACCCCGATGCCACGCGCGCCGTCGTCGACGCCGACGGCTGGTTCTACACGGGCGATCTCGCCACGCGCAGCGAAGACGGCCAGCTGCGCATCGTCGGACGGCGCTCGACCGACCTCATCAAGTGTGGCGGCTTCAAGGTCGGCGCCGGTGAGGTCGAGGGCGCACTGCTCGATCACCCCGCCGTCGCGGAAGCCGCGGTGATCGGTGCGCCCGATGACGATCTCGGGGAGCGCATCGTCGCGTTCATCGTCACGCGTGGCCCGATCGAGCCCAAGGCGCTCGAGGACCACGTGGCGGCACGGCTCTCGCCGCACAAACGGCCGCGCGAGGTGCACGTGGTAGACGTTCTTCCGCGTAACGCGATGGGCAAGGTCCAGAAGACACGGCTGTCCTCGTCGAGAAAGCCGTAGCTCGCATCCAGTTCCGATGCCGCTCAGGCGGCGGTGCGCCGATGCTTCCCAGAGCCTTCGTGCATCCGCAACACGTCGCGCACCTTCTGCGGCAGCGCGAGCTCGGAGGTATCGAACGTGGCGAGCGCGGTCGCCACGGTCGTCACGCGCTCCTCGGACGTCGCCCGCTTGTCGACGATGATCCGGTAGGCGCCCTTCACCTTGCAGAGACCGCCGTTGCCGACGCTCGACTGCAACGGCTCGTAGGAGATCTTGATCCCGAGCTGTTCGGACGCAGCCTCCAGCAGCTCGAGCAGAACTTCTGCTTTCATGTCCAAGCCACACTACCCGTTTGGATCGAGGGCGCAAGCACATTGTCCGGGCACCGGACGGCAGAGATCGCGCGCAAGTTTTTAGACAAACTTTCGCTAAACGATCGGAAGCACGACCCGAAACGACGCACCGCCGAGCTCGGAGCGCACGACCGAGATCTCTCCGCCGTGCTGCTCGACGATGTTCCGCACGATCGGCAGGCCGAGGCCCGTGCCCTTGCCATCGGGCTTGGTGGTGAAGAACGGCTCGAAGATCTTCTCGCGGTCGCCGTCGGGCACGCCCGGGCCGGAGTCGGCAACCTCGAGCAGGATCGCTGCGGGTCCCTCAGAGATCGCGCGCACGATGACCTTGCCACCCTGGTCCACCGCGTGGACCGCGTTGGTGATGAGGTTGATGAACACCTGCTCGAGCTGGCCCGAAACGGCGTGCAGTGCAGGGAGCTGGGGATCGACATCGATCGCGAGCTCGATCCCGCCGCGCTCGATCAGGTGCTCGCAGATCGACACGGACTGGCGGACGACCTGCGAGACATCGACCGGCTCGAGATCCCGTCCCGAGGGCCGCGCGTATTGCACGAGGTCGCGCGAGAACCGCAGGATGCGCTGCGCGCTGGCACCGATCCGCCGCAGCTTCTCGACGTCGGTCTCCTCCGCGCCCTGCGCTTCGAGCTTGCGTACGAGATATTCGGCGTAGACGGTGATCGACGTGAGAGGGTTATTGAGCTCGTGGACCACGCCGGCCGCGAGCTCGCCGAGCGTCGCGAGGCGTTCGGCGCGCATGACCTGATCACGCAGCGCCTCGATCTGCGATTGATCCTGACCGATGGCAACCACGGCCTCGATCGGCCCGTTCTGGCCCCCCATGCGCCCCACCGGTGCCACGCTCCACACCGTGCGCACGGGGTTCTTGCCGCGCGTGGGCAGGGAGACCGAGACCGCGTGGTGGTGCGTGCCGGTGAGCGCAGACGCGAACGCGGAGGTCAGATACTGCCGCTCCTCGGCAGAGATGAGGTCGCGCACGTCGCGCCCGAGGATCTCGTCCCGCGCGTAGCCGGTGAGATCGAGGAGCGCGCGGTTGCACACGGTGATGCGCCACGCGCGATCGATGCCGAGGATGAGCGCGTTCGCACTCTCGAGCAGGCGCGCCTGGTAGTCGCGGAGGCCGAGCGCGTCGTCGTGGAGGCGGACCGTGCGAAGCGCGACGGCAACGTGCGCCGCGAGCGGGTTAACCGCAGGCTCGTCGGTCGTGCGCGCGTCCTTGCCGGGTGCGTAGCCGACATCGAGGATACCGTAGAGCTCACCGGCCGCCGCGAGCGGCAGCGCGAACCCCGTGGCGATGCCGGTGAACGGCGAGTCCCAGCGATCGCGCACCTGCAAGCGGGCGCTTGCGGTGACCGCGCTCTTGAGCCGGGCCCCCGTCAGCGCGGCCTGCGTGAACGTGATCGCCTCGAGGGCGACGCCCTCGCGCAGCGGCGCACCACGGACGAACACGCGCGCGGCGTCCCGCGTGCGGATGTCGAGGACGCGGATGCACAATGCGCGACCGGGGAGCAGCGCCGCGATGATATCGAGCGCGCGCTCGATGAGCGCGGGCTCGTGGAGCGCGATCGGTAGCTCTGCGGCGAGCTCGCGGAGCGCGGCGAGCTGGGCTTCGAGCGTCGGGGCGGCAAACGTCACCGCGATCCTCCCTTGCTGCGTTCGAGGGCGTTCAGGTCGGCCAGCGACGGAGACATCCCGTCAGGGTCTGGCGTGGGGGCGACCGGCTGGAAGTCACCGGTCTGACTGTCGTCGTTCGAGATCGGGATACCGGCGTTGGAGTCGGGCGCCGCACGCTCGAGGTCGAGCATGCGCGCGCCGCCGACGTAGTCGGTGGTCTCGTACTTGGTGATCTTGCCGATCTTCTTCACGATGCCCGCCATGCGCTCGGCTTCGGACAGGATCACGCCGACGGCGCGCATGTGCTGCGCTTCCTTCTCCGATTGGCGTTGAATGAGCTGGGCGTAGCCCATGATCGAGGTGAGCGGCTGGTTGAGCTCGTGCGCCGCTGCACCCGCAAGCTCCGCAACAAGCGCCTGCTTCTCGGACAGCTGAAGCTTCTGCTGGGCGTCGAGGAGGCGTTGCTCCATTCGGATTCGTTCGCGCAGGTCGGTGAGAATACCGACGGTCGCGACCTCGCGCTCGCCTTCGTAGACGATCGATGCGGTCATGCTGACCGGAACGATCTCACCCGACGCGAGCTTGACCTCGCGGCGCGTTTGCTCCAAGCGGCCGACGCCGCCGTAGGACGTCGAGCGCAACATGCGCATGACCTGGTTCGACGAGCCGGGCTCGTAGAGCTCCCACACGGGCAGCCGCCCGATCACGTCACGCGCGCGATAGCCGAACAGCCGCTCGGCGCCCTGATTGAACAGGATGATCTGACCGCGCATGTCGGCCGCGATGATCGCGTCGACGGTAGAGTCGATCAGGCGCTCGAGGAACTCCTTGGTCGACCGCAGCTCGGTTTCGAGGGCGCGCTCGGCGGTGACATCGCGAAACGACAGGATCACGGCGCCCGTGCCCGCGAGCACCGTCGAGGTCGAAACCGAGACCCACGCGGGTGCGCCCGACGTGGTCGTGAGCTCGAGGTCGAAGGCCTCGACGTTGGCGCCTGCGAGGACCCGCGCGATCGTATCGCCGATCTGCGCGCGCTGGCTCGCATCGACGAGATCGACGAGCTCGCTTCCGACCAGGCCATCGCGCGCAAAGCCGGTGATCCTCTCGGCCGCGCGGTTCACGAACAGGATCCGCCCCGCGTCGTCGAGCACGACCACGCCGTCGGTGCCGGCCTCGAAATGTTCCTTCAGCGAGTCGATGCCGCGAATCCGGCGCTCCGCCTCGTAGCGCGCCCGCGAGATCTTGTGCGTCTGGTCGCGCAGGCTCTCGAGCACCGCACCGTGCCGCAGGTGCGCGGCGGCCGTGCTCGCGATCAGCTTGCCGAGCTCGAGCGCACGCGCGTTCAGGTTCGTGCGCGGGTGCCGCTTGCGCAGGAGAATCGCGCCGAGGGGCCGCCCGCGCCACTGCACCGGGAACACGGCGATCGCGCGCACGCTGCGCGACGACAGCATGTCCGCGATGTTTGCGGTCAGCGGATGGAACAACACGTCATCGATCAGCACCGGCTGCAGCGAGCGGATCGCCTCCTGGATCTCGGGGTACTCCGCGATCGCGAGCGTGAACCGCTGCAGCGGCTCGGCGTCGGTCGCGGCGATCACGAACGCGTGCTCCGAGCCCTCGATGTGCGCGACCAGCGACGCGCGCTCGAAGCCGAACGTCGTCGCGGTGATGGATAGCACCTGCATCAGCGCCTCGGCGTCGTCACCGTCGGCGGTCAATACCTCGTTGATGCGCGCCAGCGCCGGGGAGCCCGTACCAGCGGGCCCGACCATCTTCAGGAGATTCCGGCACCGCGCTGCGAGGATCGCCGGCGGCACCGGCAAGCGCGCCACGTCCGTCGCGCCGGCGGCCAGTGCTTCGGTCGTCGCGGTCGGCGGCATCCCGGGCACCACCGCGAGGATCGGCACCTCGGCGAGCGCCGGCACATCGCGCGCCTCCGCGACCAGGTGCGCTGCATCTGCCCCGATGATCACGAACAGACCAGGGAGGCTCTGACTCAGATCGATCGACACCGCCCCGCACACGGACATGCCGCTGCTCGCGAGCTGCGACACCAGCGTGCCCCGCTCGGGCTCGCTGCCGCCGAGGACGACGATGGTTGCGGCCTCCACGACGCTCGACCGTACCATGCCCCCACCGGCGACGACGACTCAACGCCCCGCGTCGAACGCAGCCACCGCCGCCGCGAACACCAGCTTGACGGCGACGCCATGCGTCCGCGCCGCCTCCGCACACGCCTCGTACTCGGGAGCCGCGTTCACCACGGCCCCCGCGTCCCGCGCGACCTTGATCGGAATCGTCCCATACCGTGTTGACACGATCACCGTCGAGCGCGCGAGCACCGTGCGCTCCCGCGGCGCGAACCGGACCCCGATCGTCGTCGTCTCGCGCAGGATCGCGGCGATCACCGCGTCGCGGGCCGCTGTTTCCACCAGCGCCGAAAGTACGAGCGCCGGCCGGCCCTTCTTCATCATGATCGACGTCCACCACACGTCCAGCGCCCCCGCCGCGAACACCGCCTCTCCGGCCGGCCCGCACAGCTCGGGACTCATGTCGTCGATGTTCGCATCGACCTGCCACACGCTCGCCGCGCCCGCCGCAGGTTCCATCACCGTCGCGCGCAAGACATTCGCCCGGTCGGGCAGATCCCAATCTCCCGCTCCCCACCCAACGGCCACCGGCCGTCCCGTCGGCGCCGGCGCCCACTGCGTCACGGTCGCCGCAAGGATCGCCGCGCCGGTCGGGGTGCAGAGCTCGCGGGGCAGCCCGCCATCGGCCATCACGCCCTTCGCTTCGCGCAAGACCTCCAGCGCCGCGGGTGCGGGCACCGGCAGCACGCCGTGGGCGCAGCTCAGGGTCCCGTGTCCCATGGCGACGCTCGTGCAGGTGACGCTCGCGGGCTCCAGCCACGCCAGGGCGGCGGCGGTCCCGACGATATCGACGACGCTGTCGATGGCGCCGACCTCGTGAAGCGCGACGTCCTGGATCGCGGTGCCGTGCAGCTTCGCCTCGGCTCTCGCGAGGCGGTCGAAGATATCGAGCGCGCGGCGCTTGGTCTCCTCGGTCAGCGCCGCAGCGGCGATCCGCGCGCGAATGGCGCCGTAGTGGTAGTGGGCGTGCGAGGCGTTGCGGCGGGAGAAGGCCGCGTGGGTGTGGTCGTGCGAATGCGAATTCGCGTCGTCGTGCGAATGCACGTCGTCATGCGAATGCGTGTGGTCGTGCGAATGCACGTGGTCGTGCGAATGCGCATGGTCGTGCGAATGCGCGTGGTCGTGCGCATGCGCGTGGTCGTGCGCGTGGTCGTGCGCGTGGTCGTGCGCGTGATCGTGCGAGTGCGCGTGATCGTGCGAGTGCGCGTGGTCGTGCGCATGCGCGTGCGCCGCCGGCGCGCCCAGCGACCCCGTCGCATCCACCTTCACGTCCACCGCGGCAATCCCGCCCTTGGTCACTCTCGTCACGTGCAGCCTGCGACGCCCCGCCCCGATGGCATCCAGTGCTTCCCCGATCACCTCGACGGGCACGCCCAGATCGATCAACGCCCCCAGCGTCATGTCGCCTGCGGCGCCACTCGCGCAGTCCAGATGCAGATGCAGCCCCTTCACGCCGGCACCGCCAACCGCGCGATCCGGACCGCCGCGACGGCCGCGCCCACACCGTTGTCGATATTCACCACGGTGATCCCGGGCGCACACGACGTGAGCATCGCGCCCAGCGCGATCAGTCCGTCGATGGCCACGCCGTAGCCCACGGCCGTCGGCACCGCGATCATCGGCCGGTCGACGAGCCCACCGAGCACGGACGGCAATGCGGCTTCCATGCCCGCGATGGCGATGACGACGTCCGCCGTGCGGATGTCCGCGACGCGTGCGAGCAAGCGATGCACGCCGGCGACGCCCACGTCGTAGATGCGCAGCACCGGCGCCCCGAGGAACTCGGCGACCACGGCGGCCTCCTCGGCGACGGGCAGATCGCTCGTGCCCGCGGCCACCACGGCGATGCGCGCAGCCGCGGCGCGCGCGGGCCGCTGACCGAGCAGCACCGTGCGTGCCGTGTCGTCGATCTGCGCCTCCGGCAGGAGCGAACGCACGGTGGTGGCTTTGCCCGCGTCGACGCGCGTGGCGAGCCCTCCCCCCGAGACGCGCGCGAGCTCGCGCAGCGCGGTGACGATCTGCTCGGGCGTCTTCGACGCGCCGTAGACGATCTCGGGGATCCCCGTGCGCAGCTCGCGGTGGTGGTCGATGACGGTGCCGGCGGCGACCTCGACGAACGGGAGATCGCCAATGCGTGACGCGGCGTCCTCGGGGCTGAGCGTTCCGTCGCGCACCTGGGCGAGCACGGAGGCGAGCTGCTGGCGATTCACCCGCCGTGCTTACCACGCCGCGAGGCGGGCGCTTCTACTCGGGCGCGCTACTCGTTGATGACGCGCACCGTGTTGCGTGCGCTTCCCACATTGGAGCTGTCCTAGCAGGGCGTTGAAAAAGAGGAGTTACGTGGCCGGTTACCACTACTGCGTCATGTTAGCGGGCCGCGGCTCCGCAGGTGACGTGGCGCGTGGCAAGCTGGGCAACGTGGGAGCCAGCGCGCGATGGCGCGCGCAATCGCGAGCCGCATGGTGGCGAAGCTGTCGGTGAAGTGACGCTCA
>JANRKM010000228.1:0-9122 GCA_033763475.1 Kofleriaceae bacterium
CCGGTGGAACACCTCCCGTACGTACGCCTCTGCTTCCTCGGACGATCCCACCTCGACGACCGCCAGCACGCCCGCACGCGCAGGCGCGATTCTCTGCACGACCCGCCCGTCGTCCTCCGCGAGCGTCGTGCGCAGCACCTCGTGGCGTGCGACGACCGCATCCACCGCGCCTGCGAGCGCGGCGACGTCGAGGCGGCCGCGCAGCCGCACCGCGTGCGTCATGTCATACGCGTCGCCCTCCGACAGCTGCGCCATCACCCAGAATCGCTGCTGGCCGAACGAGGCGACGAGGGCACCATCACGCGCCACCGCCACCAGCGGCGCCGCATCTCCTGTGCGCGTGCGCTCGATCAACTCCGCGAGCCCGCGGAGCGTTGGCGCCTCGAACACAGCACGCACGGTCAGCGCAACCTCCATCGTCTGACGGACCCGCATCGCCACCTGCATCGCGAGCAGCGAGTGCCCTCCGAGCTTCAGGAAGTTGTCATGCACACCCACCCGCTCGACCCCGAGCAGCTCACACCAGATCGCCGCGAGTAGATGCTCCGTTTCGGTTCGCGGCGCGACGTAGTTCCGCGTACCGCCCGCAACCTGATCGGACGCGGGCAGGGCCTTCCGATCCAGCTTGCCGTTCGGCGTCACGGGCATTGCGTCGAGCATCACGAACGCCGACGGCACCATGTATTCCGGCAGCGTCGCGGCCGCGTGTGCGCGCAGCGCGTCGACGTCCTGAACGCCGTCGCGCCCTACCACGTAGGCGACCAACCGCTTGTCGCCTGCTTGATCGTCGCGGGCAAGCACGACCACTTCGCTCACCGACGCGTGCCTTGCGAGCACGGCTTCGATCTCCCCCAGCTCGATCCGGAACCCGCGGATCTTCACCTGATGATCGATTCGCCCGAGGTACTCGATCGTCCCATCCTCCTGCCACCGCGCCAGATCACCCGTCCGATACAGCCGCCCTGCCCCGAACGGATGAGGCACGAACCTCTCCGCCGTCAGATCCGGCCGGTTCACGTATCCACGGCCTACACCTACACCGCCGATGTACAACTCGCCCGCCACCCCAACCGGCACCGGCTCGCCGCCCAGGTCGAGGATATAGATCTGGATGTTCGAGATCGGACGCCCGATCGGCACGCTCCGCACCCCCGGCCGACACGTCCAGTGCGTGACGTCGATCGCGGCTTCCGTCGGCCCGTACAGGTTGAACAAGGCCGCGGCGGGCAGCCGCGCAAAGCATCGATCCACGTGTGCCGGCGCGAGCGCCTCGCCGCTGGTCACAACCCGCCGGATACTCGTGCACGCCTCCACGCCCTCCGCCTCGAGGAACACCGCGAGCATCGACGGTACGAAGTGCAGCGTCGTGATCTGCTGCGCCTGGATCACGCCGACGAGGTACGACGGATCCTTATGTCCGTCGGGGCGCGCCATAACCAACCGCGCCCCCACGTGCAGTGGCCAGAACAGCTCCCAGACCGAGACGTCGAACGAGAACGGGGTCTTCTGCAACACCGCGTCCGTCGTGTCCAGCTCGTACGCCGCCTGCATCCAATGCAGGCGGTTGACCACCGCACCGTGCTCGTTCATCGCCCCCTTCGGCCGTCCCGTCGACCCCGAGGTGAAGATCACGTACGCGAGGTCGTTCGGCCCTGCGGTCCTCCCCGGGCGGGCAGCACTCGCGCGAGCGACCTCGGCCCAGTCAGCATCCAGTCGTACCAAGCGCGCGCCATGCGCGGGCGAAGCCTCCACCAGGTGCGCCTGTGTCAACAGCACCGCCACCGCCGCGTCCTCGACCATGAACGCCAGCCGCTCGCGCGGATAGCTCGGGTCGAGCGGCACGTACGCGCCGCCCGCCTTGAGCACGCCGTACACCGCGACGACCAGCTCGAGCGAACGCTCCGCGCATACCCCGACGCGAACGTCCGGTCCCACCCCGAGCGACCGTAGGTGGTGCGCCAGCCGATTCGCGCGCTGATCCAGCTCCGCGTATGTGAGCTGCGTCCCTTCGAACTCCACCGCCACCGCCCCCGGGGTCCGATCTACCTGCGCCTCGAACAGCTCGTGCAGACACGCCTCGCGCGGATAGTCCTGGGACGTCGCATTCCACGTTACGAGCAGCTGCTCCCGCTCCGCCGGCGACAGTAGCGGCAGCGCACCGATCCGCTGCGTCGGGTCCGCCGCGATCCCACGCAGCAGGATTCCGTAATGCCCGATCAGTCGCGTGATGGCCGCGGAGTCGTAGCGCGCGACGCTGTACTCCACGTAGGCGACGATCGCTTCGTCCGTCCGCTGCAGCGCGACGACTAGCTCGTGGTCTCCGCGCGCAGGTTGATCGGCTGCGCCTGCGAACGCGAACGCGAACGCGACGACAGGCTGCCGCTCGCCAGCGTTTGCGGCGGGCGGCATCGGCGCGCCCCATGCAGTGCGAAGCCGGCCGACCAGCTCCACGAACGACGGATTGCCGGCAACGTCCGCGCGCAGCAACACCCGCTGATCGAGAGCGAACGAGTATGCCGCGGCCTCGTTCTTCGCATTCCCGCGCGCATCCCCGAGGATGTCGATCGCGAGCTCGTCGATGACCAGATAACGGTGCAAGAGCGTCGCGAACGCCGCGACCACCCACTCGACCAGCGGCTCGCCCGCCGATCTGCACGTCGCCTCCAGCGCGGACGCCCCGGGCCCATCGAGCACGACGAGGTGCTTACGCGTGCGTTCGGCCGTGCGGAGCGGGCCCTCGGCGCCCCTGGCCACTTGCTCTGTGTCATTGCCCGATTGGTCAGGAGAACCCGGCTTGTCGTTCACCCGCCCAGTGTAGATAGTTTATGCCACGCCGATCAGCCCCTGGGACCGATACGAGTGGTCGCACAACAGCCGCACGATGGTCGCACTGAGATCGGTATGTGGATCTGCGCGCACGGCCTACCTTATCGCGGGTCGGTGGCCGACAGATTCAGCACGATGGAGGCGCCCGGATACTCAACAACGACCTTCGACCCGCCCGGAGCGCGCTTCATTGTGCCCCCCCGCCCGATCGTGGGCGAGAGCGGCTTCAGTGCGTAGCCTGCGATGAGCATCGTCCGCCCCTCAGTCACCAGGCGAGGGAGCGGCAAGACGGGAAAGAGACCGTAGTCAAGTGCCCGCAAGAAGCGGCTGGCACGCATGAAATCCCACTCCAGGTCGAACAAACCGTCGTTAGGTAGGTCGCGAAGACGGTAGATGGGAGAATCCGGCGGCGGTTGCGGGGTACCCCTGACGTCGAAGTCGAGGAGTTGCGGCAAGTGGGTCTCGAAGAGCGCGTGTCCGTGCTTCAGACACCTGGTCATGACGTCGAGCGCGGTGTCTCGGTCACTAAGCTCGAAGCGGTGATGACAGAGAATCGGCCCGGTGTCGACGCCCGCCTGCACGAGGTGCCAGGTCGCCCCGTGATGATCCTCGCCATTGAAGAGGGCCCACGCAATGACCGACTCACCGCGCCCGCGATAGCGAGGGAGCAGCGCGCCGTGAAAATTCACGATGCGGAGCTCGCGTTTCTCGCAGACCTGCGCGGGAAACAAGTAGATGTTGTTCACGCTCAAGACGACCGTCTCTTGGTCGTGACGCACCAACGCCTTCCACAGCTGATCACGCGTAACCGTGGAGCACGGGATCGCGAGGCTCTCACACACGCTCGACAGATCGGAGAGCGGATTTCCTTCTGTCTCATAGACGCGAGCGACCCCAAACCCTCGCTCTCTGAGAGTACGGACGCACTGACCGGCAAGCATGCCGCTACCCACGAGTACGATTTCCATAAATCACACGTAGCCCATCACGCCCCGGACAGGGCCACATCCAAGCGGGAAAGCGGACGCGCCGTCCTTGACCCGCTGCATCTCGCGCCGTCAGCGGCCCCGCGGCACGCGCGCGCTCGCGGGGCCGATCCCGTTCACAAGCGGGCCTCGAGGTTCGGCGCACCGAGGCTGCGACGCCGCACCAGGGTCCCATGCCGTCGCATGCGACGACTGAGGATCGTGTTGTTCGGGTCTTCTCAACCCGCGCGGCCGAGGTTCTTGTAGCTCACGAGGTGGCGCATCGCCCGCCGCAGCGTGAGCTCGTCCGTGCCACGGCGGCCGACGATCTCCAGCAGGCGCGCCAGATTGAAGTGTGCATCCGCGAGCGCGCCATCAAGCGACAGCGCCATCTCGTACGCGGCGATCGCCTCGCTCGACCGACCCTGATCCTCGACGGCGACGCCGAGGTTGAACCAGTACAGCGCGACCTCGGGCTCGATGCAGATGGCGAGCCGATAGTGGCTCTCGGCGCGCGCGAGCCGCCCCGGAGAATCGCTCTCGTGGATCACCCGACCGAGATTGTTGTGGGCATCTGCAAGGTCCGGTCGCCCCGCAAGCGCGCGCTCGTAACACCGAGCTGCCGCCACTGGATCCACTGCTTCCTGCGCGCAGCCATCGCGATAGAGCGCCGTCGCACTGGTGCCGCGGCGAAAGCCTCGCCGCGCGCCGAGCTGGAACCGAACTAGATCGCCCACATCTCGACGGTAACCAGCAGGTCTGACATCCGAGTGCGCCGACGCTTGTTGTAGGATTGACGCGTGGGCGATTCGCACGGCACCACCCTCAGCTTTCACGAGGACGGGAAGAGCGGCCGGCTCGGGCCGAAGCCTGAACCAGTCCTGGTCCTGGTATTGGAGTGTGGGCGACCTCGCGCCGGATCGGTCCGATATCGGCTCTCCGATCTGACGGGCGTATCGCTCGGTCGCGGGCCGGAGCGGCGCGGCGAGCGCACGGGCACCGAGTTGACCATCCGCGTACCGGACCGTTGGATGTCGTCGCGGCATGCGCGCATCGAGCCGAGCTTCGGGCGGTGGGTCCTCACGGATACCGAATCGAAGAATGGCAGCATCGTCGATGGTCACACCATCAAGCGCTCCGTGCTCACCGATGGCTCGCTGATCGAGCTCGGCCACACGCTGTTCATCTTCTTCGAGCGCATGCCGATCGAGGCCGAGGCCGACCAGCTGCTCGAGCTCGCGCCCAAGGACGGCTCGTCCGGCACGATCACGCTCACGCCGTCGTGGCAGTCAGAGTTGTCGCGGCTGCGCCAGATCGCGTCCTCCGAGATCCCGATGCTCGTGGAGGGCGAGAGCGGAGTCGGTAAAGAAGTCATCGCGCGAGAGATCCACGGCCTGTCCGGCCGTAGGGGTGCGTTCGTACCGGTCAACTGCGGCGCGCTTCCCGACAACCTCGTCGAGAGCGAGCTGTTCGGTTACAAGAAGGGTGCGTTCTCTGGCGCCCAGACCGATCACGACGGCCTCGTGCGCGCGGCCAACGGCGGCACGCTATTCCTCGACGAGATCGGAGACCTACCTGCCAGCTCGCAGGCCGCCCTGCTCCGCGTGCTCCAGGAGCGGGAGGTGATGCCCGTCGGTGGGACACGCCCGGTCGAGATCGACCTGCGCGTCGTCGCCGCCACGCACCGCGACCTCGACGACATGGTCGCTGACGGCAGCTTCCGCCACGACTTGTTCGCGCGCCTCGCCGGCTTCCGGGTCACCGTACCTACGCTCAACCAGCGCCGCACCGACCTCGGCCTGCTCATCGGTGCGCTTCACCAGCGCCTGTTCGCCGAGGACCACCCGGGCTTCGACATCGACGCTGCGCGCCTCCTTCTGCGGTATCCGTGGCCACTCAACGTCCGCGAGCTCGAGCAGGCCCTCGCCACCGCACAGGTCCTCGCGGGTGCCGAGCTGGTGCGCGGCGAGCACCTCCCCGACTCCGTACGCACGGGCCGCCCGCCCGGAGCGCCGCGGCCCGTCGTGCTCAGCGAGGTCGATCAGAAAATTCGCGATCAGGTCGTCGCTGCACTGCGCGAGCATCAAGGCAACGTCTCCGCCGTCGCGCGTGCGCTCGATAAGGACCGCAAGCAGATCCAGCGCTGGATCAAGCGCTTCGGACTCGCCGTCGGCACCTTCCGCTAGCGATTGAAACAAACCGCAAGGCAACCGGTTCGGAGGCCCGGGTGTCTTCGTGTCATGATGCTCGGCTGCGTCGGTCGCAGCGACGGGACATGCGACGTCGCGGGCGCCTTCACCCCCACGAGCATTCAGCTAATTGACCATCACGCGCATGCGCACGGCGCTTGCTTGATGACCAAGCGTTCCCGCGCAGCCGGCCTGAGCCTCCCAATCGCACAACTCGTGCCGGCTGCGCGGTCGCACTATACGTGAACGGGTCGAAACGACCTCACGTGCGGACTCCGAGGACGATCACAACGGACCGGGCTAAAGCCGCGGCTTCTTGCAGCGGACGACCATCAAGCGTTGGACTGGCAGACCGTCTTGCCACATGTACGAGTATTCCGGCGGAGGCCGAACGCCCGGCGACTCGATCACGGAGTACTCGCGAAAGTGTTCGGCGATGAGGTCGCGCTGAGCTGCGGCAAGGCCTCCAGCCTTGTTGGAAGGCGTGTATGCGAAGAATGTAAAGACGCCGTCCGGAGCCAGCAGATGCTTCGAAGTCTCCAGGTCAGCCAGATCGTTGACACCTTCCTCCCCCTTGAGGGGGTAGGTGTCTGCAATGATGATATGGAACTTCTTGCCCTCACGCAGGAGCCCGCTCGTTACCTCGAAGGCATCACCCTCGTGGACATGTATGGAGTAGCTCGGCTCGCCCTCGGGGAGGTTAGCGAACAGTCCGCCGAGCACTGCCTCCTTTGCTGCCTTCCACTCGCGCGCTCTTTTCGCGACGGCGCGGTTGAGCTCGATCACGTGGTAATCGACAGCATGTAGGTCAAGCGCCTTCTTGAAGACGTAGTCAGCGATGATCCCGAGCCCGAAGCCTCGCTCCAAGATCACGATGGGATTCGCTCCCGCGGCGTCGCTCGAGCGTCGATGCCTCAGGCCATCGAATGCATACTGCACGGTGGTCGAGCACCACGGGGATTCGCAGGTATCCATCACCTGCTCCGTAGAATCACCAATCTGTACGAGCAACCTTCGGCCGGCGGGATAGGACAGCCCCAGCGACGGCACTTCGCCGGCAGGATACTCCACGACCGTCGCTGGAGCATTTCGCCATTCCTCGACCAGACGCGCACGAGCACCGTCAACGCTCATTCAACCATGGTTGGTCCGATCCGCCTGTAATGTCAATGCACTGCGGAATCGAACGGGTTCTTTCAACCAGATCTCGAGAGAACGGAGACAGTGCCGGCGAAGGCCCGGTTCGCAAGTTCTCGTCCGGCCCAGGCGGCGCCGCTCAGCCAGCCACGCGCGTCGCGAGCCCGAACAGCTGACGTTCGGTCCATGCCGCGACGGGCGACGGTTGGCGCCCTTGCAGCCGGCGCGTGGCCTCGGAGAGCGCGGGGATCTTCGTCGCGCGCCGCGGCACCTGACCGTAGAGAGAGGCGAACATGCGAAGGCTCGCGTTCGCGAACAACGGCGCGCTGCGCAGCTCGAACGCACGCGCGATGTGCGGTGGGAGCAGCGTCGCGCTCACCAGCTCGGCGAGGCGACCGAGGGGTGGCTGCGGGGCGTCGGGTTGCCGGCCGAACAGGAACTGGCCCATCTCGCGCGCCGAGGGCGTGACGCCGAGGCGATCGGACGCGAGCATGTGCTCCATGTAGCGTGCGTGTTCGTCCCAGGAGGCGGGAAGGTGCGTGCGCGGAATGCCGAACAGCTGCGCGAACCGGTGCAGCTCGACGATGTAGCGATCCTTGACGTACGTGGGCAGCCGCCCATCGAGACGCTCGCGCACGACGAGCGTGGTGTCGACCAGCGTGGCGTGGACCCAGCACAGCGCATCGACGTCGTTGGCGTGATACGGCGTACCCATCGGGTAGCCCGCGACCGGCGCCGCGAGCTCGCCGTGAACGCGGCTGTGAATGGTGTGCACTCGGCGCGCAGCCGCGAGCGCGTCGTCGAGCTCGCCGAACACCATCGCGAACACGTTGCGAAACGTACGCTGAAAGCGCCCGACGACGTCCGTGCGCGTGCGCGAGTTATGTTCGATCGCGTGCGCGACGAAGGGATGCGCCAGCTGGAGGAGCGCGGCACGCCCGCCGCCGATGAACACACCGAGATCGCCGCCGATGCGCCACGCGAGCGAGCGCGGACCGAGAATGCCCGCGCGCGGGTCTGGCACTTCCTTGCACAGCGCAGCGAGCGACGCTTCGAGCTGTTCGCGCGAGACGATGGGCATCGAGATGATCGTCGGGCGCACGCGCTTCGCCGTCAAGCCGCGTGCGTGCCCGACACATCGCGCGACGCGGACACGCGAACCGAGGCGAAGTGCGCGGGCGCCTCGACGTCAGGGGAACTCGGTGGCGGCACATGGGCTGCACGGTTGCCGCTAGAGCCATGAGTAGGGTGGTGACAACCGTCGGCGAAGCCACGGCGAACGGCGCGACGGAAGCACCTGATGTGCTCCCGCCGGGCTCGATGGCCGGCCCGTGGCGCATCGAGCGCGAGCTAGGGCGCGGCGGGATGGGCGCGGTCTACGCCGTAGTACACGAAAGCATCGGCAAGCGCGCCGCGCTCAAGATCGTGCACCGGAGCGTGCTGTCGCCGACCTTCAACGTCGAGCGGGTACTGCAGGAGGCGAAGGTCGTTAACTGCGTCGATCACCCGAACATCGTCGACATCTTCGAGACAGGTCAGCTCGAGGACGGCCGCCCCTACATCGTGATGGAGCGGCTCGAAGGGCAGACGCTCGCGGCCCGCGCGGATAAGGGCCGCGTGAGGCCGGAGCTTTCGATCGCGATCCTCATCCAGGTGAGCGACGCGTTGATTGCCGCCCACGCCGCGCGCGTCGTGCACCGCGACCTCAAGCTCGACAATGTGTTCCTCGTCCACAACCCGCAGACCCCCGACAAGCCGTCGGTGAAGCTGCTCGATTGGGGCATCGCGAAGCTGATCGATCGCGACGTGCGCTACACGATCGAGGGGCAGCTCGTCGGCACGCCGCAATATCTGGCGCCGGAGCAAGCGCGCGGCGCGCAGGTCACCCCGCAGACGGACGTGTATTCGCTCGGCGTCATGGCGTTCGAGCTGTTCATGGAACGGCTGCCGTTCGAGGCGGAGACCGCCGCCGAGATCATGACGATGCATCTGCGCGTCCCGCCGC
>JANRKM010000229.1:0-24461 GCA_033763475.1 Kofleriaceae bacterium
GCATCCTGACGTCGCTGTCGCGGACCTTCAACCGCATGTACAGCAAGACGGGTCGGCCATCGATCCCGCCGGAGCGATGGCTGAAGGCGCAGATCCTCATCGCGCTGTACTCGATCCGGAGCGACCGGAGGTTCTGCGAGCAGCTCGATGACAACCTGCTGTTTCGCTGGTTCCTCGACATGACGATGGACGAGCCCTCGTTCGCTCACAGCTCGTTCTCGAAGAATCGGGATCGGCTCCTGGAACACCCAGGAGAACGCTCCGTGTTCACGCCGTGAGCGGCGGTTGCGGTGTTTCAGTCCTTGCGCATGAAAAGCGCGGGCTTCTCGCCCGCGGCGCAGCCGGTAGCTGTCGCGGTAGGTGCGCGCGAGGTGAAGTAGTTGCGCGGCAGCGGGGCTTGCTGGATCGCGCTGTTCAGCGACAGCTTGATCGCAGTCTCGGTGAAGCCGCCCGTGCACCCGCCGCCGACATCGTGCGCGATGTTGAGCGGCACGCCATCGAGGGCGAGGAAGCCCGCGCCGGAGGCAACGCAACACGTCCCGACGGTGAGCCCCGGCTCGAGGTTCGGTAGGCCCTGGTTGCGGCCGTAGGTGCGGAGCAGCGCGAGTTGCACGGCAGGATCCGCGAGGCCGGTCGCAGCGAGCTGCGTGTAGCCGGTATACGTCGCGCCGGCGCGGCCAATCGCGACGTCGCCCAACGTGTCTCCTCCCGCGGCCCCACACACCGCTTCGCGCGGGCGTTCCGTGCCGAGGCCGTCGGAGTCGATCGTGTAGATGCCGATGCCTTCCCACATCGAGGCGTCGCCAATCTCCTGACAGCTGGCGAGGCCGGTGAATCGCTCCGCGAACAGCGCCGGGTTGTCGGCCTCGGCGCACTGTGGACCGACGCTGACGCCAGCGCGGAAGAAGTCTTCGGTCAACATCGGGAGCGCGCCGTCAACGTGGACGATGCGCATCGCGGTGTCGGTGTAGGGGCCGCCGCAGTTTGCGTCGCCGTTGAGGTTGGCGGGCGTGAGCGAAGCGCCACCGACCGTGAAATCACCTTGGCCGTCGTAGACGCTCTTGAAACAGCACTCGCCGCCGGAGAAGCCGGGGCTGATGTTGGCCAGCCCGCTCTGCCGGTTGTAGCCCCACACCACCGCGGTCTGGGTGAGTGCGCTCTGGAGATCCGAGACGCGGATCTGGTCCCAGCCTTTGAAGGCCGGGCCGAGGTCCTGGTTGTAGTTGCCGAAGCCGATGCGCTTGTACGTCCAGTTGCCGGCGCAGTAGGCGTTGAACGCCGGCTCCTCGGCAACGGGTCGGATCGGCCATACGCCGTCACCGATCGAGGTCACCGCCTGCTTGAGATGGAGGCAGCTGCGGTACTCGCATTGCCCCGAGGTCTCGTTGCAGGTGCCGTCGGTGCCACAGCCGCCCGCCGTACAGTTCGGCTCGCAGAGGCCGCTGTAACCCTGATGACGACCGGGACCGCAGTCGGAGTTGCCGGCGTCGATCCCGGAGGCGACTTCGCCGCACGCCGGAGCGAGCAACGACATAAGAATAATTGCGACGCGTCCTTCTCCCACGCTTCGACAACTGTATCGCCTACTGTGGTTCGTACGCAATCGAGTGACATATGCTGCGTGATGTGAAGCTACGTACCGAGAGCGCGACCGATCTCGCGATCGTCGGTGCATTGGCGGTGCTGTTCCTCGTACTCGGCGGCCACATCGTCCGCCAGGTGATCGCTTTCACACTCCCCGGTGGCTGGGACGGAACGGCCCACTATGCGGTCACCGAGCTGTATGTGCGCAATCACTTCCCGGCGCCGCACGGCTGGATGCCCGAGTACTTCGGAGGCATGGCGTTCCCGGACTACTACCCGCCGCTGCTGTACTGGCTCGCGGGTGCGCTGTCGTACCCGCTCGGCTCGACGCTGATCGCGATCAACGTCATGTTCATAGGCGCCACGTTCGCGATCGTCTGCGTCAGCTATGACCTCGCGCGCCGGCTCGGGGGCTCGCGCCCTGCCGCCGCGCTCGTAACGCTGTTCGTGATCCAGATGCTCGTCGACGGCGGTGAGCAAGCGCGGTTCGGGATCGCGATTCGAGCCACGTTCAGCGTGGGGCTCGCGAGCAACGTGCTCGGCTACCTGGTCCTGCTAATCACCATCCGCATGGCGCTCGCCTCGACGCGCCGGCGCCGGGTCTTCGGGACCGGGCTGATGCTCGGGCTCACGATCCTGAGCAACCTCCACATCGCGATCGATGCGGCGGCGCTGTTCGGCTTCGCGCTCGGGTTCCAGCTGCTCTGGGGCCCGCGAGGCGAGCGCCTGGATCTCGTCATCTCCGGCGTCATCGGGCTCGCGCTCAGCGCGCTGTTCTGGCTGCCGATGATCGCGGAAGCCGCGTGGCTGCCCACGTACGCGATGCCGCCGCGGTTCCCGGGCGCAACCGTGATCATCCCGATGGCGTTCGCGGGGGGCCTCGCGGGCTGGTGGGCATCGCGACGGCGCGATCCGTGGACCGCCGCGCTGGCCGCGACGGGGCTGATGTCGGCGGGGCTGTGTGTCGTGGATCTCGCGGCGCTCATGCCCGATGCACCGCTACAGCCGTGGCGCCTCGCCGCCGCCGGCATGTTTCTCATGCCGATCGCCGTCGCGGGGCCGGTCGGGACGCTGCTCGATCGCGGGCTCATCGCCAAGCTCGTGGTGGCCACCGTGGCGATCGCCTACGCGCTGACCTTCCACCGCGCGACCGTCTTCGAGTATCCACTGACCACCGCACGCGAGCGCAGCTACGATCGCGTGTTTGCCGCGCTGAAGGGGCGGCCCTCGGGGCGCGTACTCGTCGAGGCGGGTGGCGACGGCGCGGATGCGTACGGGCTGCACGTGCTGTTGCCGCTGCGCGGGCATGCGAGCGCGACGGGCGTGTTCCGAGAGGCGAGCATCGGGTCGTTGTTCGCGACGCCGCTGCAGACCCGGTTCTCCGAATCCGAGCGCGTGTTCGGCATCGACACCAAGGTCGACGTCAACGTGCTCTACACCGTCACCGATCCCAAGGCGCTCGCGAGTCTGTTGCGCGCGTTCGACATCACGCACTTCGTCGCGCACAGCGCGCGGATCAAGGAGCTTGTCGCCGAGATCCCTGGCACGCGCATGCTCGGCGGCGCGGACTGGACCGTGTTCGAGCTGCCCTGGGCGCCGGCGCTGGTCGTCGCGCCCGCCTACGCGCCGGTGCTGGTCGCGGCGCCCTTCACGGTGAAGAAGCGCACGGGCACGACGGACTTCGTCCGCCTCTCCGAGGAGCTGCTCGCCCGCGGCGTGGGTGAGTACACGGTCGCGCTGCAGCACGGGTGCGCGCTCACCGACACGACGGAGCTGATGCGGTTCCGCGTGCTGCTCGTGCTCGAGCGGTGCGGCGAGCCCCAGACGATCGAAGCCACCCTGCGCCCGTTCATCGCGCAGGGTGGCATCGTGCTGGCGAACAAGCGCGCCGTCGCCGAGCTAGCTGCGGACCTCGTCGCCTCGATGCACGTCGCCGATCCCACGGACGTGCTCGTGTTCTACGACGACATCGTCGCGCTCATGCGCGCGCACGTTCCCGCGGAGCCCGCGCGCCCGGCGCCGACCTATCGTGCCGGCCGCGAGCAGGTAGCGATCGATGTGCCGACGGGTGAGGTGCGGCCCATCGTCGTGCGCAGCACGTATCACCCGCAGTGGAAGGCCTCGAAGGGCGACATCTACATGAGCACGTTCGCGCAGCAGCTCGTGTTCGCCGATGGCCCGCTGGTCGTCGAGCTCCAGCGTTCGCGCAATCGCCTGATCGGCTACGTCGTGTCTGCGTTGACCCTGCTCGGAGTTGTACTCGGATGGCGAAGGTTCGCGCGCTGATCGTCCCATTCCTGGTCGCGCTCGCGTGGGGCATCCCCGCGGCGTGGATCGCGAAGCGCGCGTGGTCCGCGCGGCCCGCAGGGGGCGAAGTACGCGAGTTGCGGATCCCCCTTGCCCCCGATACGTTCCGCCATGTCGGCGCGACACACGTGGGGGCCATCGCTGGTCCGGGGGTCGTGTGGGCCGGCGTGCTGGAACGCACCGGGTTCTTGAAACGCGCCGTTCGCATTCAGGAAGTCATGACCAGGTTCCCGGGCCAGGAGGCGACCTTTTACCCGCGCGTCGCTCGGATCGACTTCCTGACCACCCATGCCGGCCGCTGGTACAACACCTACGGCTACGTTCCGCCCGAGGACGTGGCCGCTGCAATCGAGCTCGGCCCCGACGAGAACGGTACCTTCGTGGCGCGAATGGACGGCCACGAGGTACGGGTCCAGGGCAACCCGACATTCCCCACCCAGGTCCCGCCGGGAGTGCTCGCCGAAGCACTGCCTGCACCCCTCCGCGAACAGCTCGCGACGTGGTGTGTGATCTCCGGTGATCTCAGCCGTGTGTCCCGCGGCCACCAGACGTTTCAAACCCTGGTCGCTACGCGACTTACGAATGTTGTGAGCGCGCTGTGCTGCATGTCGGACCACCGCGCATGCCCAGCTCCACCTGGCCGTTAGTCGGTGCAAAGCTAACCGTCGGCCACCTTGTTGTGCGAATATCTAGCTCCTATGAGCCGCCGCCAGAGCTCCGTCCTCATGGTTTCTGTCCTCTCCGTGCTGCTGGTGTTTTTGTTCGGCGGCTTCGCGATGTCCTGCGGAAAAGTCGCCAACGACGAAGGCGGCTTCTGTGGTGATCAAACATGTAGTGGTACCGAAGACTGCACGACCTGCCAGCGCGACTGCGGCATGTGCGCGGCCAAGTGCGGCGACTTGATCTGCAGCGGCGGCGAGAGCTGCTCGACGTGCGCGGATGACTGCGGTGACTGCAGCGGCGCGTTCTGCGACAACGGGACGTGTGACCCGAACGAGACCTGCGCCAGCTGCGCGCGTGACTGCGGCGTTTGTGCGGACACCTGTGGTGACGGCTCGTGCACGGGCTCCGAGACCTGCAACTCGTGCTCTTCCGACTGCGGCGGGTGCATCGAGCTGTGCGGCAATGGTGTCGATGACGACTTCGACACGAAGACGGACGAGTCCGGCTGCGTCGGCGACGGCTACTAGGGCTGTCCCCCATTGAGCGTGGTCGTACGGCGACGTGGAGGTGGACGGCCACGGTTGACGGTCAGACCGTCTTGGTCAGCATCGCGATGACCTTGCGTTAGCCTCATCACGTCGAGGGAGGCGGCGCACTCCATCTCCAAAGGCCAGCGAGGGGGAACCTGAAGCTCAGGATCCGTTCTTACTCGCGGCGCAGCACGCGCGCCGACCACCACAGGCCGAGCACTGCGAGAACGAGGATCGCGAGCGTGGCTGGAATGTGGAGCGGGCTCTCGAGGAGCCACCAGTCGAGGCGCGTCTCGTCGTACAACGTGCGCCCTCGACGCAGCGTGACGGTCGTGTTCGGCGACCACGGCGCCGCGGCCTGCGCTTCGTCCCACGTGCGGCCGAGCGCCTTGCTCTTGAGCAGCCACCAGTGACCGAGCAGCTGTGAGAACTCGGGCAGGAAACGCTGCGCGTGCATGTCCTCGTAGCAGGCGCCGCAATGCGTGTTGTGATCGCGTAGCTTGAAGGACGAGCCACTGCGGTTGGGCTCGCCGAGCCACTCGGCCCTTGTCACGTGGCTGAGCCAGACGTACTGGGTGAAGTAGAAGCTCGCACCAAGGAGCTGGATGACAACACCGAACCCGACGAGGGATCGCGTGAGCCAGCGCGGGAACTCGCCCACGATCGCGACGGGCAGGAGGAAGAGCGGTGTCGCGAACACCATATAGCGGGTGCCCCACGCGTAGTCGCCGGGCCACGACAGAAGGCACGCCGCGAGGAGCATCGGCCCGACGACGAGCGCGGCGACGAGGAGCGCCGCATCCCGGTGCCGGCGCCAGAATTCCGGCGCCGCGACGAAGCCGAGCACCATGGGCGGGCTGAACAGCAGGATGCTCTTGCCCGCGGAGAACAGGATTCCATACAGGCCGACGATCGGGAGGTTACCCAACTGCCCGAGCGTTTCGCCATAACCCGTGTCCGTCAGGCTGCCCCAGCGCGCGAGGTTGAAGCCGGCGTAAACGGCCCCTGCTCCGGCTAGGATCGCGACAAGGACCGGGAACCGTCTGACCCGCACCTCCGGGGTGGCGCGCACGAGCAGAAGCAGGAACGCAGGCCCGATCGAAAGGAGATACACGAGCTTCGTGAGTACGAGCAGCGAAGCCGCGAGGCCGAGGCGCAACGTCTGACGCATGCTCGGGTCTGCGCGGAACCGCAGAGCCTCGCGCAACACCATCACCACGAACGTCGCTTGCCAGATCTCGGAGTAAACGACGCGCGCGTAAACGGCGCACGTAGTGGCGAACATCAGGATCGCGGTCCATAGAAAAGCGCGCCTGCGGGCGGCGCCGAGATCGAGACACAACAAGAAGAAGACGAGCGCCAGTGCGCCAGCGGCGACGTGGCTCTGCAGGTGGGAGGTGATGTTGAGCAGGCTGTAGGCGTTCGCGGGCGTCGACGGAATGGCCTCGCGTACCCACACCGTCGGCACGGCGAGCAGCGGCGGCAGTGGGGCGAACTGTCCGTAGATCTTGCCATCGGGGCCGCGCTTGCTCATCGGCGGCCACAACCATTTGATCGAGAGCTCGCCTCGCAACGCGAGGCTCTCGCCGGTCAGGTACATGACTCTGGAGTCGCCCGCGGGCGGCTCGCGTGAACCGAGCAATGCGAACACGCATGCCGTGGCCACGAAGAGCGCGAGCGCGTACCGCGTCGGAACCTTGGCGCCGTGTTTTACGGACGACTCGTGCGAACCCACCGCGGCGATGATACCCGCGACGACCCGTTCGTTGCATCGGCCTCGGCCGCCTGGAAATGCGGACGTTGGCGTCCGTGCCGTGCGACGACCTTTAGTAGATCGCGCATGGTTCGGATGCGGGCCCACCACTGCACCTCGCCGGCAAGGCCGTTGTCCCCCTTGGGATCGAACCAGTCCGGGATGAGCAGCTCGCGGACCCTGAAACCCGCCATCTGGGCGCGCGCGAGGACCTCGAAGTCGAAGCCCCAGCCCGTGGTGGCGAGCGGCTCGAACAGCGCGCGCACCGTCCTGCGCGCGAACAGCTTGAAGCCACACTGGGTGTCGCGAAATCCGGGCAAGAGTAGCGTCTGGATCATCGCGTTCGCCCACCGGGACGTCAGGCCGCGGGCCAGGTCGCGATGAATGCGCGCGAGCTCGCGCGTGCCGATCACGATGTCGTCGCCCGCCTCGATCGCTGCGACGCCGGTCTCGACGTGTGCGAGCGGCGTCGCGAGATCGGCGTCCATGAACATCACGATGTCGCCGGTGGCGGTCAGCATGCCGGCGCGAACGTCCCGGCCCTTGCCGACCTTGGGACCTGGCTCGACATGTTGCGCCAGCGGGAACGCGCGCAGCTCGGTACGCGCGATCGCCGCGGTACCGTCCGGGGCATCGGCCGTGACGACCACGAGCTCGGTGGTGTCGAGCCTGCCGCGCTCGACGAGATACGCACGCACCGTCGCCAGCGTCGCGCCGAGGTACATCGCCTCGGCGTACGCCGGAATCACGATGGAGAGCCGCGGCACGCGCCCGATGGTAGCCGATCTTGTCGGCGCTACGACGGAGTCACGCGGGGGATGGAAGGAACAGCCCGCGCCCGGCGGGCGATTCCGCGCTGTCCCCCCAGCCCTTCGAAGACGTGAAGGGCCACGCGTCCCTCGGCGCTGCCAGTTCGTTGGATCCGTCCCAGAGGCTTCCTGTCATCCGATCGCCTAGCAACGGACCCGATAGCAAAAACCGGTCAGCATCTCGCCGACGTCGACGAGGAATTCGTAGCCGTCCCACCTAGGCGATCGCTGCACGCGCGAGAGCGCATGTGACCGCGAGCCACGAGGACGCTCTCACCGCGCCTTCGATCGTCGACGCGATCGAGCACGCTCAGAGTCGATTCATGTCGCGCCCAATCATCGCGTTCTCCAAGGACTGGAACGAGGATCCAACCTCAAATCACCACGTGCTGCGCGAGCTCGCGAAGACTCGCCGGGTGGTCTGGCTCAACTCGCTGTCAACGCGGGTGCCCTCCATGTCGAGCCGCGACCTAGGCAAGATCAAGCGCAAGCTCGTCGAGTTCACGACAGGGGTCGTGAATCCCGAGAACGATTTGTGGGTAGCGACGCCGCTGGTGCTGCCGCTGCCGCACAACCCGATCGCGCGGATCGTGAACCGACACATCGTTCGCCGCACGATCGCGCACGTTCGGGCGCAGCTCGGCATCACCGAGTTCGATCTGTGGACGTTCCTGCCCAACACCGCCGACTACATCGGCACGCTGGACGAGACGCTCGCCGTGTACTACTGCGTCGACGAGTGGGCCACGTTCCCGGGGCTCGATGCCGCGGCGACGCGCACCGCCGAAGAGCGCCTCCTGCGCCGCGTGGACGTCACGTTCGCGACCAGCAAGGCGCTTGCGGCCGCCAAGCGCGCGGTCTGCAGCAACACGTTTCACGCGCCGCATGGCGTCGACTACGCGAAGTTCGCGCGCGCACTCGATCCCGCGACCAAGATCCCGGCTGACCTCGCCGCGCTGCCGTCGCCGCGCGTCGGCTTCTTCGGGACGCTGCGCGACTTCATCGACTTCGACCTGCTCGCCGAAATCGCGCGCAGCCGCCCCGAATGGTCCGTCGTGCTCGTCGGTCAGCAGCTCTCGGAGGGCATCGCCAAGGTGCGCGATCTCCCCAACGTTCACCTGCTCGGGCGCAGGTCGCACGACGAGCTACCTGGGTACTGCAAGGGCTTCGATGTCGGCCTCGTGCCTTACCGCATCGATGGCGACGTGAAGTTCATCAACCCGCTCAAGCTGCGCGAGTACCTGTGCGCGGGCCTCTCCGTGGTGTCGACCGACATGCCGGAGGTCCAGCCGTACGCGCACCTGTGTCACCTCGCGCCCACGCCCGCTGCGGCGATCGCGGCGATCGAGCGCGCCCTCACCGAACGCGATCCGGCGCTCCGCCGCATGCGGTCCGAGGCGATGCAGTCCGAGACCTGGGAGGCACGCGTGGCAGCCGTGGTGTCGGCCATCGCGAGGGTAGAGCGCGAGCGCGATCTGCGGGCGCAGCTCCTCCCCGAGGCGCTAGCAGAGCTCGAGCTCGTGGGAACCTGATCAGGAGATTCGGACGAGGCTGCGGCTAAGGCAGCGCGCACCGGTTACGCGCGTGCGCCCGTGGCGCGACGACGGCGGCGTGCGAGTACGAGCGCACCGGCACCGAACAGTAGCGAGGCCGGCGAGCCACCGGTGGTGCTGCAGCCTCCATCGTCCGCCGGCCAGCAGACGTTCGCGCCTTCGATGCACGCGAAGCCCGACGGACACGTCCCACCTTGTTCGCACGTACCGGTGCACAGCGACGTCTCGCCGTCACTCGCGCACTGGCCGAGCGTGCACTGCCCGCTCTCGGTGCACGACGCGCCGAGGCCACCGGGGGTGCTGCTGCCCGGTACGCAGAAGCCTCCGAAGCAGGTAAACCCGTCCGCACAACCCGCGCCGCAGGCCTGCATGATGTTGACGGTTGCGGTCGCCGTCGCCGTGCGATCTCCGTAGTCGGTCGCGGTCACGCTCACGCGATGCGAGCCCGCGGTGAGCGACGCCGGGGCATTCCACGCGAGGATGTTGACGTCGGACGGCATCGTCGCGCCGCCATCGATCGACATCGACGCGTTCAAGGTATCGAGCGGCGAGGCGAAGGCTGCCCGGATCGGGAACCCGGGCTTGACCCACATGCCGTCGCGGGGCGTGTCGAGCGCCAGGGCCGCGTCCTCGAGGCTGGGGTGCAGGCCGAATGTGTCCTTGAGGTAACGGAAGCTATTCTGCGTCGACGGGAAGCAGCGGCAGTTCTCGGGCGTCTCCGTGCCGCACGTCTGCGCGGCGTTCTGCCAGCGCTTGAGCGAGCCGAGATCCATGTACGTCATCGGATCGCGCGGATCGAGCGAGTGCGAGAGACCGTAGGCGTGCCCGGCCTCGTGCGCGATCGCCGCGCACAGGTACGTCTTGTCGGAGGTCTGGTTGGCGAACACGAACACGAGCATGCTGTCGTGTTGCGCGTTGCACGAGATGAACGGCGCGATGCCGCCCGCGTTCATGATGGAAGAGCTCAGCTCGGCCGAGGTGCCCGCCGCCATCACTTCATAGTGCGGCGTCGCGCCCGGATCCTCGGTGACAACCGTGATGTCGAACGGTGCGAAGGTCTCGCGCACGCACGCGATCACTTCGTCCCAGTGCGCCTGGCCGTGAATGTACGGCGACATGCGAACCGTGCCCGACGCGATGCTCGACGTGTTCGAGAGCGCGCTGTTGGCGCTGTTCTTGGTGACCGTGCAGCCATTCGGCAAGCAGTCGTTGACGTAGAGAATACGCGACGAGCTCGTAAGCGGCGCGACACCGGCCTTCATGTCGGGGCAGGGAAGCCCGTCGTCATGCCAGACATCGTTGTACGGCGCAGCGACGGCCGTTGCGGGTGCGAGGCAGAACAGCAACACCAAGGACCTTCGCATCGCGGGTACGGTACGCGAGCGCCGCCTCGAAAGACAAAGGGATTCGTGCTAGGTGGGGGGCGATGTCGATCAAGGACTTCGATCCCAATGCGGCCGCGCTCCCCGATGCGGGGGTGTTCTGTCTACCGCACACGCCCGAGGAGGCGCGGGTGATCTTGGTCCCCGTGCCGTGGGAGGTCACCACGTCGTATCGCACGGGCACCGCCGGAGGACCGGCGGCGATCCTCGCGGCGTCGAAGCAGATCGATCTCTACGATGTCGAGACCGGCAAGCCGTACGTCGATGGGATCGCGATGCTCGAGGAGGACGCTGACGTCCGCACCTGGAACACGCGCGGGCGCGCGCTCGCCAGCCAGATCATCGACGTCGCAGGTGTGATCGAGGGCAACGCTGCACTCGAGGCCGCCCTCGCCGAGGTCAACACGCTCGGGGCGCAGCTCAACGACGTCGTGAAGGCCCGCGTGTCGGAGTGGCTCGATCGCGGCCGCATCGTCGGCGTCGTCGGTGGTGACCACTCGGTGCCGTTCGGCGCGATCGCGGCGGTGGCGGAGCGGCATCCTGGCGTCGGTGTGCTGCACGTCGACGCGCACGCCGATCTGCGCGATGCGTACGAGGGGTTCACCTGGTCGCACGCGTCGATCATGTTCAACGTGATCGAGAAGCTTCCGCAAGTCGGGCGGCTCGTGCAGGTGGGCATTCGCGATCTGTGCGAGGACGAGGTCGCGGTGATCGAAGGTTCGAAGGGCCGCGTCGTGACGTTCTTCGACACCGAGCTGCAGAACGGCCGGCTCGCCGGCGAGACGTGGGCGGCGCAATGCGATCGCATCGTCGCGGCGCTACCCGACAAGGTCTACATCTCGTTCGATATCGACGGCCTCGATCCGTCGCTGTGCCCCAACACCGGCACGCCGGTCCCGGGAGGCCTCCTGTTCGCGCAGGCGACGTATCTGATCGGCCACGTGGTGCGTAGCGGCCGGACGATTGTCGGCTTCGACGTCAACGAGGTCGCGCCGGGGCCCGACGGTGACGAGTGGGATGCCAACGTCGGCATGCGCCTCCTCTACAAACTGATCGGCTGGGCGCTGCGCTCGCAGCAGCCGCGCTGAGCCAATGCGCGCGGCGCGCTTCCTTCGCTACGCGGCGCTCCAGTTCGTCGTGCTCACCGCGGGCGCGATGATGTTCTACGCTGGCGGCACCTGGTGGGACCCGGCGACATCACGCTACGAGCTCACGCACAACTTCCTCTCCGACCTCGGCATGACTCGCGCGTTTTCGGGGAACACGAACTACGTGTCGAGCGCGATGTTCACGGTCGCGCTCGCGTCGCTCGGCATCGCGCTGGTCGTGTTCGCATGGACATGGCGCGGCTTCGCATTCGCGCGAGGGCGCGCGCGTGGCGTCGGTCATGCGAGCGCGCTCCTAGGCACGCTGTGCGGGTTGTGCTTCACCGGCATCGGTCTCACGCCGTTCGATCGCGCGCTCGATCTGCACAACATCTTCGTGCTCTCGGGCTTCAGCCTGCTACCGCTCTACATCGGCACCATCACGTTCCTGATGTGGCGCAACCAGTTCGATGGCCCGGTGCTCGCCAGCAGCCTCGTCTACTTCGTGTTCGTCGTCGGGTACGTGGTGTTGATCTTCTTCGGCCCGCGCCTCGGGACGCCTCACGGACACATGGTGCAGGTGATCGGCCAGAAGATCATCGCGACCGCGTCGATCCTTCATGTCATGGTGATGTCGTCGGCGGTCGCGCGACTTCCGATGTCGGAGGCGTTCGCACGCGGCGAGGTGACTCGTCGGTAGCGCAATCCGTGGCCACAGTTCTCCATGGTCACGACTGCGTTGCGTTCTCACGCCTCCGAGCTCGATAGCGTCGCGGACCTCGCGGCGCAGCTGCGCGTAGACTCGATCCGCGCGTCGACGAGTGCCGGCTCCGGTCATCCGACGTCGAGCCTGTCTGCGGCGGATCTAGCCGCCGTGCTGCTCGCGCGCCACCTGCGCTACGCGTGGGACGACCCGCACGCCGCGACCAACGATCATCTGATCTTCTCCAAGGGCCACGCGTCGCCGCTGCTCTACGCGGTGTTCAAGGCGGCGGGCGTGATCACCGACGAGGAGCTGATGACCGGCTACCGGCGCTTCGGGCAGCGCCTCGAGGGGCACCCGACCCCCGCGCTGCCATGGGTCGACGTCGCCACGGGATCGCTCGGCCAGGGGTTGCCCGACGGCGTGGGCGTCGCGCTCAGCGGCATGTACCTCGAGAAGCTACCGTACCGGGTGTGGGTGCTCTGCGGTGACAGCGAGCTCGCCGAGGGCTCGATCTGGGAGGCGTTCGACAAGGCGTCGTATTACCGGCTGTCGAACCTGATCGTGATCGTCGACGTGAACCGCCTCGGGCAGCGCGGCGAGACGGATCTCGGCTGGCATGTCGACGCCTACGCGCGGCGCGTCGAGGCGTTCGGTGCGCGCGCGCTCGTGATCGAAGGCCACGACCTCACCGCGATCGATGATGCGCTCGCGCTGGCGGGAGAAGCGAAGGGCGCACAGCCCACAGTGATCGTTGCCAAGACGATCAAAGGACGCGGTGTGCCCGAGATCGAGAACAAGCCGGGCTGGCACGGAAAGCCGCTGCCCGAGGACATGGCCGCGCGTGCGATCACTGCGCTCGGCGGGGTGCGCAACCGCGTGGTGCGCGGCCCGGAGCCGCTCACCGCTCCGCGACCGGCTATACCCACGTTGCCCGCCGAAGCCCCGGTACCACGCTACGTGCTCGGGAAGGGGGTCGCGACGCGCAAGGCGTACGGCGATGCGCTGCTCGCGCTCGGTGGCAGGGATGGCTTGGTCGTCGCGCTCGATGGGGAGGTCAGCAACTCGACCTACGCCGACGAGTTCGCGCGGACATACCCCGAGCGCTACTTCGAGATGTTCATCGCCGAGCAACAGATGGTGGCCGCGGCGACCGGCATCGCCACGCGCGGGTATCGCGTGTTCGCCTCGACGTTCGCCGCGTTCCTGACCCGCGCGTACGACTTCATTCGCATGGGCGCGATCTCTGGCGTCGACCTCCGGCTCGTCGGCTCGCACGCGGGCGTCGAGATCGGGGCCGACGGTCCCTCCCAGATGGGCCTCGAGGACCTCGCGATGATGCGCGCCGTGCAAGGCTCGACCGTGCTGTATCCGAGTGATGCGAGCAGCACCGTGGCACTCGTCGATGCGATGGCCACCTGCCGCGGCATCAGCTACCTGCGCACCACGCGCGGCGCGTACCCCGTGCTCTACGGCCCCGACGAGCCGTTCCCGATCGGTGGCTCGAAGGTGTTGCGCGCGAGCGACGACGATCGCATCACGCTCGTCGGTGCGGGCGTCACGTTGCACGCGTGTTTGACCGCGGCGGACCAGCTCGCCGGTCATGGCATCGCGGCACGCGTGATCGATGCGTACTCGGTGAAGCCGATCGACACCCAAACATTGGTGGCCGCTGTCTCGGCGACCGAGGGGCGGATCGTCGTGGTCGAGGACCACCATCCCGAGGGCGGACTCGGCTCGGCCGTCACCGATGCGCTCGTCGCGGCGGGCGTGACGAACCTCCGGCTCGTGCACCTCGCCGTGCGCGAGCTGCCAGGCTCCGGCTCCTCCGAGGAGCTGCTCGCGTGGGCTGGCATCGACGCCGAGCACGTCGCCACCGCCGCGCGGGGCGCGCTGGAAGTGTGAATCAGCGCGCCCGCGATGCCGAGGTGCCGAGCTCGCGGTCGAGGTCGTCGATGTAGTATTTGTGCGTCGGGCCCTCGGCCACGAACTCCGCACGCGCCGCCGCCGCGAACCGGCGGGCGTCGTCGAGGCGATGCTCGGCGCGTGCTTGAAACGCGCGCGCCCACATGGCGTGCGCAGTCAGCAGGCCGACGTCGCTCGGCGCCCTGGCCGCAGCAGCGACCCCGCGTTCGATCAACTCGTGCGCCTTCCCGAGCTCGCCACGCGCGACCGCGAGCCGCGCCCGATACGCCGAGACATACGCCGCGATCGTGGGATCCGGCGACGCCGGCAACGCAGCCTCGGCGGCGGCGCAGGTCCGGGTGGCGACGACCAGCGCACCGCTCCTTCGCTCGAGCTCGCACTGGAGCGCGAGGGCGTGCGCGAGATCGGGCGCATCGGCAAAGCCGCGTAACCGAGCGACCGCGTCGCGCGCGAGCTCCAGCGCATCGGCGTCGCGTGCACCGCGTCCGGCGAGGTCGCTCGCACGCGACAACACGATGCGCGCGATGTCTGCGTGCCGGTCCCCGAGCGCGCGGACGCGGAGGTCGTAGCCGCGCTGCCAGAGCGCGTCGGCCTTCTCGAACCGGCCCGCACGGCGCTCGAGGTGCGCGAGGTTCATCAAGCCGATCCCGATGCTCGGGTTATCGGGGGCGAGCTCGGCCTCCTTCACCGCCAACGACCGCTCGAGGGCAGCGCGGGCGTCGTCGATCCGCCCTGCATCTTCGTACGCGAGCGACAGGTTGTTGAGCGGCACGCCGAGGGACGCATGGCGCGGACCGAGCACCTCGCTCAACAGCTCGATCGCTCGTTCGCCCTCGGTGATCGCTCGATCGAGCTGCCCGAGCTTGCGATACGCCTTGCTGATGGCGCCGAGCTCGATCGCTACGAGATGGTGGCGTGGCCCGAGGGCATGCGCGAATAGATCCCGTGCTTCGATGAACTTCGCCAGGCCGTCCGCATCGCGTCCGAGCTGCCGCAGCGCGCCGCCGGTGTTGTGCAGCAGCATGCCCCGGGTCTCGAGGTCGCTACCGCCTCGGGCCAGCGCGACTTCGGCGTGTTTTACCCAGCGCAACGCCTCGGTCGGTTGGCGCAACCCCGCCGCCTCCACGCCGACGAGGCCGACCCACGCCTCCGCTTGAACCGCATCGTCGTCGGCCTCGGCGCCCGTGCGGATCGCCTCGAACAACGTCTCGCGCGCGGCCGCCGGTGCGCCGTCCAACCACTCGGCGTGACCGCGATGCACCAGTGCTCGAGCCGCGGCCGCGGCCCAGCCCGCGGCCCGCGCGCGCGAGATGAGCGCCTCCGCGGCGGCCCGCGCTTCTTTGTCCCGCCTCGCGAGGCGGAGCGCGTGCAGGTGCGCGAGCCCTCCCTCGATCGCGTTCACCTCGACGGGACTCACGGACGTGGGAGGGCCGTGCCCCAACGCCGCCAGGTTGTCGCAGGGGCGGAGCGGCCGAAGTCCCGCGACGCTCTCCGCGCGGCTCGTTCGAGCTGCACTGCCGCTCGCGAGCACTGCCGCGAGGGCGTCGAGCTCGCGGAGGCGGGTGTCAAGGCACGCCATCCGGCGAGCCATCACCGCCTCGGGCTGTGCACGTAGCACGACCGTCGCGCGACAAGCCTGGGTCTTGCGCTCGATCCACTCGCTCGCATAGCCATCGATCATGCGCTCGACGACCGGCCAATCATCGCGATGATCGGCGAACGCCGCCGCGACGGCGCGCTTCCGCGCGGGATCCCACACGCCCGCGAGATCGCGCTCGAAGCCCTGACACGGCGGCTCGCTCTCCCGCGCTCCGCGCCCCGAGAGTACCGCGGCCACGGCGAGTGCGAGGACCGCCACCCCAGCGACGAGGTATGGCCACCGCGGCCGGCGAGGCGGCGGCACGATCGCCGCGAGCATTGCCGATAACGTCGGGAATCGCTCGCCCGGGTCGCGCGAGAGCGCGCGCAGGACCGCCGCGCGCACCTCCACCGGGACATCGCTCGTCGGCGGCAGAAGGAGTCTACCGCCCGTGACGTTCGCCGCGATCGTGGTCGAGGTCTCGCCGTCAAAGGGCCGCTGTCGCCACAAGGCCTGGTACAGCGTGACTGCGAGCCCGAACTGATCGGTGTGCGGTCCGATCTCGTGTCCGGTGAACTGCTCGGGCGCCATGTAGGCCGGCGTGCCCGCAAACGACCAGCCGGCGAAATCCACGGTATCCGGGGTCAGCGCGATGCCGAAGTCGATCACCCGGACGCGGCCATCCGCCCCAAGGATGATGTTGTCGGGCTTGACGTCACGGTGCACCAGACCCGCAGCGTGCGCTGCTTCCAGCCCGCGGCCGGCCGCCATGATGACCTCGACGACCTGACGCCACGTCCGCGGCTCCTGCGCGAGCCAGCGGGTCACGGTCACACCCTCGACGAACTCCATCGCGATGAAGACGTCGTCATCGATCGCACCGACATCGTGCACTGCGACGACGTTGGGATGAGAAAGGCGTGCGAGCGCGCGCGCCTCGTCGAGTAGTCGCGTCTGCGCGGCCCGCAGTGATTCCGACGAGGCCGTGCTCCGCGTCGCTGGGGCCAGCACCTTCAATGCGATGCGGCGGTCGAGCTCGGGATCGTACGCCGAATACACCTCGCCCATGCCTCCCTCGCCGAGCCGACCGAGAACGACGTAGCGGCCGATCGCCGTCCCGCGTGTGAGGGCGCCGCGACGCCTCGCTGGCAACGCATCGCGCACGGAGGTGACGATCGACACCTCCGGTGGTGTCGGATCAGGGCTCGGTCCAGGTTCCTGCTCGTGCGCTGCCTTCGACGCGGGGGTCTCCGCGACCGTCGATTCGATTTCGGCCGCCATCCCGCTGTCGCGGACCGAGCGCGCCACGGAGGCCTCGCCTTCGCCCGAGTCCGCGCTCGCTTCCATCGCTTGCGGGTCTCGCTGCCCACCCCCGATGCGCATGTCGTCCGAGTATACCGTGTGTAGACTGCGGGCTCGCGGCCGCTTTCCATGGGAAGCCCCCGGGACGAAGTGTGAGACGCTGCGCGGCGCATGCTGAAAGACGACAAGGTCATCGAGCGCGTCGAGCTCCCCGACGGAAAAGAGCTGCGGCTCGTGCGGTGGCAGAGGCACGTCGCGATCGAGGTCGGCAGCCGCACGCTGATGAGCACCCACGAGCACGCCTCCGAGGACGCGCTCGGGCGCATCGTCGGCGAGGGTGTCGTGGGCATCACGGTGCCGCGCGTGCTGATCGGCGGTCTCGGGCTTGGCTTCACGCTGCGCGCCGCGCTGGACGTGTTGCCCAAGAAGGCCAAGGTCGTCGTCGCCGAGCTGCTTCCCGAGGTCGTGCGCTGGAGTCACGACAAGTACGGCAAGTTCGCCAGGCGTCCGCTCGACGATCCACGCGTGAAGCTCGTCGTGGGCGATGTCGCGAAGGTGATGCAGGACAACAAGGGGCGCTTCGACGCGGTCCTGCTCGATGTCGACAACGGCCCCGACGCTCTCATGCGTGCCGGTAACGCCAGGCTGTACACGCGCGCGGGCCTATTGCGCGCCCGCCGGTCGTTGCGTCCGAGTGGGCTTCTCGCGGTGTGGTCGTCGTTCCCGTCGCGCACCTTCACAACGTGGCTGCGCGAGACAGGCTTCACCGTCGAGGTGGTGCGTCCTCCGCCCTCCACCCCGGGCGCGCCGCGCGCCTATATCTGGCTGGCGCGGAAGTAGTCAACGCACGAGCTTGTCGACGCGCTCCCAGAGCACGTCGTCGTGTCGAGGCTTCGTGCCCTCGGGGACCCGTGTGAACGTCAGCCCACGGCGGCCCGCGCGATCGAGGATGCCGTCGAGCGTCGTGGCGAAGGCCTTGAGCGTCTCGGGGAACCGGTTGTCGCAGTAGATGAGATGATCGATCTGGCCCTGTTGGATCCGGAACACCCATTGGGTCCCGTCGTAGACGCCTGGCTCCTTGTGGACCGCGGCGAGGGCGAGCGGATCGAGCACGCGGACGGCAGCGCGCAGCTCATCCATGCTTGCGGGCGGCAGGTCGAGCTGGGCGCGCTCCCACCAGCCCTCGGTGATGTTCTCGTCGGGACGGAGGTCGTGCTCCCGGCGCTCCTTCGCGGTGGGCTTGCGCTGTCCCTTCCGCTCCGCGTGGAGGACGACGTGTCCGCGCTCGTCGATAGCGATCGTCGAGAGGCCGAACCGCCCGCTTCCGCGGCCGAGCTCGAGGGAGAACGGGCGCGCGGGATCGAGAGCCCCGGTGAGTGCGACGGCGGGCGCGGGGGGCGTCGACGCGCGGCCCGGCGGCGCCGCATCGGGTGCGTGGGCGGGAGGTACGTCGGCGGCGGGGGAGGGCGGTTGCGGCTGGCCCGGGTGGTCCCGGCAACCGGCGAGCGTGCCCACCGCAATGATGACGAGGACGAGGGTGCCGCACCCCGGCCACAAGAGACGGCGGGCGGACACGTGGGGGTGTCTACCGGTTCGGACGACGAGGCGGGTCGATCGCACGCACGGGTCATATCACGTGGACTGGGTGGCGCTTGGAGGCGCGGCCAGTTCCACACACGCGCCCGCCCCGCGACGACGGCCCGTGTTCGTAACCTGTCCGCCGGGCACTGCACTGCCCGAGCTCGAGCGGCGCCTCGTCCGTGGTGCGTGGGAGCTGCCGTCGCGTGACGAGCTGTTACGCATGCTACACGCGGTAGTCACGACGCTAACGCGCTAACTTCGAGCCACGATCAGCAAACCTCCCAGCAGGAGCGCGCACGTTCGCACTCGCGGATCAAATGTGCATACTGCGGCCGTGCCGTTACTCGGACGAGGCATGCGTTACTCGCAGGGGCGACACGTCGTCGAGTGGATGCTGCACCAGGCGTATCGCGGGCACTGGCCCGCGCGCCTCACGCGGGCTCTGGGCCTGCAGCGACCCGTCCGCGTGCGCCGCCATCGCGTCCTCACCCGTCGCTGGCCAGCAGGTGCGCGGCCGTTGCGGATCGCCTTCGCGTCGGATCTGCACGCGGGGCCGTGCACCCATCCCACGTTGCTCGACGAGGCGTTCGCGAGGCTCGCGGCCGCCGAGCCCGACGTGATCCTTTTCGGCGGTGACTACGTGTTCCTGCTGGCCGACTACATCCCCGAGGTCGCCACCCGCATCGCGCGTCTGCGTCCGCCCCTGGGTATGTATGGAGTCATGGGCAACCACGACCTGTGGGCCGACGACGCGGCGATCACGCGCGCGCTCGAGAATGTAGGTGTGCGCATGCTGGTCAACCAGCGCGTGCCACTGACTCCACACGTGACGCTCGCGGGGCTCGACGATCCGTGGACCGGCGCACGGCCGACGCTGCCGGTGTTCACCGACGACGATCACGTGCGCCTGGTGCTCGTCCACGCGCCAGAGGCGATGCTGTACCTGCGCGAGCAGCCGTTCGAGCTCGCGCTATGCGGCCACACCCATGGCGGTCACGTCGCCCTGCCGGGCGAAATACCGATCCTGGTGCCCGGCCCGCTGTCGCGCGAGTTCGCGCACGGCCGCTACGACGTCGGCGACGGGCGCACGCTCATCGTCAGTCGCGGGATCGGAGGCACCGAGGTCGCCGTCCGCTTCAATGCCGATCCCGACATCGTCCTCGTCGATCTCGGCCACGAGCGGTCCTAGGGCACTCGACTTCACGTCACGCCTGCTGCAACGTCGTCGCGTGCCCGAGTCGCTGACGCTCGCACCTACCTCTGACCCCCGCGTGTTCGTCGCCCCCGACGGGCGCCGCGTGTCGCCACCTGCCGACTGGGAGTGCTTGCCGCCCGGCGATGCGGGCCTCACCCGGCGCGTGAAGGCAGCGGGACCCTCGTGGCAGGTAATCGAAAAGAAGGGCCGTAAGGCGTTTTCGAAGGGGCTGTGGGCACCGCGCGCGAACATCGCTACCGCCCGCGCCGCGCTCGACGCCGAACGTTCGACCGAGGCGTACGCGAAGAAGCGCGCCTCGGACGTCGAGCGCCGCGAGCGCAATCATGCCGCGTACGCCGCGAGCTTCGAGGAGGAGGTGCGCGAGTTCCTCCGCTTCGGCCCCCGGTGGGCCGAGCTGGGGCGCCAGGTCGCGCAGCTGGTAGCCGCCCACGCGACGCCGGTCGGGAGCGGTACGGTCGCGCGGACGCAGCGCATCCCGATCGAGGAGCGTGCCGAGGCCGCGGTGATCGCCTGGATGCGGCACCAGACCACCGGCTACGACGACATGAAGATCGAGCGCGTCGCGGGCCGCCGGCGCGAAGTTCGGCGCGAGCTCGCCCAGCTATCTCGTGCGGTGCTCGATCTGCATCGCCGCGACGTCCCCCACGCGCCCCACGCCTGCACGTTGTGCATGGCCGTCACGCGCACGCCGGCGCCGCTGCCTGCGGACCCGGTCGACGACATCCTCCTCTGAACTGATAGCAAATACCTATCAGCGCGATTCGTCCTAGGTATTGGAAGCAATCAGGGAGCATGTCGCATTCTATGCCTCATGAAGAAGACGAAGCTCGCCAAACAACGTGCGATGAGGTGGCTGTTCGCCCTCGCGACCGCCGCGATTCCGACGATGACCGCCGGCACCGCGCTCGCCGACGGCACGCCGAAGTCCAACAAGTTCTGGTGGCCGGATCAGCTCGATCTCGCGCCCCTTCGCCAGCACTCGCCCGCATCGAATCCGCTCGGCGCCGAGTTCGACTATGCGAAGGCGTTCTCCACCCTCGACCTGGCAGCGGTCAAGGCCGACATCAAGGCGGTCCTCACCACGTCGCAGGAGTGGTGGCCGGCCGACTACGGCAACTACGGTCCGTTCTTCATCCGCATGGCCTGGCACAGCGCGGGCACCTATCGCTCGGGCGACGGCCGCGGCGGCTCTGACGGTGGCCAGCTCCGTTTCGACCCGCAGAACAGCTGGCCGGATAACGCGAACCTCGACAAGGCGCGGCGCCTGCTGTGGCCGGTGAAGCAGAAGTACGGGCAGAAGCTCTCGTGGGGCGATCTGATGGTGCTGGCCGGCAACGTCTCGCTCGAGGCGATGGGCTTCCAGACGTTCGGCTTCGCTGGTGGTCGCGCCGACGACTGGGAACCGGACCTCGTCTACTGGGGCAAGGAGAAGAAGTGGCTCGCCGACGAGCGGCATCAGGGCGGCAAGCTCGAGCAGCCGCTCGCCGCGAAGCAGATGGGCCTCATCTACGTGAACCCGGAAGGTCCCGGCGGTAAGCCGGATCCGATCGCGTCAGCGAAGGACATCCGCGAAGCGTTCGGTCGCATGGGCATGAACGACGAGGAGACGGTCGCGTTGATCGCCGGTGGGCACACGTTCGGCAAGACGCACGGTGCGCACGCGGCGGCGAAGTGTGTCGGCGGCGAGCCGGCCGCGGGCGGCATCGAGGATCAGGGCCTCGGCTGGAAGAACAAGTGTGGCAAGGGCTCCGGCGGTGACACCGTCACCAGTGGTCTCGAGGGCGCGTGGACGACGAATCCGATCGCGTTCACGAACGACTACATCGACAACCTGATGAACTACGAGTGGGTCCAGACCAAGAGCCCGGGCGGCGCGACGCAATGGATCCCCGAGAAGGGTCAGGCCGCGGATGCGGTGCCCGACGCGCACGATCCGAAGAAGCGCCACCCACCGGTGATGCTCACCACCGACCTCGCGCTCAAGTTCGACCCCGCATACCGCAAGGTCGTGCAGCAGTTCAAGGACAAGCCCGAGACGTTCAAGCTCGCGTTCGCGAAGGCGTGGTTCAAGCTCACCCACCGCGACCTCGGCCCCCGCGCGCGCTACCTCGGCGCCGAGGTGCCGAAGGAGATCCTGACCTGGCAGGACCCGCTGCCCGCCGTCAACCACCCGCTGGTCGACGCGGCGGACGTCGCGAGCCTCAAGGCGAAGATCCTTGCCTCGGGCCTCACGGTTCCCGAGCTCGTTCGCACCACGTGGGCCGCCGCGTCGACGTTCCGGGGCTCGGATATGCGCGGTGGCGCGAACGGCGCCCGCGTGCGCCTCGAGCCGCAGAAGCGCTGGGCGGCGAACTCGCCCGCCGAGCTCGCCAAGGTCCTGAAGAAGCTCGAGCAGGTGCAGACTGACTTCAACAAGGCGGCGAAGGGCGGCAAGAAGGTCTCGCTCGCCGACGTGATCGTGCTTGCCGGGAACGCGGGCATCGAACAGGCCGCGAAGAAGGCCGGCGTCGACGTCCAGGTGCCGTTCCGTCCGGGGCGCACCGACGCGACGCAGGCGCAGACGGACATCACCTCGTTCGGCTTCCTCGAGCCGAAGGCGGACGGCTTCCGCAACTACTACGCGGCGGGCCAGACGGTGTCACCGGCCGAGGCGCTCGTCGACAAGGCGGCGCTCCTCGACCTTACGGTACCCGAGATGACGGCGCTCGTCGGTGGTCTCCGCGCCCTCGACGCCAACACCAATGGCGTCAAGCACGGCGTGTTCACCACGACGCCGGGCGTCCTCTCCAACGACTTCTTCGTCCAGTTGCTGGACATGTCGAACAAGTGGACGCCGGCGAAGACGGCGGGGCTCTACGAGGGCCGTGATCGCAAGACCAACAAGCTCAAGTGGACGGCGACGCCCGTCGATCTCGTGTTCGGCTCCAACAGCGAGCTACGCGCGATCGCCGAGGTCTACGCGCAGGTCGATGGCAAGGAGCGCTTCGTGCGGGACTTCGTGAAGGCGTGGACCAAGGTGACGGAGCTCGATCGGTTCGACGTTCCGGCAGCCGCGCGTCGCTGATCGCACATCGATCCGCCGGGATGTCGGCACCGCGTGTCAGTTCCTCACGGTAGGCCCTCGGGCGTCGCGCACCCGAGCGGCCGGGACCATGGCCACCAGGCAGAGCGCGGCCATGCACCAGAACGCGTGAATGTCGAGCTGCACGAACAGCACGCCGGAGATGAGCGTCAATAACGCGGTCGTCCCCCCGATCGCGACCGTGCCGTAGATCGCCTGCGCGCGGCCCTCGAGGCCGGCGGGGACGATGCGCGCGAGCAGCCGCATGCACGCGAGGTGGAGCAGCGAGAAGGTGAAGCCGTGCAGCGGCTGGATCGCCGCGAGCGCGCTGACCGCCGTGGTGTGTCCCGCGATCGCCCAACGGAGGACCCCGGCGAGCGCGGCGAGGACGAGCACGTGCCCCGGTGGGAAGCGCATCAGGAGCGCCGGGCCGACGACGAAGAACACGAGCACCTCGGAGATCACCGATTCGGACCACAAGAGGCTCGCGGCACCCGGTGCGACGCCGGCGCGAGTCCAGATGATCACGGCGAATGCGTCGTGAAGCGCGTGGCTGCCCCCAACGAGCGCGGCCACCGCGATCACGCGCCTGAACTGCGAGTTGCCGACGAGCGCGCGCACCCCCGGCGCTCGTCCGAGATGCTGGGTGCGCAGCGGCGATGCCTCGGGGACAAAGCTCGCGCCGATCGCGACCGCCAACAGGAGCGGCGCCTGCAGCATCACGATCACGTCGAGGTTGAACCCGCCGATCAGCTGGCCGGCGAGCAGCGTGCCGCCGACGAACGCGAGCGAGCCCGTGCCACGCACCCAGCCGTACTCGAAGCCGCGTGCCGCCTTGGCCGCTTCGAGCGACAGCGCGTCGGCGAGGACGGGGAGCGGCGCTAACATCGCTCCGTGCAGCAGCGTGACGACGAGGAGCGGCACCAGGCCGCGCGCCGGTAGATACGCGAGGGCGATCAGCGCGGCTGCCACCGCACACACTGCGAGCACGCGACGCAAGGCATGCGCGCGGTCTCCGATCCGGCCGGCGAACGTCGACGACAACATGCGCACCGCCATGCCTGCCGCGAGGACAACGCCAAGCTGCGCGGCATGCAGCCCGTGCGCTTCGCTTAGCGCCGGCAAGAACGGCGACGCCACGCCGAACGCGCCGTACAGCAACGCGTAGAGGACGACGAAGCGCAAGAGCGGCTGCGTCGTCGTCGGCATGAGCACAGGAGGTTCACGCCATGTGCCTCGTCGCTCTCCGGGCTTTTCGTGAGTCAGAACCTGAGGCCGGCCTCGATGCCCGCCGTGAGCGACCAGCGTTTTGCCTGCTCCACGTGCCTCTCAGTCCTCTAGCAGGACGCTGACAAACGCGGCGCAGCCGCGTTTGCAGCGACCTGCCCCGTGCCCGTGCCCGTGCCCTTGCCCGTGCCCGATCTGGA
>JANRKM010000230.1:0-49603 GCA_033763475.1 Kofleriaceae bacterium
ACTGGACCGCGACGCGTGCGCGACTGAACCCGGACGAACTCGACATGCAGCTTGGCAGCTTCACGGTCCCGCCAAGCGAACAGCCGTAGCGGTCAAGCGGACCGGTCGCAAAGACTGCCACTGGTTCGCACAGCGCTTACCTTTGAGGTGCTTCCTCCGGTATCGATCTGATGGTAGCCAACCAGCCGAGTCGTCGAGCCACAGCAGCTGAAACACAGTATTGGTGCCCGGCGACTGCGTGTTCGGGATGTACAGGATCTCCGTCAGCCGGTCGATAGGATCGTAGTAGTAGAGCCAGGTCGAAACGACCGTGGAACTCCCCACCGTGGTCGTCATCGACTTCCACGCGCGGCGGTTCTGGTCGTCGAAACCGCTGTAGTTGTAGTAGGTCGTCCAGCTCGCACCGTTCTTACGGAAGCCCGCCACCTCCTTGAGGTTGTGGCGCACGTCGTATTGGAACGCGCGGTAGTCCGGCAGGGAACCATTGCCGAGGTACTCCTGCGACCGGGACCCGGTGGAGTACGGGTGGGCGTAGTCGAACGTGGTCGTACCGAGCGCCGGCGTGCCATCCGACTGACTGACGCTGGTGATCCGGTGCGAAGTCCCATAACCACTCGGATTGAAGGTGTGGGTGAGGCCGCCCGTGCTTCCCGGGATGGGACGCTTGAGCACCTTCCAGTCGCCTGCATTCGTGAACGGCGGCGACGCCGTGTGGCTGTTCTTGATCGAGCTCCCGCTGGTAGGGCAACTCGAGACGAGGCTCGTGGTCTCGCACAGCACGCGGTCTTGGTCGTCGTAGAGGAAGTAGGAGTCCTGCACGCCGCCCGCGGAGGATGTGTAGTCGCGCTTCGTGATGCGCCCCTTGGCGTCCTCTGCGAGAACAACCGAGTATGCCATGCCGCCGCCGGACTGCGCTTCCATGTAGACCCCGGTGGGGCGGTACGCGAGGTTCCGCGTGATCCGCGTGCGCATCGCGATGCCGCCCAGCGTGTTCTGCTGGTTGTATTGCTGTAGCGGTCCGTACGGATACCAGGCCACGGCGTCGATGAACGTGCTCCCCGCACGCGCGAGCGCCGTCACTCGGTCGCCGTCCGAGTTGCTGATTCCTGAGCCGTAGGTCCAGGCCAGCGTCGTCGTGGACGGCGTGATCACCTGCGCCAGCTCGCCGTTCGGCGTCCACTGAAACCGCTGGAGCGCCGTGGTCCGTGGCCCCGCCTCGTCGACGATGTATTCGGTGATCACGCGCCCGGCCGCATCGTACGAGTAGAACGTCTCGCGATCCATCGAGTTGTCCGTGCCAGCACCGCAGTACAAACGCACGCGCGTATAGGCCAAACGCCCGGCCGTGTGTTGGCAGCCGCCGCTCGACGTCATTGCGCTCGGGCAGCCGCCGGGCGGCGCGTCGTACACGCGCTCGATCTCGGGCGAAGGTGGGCTCGTCGTGCCGTTGCAGCTGCCGTAGGTAGCGTTGCCCGCGGCATAGTCGTCGACCAGCTTCCGGCCCAGGTGATCGAACGTGAAGTTGTGCACGAAGCCCGTCGTCGACGAGTAGTTCTCGATGATCTTCGTAAGGCGCGATGCCTCGTCGTACATCCGCTTCTCGCGATTGGGCTTGTCGGGCGAAACGACGTTGATGACGCGGCCGAGATCATCGCGGATCATCTGCGTGACCTTGGAATCTCCGTCGGTGACGGAGGTCTGCTCGCCGAGCCACGCATAGATGAGGCTCCAGCTGTCGAACAGCGTGCTGGTCTTGTACCGATCGACCGACGTTACGCGGCCTTCCGCGCCCGCCGTCCCAGTGCGGTTGAAGACTGTCTTCCCCAAGCCACCCGCCGCATCCACCTGGCTGACGAGGCCGCGTGGATCGTAGGTGATGCCGGTCCACGTCGAGGTGTTGACGGGGTTAATGACTTTCTCGAGCTGGCGGCTGTCGTAGTACGTGAACGGCTGCTTCGCGACGAGCGTGCTCGACGCGTCGTACGTCTGGATCTCGGTGACCAGGCCCTCCGTGTCGTACACGTACTCCTGCTTGTCGCCTGCCGAGCTCGGGTTGCAGTCGTCACGTCGCTTCGTGCGCAGGAGGCGCCCCTTGCTGTCGTACTCGAAGAACAAGCACGTTCCATCCGGCCGATCGATCCGCACCAGGCGCAGGGCGGAGTCGCGCAACCATTTCGTCACCAGATCGCCGGTACCTGCGGTGCAAGTCGTTTGGCCGGCCATCGCCTCGCGCCGCTGCGTCAGGTACCCGCGCGCGGCGTCGAAGGTCAGGCACGTTATGGTGTTGTCGGCATCCTTCAGTTCGGTCGGGTTGCCCCAAAAGTCATATTCGGTCGCGAACTGGGTCAGATAGGCGCTGCTATTCTTCTTGCGATCGATGCGGTACAGGAAGTGGCTCTTGAGAGCACTGCTCGAGTCGTAGTACCCGAAGTCGGTCACGTCGTCGGCCGTCGCCAAGGGGCCGTTGATCTGCGTCAACCGGCCCTTGTCGTCGTAGGTCATCGTCGTCGTGTACGTGTAGCTCGTGACGGCGTTGTCGGCGTTGTAGGTCGAGCCGAGCTCCTGGATCTGCGTCAGCTTGCCGTCGGCGTTGTAGGTCCGCACCGTCCGTGCGCAGCCGCTACCGCCGCTGGTCCCCGCCACGCACGCCGGCGACGACACCAGATCGCTCTGCCGCCACGTCTCCTTCACCTTGCCCGGAAACGCCGTGTCGTATGCGATGAACTGCTTCCGGCTGCCGCCGCTGTTCGTCGGATCGGTGTCGTTGTCGCCATAGACGATCGTTGTCGGCAAGCCGTTGCTGTTGAACGCTTGGGCCGTGTAGTTCCCCGCGGGATCCTGGATTGCCTGCAGATCGAGCGCGCCGCTGCCGGTGTTCCAGATGTACTGCGACGCCTGCAAGCACGCGCCGGTGCAGGTCTCGCTCGGCGGGCCGAGCGACGTCACCTGCGTGATGACGTCCTCGCTCGGGCTCGACACCGTCAGGCAGCGGGCTGCGCGGAAGCATTTGCCCGTTGCGCCGGTGCCGGTCTTGCCGCCGCACAGAAAGCCGCTGCCGCAGTCTCCATCGACGCTGCACGTCGAGGTATTGCCGAGGTTGAAGTAAAGGACCGTCTTACCCGTGCAGCTCGCGCGACTCGAGTCGTAGTCGTAGCCCAGCCAGCCGCTCGGTACCTCGAGACGCGCGACCTTACCCGCCGTCTCGTTGTAGGCGACCCCGAGTATGTTGTTCCCCGCCGCGTCCTGGATCTGCGTGAGGTACCCGTTCGTGTACACGTTCGTTTGCGCTGCAGCCCCACCGATCGTCACGCCCGTCAGCGCGTTGCTCGTGTAGCCGTAGCTCGTCGTGTGATACGTCGTGAACGAACCCGTCGTGTCGACCTGGAATGCGACCGACGTCAACAGGGTACCCGTGTACCCGAACAACAACCGGCGCTTCGTGGAGGCGTCCGTGACCGTGGAAACCTGGCCGTTGCCGTCGTAGCCGACCAGCACCTTGTTCGGCGTCGCGAGCGTGTCCCACAGCTCGATAAGGCGCCCGCTGCTGTTGTAGACGAGCGTCTCGCCCGTCAGGAGCCTGATCTGGTACTCGAACGGCGACGTCTGGCGCTGCTGGATGTACTGCACGTGATACCCGGACTGCGGCGTGAACCGATCCCACCCGCTCACCGTGCTGCCCCACGGCGCTCGCACGTCCGCGCCCTGGCTCGTGTGGACCGTGAGCACCGCCGACGTGCCACTGCCCGCCTTGTCGATCCACGTCGTGTACGTGTGGCCCCACCGCTCGCCGAGCGGCTTCTTCCACGCGGGCGCGTTGTCCACCGGGCGCAGCGCGATCGAGAGCGCCGCCTGGCGCGCGGTCAACGCCAGCGTGCCGGTGGTCGCGCCGTAGGACCCCGCGACCAGCTTGACGCCCGTCGCGACGGCGAAGCCGCCATCATTGCCACTCGTCGTCGACACATCGGTCCGCTCGGTAAGCCCCGCGAGTGCCGCGTTGGTCCAGCCCGAGGCCGAGGTCGCTTCGCTCGTCGCCACGATGGCCACCACGAGCGCGTTGGGCACCGTCGTCGAGGCCCCTGGAATCGAGATCGCGGTTGTGCCTGTCCCCGCGGTCGCGCTACCCGCCGTCACATCCCAGGGGTTGCCGCTGGTCGCGACGTTGCGAAACGTGAGGATCTGCGCGATCTGGTGGTCGCCGGAGTCCGCGACTGTCGGTGCCGCCTCCGCCGCCGTCGCAGCACGCTTCCACCACACCGTCAGCACGGTGCCGTTGATGTTCACGCTGTCGCCCTGCGGCGACCCGCTGAGCGACGTGAACCCCTGCGCGTTGGACAGCGACGCGGCCTGGCCACCCGCGGTCTCGACGATCAGGAGCGCGACGTCATTCGCCTGGTGCGTCGGCCAGGCCGGGGAGATGGCTCCCGTCCCGTTCTGCGCCGTGCCCGCCGCCTGAAACGTGGGGGGCGCGGTGATGCCAGGCGCGAGTTGCGAGGAGTAGAAGCGACGGAAGCCGATCCCCAGCCCGTAGGGAACCTTGGGCGCCACATCCGGCGGCAGCTTGTAGTGGAGCGTGCCGAGCAACGGACTGACGAACCCGGTCTCGTTGCACGACAGCGGCGACTCGCAGACTGTGGAGAGGCCGCTGTAGCAGCCCTCGTCTTGCAGCCCGTCGCTGTCATCGTCGACCCCGTTGCCACAGATCTCGCCTGCGTGCGCCACCGTCGGTAGCACCAGCGCGGCGAGCGCACAGATCGAAACCAGACTTCGCTTCGCCACGTTCACGCTCCCTCGTGGTGAATGCTCTCGAGCACGGTGTAGAACGCCGTCAGCTTGTTGTCGGGATTCGCCGCCGTGTACATCACGTGAACAAGCCCGCCTGTCCCTGGCTCGAGCAGCACGGCGTGGATCCGGCGGTATCGCGATGCACCCGCGCCCGCCTGAAACGTGACCTCGATCTTCGCGCCCGTGAAGCCGCGCCGCGTCTGGAATGGCGTCACGGGCGAAATGCGTGCGCCAAGCAAGGAGCCCTGGGCACCAGCTAGCAGTTGGCCAAGGCCCCCGTTGGCGAGCCGTTCGGGGTCGACGTACGCCACCGTGCGGATCACCGTGACCGATTCCTTGCGCGCGTTCTCGTCAGCAAGCGGCGTCCACATCGCCGAGCGCGCGCCCGATGGCTCGTGATTCGTGCGCTCCCATGTCGCCGGGACCTCGAACGCGAGCGAGCCCAGCTTCGCCTCGTCGGTGTCGAGGCCGGCGCCGTCACAGCTCCCGAGCACTGCGAGCATGACGAAGGCCGCGCGCCTCACGGGATCACCCCCACGTCGCCGAGTCCGTCGACGCCGAGCATGCGGGCAGACATCACGGCGTTCGACTGCGCCGCGAGCTTGGCCATGGCGGCGTTGTAGGCGTCCAGATCAGCCTGCGCTCCGAGTGGCTGGCGTCCATGGTCCACCACGGCCTTCTCGGCAGCAGACAGCTGTTCGTAGCTCCACGCCGCTTGCGGCGGCCCGATGTCGAACGGCTGCGTGACCATATCGTGCGGTGGATTGGGCCCCTGCGGCACCGTCGCCGGGAACGAGAGGTCCACGCTCGGCGGCGTCTCCGTCGTGGGTCCGAGGTCATCGCTGCGCGAGGTCGACGCGACGACCGTGACGCCGATCAGCACCAGCGCGAACAACATCAGTTTGGACATGACTCCTCCGTCATGAGCCCATGGCTCGCAGATCGCCAAAAAACGTGCGACTCGACGCGCGATCCGGCCCTCCGCCGCACCGCCTACGAGCGCGCGTTCGTGTCTACGGGATCCGGCCGCGCGTCCGCAAGCGTCAACTCACCTGCGCAGCGCGACCACTGCAGATTGGGGAGTTTTCGCCACACCTTCACGGCTTGCGATAGCGGAACCGATAGAACGTCTTTCGATCGATCCCGAGATCGCGCGCCGCCGCGGTCGCATTCGTGTCGTTGCGCCGATGCGCCTCGTCCGCAAGCGACGCTGCATAGTCGTCCATCATGCGATGGTAGGTGAGCTTCTCGCGCGGCCACCGCAGGCGGTTGGCGACATGCGCGAGCGCTTGTGTCAACGCGACGAGACGCTCGCGCGCGAGGTCTCCGAACGCGGGAGCCCCGACGCCGGCCTGCAAGTACGCGACACCGACGAGCCTGCCATCGGGCTCCATGATCGGGGCGCACATCGCCGCGTAGATCTCGTTGCGTCGCACGCTCTCCGCGCCACCGAACCTCGCATCCGCGACCGCACACGGGGTCTCCACGGTGCGCCGCTCGGAAATCACGTGGCGAATGATGCTGCGCGAGATCGCGCCGCAAGCGTCATCTGCGTCTGGATGGGCATGACGATAGCTTGGGCTGTTAGAGCCGTCGGCTCCGAACAGCTCGAGGTAGGCGAGGGCCGCGGCGGTATCGTCGGCGATGAGGTGCAGCGCTTCGCTCAGGACGACGTCGGGGGCGGTGTGGCGATCGAGCGTGAACAGCCAGCGATAGAACCTGGCGCTCCGCTCGGAGCGATCGTGCTCAGGGGGGGGGGGGGAACATCGGACACCACGACCTCCGGTGCTCTACGTAGGCTACGAGGGAGCGGACGCGGCCGGAAATACCGCAATCTACGTATTCGGATCCGTCTCGCGAGCCCGTGCGCTGTGCTCCAGCTCCGTGATTCGCTCGAGATCCTTCGGCCGACCCGCCGCGCACTTGAGGTAGATCAACGTCGCGAGATCGACGGAGCGCCCGTCGAGGCCGAAGACAAGCGCGGAAAGTTCGTCATCGCCCGGGCACCTTGCTCGAGGACCTGATCGCCTCGACGAGCTCGAGCGCGGCGATCATCTTGCGAATTCGTTCGTCTGGGATCAGCCGCAGATTCTCCTGGATCAGGGAGAGATCGACGCCTCCTTGTAGTGCTCGACGACGGGACACGGGTCCATCGTCGCGGGCTCAACGCTTTGCGCGTGGGGCTGGGCGCGAACGGCGGCGGAGCGAACGCACGAACGCGCGGACGGCGTCGTCCTGGTCGTCGTCCGCGGTCGAGTTGATGATCCGCTCGAGCATGCGTAGGTCGAGCTTGGGGAACACGCCGGAGCGCCGGCGCAGTTGGTAGTCGCCGCCGACCAGCGAGTAGACCGCGATCTCTCCGTCGATCCAGAACCAGACCTCGTCGGCGCCGAGCCGGCGGTAGACCTCCAGCTTATCGATGCCACCGTGTGTCTGGACGACCTCGCAAACGAGGAGGCGCTTGCGCGCACCGACGAGGTAGCTCTCGTCGGCTTCGGCCGCGGCGTGTCGGCGTGGGTTGCGCCGGGTCGTGCTGCCGTATCCGATGATCCGGATCTTCGCCTCGAAGGCGTACAGCTCGAGCAGGCGGGCGAGGAACGTCTTGATGAGCTCGTGACGGTCCCCTGGCATCAGGACCTCCAGCTCGCCGTCGAGGAAGGCGAGATGAGGCGCCTTCCCCTCTTCGCGCGCGTCGGCGAGCGCGACGTACTGCGCCCACGAGACCCCGCAAAGAACGACCCGCTGCTCGCGCGCATCGACGTTCTCCCAGGGCGGAATGAACGGGCCGTGCGGCCAGCGGTCCTCGACTGAACGCTCCATCCCTTCCATCGTAGCACCTCCATGGCCGAGCCCGCGTGCACGGCCGGGCCACGCAGCACGTCCTTCTCGTCGAGAGCTTGCGCCGGGTGCGCGTCCGGCGCTCGCCCGCGTTGTCCGAGATCCGGACGGACACCGGACCGGCGCGAGCGGTGGCTATGTCCCGCCGGGCGAGCTCAGCCACCCCTCGCTCGCGAGCCACGCGAGCGCCGCGGTGACGAACGCACGCGCGTCCACGAGCTCGGCGCGTGCGTCGGGTTCCGAGAACACCACCGCAGCGTCGTAGTCGGCGAGCTCGCGGGAACGCTGGAGCCCGGAGAGCGTGCGGTTGAAAGAGGAGGGGAACAAGCCCGTGCGCACGAACTCGGTGTTGAACACATGGATCACGCCGGCGTGCGTGCGCGGCTCGATTCCCCGCGTGAACGCCAGCGCGCGCAGGGCGTGGAACACCCCGTAGTAGCTGCGCGAGATCGCGTCTGCGAACAGGGCGAGGGGGATCAACGCCTCCGCCGCCTTGAGCGCGTCCTCGGCGCGCGCGATCTCGTCGCGGATGTTGGTGCGGCGAAGCTCTTCGGTCATACGGAGATTCCGTCGCACGCGATGTCCAGCGCGATCAGGCGGCCGCGGGCCGTGAGCTCTTCCATGCGCGCGGTGGAGATCGCGAAGGCGGAGATCAGAACGTCGTGGTCGGTCAGCCCGTCACCGGCCAGCTGCGCGATTTCTCGCCCCTCGCCGCCCGTGAGACCATCGACCACGACCGCGACGTCGACGTCGGAATCTGGTCTGGCGTCGCCGCGCGCGCGCGAGCCGAATACCAGGATCGCGTGGACCCGGGAACCGAACCGCGCGCGGACAGCCGTGGCGAATGCGGTCACCGCTGCTGTAACTGCGGTCGAGAGCACTCCCAGAGCATACGCGCTCGGCCGCCGAACCGCACGAAGCACGGCAGCCGAGTGCCGCGATGCAGTCGAGAACGACCGAGATGACGTGCGGAGGTACGGCTCCGCTCGCCAGTGCGTCATGGGCACGGACGGTTGGCAGCGCGCGAACGCGAACGCGAACGCGAACGCGAGCGACGAACGCGAGCGACGAACGCGATCGGTTGCGCAAGGACAGCGACGAAGCGCGGGCAGCCCTCACTCTCGCTCAGCAAGACCGCGATGCGGTCGGCGAGGAGTGTCGGCGAACCGCTGAGCCCGCCACCGAGTGAGCGCCCTGGCACTTACCTTGCTGCACGCAGCAGACATGCCGCGCGATCCAAGCAGCCCCCATCCCGATGACGAGCAGGCAAAGGACGAGGAAGAGGCGGAGGTCGTCCGAGCCGCCCATGAAGGGGACCAGGAGCTCGACGACGACGACCTCGATGATCTCTTCGATCTCGATGACCTGGACTTCGACGAGGAGGAGGACGAGGGCGAAGGTCCCGACGCCTAGCTATTCATCGAACACGTCCGGTCGCGGTGCGCGGATCACCGCGGTCGGCGGCGTTTGATTCGCCTCGATGATCGGGCGTGGGAAGTCCCCCGAGGGCTCCTGGGCTCGCGCTTCTGCGCGCTCCGCGGTCCGGGCGCACAGACTGACGAGCTCGCGATGGACGGTCGCCGCGGAGGGCCGTTCCTCGAAGTTTTTCGCGAGCATGCGCTCGACGAGATCGATCAGGCCATACGGCGCATCGGGGCAGCGCGGCGCGAGAGCTGGCGGTGGACGGTTGAGGTGCTGGACCAGGATCTCGACGGAGGTCGCGCCGACAAACGGCGGCCGGCCGGTGAGCGCCTGGTACGCGACGATGCCCAGACCGTAAACGTCGCAGTGACCGTCGGTGGGGCCGCCGCGCGCTTGCTCCGGTGCCATGTACGTCGGCGTGCCGATCGCTTCGTTGAGGTTGGTGAAGCGCGTGCCGGTGAGGTGATGGGCGATGCCCCAATCGATCACACGGACGCGCGTACGCGGATCTTCGGGGGTGAGGAAGATGTTGTCGGGCTTGAGATCGCGGTGCGTGACCCCGCGTGCGTGTGCGGCATCGAGCACAGCCGCGACACCCGCCACCACGTCGATCACCTCTCCAGGATCCACGAGGCCACGCTGCATGCGTGTCGCGAGCGGGACGCCCTCGATCAGCTCCATCGCGATCCACGGCCGACCGTCAGCGAGCAGGCCGCACTCTTCAAAGCGCGGAATCCCGGGGTGCTGGACCGTAGCGAGAATCGCCGCCTCGCGCATCATCCGGTCGATCGCGCGATCCTGCGCGAGCTGGTCTTCGCGGAGCACCTTCAGCGCGACCGTGCGCCCGGCGATCGCGTGGCGCGCCTGATAGACGGAGCCCATCCCGCCGGCGCCGATCATTCCCGCGATGCGGTAGGCGCTCACCATCGTTCCAGGTGGCAGCGAGCCTTCATCCGGAGGCACTTTCACCTGTGAACTGCCCATCGTCGTCGCTTTGCGAGCACGCCTCATGCCAGCGTCCGCGCATGCATGAACACCGTGCGTCTCAGCGCAGTGCTGACGGCGGCAAGCTTTCTGCAACGCGACCGGGCATGACCTCGGAACCCGCGACGACGCTAGCGCCTGACGACATGGTCGGGTCGTATCGCATCGTCAAGGAGATCGGCCGCGGTGGGATGGGCATCGTGTACGAGGCCGTGCACGCGGTGCTCCCGCGTCGTGCCGCCATCAAGATCATGCACGCCGATCTGCGACGGCAGCCGGGCATGGCGAGCCGGATGGTGCAGGAAGCCGGCATTCTCGAGGACATTCGCCACGCGGGCCTCGTGCGCGTCTACGAATGCAATCTCCTGCCGGATCATCGGCCGTGGATCGCGATGGAGCTCGTGGAAGGCGAGACGCTCGCGAGCCGCCTGCACTACGCGACGAAGCTGCCGCCCGTCGAAGTCGCGATGATGCTCGCCGAGGTCGCGGACGTCCTCGCGGCGGTGCACGCGCGCAACATCATCCACCGCGATCTCAAGCCCGACAACTTGCTGCTCACGCCCGCCGACGCGAACTATCCGCTGCGCGTGATCGACTGGGGCGTCGCGCGGCTCGGCGCGATGGGACGGCTCACGCTCGACGGGATGACGCCAGGAACGCCGATCTACATGGCGCCCGAGCAGGCGACGGGGCGCGGCATCGCCGCACCGTGCGATATCTATGCGCTCGGCATCATCGCTTACGAGGCGCTTTGCGGCAGGCCACCGTTCGATGGCCGTACGCTCGCCGAAGTGGTGTGCATGCACCTCGCGAGCGACCCAGCTCCGCTCGCCGAGCGCACCAGCGCCCCACCCGCACTGTGCGCACTGGTCCACCGGATGCTCGAGAAAGAGCCTTCGCTGCGTCCTGGGGCCATCGAGGTGCGCCAGCTCGCACGCGCGGTCGCGCTCGATTTGACCGCGGCGCTCGAACGCGAGCACCTCCAGCATCGCCATATGCCGCGGGCTGGCGCTGCGATGCCGCCGCCGGCGATGCTGACGGACGAGGTGGTGGTCATCGACCCCGATGCGCTCGAGAACGGCATCACCGACGTACTCCCCGTGGTCCCACGACCGCGGTGGACGCCGCAGCTACGCCACCACAGCGCGCCGATCACGCCGAAGGCTCCGCGTGACGAAGTCGCCGGCGAGATCGATCTGCCCGATCGCCGCCGTGATTGACGGGAGCAACGGCGTGCGCGCGGAGCACACGAGCAGGGCCGCACGTGCTCGGTGTGAGGCGGCCGTTAGGAACCTGTAGGCACGGACGGTGCTTGACCTACCGCCATGAACAAAAACGGCACCACGAAAGGTCACGTGGACGAGCGCATCGGCTCGATCCGCGACAGCGTGAAGAGCCTCGTCGATCGCGGTGAGCAGCGCGCACACGCATTCAAGTCACGCGTGGTCGAGATGAGCGACAGCGCGAAGCACCGCGGTGGCGATGCGCTCGATCGCACCTCGGAGCTGATCAAGGCGCATCCGCTCAAGGCGGTCGGCATCGCGTTCGGCGTCGGCTATCTGACGATGCGGCTGTTCCGCCGCCGCTAAGGTGCACGATGGAGGATATGGACCAAGATTCCCAGGGCCTGATCGCCGACCTTCGCGGGCGCCTGGAGGACGCGATGGCCGAGCTCGATCGCCAGGTCGCGGAGCATCCGTTTGCCACGGTCGGGCTCGCATTCGCGGCCGGGGCGGTGCTCGCGATGGGACCGCGCGCGCGCCACGAGGACGAGGAGCGCACGCTCGGTGGACTGATCACCGCCGGGCTCAGCGCGCTCGCGATTCGCGCCGTCAAGTCGTATGCCTGGTCGCGCCTGTCGGCGAAGGCGCGTGGTCTGTTCGACCCGATGAACCGTGAGCGCGATGCGTCCCGCGACGCCTCCGTGGAGGCCTTCCTGGAGCACTGACCCGCGCGGATGGTGCCTCTGCGCGCTGTGCATGAAGATGCACGGCGATTTTTTTTGTGCCCGATGTCCGACAGGATCCCGACGACGTGAAGCTGTGGTGTGGATCGTCGAGGACGATGTGGGCGAACGCTTCGATGTGGTTATCGAAGCGCTTACAATTTCCGTGGTTCCGGCTGTCACGTGCTGACACGCGAGTCCGCGCGAGCACTTCGCCGATTTCTTGGGCGCGCCGTTTCGGCGGGCGATGATGTAGGTGCACGTGCGGCTCAAGGAAAAAAAGGAAAACCGTATTCCGCGCCTTCCACTTGATATCGAATCTATGGATAGTGGGATTATGCGGCCTTTTCTGGCGATCTCTCTCGTAGTGATGACCGGATGCGGCGACAACCTGGGTGAAGGAGACGATTTCGGTACCAACTCCGACATCGAGGCCCCGGTGGAGGACAACGGCGTACTCGCCAAGCTCGTCCCCGAGGTCTGTGCTGCCAGCACGTGGGACTCGGTGGTGCCCACGGCTAAAGACGTCGACCTCGCGGTCGTCCAGATGCAGCAAGGTGCGGCCATCCTCACCGTCCCCAAGCAGGGCGGCTATCTCCAGGGCTTCCTCGCCGATGCGCGCGGGCTGATCATCGGCGATGCCATCGGCACAAAGATCCGCACGGACGGCACGTGGACCGGCGTCTCGGCGTCGGTCGTCGACAGCCGGCTGATCGTTGGCCTGACCGCCAACGACAAGACCTCCATCAACATCGTGCGCGGTGACCTCAAGGACTATCGCGAGCTCGCGGTGGTCGATGGCAGCGTCATCGGGGACGCGCCGATCCTCTACTCGCGCGGCCAGCGCGTCACGGCGACCGGCGGCCCGACTGGCCTCGTGACCAGCACGTTCGATGAGGCGTGGGCGCCGATCGGCAGCGAGGTCGTGCAGCGCAGCGTGCCGATGAGCATGACGTCCGCGGCCTACGGCGGCGATGCGGCGGTTGCGTGGTCGACCGACTCCGAGTGTCACCTGCAGCGCCTCGCGGCGAGCTCCCACTCGATGCAGCCGTTCCCGTGCAAGAACCCGCGGCTCGCGATGAACTTCGCCGAGCGCGCGGGCGAGCTGGTCTACGAGACGGGTGAAGGCATCACCATCTCGGATATCCTCGTCAACTCGCACGGCGAGATCGCGAACCAGATCCTGCTGACCAACAACGGCAAGGCGCCGCGCATCGTGTTCGACGGCGAGCGCTACTGGGTCAGCTACCTCAACAACCACGGCGACATCGTCGTCGGCTACCTCGACGAGGATCACACCCTCGTCGCCGCGCAGCTCGAGTGGACACGCCCCGAGAACGGCGCGTACGACCTCGCGGTCATCAACGGCGGCGTCTGGGTCTACTCGGTCGACCGCAACACCGGCTTCGGCGCGCACAAGCTCTGCCTCACGCGCTAACGCGTCAGCGGGCTCTGAAGCGTGTAGACGTACGCCTGCTCGATGACTCCGAAGCCCCTGACCATCGAGCGCATGCGGCCCCCCGGGCGGCCGCCCATCGCTTCGTAGAAGCGCCGCGCGTGGTGGTTGTTCTCGAGCACCCAGACCACGAGCGCTGAGCGCTGGTGGTCGCGACACCAGTCGGTGACCTGCTCGAACAGCTCGCGTCCCAGGCCGTACCGCTTGGCGCGATCGACGAGATAGATCTCGTAGAGCTCGCCGATGTGACGGCCTGATCGGCGGCTCGGCCCCGCATTGCAGTAGCCCACGATGTCGCCATGCGTGGTGTCGTACGCGACCAGGTTGAGCGCAGTGGCATCGCGCAACATGGCTCGCCGCATCGCCGTCCGGTGCGCGACGTCCATGGTGTCGAGGATCGAATCCGGCAAGATCCCGCGGTAGCTCGTCTGCCAGCTCTCGATCTGCACGCGCGCGATCGCGCTCGCATCATCGATCGACGCAGAACGGATCGCGAAGCGCGCAGACGCGATGCTGGGTGCGAACATCACCAACAAAAAGCCTACGTCCCAAAGCCGTCGCAAGCTAGCGAGCCCCGGATAGGGATCGGGACGAACCATCGCGAAAACGTCGATCGCCGGAACGCTGCTGGTGGCAGCGCTCGTGCTCGCCGTCTCGACGGTAGGAGGGCATCAGCGCACGCCCACCGAGCGGAAGCGGCTCGGGGGCGCGATCGGTGACGGGAGGGCCAGGTGGGCCGCCCACGTCGAAGCTCGAGCTCGTCGAGCGCGAGACGCGCGAAGCTACTCGATGCCAGCGCCGTAGGTGACGGTCGCGATGCGATCGATCCTGGTCTCGGCGGCCGTGAGCGTCTGCGTCGTGCCGTCGGGCCACTTCACCTCGACGTCGAAGTCGCAGCCGAGGTCGCCGAAGCCAAAGTACAGCGTGCGCGTGTCCATCGAGTTGTAGGTGCCGCGCGTCGACTTCACCTCGCGCGTGAGCTTCTCCCCGGTCGCCATCGTGATCGTCACGCGCGTGCCGATCGCGTCGCGGTTGATCTTGCTGCCGTCGCCCACCATCTGCAGCGCGAGCCAGTGGTGCTTGTCGCCGAGGTCGTTGCGGAACAGGAGGTTCGCGCGGCCGCCGCCCTGATCGCGCGCGCCGAGGAGCAGATCGAGGTCACCGTCGCGATCGATGTCAGACCACGCGTGGTTTTGTGCGCCCTTCATGCCCGGGCCCCCATCCTCGTCCGTGAGGCCGACCGAGCGATCCATGATCTCGAACGTGCCGTCGGCGGCCTGGTGCATGAGGCCAAACCAGCCCTTGTACTTCTCGTCGATGTAGGGTCCTTCGTACTTGTCCGTGCGCGACAGCGAGATGTCCATCCGACCGTCGTTGTCGAAGTCGACCATGCCCGCGTCGACGTCGCCTTCGTTGTACGGCAGCTTGCGCGCGAGCCACACGTTCTCGAACTTGTAGCCGCCAGCCGCGCCGCTGTTGCTGAGCAGCACCGTCGGATCCGACCACGTGCGGTTGTAGTCGCCACCCGGGTGCGAGATCGCCGACACCACGACATCGAGGTCGCCGTCGTTGTCCGCGTCGTCACACTGGAGACCGAAGCCGTTCGAGCCGATGAACGTGCCCGGCGCCTTGCCGGGCTCGGTCAGCGTGCCCATCCCCGTCGCGGCGATGTAGTAGTTGCCGGTAGCGAGGCTGGCGAACCCGGTCTCGACGGCGACATTGGTGAAGTTCCCCGCGCCGTCGTTCTGGAACAGCATGTTCTGCGCGCCGCCCGACGACACGCCGTACACCGCGACGAGGATGTCGAGGTCGCCGTCGTCGTCGTAGTCACACGCGACGCTGCCGTTGGATGGATTCGAGATGTTGCCGGCGCCGAGCTTCGCGCGCTGGCTCGTGAACGTTCCGTCACCGTTACCGAAGTACAGATCGTCGACGGCGGCATAGCTCGTCTGGCCGTTGCCGACGAACAGGTCGAGCTTCGCATCACCATTGAAGTCGGCGAACACCGCGTTGGCCGCGGTCGTCGCGTTCGCCATGCCCTCGACGCCGCTGTTCGCGACGCGCGTGAACGTGCCCGTCCCGTCGTTGAGCCACAGCGAGCTCGTCAGCGCGGGCAGCGGGATGTCGAGGCCCGCGAACGCATCCTGATCCCCGTCGTTGTCGACGTCGCCGAACGCGAAGAACCCCGCCTGCACGTCGCGCAGCCCCGACTGCTGGCTCCAGTCGGTGAACGTGCCGTCGCAGTTGTTCTTGAACACGAGGTGCGTGAACGGGATGCCCGCCTTGGGGTTCGGGAACAGATCGTGCGCGACGATGTCATCGCATCCGTTGCCGTCGATGTCCGCGAAGCCGAGGCGGCTGTGATCGTTGATCGGGATCGCGGTGGCCGGATTCGCGATGAAGTTGTTCGCCTGAATGCCGCTGGTCGCCGAGATGTTGACGAACGTCGTGGCACCCGGCGCCTGCACGGGCTTGGGCTCGCACACCAGCTCGTTTGTGAGCGTTCCCTCGCTTCCGTTACAAGCCGTCACCAACATGATCGCGAACGCGTGCCATCTGCGGTTCATCCGCGTGGTTTTATTGCGACGGTCGCGTCACACTTGGCGATAGATTCGGACGTACCGCTCTACTTCGTCGGGAACAGCGAGCTCCGGTCCCATCGCTTCCCGGGTGCGGCGGACCGTTTCGGCTTCATCGGGATCTTCTTCTTCGCGGGCCCCGGACGCGGGCGCTTCGGCGGCGGAGGTGGGGCCTCGGCGACCGGCGTCGTCGCGTCCACGGAGGGTGCCGCGGTAGTCGCGGCCAGGTTCGGCGGCACGATCGGCTCGCTCGACGCGGGCTTCGCAGGAGGAGGCACCACGCGGGCAGCAGGACGTGGCGCGGGCGGCGCTTCTCGACCCCCGGCCGCCACGAGCACGAGCGCCACCGCCAAGACCGCCGCGCTACCACCGACGAACCATGCTCTCCGGCGCCGAGGACGCGCGACCACCGCAGTGGGCGCGACGAGTGTGACGGGCTCGACGATCCCGAGGGGCGCCACGGCCACCGGCGCGGCGGGTTCGAGCTCGACCACCACCGCCGGGGGCGCCGGTTCCAATTCCTCCCAGCCCGCATTCTCCCAGTGCTGGACCGGTCGGATGGACTCCTGCGATCTCGTGTTCTCGAGGATCTCGGTCACGGTCTGGGCGCGACGGAGCGGCGCATCGCTTGCCATGGTGCCGCTCAACATCGCGTCGGCGACGGGCGCGACGACACCGCTCGCCGAACCGTCGAAGTCGATGCTGAGCTCGACCTCGGGCTCGTCATCGTGCCACGGTTCCGGCTTCTCCCCGAACACGCTCTTCATGTACGCGGCGAGGCCCGCGGACGAGATGTCGAGCGCGTTGTCCGCAGCAAACGCCTCGAGCGCGAGCCGGAAGTCGTCGGCGCTCTGGTAGCGATCCGCGGGCTTGTTCTCGAGTGCCTTGAGGATGATGTCCTCGAGCAGCTCGGGCAGCTCGGGCCGGAACTTCGACGGCGGCGGGATGTGCCCGAGCACGATCGACGTCATCGTCAGGAAGTCGTTGTCCCCCTTGAACAGGCGGCGCACGGTGAGCAGCTCGTAGAGCACGATGCCGAGCGAGAACACATCGCTCGTGCAATCGACCGCGTCCGCGACGCACTGCTCGGGCGACATGTACGCGACCTTGCCCTTGAGCGTGCCGGCCTGCGTCTCGACGCTGCGCTGGGTCGCCTTCGCGATCCCGAAGTCGGCGACCTTCACGTTGCCGTCGTAGCCGATGAGGATGTTCGCCGGCGACACATCGCGATGCACGATGCCGAGCGGCTTGCCGTCGGGCCCGACCGCGCGGTGCGCGTGATGGAGGCCCGCGGCGGCGGCGGCGATGATCGCGATCACCTGTGCGAGCGGTACTTGCGCGCCGCGCTTGCTGAGCTGCGTGAGCAGCCGGCGCGCGTCCTCGCAATGGACGTACTCCATCGTGAAGAAGTACTCGCCGCGGTCGACGCCCGAGCCGTGCACCTTGACCACGTTCGGATGATCGAGCTGCGAGGCGAGGCGCGCCTCGTCGAGGAACATCGCGACGTAGCGCTCGTCGTTCGCCTGCGCGCGGCCGATGCACTTGACGACGACATGGCGATCCGCGTCCTTTGCGAGCCACACGTCCGCCATACCGCCCGCCGCCAGATGTTTGATGATCTGGTACGGACCCAGCGTGAGGAGCGGCGCTCGCTCGGCCATCGATAAGACAGCGTGCGCCCGCTGCACAACGATCACAAGTACTCAAAACAATTGCCAAATGTAGGCGGTGTCGGTAAAATTTATTATGTATCGCAGCGGACCAAATGATCGGGGGGAGAGTCAGCGCGAGGTCACTCGCTCGACCGAATAGCCGGCCTTGGTGAGCAGCGCGGGTAGGCCCTGGTCGCCGATCATATGGCCGAGTCCTACGGCCACGAATGCGCCGCCGTTCGCGAGGTATGCCTCGAGCTTGGGCAACCACGCGCGATTGCGTGCGTAGAGCATGCGCTCGGCAGTCCGCGGGATCACGAGCAACGGTTCCATCGCGACGAGATCGCCAGCGTCATACGTCGCACGCAGGCCGCTGTAGGCGCAATGCATCGTGTGCCGCGACCGAATCGCCGCGGTGAGATCGTCGATCGTCACCGATGCATCGAGGGCGGCGAGCTGCACGTCCCAGCTCTCGAGCCCGTCGATCGGCACGTGTCGCGCGCGCGCCTTGGTCGCGAGCTCGCTGTCCATCGCGACGATCTTCCCCGCCGCGCGCCGGTTCATCAGGATCAGCGCGTACCAGGGGCGCACGCGCTTGAGATCGTCCTCACGGATCTTGCCGCGCAGCGCATCGCGGAGATCCCACCAGTCATCGGTCGCAAGCTGCTGGTCGATGCCGGGCCCGCGCTTGATCCGCGACAGCTCGCGGAGCTTGTCGGGATCCGGCTCGCTCTCACCGAGCTCTGATGCGAACCGGGGGGCGCCCGCGAGGGCGTCGAGCGCGGCTTTGGGGACTGCGGCGATCCCGGCGTCGTGCACCGTGCCGTACAGCCAGACGATCGGCCCGCGCCCGCCGGCCTTCTGGACCCGCCACAAGAACGGCGGGCCAAGCGTCGCTGAAGGATCCACGGGGCACGCGGGGGGCTTGGGCGCACAGCCCACGACCACCACGACCGCCAGGCCAAGCAGAATCGCGCGCATGTGCCGATATCTTGGCACGATGGACGCACGTTCCTGTTGCCGTCGGCTCTACAGCCGGATAAGGCATGGCGTGGCCACGGAGAACGACACCGCTACGGAAGCTCCTGATGCGGGGATGCCCCAGATCCAGGGCGGCATCAAGAAGAAGAACCTGATCATCATCGCGGTGATCACGGCCGCCGTCTGGGCGTTCACCCTTCAGACCGGCAGCACGGTCCTTCTGATCATCACCAGCATCCTCACCGTCGTGATGCTGGCGATCCTGATCTACGCGTTCCGCACGCTGCGCAAGCAGAAGGGTCTCGTCGGGATCCTGCAGGGCGCGACCACGTCGCCCGAAGCGCGGCGCGAGGCGATCGCCAAGCTCGCCGCCGAGAAGGATGCGAACACGCCGATCAAGTTGTTCGCGCGCGCGCAGCTCCTCGCCGCCGACGATCCGAAAGCCGCGCTCGAGCTGATCGAGAAGCAGGACCTCAAGGTGTTCCCGCCCGCGATGCAGGACGACGTATCGCTGCTGAAGACCCAGCTGTTCCTCGGCATGGGCCGCACGCAGGATGCCGCGAAGGCCGCGAGCACGATGAACCTCGACAACCCCGAGCGCAAAGAGATCCGGCCGATGGCGGCGTCGATCGTCGCGGAGGCGCTCGCACGCACGGGCAAGCCGAAGGAAGCCCTCGTGCTCCTCGATTCGATCGAGATGCCGACGAAGAACGCGGATCAGATCATGCTGCAGGCTCGCGTCGCGCGCGTGTTCGCGAAGTTCGCGGCGAACCAGCGCGGCCCCGCTCGGCAGGAGATGACGGCGCTCGCCGCCGAGGACGTGAACCACCTCGGGCGTTTCCTCGCGCCGCAGTTCCGCGTGCACCCCGAGCTGCAGAAGCTCGCGCGTCAGGTCTACGAGGCGCATCCAGCGTCGCGCAAGATGGCCAAGGGCCAGGCGCGCACCATGAAGCGCGGTTAGAGTCGGCCCATGCGGGTCGTCAGCACCGTTATCAACCGCCCCGTCGAGGCGTGCTGGCGCGTGTTCACGGATCCCCAGCAGCTCACCGGCTGGGTGCCCGGCCTTCGCTACGCGCAGGTCATCGAGCTCGACGATGACGAGCGCCCGCGCGAGGTGCGGTTCGAGTTCGCGACGACGCTCGCCTACGTGCTGGTCTATAGCTACGACTTTCAGGCCGGGCTGGTGCACTGGGAACCACGCGAGGCCAATCACGGCGGCGTCAGCGGCTACGCCTCGTTCGTGGCGATCGAGGGTGGAACGCAGTTTACGTATGCCCTCGAGCACGACGATGGACGCAAGGCAGCCGAGCGGATGCTCGATGATCCCCGCACCCTATGTGAAGCTTTCACACGCTGGATGCACGAGTCACGAGCGAGTGAACCGCTGGCATGAGCGACCGAACCCCAGGTAGGTTCGGGTCCTCATGAAGCGCTGCCCGAGCTGTCAGTCGACGTACCCCGACGATGCGGCCTGGTGTCCGCGCGATGCCTCGAAGCTCGAGGCCATGGCGGTCACGCAGGGGTGGGACATTCCCGACGCCCCCGCGGCTGCACAGCCGGCTGCGACGCCGTCCGTGACGGCCGGCTGGGACATCCCGGATGTGCCTGCTGCCGCCGCGAAGCCCGCCCTGTTGACGCCGTCGGTGACCGCGGGCTGGGACATCCCCGACGTGCCGGCCGCGACGCCCGCATCGACACCGGTGTCGCCCGCCGCGCTTGCCAATGCCGCTGCGCCGGCTGCTGCACCGAAGCCGTCGGTGACCGCGGGCTGGGACATCCCCGACGCACCCGCCGCGGCGCCTGCTGCAGCCAAGCCGTCCGTGACCGCGGGCTGGGACATCCCGGAAGCACCGGACGCGGCGCCTGCCGCGGCCAAGCCGTCGGTGACCGCGGGCTGGGACGTGCCCGAGGCGCCTGCCGCTGCGCCCGCGGCAGTAGCGACACCGGCTGCGAACAAAGGTGGGCCACCGGGCGCATCGTCGACGTTGATCGGCTTCGCAGCGCCGACGGGATCGGAGATCGCGGCCGCGATCCAACAGCAGCGCGCGAAGACGCAGGCGCTTGCGGTGAAGCAGCCCCTCGCCGAGCCGGAGGTCTCGCCCGAGCTCTATCAGGCGATGCCCGCATCGGCGGCGGCCCCGGATCCCGCACCTGCGCCAACGCCCGAGCCCTTACCTGCCCCTGCGCCCGCGGCCGTTCAGCCGACTGCGCCGCCCACCGAGCCGACGGGCCCGCGGCCGGAGAGCCCGGCGATGCAGGCGACTGCACAGAAGGACGCGCAGAGCTCGCCGCCGAGCGTCGAGGCGGAGATCAAGGCTGCGAAGAAGAACCCGATGCTGCTCGTCGTGATCGGGTTGGTAATCGTCGCTGTGATCATCGGCGTCATCGTCGTCGCCAGCTAGCGGCACGTGGCTCGCATCGCTCTTTCGCACAAGGAGCGAGCCATGGGCGAAATCAGGACGAGGCACGACCAGAGGATCTCGGTCGTCGGGCTGTTCCACGACGAGGAAACCTTGAGACGCGCAATCGACGCGCTCAGGAACGGCGGCTTCACGGACTCGGACATCTCCGCGCTCGTGCCGGACACCGCCAACAAGCGCGCATTCGCCGTCGAGAAACACACCAAGGCCCCCGAGGGCGCCGCTGCGGGCGGTAGCGTGGGTGCGGTCACCGGCGGCGCGGCGGGCCTGCTGCTCGGACTCGGCGTGATCGTGATCCCCGGCCTCGGCGCGCTGTTGGCCGCAGGGCCGATCATCGCCGCCCTCGCGGGCGTGGGCTTGTTCGGCACCTTCGGCAGCATCGCCGGCGCGCTGATCGGCATGGGCATCCCGAAGTACGAGGCGCGTCGCTACGAGTCGTTCGTCGCGAAGGGCGGCTCGCTGCTCTCGGTCCACGCCGACGACGCGGAGCATGCGCGCCGCGCTCGCGCGATCCTCGACGGGTTCGGCGGCACCGACATCGCGACCACGCGCGAGGCGCGCGTCCGCAAGCACCCACCGCGCGCGTGATCACTCGACGGAGTGGCCGCGCGTGCACGCGCGTAGGGCCGAGCAGATCGCGCGCGTCCACTCACCACGTCGACTTCATCGTGCCGTCAGCTCCGTGGCTTCCACAGGATCCACACCAGCGCGCCCGGAATCGCCCAGAGCCCGAGCAAGATCGAGATGCCGTCGTAACCACCCTCGGCGCCGACCATGTAGCCGATGAGCGGGCTCGTGATGATCTGCGCGAGTGATTGCGACGCCGCGAGCACGCCGCCCGCTTGCGCGACATTGTGCGGTGCCACGCGCGCGAGCAGATCCGCGGTGACCAGCGTGTACATCGCGCCGCCACCCGCGAGCGAGATCGCGGCGACCCACACGCCCGTCCACGGCGTCGACGCGAACGTCAGCAACGCGAGCGTGGCGACGAGCCCCATGCCGATCGCGACCAGCAAGCGCGGCGGTGCGCCCGCAGCACGGCGCTGGCGCGTCGCGAGATCACCGAACAACACCGCGCCCAAGTCGAGCAACAGCGGCGCGAGCCACAGGTAGCCGCCGACACTTCCCTGCGCGACGTGGAACTCGCGCGCGAGGTACTTCGCGCCCCACCCGACCACGAAGCCGATCGACGGCGCGGCGGCGAAGATCGCGATCACGGCACGCTGCACGTTCGGGTCGCGCAACATCTCGCCGAGCGAAGCGCGCATCTCGCTGCTCGTCGCCAGCGGTAAGGCGTCGAGCTTCTCGGCGACCGCAGGGCGACGCGTGAGCGAGATCCAGAGCGGCAACCAGATCACGCCTGCGAGCGCGGTGCCGAGGAACGCGACGCGCCAGCCCGCGAGGTTGTAGAGGAGCGCCGCGAGCACCGGGACGATCATGCCGCCCACCGACGAGCCGGTGAACAACAGGCCGTAGCCGCGCGGATGGTCGGCCGCGGGCAGCACGCGCTGCACGGTTTGCGCGGCACCGGGGAAGCTCGGCGACTCCGCGAGGCCGAGCGCGATGCGCATCCCGAACAGCACCCAGAAGCCGGGCACCACCGCGTGCAGCGCCGCGACGGCTGTCCACACCAGTACCGAGATCGCCAGCCCGCGCCGTGCACCGATGCGGTCGATCCAGCGCCCGGCGAGCGGCGCACCGATCAAGTACGCGATCGGGAACGCCGTGTTCAACCAGCCATACTCCTCGTCGGAGATCCCGAGAGCACCGCTGACGGAGATCGCGAGCACGGCGAGCGTTGTGCGATCGATGTAGCTGACGGTCATCGTCAGGGTCGCGACGACCGCGACCGCCCACGCCATCCTTCGACTCAGCAAGTCGCGAGCGTACTACGGCGCGATCGTCGACGCGCGCCCCGCGAGCTTCGACGCGAGGCGCGCCACGCGGGGATCCGGATCACTCGCAAGCGTGTCGAGCGCGGGCCGTCCGGCGAGCGTGCCCGGGGCGATGCGATCGAGCGCGCGCAACGCCTCGAGGCGAACCTCGGGGGACGCGTCGGTCAGTCGTGCTGTCAGCTCGGCCTGCGCGCCGGTCACGCGCAACACGCCGAGCGCACGCGCCGCTTCGGTCCGCAGCTGCGGATCCGGCGAGGCCAGCGCCGCGCGGAGCTCGTTCGCGAGGCGTGCACCGTCGGGATGAGCCGCGGCGCTGCGCGCGGCCTCGGCGCGAACGATGCTCGCCTCGTCGGAAAGCCCACGCGCGAGCACGCCGATCGCGAGGTCGCCCGGCGCGCGCCGCGCGGCGAACACGTACGCGGTGCGCACCTCCGCGCTGGTCTCGTGGACCATGAGGTCGGCGAGCGCATCGGCATACAAGCCCCCCGTGCGTGGCAACGCCTCGACGATCGCCGCACGCACCTCGGCGGTGTCGACGTTCTCGACGAGGCGCTCGAGGAACACCGCCGCCGCGCGCGGGTCGTGGATCACGTCGGTCGTGAAGCGCAGCGTCCGGGCGCGCGTCTTCTGGGGCGCCGCCCGGCGCAGCTCTTCGTAGTGCGCAGGCGACGAGGTGCGAACCGCGAGGACCTCGGCGGTGACGCGCGCGCGCCAGTCGGCGTGGACCTGCGGGGGCGGGGTGGACGAACTGACGACGAGCGGCGCGGGCGCGGCGACGGGCTCGTCGGTGGACGAAGAACACGCGGCAAGCAACACCACGAGCGCGGCAGAGCGCTTCCACATCTCAGTTGCTCCCCACGAGGTGAGCAGCGTCGGTCCACCAGTTCGCGGTGGGGGTACGCCGCACGTTCGTGCCGCAGTGAACTTCGCCGAGCCCCATGTGATAGACGTCCCAGTTGTCGAGGAAGTGCAGCTCCATGCCTGCGGGCATGAGCGAGCGGAACGCAGAGATCACCGGATCCGAGGTCTGGCTCTGCGTCGCGCGAAAGAATGGATCTGCGGTGAACAGATGCGTTGTGGTCGCATTGTCGGGCTTCGCGATGATGAGGTTCACCATGCCGGGGATCAGCGCGGCGACGCGGCCGTTACAGCCGCTAACCTGCTCGAACAGGCTCGGCAGCCGGATGATGTCGGCCTCGGTCAGCCCGAGCTCGGCCTTGAACTTGTCGACAATCGGATCGAGGTAGTCGGTCTGCACGTCGTCGTTCACGGCGCGCAAGTTGGAGTCGGAGAGCATCGCGCCGACGGTGCTGTAGCCGTGGTCGTTGGCGTACACCGGCAGCTGCGCGTTCGTCGGCAAGGTCGCGAGCAGGTTCCACGCGGCGGTGGTGTCGGAGATGACGAGCTTGAAGCCCTTGGGGGACGACGGGTCCGGCACGAAGCTCGAGAACTCGTCGACGTGCCCGATACACAGCCAGTTGGTCGGGATCTGAAACGGCGCCTGGATGCGCTGCGATGCGAGGAACGCACCGAGCGTGTTGCTCAGGCCGCTCGTCGCGCCGGTCCCGACGCGGCCGTAGTAGATCCTGCCGAACGGATATTCCACGCCGTTCACCGTCACCGGCGGCGACGCTTCGAGGTTGCCGAACGAGTCGTACGAGGTCCGCTGCAGCGGATTGCCCCAGGTCTGCGCGATGGTGTCGGGCGCGAGCCACGCATCCTCGGCGAGGTCGTCGAGCCCGCGATTGCGGATCGAATCGATCACCACGTCGAGGCGCTGGCCCTGGTTACCGGTCAGCGTCGCGAACTCGAACTCGTCTTGCATCCACACGTCGTCCTCGACGCGATTCCCGTCGACCGCCGTGAACTTCGCGCCGAGCACCTGCTGGTAGCTAGCGATGAAGGCCTCGTTACCGCTGGTCGCCGTCGCCCACAGCTGCTCGGCGGGCTGCAGGTGATGGTTCATGATCAGCGGCGCAGCTTGCAGCTTCACCGTCGCGGTGTGCGCACCGGCGGTCAGCACGAGCTGTGCAGCGACCGCATAGTCGCGAAACGCGATCATCAGCTCGACCTCTGCGCCCGTGGGCGCGAACGCGAACGTCGTCGCTCCACTCGCACCACCGAGCACGAGCTCGCCTTCCTTGTAGACCTTGACGTCCGCGGTGCCGCCGCTCAACGCGAGCTGCACCTCGGCCCCGACGGGGACGAGCGTCAACGCCTCGGCCGAGAGCGTCAGCTTCGAGTAGTCGTCATCGGCTGCGAACGGCGCTTGTGACCAGTCCATCGCGCCTGTCTCGTCATCGTCGTCGAGGTTCGGCACGCCATCGACGTCTGCGAACGCCCACGTCGGGCCGAGGGGCGCGTCGGGCTCGATCGGGCCGTCATCGACGCCCCCACCATCTGGGTTCAGCTGGGTGTCGTCTCCGCCACCGCCGCACGCGCCCGCCAGCCAGCACCAAAGCAGCGTCGCGTGGAACCTGCTCATCGCGGTCAAGAGCTTGCGCCCGTCCGGCCCACCTCCCAAGCGCATCGCACCCACCGTCGCTGACCGAGGTGATGCGTTCGGTTCCCGTGTCGTTACCGATTGTTGCCGCCTGCTCCAGAAAGCAGCGCGAGCAAATCGCGCGTGGTTAGACGCGCTGCGACATCTTTCCCTTCGAGGACCTGGGCCACGAGCGTGCGCTTGTCCGCGTGCATCTCGAGGATCTTCTCCTCGACGGTCCCGCGCGCGATCAGGCGATAGACCGTCACCGGCTTGGTCTGGCCAATGCGATGCGCGCGATCGGTGGCCTGATCTTCGACCGCCGGGTTCCACCACGGGTCGAGATGGATGACGTAGTCGGCGGCGGTAAGGTTGATGCCGGTGCCGCCCGCCTTGAGCGAGATCAAGAACGCGTCGCCCGTTCCCGCCTGAAACTCCGCGATCAACTTCGCGCGCTGCTTCGCGGGCGTCTCGCCGTCGAGATACAGCGCGGTGAAGCCGGCCTTGACGACCTCTTCGCGCACGAGCGCGAGGTGCGACGTGAACTGGCTGAACACCAGCGCGCGATGCCCGGCGCCACGCAGCTCCTCGAGCAGCTCGAGCAAGCGCTGCATCTTCGACGAGCCCACCTCCGACGCAGCATCGTAGAGCTTCGGGTGCGAGGCGAGCAGACGCAGCCGCGTCAGCGCCGCGAGCACCGCGAATCGCTTCTGCTCGTCGCGAAGCTGCTTGCTCCGATCGTCGAGATGCGCGATCGCTGCGAGCCGCGCGTTCTCGTAGAGATCGCGCTCCTCCTCGGAGAGTACGATCGGCACCTGGATCTCCGTGCGGGACGGCAGCTCGGGCGCGACCTCGCTCTTCGTCCGACGCAACAAGAACGGGCTGATCACGCGCGAGAGCGCCGCGCGCGCCGCCGCACTCTGCACCTTCTCGATCGGGATCGCGAACCGGTCGCGGAACTGATCCCAGCTGCCGAGGAGGCCAGGGAACACGATCGCGAACATGCTCCACAGCTCGCCGAGGTGGTTCTCGAGCGGCGTGCCCGACAGCGCGATGCGGAACTCCGCCGTGAGCCGGCGTGCGGCCTTCGCGCGCTGCGTTTGCGCGTTCTTGAGCGCCTGCGCCTCGTCGATGACCAGCGTCGCGAGCTTGATTTGGGCGAGGGCGTCGGCATCGCGTACGAGCAGGCCGTAGCTCGCGATGAGCACGTCACGCTTGCCGAGGTTCGCGAGGCACGCCTTGCGATCGGTCTGCTCGGTATACAGCACCGGGTTGAGGCTCGGCGCGAACCGCCTCAGCTCGTCGACCCAGTTGAGGGTGACCGACGTGGGCGCGAGGACGAGCGCGGGCCCCTGCTTCGCGCGATCGAGCAGGATCGCGATCGCCTGCACGGTCTTGCCGAGGCCCATGTCGTCGGCGAGGCACGCACCTGCCCCCCACGCCGCGACGCGCGCGAGCCACGCGTGGCCTTCGATCTGATACGGGCGCAGCGTTCCGACGAAGCCCTTCGGCGGCTTCGGGGTCAGCCGATGCGCGGCGAGCAAGCGCTCGGTGAGCAAGTCCCACGCGGGTGGCGTCGTGACCTTCGCGCCCGCCTCGGCGAGCTCGTGGATCGCGGGCACCGCTCCCGGCGAGATCTCGAGTCGATCGCGCGACGCGAAGGTCTGATCCGCGACGGCGAGCAAGCGTGCACGCAGGATGTCCGACAGCTCGACCCAGCGATTGCCGTCGAGGCGCACGAACCGCTGTTGCCGCCGCGCCGCATCGAGCAGCACGGCGAGCTCGAGGCGCCCCTGCTCGATCTTGATCTCGCCGACGAGCCCGAACCAGTCGCGCTTGGTGTCGATGATCACCTTGAGCGCGCGCGGCGTCACCGTCGCGACGACAGCGTGCTTGCCGTCGATCCACTCGGCCTCGATTCCCGGCGGTGGCTTCTGCAACGCCTGCACGAGCGCGATGGCCGCATCGTGATCCGCCATGCGGAAGCACTGCGGTGGCCCCTCCTCGGCGCCATCGAGGGGTAAGCGCGCGAGTGCCCCGCGCACGAGTGGCAACTCTTCCCCGAGATCCCGCCGAACGTAGGTGCGCTCGCCCTCGCCGGGGATCATCACGTCGCGCCGCCCGGCGTTGGGCGGAAACAACGGCGCGCCGGGCGCCGGGCGAATGAACGCCTCGAGCTCGAGCGTGACGTCCGGCAGGAGCCGCACACGCACCACCACCGTGGGCTTGCCGCGGATCTGCCGCCCCTTGAGCTCGCTGGGCACGCTGACGGGCAACCGCGCCTCGAGCTTCGCGAGCCGCTCGAGCAACAGCCCGTGCGCTTCGGGCGGGAACAGGTCGCCGTGCTTCGCGAGCACGTTCCACAGCCGCGTCGCATCCTCGCTCGCATCGATGAGCAGGCAGGTACCGTCGGGCTCGACCGTGACGAGCGGCTCTCCCGGACGGAAGATCTTGAGCAAGGCCTCGAGCAGGCGCGGGCTGAACCGTTCTCCGCCCACCGAGGGCTCGAGCTTGATCAGCTCGCCCGCTGGCAACGCGGCGAATCCGAGCTGCACCCGCTTCACCCGCACCGCTTCTTCACCGTGATCGCTGCGCACCCGTGGATGTCCGACCAGCGCCGCGAACGCGCGATGTGGATACGACGCTGTATTCGACGGTGCAAAGCTCGCGAGGTATTCGGCGATCTGACGATCACGATCGTCGAGGATCGCGCCGTACTCGGCGAGTAGCTTGTCGGCGGACATCCGCGCGCCCGCCGTCATCGCGCCGCGCTTGGTCTGCTTGCGGACGACCGGCACGATCGCGAGCCCCCCAAGCTCGTCCTCGAGCTGCCACCAGAGCTCGATCGCGGGGCGCGGCTTCTCGAGTACCTCGTCGAGCCGCGCCAGATCTTCGAGTGCGCGCGACCAGCCGGGGCGCAACAGCTCCGCCGCGACGACCTTGGCCTCCTCGACACGCGACGCGTCCGCGAGCACGTCGAGGGTGGCATCGATCAGCGCGAGCACGTGGGTGCACCGCCCTTCGCGCGCACGGCACGCGCAGTCGAGCAGCACATCTCCATCGCGCCCGAACGACAGCCGCGCCGCGAGGGTCGCGCTGCCCCAGCTCATGCCGCCGGCGATGATCCTCTCGCGCTCGGTCCACACGAGTTGTAGCGCGCGCGCCTCGAACACCCACGTGCCGCGCGCACGTGCGGCACTCGACCGCGGCATCGCGCCTCCGCGGATCTGTGCGCGCAACTCGCGGAGCTTGGTCCACAGCGCGGCCAGCTCCTGGATCGGCGCCCACGTCGGCCGTGCTTGCTCCTCGACAAGCCCATCGCGCACGACCGCGGCCTCCGCGTGGAGCCGGCGATAGGCCGCCTCGGCGAAGCGGTCTGCCACGCCCCGGCTGCCCACGTACCGCTGCGCTCCTTCGAGCGATGCGAGGTCGCGCACCGCGAGTCGCGCGATCAGATACGAGAGGCTGTTGCGTTGCGCGCCGAGGTCCGGCAGGTCGTCGAGTAGCGCGTCCGCCGCGAGTACCAGCACGTGGTCGACGTCGTGTGCCTTGGCCCACGCCTCTGCCTCCGCGCGCGTCGCGAACAGCGCGCCGGTGGTACGCGGTGCGACCGGCACCTTCTCGTGCTCCGCGATCCACACCAACCCGAGCGCGACGGCGTGCTTACAGAACGCCGGCGTCATCGGGCATGTGCACTCGAACCGGATCGCCTGGTGCTCGATCGCGAGCCGCGTGTTGTAGGTCCGCGAGCCAACGATCACCCCCTCGATGGCGTTGCCGTCGATCGCGAAGCTCCGCACCCGCCCGGCGCGCCAGTACTCGTCGCCGCGTTCGAACGCATAGCCGCCGAGCTTCTCGAGGCGCGCGACGGTGAGCTGCGGCGGGCCAGACACGAGCCCGCAGTCTAGCCGATTCACCACGACGTCGAGCGAGACCAAACGGCGCGAAGCAGATCGGGGCGCACGCCCGGAACCGTACGCCCGGTTCGGCGATTCTTGCACGCCGAGCGGCTCGCATCACCTCGACGTGATCAGACCGTCGGGCGCGCGACGCTGCCCGGACGGGCGTCGGTGATCTTGCCGTCCTGGGCGATCACCTCGCCCTTCACGAGCGTCGCGCGATAGCCGGTCACCTCCTGCAGGAACCGCTTGCCACCCGCGGGCAGATCGCGGACGAGCGCGGGCTTCGCCAGCGTGAGGTTCGCGAGGTCGATGATGTTGAGATCGGCGCGTAGACCCTCGCGGATCACGCCGCGATCGCCGAGGCCGACCCAACCCGCGGGCTCGCTGGTCAGCTTGCGAATGCCTTCCTCGATCGTGACGACGCCGCGGTCGCGGATCCAGTGCGTGAGCCAGAACGTCGCCATGCTGGCATCGCAGATCGTGCCGACGTGTGCACCGCCGTCGCCGAGGCCGAGCATCGCGTGCGGATGCGCGAGCATCGTCCGCACGTCGGACAGCGTTCCGGTCGCGTAGTTGTAGATCGGGAAGTAGAGCAGCCGGCGCCCGCCGTCCTCGAGCAGCGCATCGTAGGTCACCTCGAGCGGGCGCTTCTTCGTGCGCATCGCCTCGCCGAACAGCGACGACATGCGGTCCGGCTCGTAATCCGGCTTGTCGCCGAGGCGGAACAGGCTCATCGACACCATGTCGAACGCCTCGAGCAGCTTGTCGACGAGCGGTGGCACGGCGCTACCGTCGCCCGCGACGGGCTCTGACTTCTCCGACAGGATCTTCGCACGCACCTCGGGCTTGCCGAGCTCGCGCACCATCTCGTCGAACGGCAGCTTCGACACGGCCTTGAACGTGGGGAACCCGATGAATGGGTGGAAGGTGGCGTCGAGCCCGAGCAGCACGCCGATGCCCCGCGTCGCGACCTGCGCGCGCACGCTGTGCCCGGCCTTGTTGGCGCGCTCGATGCGGTCGAGGATCCGCTTCCACTGCTCGGTCGCGCCCACCCGCTGGAGGAGCGAGATCGAGAGCGGCCGGCCCGAGATCTTGGCCATGTCCTCGAGAAGATCGAACTCGGGGTCGAAGCGATCGGGCGACACGAACATGTCGAAGTCACTGACCGCCTGGAGCACGCCCTTGCCACCGTCACCGATCGCCTTCGCGATCGCCTGCAGCTCGAGCGCGTTGACATCGGCGGCAGGCGTCGGCCGGCCATCGCGGTTGCGGTGATTATCGCTGCGTCCCGTCGAAAAGCCGACGGCACCGGCCGCGATAGCCTCGCGCACGACGCGACCCATCTCCGCCAGCTCGTCGTCCGTGGCGACCTCACCGGCGAGCGCGCGCTCGCCCATCACGAACACGCGCACCGCGTCGTGCGGCACATGAAACGCGAGATCGATCGAGTGCGGCTGCTTGTCGATCGAGGCCATGTATTCGGGGAACGTCTCCCACGTCCACTTGAGGCCCTCGGCGAGCGCGCTGCCCGGAATGTCCTCGACGCCTTCCATCAGTGCGATCAGCCGCTCGCGATCCGCCGCGCGGCACGGCGCGAATCCAACGCCGCAGCTCCCCATCGTCACCGTCGTCGCCCCGTGGACGCTCGACGGCAACATCGCTTCGTCCCAGCTCACCTGACCGTCGTAGTGCGTGTGAATGTCGACGAACCCCGGCGTGACCAGGGCACCGGTGGCATCGAGCTCGCGCTTCGCTGCCCCGAGTCCCTCACCGATCGCGACGATCTTGCCGTCGGCCACCGCGACATCGGCCGTGCGCGACGGTGCCCCCGTTCCATCGACGACGGTACCACCTCGAATGATCAGGTCGAACATGCCTCCATGATAGACAAAAGGCCGGTCGAGACGTAATCGCTCGACCGGCCCCGGTACCGATATGTTCGGTTGACCTGACGCGTCGGAGGTCGGATATCTGCGCTACTGGACGATCGCGAGAAGCGGCGCGCGCATCCGCATCGAGCGGTCGAGCATCTGCGCGTCTTCGGTGACCACCACGACACCGTCGTCGAGGTCGTCGACGAACCAGGGGTCATCGAGCTCGTCGACAACCGTGATCTCGACGTCGAGCGCTGCGTCGAGGTCTAACGGCTCCAGCAACCGAGCCATGTCTTGGATCGCGGGCTCCATCGCGATTATCCTTGGCGGCTTTCGTCCCAGGAGGCAATTTTTTGGCAGACCTCAGCGCGGAGCGCGAACCAGCTCGATACGAGGTGCGGTTGCGCCACCGAGCGCCTTCGTATCGAGGCGCCGAACGTCGACGCCCTTGCGCACGAGGTACCGGAGCACCTCGGTCGCGCGGCTTCGCGCCTGCTTGAGGTCGGCGTCCTTGTCGGTATGGCTCTCGATCACGACGTGCAGCTGCGTCTGCGCGCGGAGTACGGCGGCGATGTTGTCGAGCAGCGCGTGCGAGCGCTTGTCGATCGTTGCCTTGCCGTTCGTGAACCGAATGCGCTGAGCGAGCTCGAGCCCGGTCTCGGTGAGCTGCACGAGCGGCGGTGTGGTGCAGCCATGATGTGCGGCGGTGCCGGCTGCGTCGGGGCAGCTGTCTAGCTCGTCGGTGATCCCATCGCCATCGCGGTCTGGCGGTCGCGCGACGACCGGTGGCGTGACGACCGGTGGCGCGACGACCGGCAGCGGCGCGACGACAGCCGGTGGCGCGATGACTGGCGGCATGGCGACAACTCGAACGGGACGCGTGAGCGGCGGCGACGCGCGGCGCGGCAGCGGTTCGGGGCGCGGGTATGGCTCCGAGCGCAGCGCTGGCGGACGTAGTGCAGGCGCGCGCTCGAGACGCATGCCGGCGAGCAGCCGCCAGTCGGGCGTACCGAAACCGTTCGCGACGCCCGCGCCGGTCGCGGCGAACGCGCGCACCGACGGCGTGATCCGATAGCTCGCGCCCGCCTTGAGCTCGGCGTAGTTCTGATTGCTAGTCGCGAACACGTCCTCGGCTGACGTCGCGTAGGCGAATCCGAGATCTACCTCGAGCGCGCCTGCGTTCACCGCGGCACCGATCGCCGCGAAGACTTCGTCGTCGATCTGGAGGTCCACGGCCATCCGCTCGCGGCGCGCGCGATAGCCAAGGTTGATGCCAGCGCGCCCCCCGTTGCGGAAGCGACGCGACACCGCGAGCGCCGGTGCCGCGGTCGCCGTGGCGTCGCCGGTGAAGCTGTTGCCGCTGCTCGTCGGCAGCGTCAGCGCGGCGTAGATGGCGAGCTCGACGCCCGCATCCGCCTGGCGCATCAGCCGAACCTTGGGGACGAGGCGCACGTCGCCGACCGCGAAGCCACCGTCGGGGGCCGTCGGCATCGTGGCCGTGGTACCGACCAGGTCATCGCGCTGCGCGACGATCAACGGCACGCTCACGCCGAGCTGCGCGCGGTCGAAAAGTCCGATCGCGCCAACGAGCTCGCCACCGACTTGATCTTTGACCAGCGAGCCCGCGAACGTGCGCTCACCCGTAGGCGTCTGGCGATACACGGTGAGCGGATCGTTCGCGTAGCCGAGCCACAATGCGAGGTCGAGCTGCAGGTGTGGCTGAACCCCGCCCCACTCGACATCGAGGATGCCGTCCTGGTCGCTCGCGAGCTGGAACCGCTCGGTCGAGAACTCGCCCCGCACCTCGTCGGCGCGCGCCCCCGTCGGCACGACGACCAGCCCGAGCGCGGCGAGCGGTGCAACGGTCCGGCGGCGGCGGCCGACCACCCCGAGGAGCACGAGCAGCACGAGGCCCCCCGCCGAGCCGCGGGTGGTGCGACAGCCACCGCCCTGGATGCCCCACACCTCGGTTTGCACCGCGTCGCAGGCATCGCCGCGCCCGTTGCGGTCGCGATCGAGCTGGTCCGTGTTCTCGACGAGTCGACAGTTGTCGGTGTGATCACCGACGGTGTCGTTGTCGGCATCGACGTCGCGGTGATCGGGCATCCCGTCATCGTCGCTATCGAGTGCACCGTCGAGATCGCCATCATCGATCACGTCGAGCAACCCGTCGCCATCGAGATCTTCGCTGCGATCGATGACCCCGTCACGGTCCGTATCGAGCACCGCGTTCGAGCTCTCGACGAGATCGGACACCAGGTCTCCATCGCTCTCGACATCGCGATAGTCCGGCGTGCCGTCGACGTCAGTATCCGTCGGCACGAGCACGAGGGAGGTCCCATCGCTGACGTCGCACATCGCATCGGCGTTGGCGTCCGCGCACGTCGCATCTGCTTCGCGCAGGTCGACGTGGCCGTCGTTATCGCTATCGAGATCCGCGTAGTCGTGCACCGTGTCGCGATCGCTATCGACCATCGCGTACGCGACGAGCCCCGCGTCTGCCGCGGTCTCGAGGTCGTCGCATAGGCCATTTCCGCCTACGGTCGTCGAACAAGCGAGCACGCCATGGCCCGCTTCGACCACATCGGCGATGCCATCATTGTCGGTGTCGTGGTCACGGCTATCGGGCATTCCATCACCGTCGACGTCGCGCGCCCCGCCACCTTCCTCGCTATCGAGGATGCCGTCGTTGTCATCGTCGAGGTCGACCAGGTCGACCACACCATCGCCATCGGTGTCGGTCTCCTCGGTGCACGTCGCCGAGCAGCCGTCGCCTTCGTCCGTGTCACCGTCATCGCACGCCTCATCCGCGTCGAGGTGGCCGTCACCGCACCTCGGCTCCTCCCCCTCGACGGTGGTGGTTTCGGTTGCGGCGTTGTCGGCCGGCATCGGGTCGTCGCTGTCGCTCGTCACTGTCGCGGTGTTCGCGAGCACGCCGCTGGTCATCGGCGCGCGCACCGTGATGGTCACCGTCCGCGCCATCCCGTTGGGCAACGTGCCGAGGGCGCACGTCACCGTTCCCCCCGCGTGACTGCACGCGGGCGATGCATCCAGGAACGTAGCGCCCGCGGGCACCGTGGCGGTGATGACGACGCCCGTCGCGCTGCCGCCTCCCGTCGTCGCGTTTGTCGCCGTCAACGTGTACGTGATGGCGCCGCCACCATCGACCGGATCGACGTCATCGGTCATGGCGAGCGAGAGGTCGGCCTGGAACTGCAGCGCGTCTTGCACCGCGAGCGTGGCGACCGTGGCGGTGTTGTCGAGCTCGTAGATGCCCGCGAGCGCGTAACACGGGTTGGCGCGCCCGGTGTTCACGCCCGTGCCTGACTCGAGCGCGGAGATCTGGGCGGCGGTCAATCCGTCGTCGCCCGCGACACCATTCGGGCACGCAGGCGCACCGGCGTGCTCGAGGTACGGATACGGCGAGCCCAACGTCGCGCGGCTGCGATCGTCGTGCAGGTACAGCCGGTTCGGCCCCACGTCGCTGCGACTCGCGTACCCACGCACGGCCGCCTTCAGGATCACGCTCGGCGTCGTGGACGCGAGGAAGGGACGGAACACGGCGAGCTCGACGGAGTTGCCGACGATCCGGGCCTGCACGGCGGTCGCGCCGCCGGGCGCGCCGAACGCCGTGTTGACGCCCGTATCGAACAGCGTGTCCTCGTAACCACCGCCGGCATGGCCTGCCCCATCTGCCACGAACCCGCGCGGACCGCCGATCGTGTCGTCGCTGTCGACATGAACCCGTACGCCCGCGTTGCTCCACGCGGCCGTCGGCTGCGCGACCTCTACCACCGCATCACCCGCCGGATCGTCGTCGAGGTTGATCTCGAACGCGTAGAAGTGCGGGAACGCCGCCGCGGTGCCCGAGGACTGTCCGGCCTCGGGGCCGAACAAGTCGATGCGGTAGTAGAGCCAGCTCGTGGTGAGCCCTACCTGTGTGCTGACGATGTCGATCGCCGGGTAGTACGTGCGCGCGGCGTTGCCGCGGCCCGCGGGGCGCTCGTAGATGTCGTCCTTGAACGAGTCGACCGGGCCTGACGAGCCGAGGTTCGCGTCGGCGATCCAGCACGGCCACCCCGGCGGGCAGTTGTTCGCGGTGCCGGTGACGGAGACCGGCGCGTTGTCACCGGTGATCGCGTCGGTAAAGAACCGCTGGTACACGGGCGCCGGTGGCACGCCTGCCTCGACGCCCTGCGCGACGGTGGTGAGCGCCTGTTCACCCGCACAAGCGGACGCACAGAGCGCCACCAGCGCGATCCTGTCGTGCAGCCGAACCATGGACGTGCCCCCGTCGTCATCGGAAAAATAACGGTAGCAGTGGCGCGTTCGCGCGCGCACGTTTTGCGATCACTGCTCACCCACGCAGTGATCAAATGCTCATGGCGTCGGTGGCGGATCCGTCGGGGTCTCACCGCGCGAGCAGCGGAACGCGATGGGAAGGTCGGCCTCCCGGCGATCTGCGAGAACCCCGTAGCGATACGAGTTTCCGTCGAAGATGCGGATCAGCAGCCGCGCGTTCGCCTGGCCAGGACCGACGGCATCCGGCGCATCGAGCCCGGGTCCGAAGTACGTGTACCAGCCGTCCAGCCACTCCGCGTGCGCCTCGCCGGGATGGATCACCTCGGCGCTGCGCGCGCGCTCCCACTCGGACTCGGTCGACAGGTGCATGCCTGCCCACCGGCAGAACTTTTTCGCCTCGGCGAACGCCACGCCGGTGATCGGCCGGTCGCCCGCCCCCGAGCGCCGCAGCGATGGACACGCGCCCGCCGCCACGCAGCGCGCCCAGTCGTCCTTGGTGACGTAGCCGCCGAGGATCTCGAACGCTGGCATCTCGCGCCCGAGGCAACGTGCACCGCGATGGATCAAACAGCCTTCGGTGATCGCGCCCTCCGGCACCGGCAACAGCCCGACGAGCTTGGGCCCTCGCACGGCCAGCCGCACGCTCTCCGGCTCGACCTCGGAGGTCTCGCCACCGCGCCAACACGCAGGGAGGAGCAGGGCCGCGAGCGCGACGCGCATGTGCTCAGACCTCGAAGCCGATCGCGTCGTTGATGCCGAACTTGTCGACCCACGCCACGGGCATCGCGGGGCCGAGCTGCAACGCGACCCAGCTCTCCTTGGTCACCGCGATCACGCCCGCGACATCCTTGGGCGCGAGCTTCTTCAGCGCGACCAGGCTGTCCTTGACCGCCGCGCGCAGACCGTCGCCGTTCGCGAGCCGCCCCGCCACGTCCTTCGCCAGCGCCACGCGGAACAGCGCTTCACCGCCCGACGTGGAGATTGCGACGGAGCCGTCGGCCCACGTGCCGATTCCGGGCACACACGAGTCGTCGACGCAGCCCGCACGACGAAACACCGTGCCGCCCGTCGACGTCGCAGCGGCGAGGGTGCCTGCTTGATCGCACGCGACCGCGCCAACGCCGCCACCTTCGCTCGCGATCGCACTCACCCCCTTGGCCTGCGCTTCGCGGTGCAGCGCCATCGCGCGCTGCGTGACGAGCGAGCCCGCCGGCGCTGCGCTCAGCCCGATCTCGGCCGCGTAGCGTTGCGCGCCCACGCCGGCGAGGATCACGTGCTCGCCGATCTCGAGCGCGGCGCGCGCGACGATCACGGGCTGCCCGAGATCTTGTACCGCCGCCACCGCGCCAGCCCTACGCCGCGCACCGTCCATCACCGAGGCACACGTCTCGACGGTGCCGTCGCGCGTGAGCGCCGAACCGATGCCGGCACCGAACTCGGGATCATCTTCGAGCGTCCGCACGGCGGACACCACGGCATCGAGCGCGGAACCACCCCGCGACAGTACGTTCGCACCAGCCTGGGCCGCAGCGCGCACGCCGCTGCGTAGCCGATCGTGCCGGTCGGGAGTCACCTGCCCGGCCCCTCCGTGGACGAGGATCATCATGCATTACATGTTACACGCCCGAGGTTTCCGAAACCCGTGGCGCGCAGCCGTTGTCCAGGGAGCATGACGGACGTCGTGCAGGTGATCACCCGCATCGGCGAGAGCGTCGTCGAGGTCGCATTCGTCGACGACATCGAAGGTGCACCGCGTACGGTCACCGACGCCGCCGTGCGCGCGCGTGCCGGCATCGCCGAGGTAACGCTGACCCGCGTGGCGCGCCCGGTGCGCTGTGTGCCCCGCCCGACGACGGATCGCCGGCCGTTCGCGTATCTCGTGCTCTCGCTCGGCGTCCACCTGTGTGTGTGGATCCTCGCGCCTGCATACACGGCAGGTGCGCCAGCCGTCGAACTCACCGGCAGCCGCTACCTCGCATTTCATCCAGGTCCGGCCGTCGAGCCCACCGGCGACGAGGGCGCGTACCACGTGAGCATGCAACTCGCTGGTGCGCGTGCGCCTCGTCGCGCCACGCTCGACTCCGCCCCCAGCGTCCCCTCGCTGACCCCCACCGAGATCGCGGATCGCCTCGTGGGTGCGCCCGGCTCGACGTTCGAGGCGTTGGCGCAGCGAGGTGGCAGTAGTTACGGCACCGACAACAGCTTCGGCGCCAACCGCCGAGGCGCGAACCTCGAGGACGGCGGCACCGGCTGGGGCACGGTGGCCGCGGGGCGGTACGGCACGCTCGGCGACGTCGGCGACGCGGACCCCACATGGGCACCCGCACGCGGGTCCGGCACTCCGCGCCAGCGGGTGGCGCAACTCCCCACTGTCTACCTGTGCGGCCGCCCCGGCGCCAAGCACTCGTGCATCAAGGCGGCGGGCGAGCTCGACAAGGAGATCATCTATCGGTACGTGCGGCGCCGCCTCGACCGGGTACAGTACTGCTACGAGCGGGCGCTGCTGAGCGATCCGAACCTTTCGGGGACCGTCGCGGTTCAGTTCCTGATCGCCGCGTCGGGCTCCGTCACACAGGCAACGGCGATCGGCATGTCGGCCGAGGTGGCGGACTGCGTCGCCGGCGTCATCCGCGCGATGGAGTTCCCGCGCGCAGAGAACGGCGGCGCGACCCAGGTCAATTACCCGTTCACGTTCCGGTCGGCCGACGAACAGTTATGATGCTTGAATGAAGACGACCTACACGGTCCTCGAGCGCCTCGGCGGCGGCGGCCAGGCCGAGGTGTTCCGGGGGACCGCGGAGTCGATCAAGGGATTCAAGAAGGCGGTCGCGATCAAGCGCGTGCTGCCGAACCTCACCGCGAACCAGCAGTTCGTCGCGATGTTCCTCGACGAGGCGCGGCTGTCGCTGTTCCTCCAGCACGCAAACGTCGTGCAGGTCTTCGACATCTCCAAGGCCGAAGACGGCACGTACTTCCTCGTCATGGAGTTCGTCGACGGTTGCGACCTCAAAGAGCTGATCGCGTTTCATGCGCAGACGCAGACCAAGGACATCGCGCTCGCGCTCCATATCATCGTCGAGGCCTGCAAGGGCCTGCACTACGCGCACACCCTCGATCACCCGCACACCGGCAAGCCGCTCGGCATCGTGCACCGCGACGTGTCGCCGCCCAATATCATGCTGTCGAAGAACGGCGAGGTGAAGGTCGTCGACTTTGGCCTCGCCAAGGCCGCCAGCCAGGCCGAGATCACCGACGAGGGCGTGGTCAAAGGCAAGTTCGCCTATCTCGCCCCCGAGGCCACCCTCGGCAAGGAGCTCGACGCGCGCGCCGACGTGTTCGCGCTCGGCATCATCACCTGGGAGATGGTGACGGGCATGCGCCTCTTCCTCGGCGACAACCCGCACGCGACGGTCGCGATGGTCCGCGCCGCGCGCATCCCGTCGATGACGGCGATCAATCCGAACATCGATCCCGAGCTCGAGGCGGTCGTTCGCAAGGCCCTGGCGCGCGATCCCGACGAGCGGTTCCGCACCGCCCTCGATTACGGCGATGCACTCTCCCACTACCTGTTCGAGAAGGGCCTCAAGGTCACGTCGCGCAACGTGGCCGCGGCGGTGCGCGAGGTCAAGATCGCGAAGGAGCGCGCGGCGTCACCGAAGCAGACGCTGATCCAGGCGCTGATCATGGACGAGATGCACAAGATGACCTCGCTCGTCGCCGAAGAGCTCGCCGCCGAGAAGGATGGGCCCCAGGCCCCCGCCGAGCTGGTCGACACCAAGGACTGGATGTCCGATATCCTCGACGACGGCTAGCTGCAGTGCCGGTCAGTTTGCGTCGACGTCGACCTGAACCTGAACGCTACCTTAGACGTTGACGTCGACAGGCAACCGGTAGCCCCCGGCAGCGATATTGCGGCTAACTGCGAGCGCGCAGCCGCCACCAGGCGGCGAGGGCGAACACCAGCGTCTGCGCTGCGAGCAGGCCCCACGCTGTGAACAATACCGCCTGCGTGTGCGCGTACTGCGGCTCGACGGGCATCAAGTTCATCGGCGACGACAGCGCGTTGGTATCGACGATCGCGCTCATCGCATCCACCGCGGCGCGCGAGGACACCGCGTACGACAACATGCCCGGGAGGCCCTTGAGCGCGAACATGATCCCCGCGAACAGCACCTGCGGTACGAGCACGATCGGGATCAGACTGGTCGCCTTGTCAGGGGTGGAGGCGATCGCGGAGACGCACAGGCCCAGCGAGATGCCCGCGAGACCGCAGAGCACGATCGTGACGTAGAGCTCGACGAGAGGGGGCAGTACGATGCCCGATCGCGGCATCGTGATCTTCAGCGCGACCACACCGACGAGCAGCGCGCTCTGGATCATCACGATGCCCGCGAGCACGATCAGCTTCGAGGCGACGTAGGGGCCTGCGTGCAGACCGGCGAGACGTTCGCGCCGGAGCACGTTCGCCTCCTTGCAGATCTCGCGCGCCGAGTTGATGACGCCGAACCACACGCCGGTGGTGGCGAGCATGAAGATGACCTTCTTGGCGTCGATGCGACCATTGGTGAAGCTGTCGGCGCGCGACACCATCACGAGCAACAGGCCGATCACCGGGGCCTGCAGCAGCAACAGCAGCAAGTTGCGCCGGTCGGCGAGGATTAGCTCGACGTAGCGCCGGCACAGGATCGAGAGCTGGCGCAGCCGCGAATGTTCGACGGCCTTCGCGCGGTGCGCGTGCTCTGTACGCTGTTCCACCGACGGTGCCACCGGCGCGCGCGCAGGCCGCTCCACCGCGTACTTCTGATGCTGCAGCGAGTCCTTGTAGCGATCCGACCACCCGGGCGCCTTCGCCGCCTCCTCGGTGGCGGCGTAGATGTCCGCGTAATCCTCGACGCCGAAGAAGGGAAGCGCCTGCTTGGGCGGGCCGAAGTAGAGCAGCCTGCCCGCAGCGAGGAAAACGATGTGGTCGCAGAGCGCAATGTTCTGCGTCGCGTGCGTGATGAGCACGATCGTCCGCCCGCTATCGGCGAGCTTGCGCAGCGTGACCATCAGCTTGCGCTCGAGCCCTGGGTCGAGGCCAGACGTCGGCTCGTCGAGGAACAGCAGCACCGGATCCGCGAGGAGCTCGCACGCGATCGACACCCGCTTGCGCTGCCCGCCCGACAGCTGATCGATGCGCTTGTGCACGTGCGCAGTCATGTCGACCTGATCGAGCACGGTCGCGATCCGCACCTCGATCTCGCCATCACTGGTGTCGGCCGGCAGCCGCAGCCGCGCGGCGTGATGCAAGGCGCGCTCGACGGTGAGCGTCGCGTGCAGGATGTCGTCTTGCGGCACATAGCCAATCACCGAGCGGTACGCGTCATAGCCCGCGTACAGGTCGTCGCCGTTGATCGCGATCCTGCCGCTCGTCGCGCGCGTGAACCCACACAGCGCGGTCATCAACGTCGACTTGCCGGCGCCACTGCCGCCGACGATCGCGACGAACTCGCACGGCTCGATCGAAAGCGTGGTCGGAGCGAGCAGGACCTTGTTGCCGACGCGTCGCTCGAGATCCCTCGCGTCGATCCGGATCGCGCCGCGCTGATCGAACGAGTCGAGGCTGTCACCGTCGTACGTGAGGCGATAGGTCCCGATCTGCACCACGTCGCCCGGCGCGAGTCGCTGCGCCCCCTGCACGCGAAGGCCGTTGATCCAGGTCCCGTTTTCGGAGCCGTGATCGCGCAGCTCGTGATGATCGTCCTTCCACAGCAGATCCGCGTGGTGGCGTGAGACCAGCGGCTGATCGAGGAGGATGTCGGCACCGACGCGCCCGATCGTGAGCAGCGGCGTGCCGGGCGGCGTGGCGAAGTGCTGGACCGCGGCGATCCGGCGCGCGAGCGGGTTGACGTACGTGATGCGCAGCGTGGCGCCACTCGCCCCATCGGCGAGCTCGACCTCGTCGCCATCGTGGAGCACGGCATCGACGACCTCCGCACCGCCGAGTAACACGCGTGCCCCGTTCTCCGCGATCACGTGGTGCGCGCCCGCAATCACCTCGAGCCGCGCATGCCGCGCACCGACCCACGCCGCCTTCAGCACCACGTCACACTCGGCGGCAGCACCGATCGTCATCGTCTTCGCGCGCAGCGCGATCTTGCGCGCATGTTCGCCCTCGAGAACCTCGAGATAAGCGCCTGCCCGAGACACATCGACGGTCGCGTGTTCCGACACCGAGCCGCATCATACGTCGTATCCTAGGCGCGATGCGGTGGTTGCTCTGCTTCGGGCTCGTATGCCTGCCCATGTTCGCGCTCGCCAAGCCCAAGGTCGCTGTCGCGCCGCTCGAGGGCGACGACGGCGGCAAGGTCGCCGAGGTGGTCGTGGAGGTTGCGGGTGAGTCGGCCAAGGTCATCGGCCCAGGCGAGACCAAGAAGGCCATGGCAAAGCACGATGTCGACGAGCTCGACGGCAAGGGCATCAAGAAGCTGCGCAAGAAGCTCGCAGTCGACGCCGTGATCCACGGCAAGGTCGAGGAGGACGGCACGCGCAAGACCCTCGCGCTCGAGGTCTCCGTGCGCGGCAAGAAGACCGAGCGGTTCTCGCTCTCGTTTCGCGGCCACACCTCGAAGAAGCTGCGCGAGGAGCTGCGCGAGGAGCTCGGCAAGCGCCTGTCCGAGGGTGAAGGCGACGAGGATCCCGACGAGGACGACGCACCGAAGCCGCGCCGTGACGACGACGACCAACCTCGGAAGAAGAAGCGCCGCCGCGACGACGACGACCTGCCCCGGGAGCGCAATCCGCTCACACAGGCGGCATTGCGGGTGGGCGCCGGTGCCTCTGCGACGCGCCGCACGTTGACCTATGCCACCACGTCCGCGACGCCGCCGCCGCGCGTGGGCACGCTATCGGGCTCGGTGCGCCTCGAAGGCGAGGTCTACCCGGCGTCGTTCGACACGCTGAAGGGAACCGCGGCGCGCCTCGGTGTCGCGTTCGAGCTCGACAAGACGGTCGGGCTTGGCATTCGGGTCCCGGGGGCGGGCGGCGCCGAGGCCACGATCGACAAGCTGCACGTCCAGGTCGGGGCGCGCTATCGGATCCCCTTCGGTCAGAGCTCGCTCGCGCTCGGCGCTGGCTATTACCTCCGCCGCTACAAGGCGGATCGCGGCGGCGCCGGCCTCAACCTCGACATGCCCGACGTGGACTACAGGGCGATCACGCTCGGTGGCGTCGGTCGCTTCGTGCTCGGTCCCAAGCTCGGCCTCGCGCTCGCGCTTGACCTCCCCCTCATGCTGAGCGCCGGCTCGATCCAGAGCCCGCTCAGCTACGGCCCCGCGAAGATCATCGCCTTCGATCTCGACGTGGCCCTCGAATACAGGCTCGCGCCGCGTTGGTCCCTCAAGACCGCCCTCGAGCTGTCGAACATCATGGTCACGTTCGACGGCAAGATGGGCACGCAGTCCGCCGCGCGGATGGTGCAGGGGGCGACCGATCGCAACCTCGGCCTCGCCGTGACGCTCGAAGCGCTTTACTGAGAAGCCCGTGTAAGTGCCGCGGCGCGCCGCCGTTGATCGGGGTATGCCGCGCATTGCTAGCGTTCTCCTTGCTTACACGGTGCTCGGAAGCACGGCCTGTGGAGCGGGCTACGCCCCACGCTATGCCAAGAGCGCCGCGCCCCCGATGGTCGCCTCGGCCGCCCAGACGGGCGCTCCGTCCGGTAACGCCCCCGGCGCGGTCTCGGACTCGATGGCGATTCCCGAGGCGCTCGTGATCGAAGGCTCGCTCTCCGTCGAGGTGAGCGAGATCAACGACATCGTTCCCACGTTGCGCGCGACCGTCGAGGGTATCGGTGGACGCGTGGTGAACGAAGCAGTGAGCGGCGCCGAGACATCATGGTCGGCCCACCTCAAGCTGCGCCTGCCACCCGAGAAGGTGGAGCTCGTGGTCGCCTTCCTCGCGGGCCGCGGCGACATCACCTCGAAGAACGTCACCGCCACCGACGTTTCGAAGCAGCTGTTCGATCAGGCGCTCGCGATCAAGAATCTGCGCACCACGCTCGATCGCCTGACCGTGCTGATGGGCAGCCCGGGCCTGCAGGTCGCGCAGATCCTCGAGATCGAGAAGGAGATGACGCGCATCCGCGGGCAGATCGATCAGCTCGAGGGTGATCAGCGGTTCCTCAAGGATCGCGTCGCCTACGCCACGCTCGACGTCTCGATCACGCGCCGCGACGGTGCGGTGGTGTTCGACCGCCCCGAGGCCAAATTCTATCCGGGCGTGCGCGCGACCAGTCTGACGTTGTTCGACCCGGGCAACCGCCGGCGCACGCGCTTCGGTGCCGGGCTCGTCATGCACAGCTTCCTGCGCAGCTTCTCGCTCGAAGTCGACGTGTTCCAGAAGGAATACAACGAGGCGCACACCGAGCAGTCGACGTCCGTGATCGCCACGCTCGGCGGCGCCGCGTATTCGGACTTCCTCGGCGGCGGCAAGCGGCGCACGCTCAACCCGTACATCGGCATGCGCGTCGGCTACGCGTATCTCGACACCAGCCGGTTCGCCCTGCAGGCCGAAGCGGGCGTCGAGCTATTCAAGCACAAGTACCTGGTGATCGACGCCAGCGCGCGCGCGACGTCGATGTTCGGCAAGGACTTCGACCTCGGCCTCGTCGCGGGTGCCGGCGCGATCGTCTCCTTCTAGCTGCGCAGAATGCCCTCGATCACCTGGCGCGCGATCGGGTGATAGCCGTCCCGATATCTTGCGAAGGCGCTCTGCGCGGTCGCCTTGGTCTGCGGGTCGCGCGCGAGCGCCGCGTACAGCGGCTTTACGTACTTCATGCGCCCGACATCGCCGAGCACCTGTTCGACGCGCGGCACCACGCGGTGATAGCCGGACTGAAGTGCGAGCGTGAGCCACGCGACCAGGACCTCGTAGTTGGTGCTAGCGGTGAGCTTGAACGTCTCGTCGAGGGTGGCACACGTGGTGGCGAGTGCAGGCCGCGGCATCGCGTCGAGATAGAGCTGCCACTCCGTCGGTGACCACGCCGCTGCAACCTCCGCGCTCGGGACCGTCTTGCCGAGGCGCTCGATCACCTCGAGCCGCGCCGACTGCGGCCGCGGTGCGTTCGCGGGCACACCCTCACCGTCGATCCACTGCATGCCATCGACCTTGGCGAGCGTGCCCGGCAGCTCGCGCTCGAGGTGCGCGATGAAGTCGTCGGTGGTGATCGCCTCGAACCGGAACGCGCGCAGGTAGCTCTGCAGCCATTTCGTGAACGCCTCGCGGCCGACGGCGTGCTCGATCGTGCGCAGGAAGAAGAAGCCTTTTTGGTACGGCACCTGCGAGTAGGTGTCGTCGGGGTCCACGCCGAGCAGGTGCGTGCGCAGCCGTGTCATCTGCGGGCGATTCTTGAAAGCCTGGATCGCCTCGTCGAGCTCGCGGCGGCCGATCGCGGCATGTAGCGAGGCCATCTCGGCGCCCTCGGTGGCCTCGATGATGCGGACCTCCGCATAGACCGTGAAGCCCTCGTTGAGCCAGAAGTGCTCCGCGTTCGCGTTGGTGACGAGGTTGCCCGTCCACGAGTGCGCGAGCTCGTGCGCGAGGACGGAAACCAGCGAGCGATCGCCCGCGATCAGCGTCGGCGTCAGGAACGTGAGCCGTGGATTCTCCATGCCACCATACGGGAACGACGGGGGCATGGTGAGGATGTCGAACCGCTCCCAGTCGTAGGGCCCGAACATCGCTTCCGCGGCCTCGATCATCTTCTCGACGCCCGCGAACTCCCACGCTGCGCGCTCGAGCATCGTGGGCTCGGCCCACACGCGCGACCGCGGGGACAGATCGCGCGACGCGAGGTCACCGACGGCGAACGCGAGCAGGTATGGTGGAATCGGCTGCGGCATCTCGAACCGCTCGACGGCGACGTCGCCCTCCTCCGCGCGCCCGAGATGCGCCGCCGCCATCACCGCGCGCAGGGTGCGTGGCACGGTGAGCTCGGCGGTGTAGCGGATACGCAGACGCGGCGTGTCCTGGAGGGGCACCACCGAGCGCGCGTGGATCGCCTGGCACTGCGAGAACAGATACGGCTGCACGCCACCCGCCGTCTGCGCGGGCTCGAGCCACTGCAGCGCCGACGCGCCCGGCGATGTGCGGTAGCGGATGCGGATCGCGTCCGTCCCTGCGGGCAGGATGACGGTGAGCCGCGCACCGAGCACAGCGTCGGCCGGGTGCAGCGTGTAGTGAAGCGTGGCGCCCGTAGGGTCGGTGATCGACTCGATGGTCAGATCGCGCGTGTCGAGATCGAGCGGGCCTTCCCCTGGCGCGCGGAACGTCAGCACCGCTTTGGCGTGGAGCGTGCGCGTCGCGAAGTCTACGCGCGCGGTCCAGGCGAGGGACTCGGTCGCGGCGTGGGAGTCGTCGTTGTACGAGTGCGGATCGAGGCGGGCCATGCCGCCTTCATACCTCGATCACGGCAGCTGCTTCTGCAGGACGACCTCGGCCGACGCGAACCCCGCCGGGAGCGGCTTCCCCTCACGCAGCGCGGGCACCACGGTCGCGAGCGCGAACGGCTCCTCCGAGTACAACGCGAAGAACCGCTCGGCGCCGGGTGTCGCATCGAGAGCGATCGCCCCCGGCAACAAGCCGCCCGCGTGTGGATCGACCGCGGCCGCGTCAGCACCTCCGTACGGGAAGTACACCGTGGTCTCCCCCGCACCGTCGACGCCCACGACCGCGACGAACCCCTTCTTCGGCGTCGCCACCTCGAACCGGATCCGCGCGCCGGGCGCAACCTCATCGCCCGAGGCAAGCCGGCGGCTATCGCCGTTCGATGCAACGTGGACCACGAGCGTGATGTCTCCGCCCTTGATGCCGGTGTCTTCGTCGATCTTCGTGGTGCCCTTGCGCAGCACGATCACGAGCAGCACCGCCGCGGCCGCGGCGAGCGCACCGCCGGTCCAGATCCAGCGCCACCAGGTCGCGCGACCCTTGCGCGCGGGCTCGAGTGTCCCGAGCTTCTTGCCGATCGCGCGCACCTCCGCGCCGACGTCCACCTCGGCGAGGAACGCCTGGTGCTCGGCGCGCAGCTCGTCGAGGCGCGTGCGATCCGCCGCGGTCGCCTTGGCGTCAAGCTCGGCCGCACGCGCAGCGGGCAGATCGCCCGCGAGGAACCGCTCGAGCTCCAGATCCGTGAACGTGCGCTCAGCCATCGCTGGCCTTTGCTTGCGGGGAGAACCCCGATCGTGCGGCGCGCTTCTTCACGTGCTCCTCGAACTTACCCAGGATCTTACCCACGGTGCGGCGAGATAGATCGAGCGAGGTCGCGATGGCTTCCTGCGTGTAGCCATCGAGGTGATGCAGCACCGCGACGGTGAGCTCTTCCTCGGACAGCCCCTTGGTGAGAAAGGCGAGGTCGCGCAGGTTGTCGATCCGGCGCGGCTCGTTCCCGAGATCGCCGACGTGCGCCTCCGCATGTAGCTCGTCCTCACCCGCGGTCTTGCGACGACGCAGCCGATCGATCGCGGCATTGGTGGCGATCCGGTACAGCACTGCGAACGCCGAGCCGTGATCGCGCCAGTTGTCCTTGGACGCGAGGTAGCGCGCGAATGCTTCCTGAACCAGGTCGCGAGCCTCCTCGCGATTGCCCACGATGCTGACGCAGCGCCTGTGCAGCGCCGGTGCGTGGCGCTTGTAAAGCTCGGCGACCTCGTCGCCTTCCCGGGCCGACATGAGTCCATGCCCCCTAGACGGTCATGCCCCGCACGATGTGCATATTTTGAGTCACCAAAGCCAGCCCAGGTGAATCACGGGCCACAATTGCTGGGTGATCTTGCCTTCATCTGTCTTGAAGAGGATCAGGGTGAGGCCGAGGTCGGTGGTGAAGCCGGCCTCGCTCGCGAACTGCATGCCGCCCTCGACGCGGCCATGGACGCCCCAGATCTCATCCGACGAGTAGCCCCCGTCGGCCGACATCAGCTCACCACCACTCCACGGGTCCCAGCCGAGCTTCTTCGTCGACAGGTGGCCGGCGATGCCGATGAAAGGGCTCCAGCGCGAGGCCATCGGCACGAGCGTGACGCCGAGGTCGAGGCCCGGTCCGGCGACGTCGATCGCCGCAGTCGCGAACACCATCCGGTTCAGGAGCTTGGTCCCCGACACGGCAAACGCGCCGCGCCCGCTCACGATATCGACGCCCACGCCGAAGCTCTTCACCGTGCGCGGGTTGCGCGCCACGTCGCGCAGGAGGTCCTGCTTGCGCTTGTCGACGGCCTTGTCGCGCGCGTCGATCTCGCCGAGCCGCTGGTACCAGATGGCGAACATGGGGTCCTCCGACAACGAAGGATCTGCACGCAGAGCATCTCCGAGCGCACGCTTCTCCATCTGAGAGTCGTTGACGCGCTGATACGCCTCGGCGAGGCGCACCAGCGCACGCCCCCGGCCGCGCCACGACAACAGATCGCGCGGGTCCTCGCGCAGCAGCTGATCGAACAACACGAGCGCGGCCTGGGCCTGCCCTTCGGCGAGCATGCGCAGTGCCTCGGCGCGCTCCCACTCGCGACGCTCCGGGGGTGCGAGCTGCGCCGGATCACCCTTCACGATGCCCGCCGATAGCGGCGCTTGTTGAAACGCGATCCGTCCGAGATCCGGCTGCTGTCCCGCCGTGACGACGAGCGTGCCCACCTCGAGGCGATCCTCGAGCATGCGCTTCACCTTGTACGCCCCCGGTGCGAGCGCCAGCATCACGTCCCGCGCGCTCTCGGCTGTGGCCTCGGCGATCAACCGCCACTCGTTCTGATCGAGCACCACGTACTTCTGCGGCGCCCCCCTGGGAACCACCACCGCGACGCTCCGGTTCGCCTTGAGCGAGGTCAGCACGAGCTCGCCCTGCCCGCTCAGCTCGTAGCGAAACGCCGGCCGCTGCTTCACGTTGCTCGCGGCGGTCGCCGCGCTCGTGCGCCCGTAGGCATACTGATACGCCTCGCTGATCGTGATCTGCTTGTCGCCGTTCGCGTCGGCCGCGCCGCGCAGGCCTGAGACGAGATGATGCGTGAACACCGAGCCGGCGAGCGCGCGCGACTCCTGCGAGAGCTCGTCGGCGCCGCTCGAGCTGAGCAGCACCATGCCGGATAGCTTCGGCTGCACCACGTCGATCGCGAACTCCTCGACGGGCGCACCACCCTTACGCGTCACGGCGCCCGACTTGCACGCGTCGACGACACCGAGCTTGATCGTCGCGGGCAACGCGCGCAGCGTGTCTTGCAGCTCGCGATGTGTCAGCGGATCGCCGCGCAGATGGAGAAACTTGTCGTCGGCGTGGCCGGAGTAATAGACGAAGACGAGCGTGTCCTCAGCGCTCGAGTCGCGCGCCGTCGAGGCGAGCTTGCGCAGCGCCGACCGCACCTCTGCCGTCGACGGATCGCGCATCAGCATCACGCGATCGGACGGGAAATTGCCGAGCGCGACGAGCACGTCGCGCATGCGCTCGGCGTCGTGCTCCGCATAGCGCAGCGGGCGATCCTGCGACCACCCTGGATTGGAGCCGATCACCACGGCGTACCGCTGCTCCGCAAACGCCACCGACGCCATGAGCAGCACGGCGATCACGCAGGCAAGTCGAACCATGCGGGCGGTAAACGTGCGGCGCATCAAAACGTTCCCAATCCTCGCCGATCCTTCGTCTACGAGGCGAAGGGAAAACACCACAACCCGCATCGAGTTGCAGTTGCACCCTCGCAGGTACGAGGCTTGTACCCGTGCGGCCTGAGCTATCGGAAGTCGACGATCGAGCGCGCGCAGCACGCGGTTCGTGGCGGGATACCGCGCCGATCGTCACGTGCACCGAGCCGCACGAGCACTGTTCGACCTGCATGAGGGTATTCGCTGCAATTGTTCAATATTGAAAGTCGTTTTCAATTCAATGTCAGCGTCGAATGCGTTTTCGGTGCTCGGCCCAAGGCTGCGCGCCTGGCAGACGCCCTAGCAGGACGCTGACAAACGCGGCGCAGCCGCGTTTGCAGCGACCTGCCCCGTGCCCGTGCCCGTGCCCTTGCCCGTGCCCGATCTGGACGGTCAGGCTCCGGCGAGCCGGGCCAGCATGGCGACGACCCGCTCGAGC
>JANRKM010000231.1:0-48010 GCA_033763475.1 Kofleriaceae bacterium
ACTGGACCGCGACGCGTGCGCGACTGAACCCGGACGAACTCGACATGCAGCTTGGCAGCTTCACGGTCCCGCCAAGCGAACAGCCGTAGCGGTCAAGCGGACCGGTCGCAAAGACTGCCACTGGTTCGCACAGCGCTTACCGCGGAATGCGCGCGAACACCTGCGTCCACACGATCGCCGCCGCAAGCCCAGCGAACGTCCCGAGCCCGAGCCGCACCGCCATCGACGGCACGCTATGCAGCGACCAGACAGCGACCGCGACGCCGAGCTCGAGCCCGACCACGAGCACGACCGCGCCGAGCGCCCGCGTCGAGAGCAACGCCCAGCCCGCATCGGTGACGGCATTGTCCGCGCCGCTCGCCACGCCGCGGCCGCGCCCCGGGTTGCCGGTGTCGAGGTAATACTGCCCCCCAGCGCGGCCTTCCTCGCGCTTCTTCTCGGCAATCCTGTCCTGCTTCGCATCGAACCGCGCAAACGCGAATCGGTCGCACAACGCGAGCCAGCCCCCGCACAAGGCGAGCACGCTCGCAATCGCGATATCAGGCCCGACGTCCGAACCGCTCTTCTTGCGCCACGCCGCGAGGATCCACAGTGGCACCAACGCGAACGCGCCGGTCACCATGATGCCGATGCCGCGGGTGCGAAATGCCCGCGAGCCGTACTTCTGCAGCACCTGCATGGTCGTGCCCTTCACCTCGCCGGCGGCGACGAGCGTGGAAGCAACCAGCGGCAAGCGAACGATCCACGTGAGCAGCGCCAAGCCGATCCAGGTCACGGCCGCATCTTCCATCTCGTACCCACTCAGCGCCTCGAGGAGCGTGACGCCCTGGGTCAGCCCCGCGGCGTCGGCGATCCATGCGGCCGGCACTTCGACGCCGATGTACGCGACAACGAGCGCGCTGGCCCAGGCAATCGGATCGCTCAGCGTGCCGAGGACTGTGTCACCGAAGCTGCGCTTCCCCACGCACGCATGTTCGTCGGCGTCGTTCACCGTCGCAACGCTGCGGCCGGGGAATCGAGCGCAATGACTATGCGCTCAGAACTGGAAGTAGATGAACGGGACCATTTTCGTGTGCGCGAGCTCGCGCAGCAAGAACGCGACGCCGGCGAGCACGAAGCCTTGGCCGTAGGCCGGCAGCGCCACGAAGCGCTCGCGCAGCCAGCGGCAGGTTCCATCGGCGAATAGGTGCGTCGCGGTGGCGGCGGCGAGCGCGGCGGTCACGAGGGGGACGACGTTGGCGTGGTCGGTGTCGAGTTGCGCGATCTGGCGCAGGATCGCGAGCGCGTTGTCGAATGACGTCGCGCGGAAGAAGACCCACGCGAGACAGACGTACGCGAACACGAGCACGCCAGAGAACAGCCGGCGCAGTGCGTAGACGAGGCGATCCGCCGCATCCGCCGTGCCGCGCTCGACGATGTCTGCCGCCAGAGCGAGCGCCCACGTCAGCGCGATGGCGGGGATCCATGTGCTCGACGGCAGGTACCGGAGGGCGGCGAACACGCCGATCGCCGACAGGCAGGTGGTGATGCGCAGGAGCTCGGGCATCCACTCGCGCGGCGTGCGGGACCACACCGCGAGGAACGGCAGCACGGGGACCTCGGGCGGCGGCTTGCGCTCCTGGCCAAGCCACGCCGTCGCGACGGCCCATAGCGGCGTCAGGTACAGCCAGGCGGTGACGAGCTGCCACCATGTCGACAGATGCGCGAGCAGGAAGGTTTGCACCGCGTAGCCTGCAAACGCGAGGAGCAAGCACGCCGCGAGCAGCCGCTGCGCCTCTTGCTTGCTCGCGGTCGTCGCGCGCTGGAAGAACCGGGTCACCGCGAGGCCGAAGCCGTGCAGCGCGCCCCACACGATGAATGCCCAGCTCGCACCGTGCCACAGGCCGCCGAGCAGCATCGTGAGGATGAGGTTCACGTAGGTGCGCGTGGGCCCGTACTTGTTGCCACCGAGCGTGATGTAGAGGTAGTCGCGGAGCCACGTCGACAGCGAGATGTGCCAGCGCCGCCAGAACTCCTGGATGTTCGCGGACCGGTACGGCGTGCGGAAGTTCTCCGGCAGCTCGAACCCGAGCACCTGCGCGGAGCCGATCGCGATGTCGGAGTACGCCGAGAAATCGAGGAAGATCTGGAACGCGTAGCCGATGACACCCACCGCTACCTCGACGGAGCTAAAGCGCTCCGGCGCTTCGAACACGCGATCCACGATCGCGATCGCGAGGGTGTCGGCGAGCGCGACCTTCTTGAACAGGCCGAGGACGATGCGAAACAACCCGCGCGTGGCCTTGTCGAGCTCGAGGGCGGGCGGCTGCTCGAGCTGCGGCAGGAGGTCTTGCGCGCGCACGATCGGCCCCGCGACGAGCTGCGGGAAGAACAGCACGAACGTCGCGAACGTGATGACGGACTTCGTCGCGGGCAGCTCGCGGCGATAGACGTCGATCGTGTAGGAGAGCGACTGGAAGGTGTGGAACGAGATACCCGCGGGCAGGATGAGGTTCAACCGCTCGACGTCGAGGCCGAGCACGTCCTGCGTGAAGAAGTCGGCGTACTTGAAGACGACGAGGATGCCGAGGTTCGAGCACAGGCTGACGATCAGCAGCGCCTTGCGTTTCCACGGATCGTCGGTGTGCTCGATCCAGATGCCGAGGTAATAGTCGAGCGCGATCGTCGCGAGCAGGAGAGCAAGTAGGTAGCGATACGGCCCCGGCATCGCCGACGCCCAGGCCTGATAGAACAGCGACGACGCGACAAACAGCAGCATCACGCGACCGAGCGGCCGGTGCTCGTTGCCCGCGGAGACGCCGATGCCCGCACCGAGCACGAACAGCACCACGAGGTGGCCGTGCTCGATGATCGCGAGTGTGATGTAGGGGAGCGTGCCCGTCGTCGTGCCGACGAGCACCGTGAGGCCCACCGCCGCGAGCAGCGCGACGAGGCCCGCGGCGATCACGGCCTGCCCCCTGCCCGAAGCGATCCATGCCGCCTTGCGTCTCCCGACGACGATCATCCCGACGAGCAAGGCCGAGCCAACCACCCAGCGCACGGCAAGCCAGAGCGGAACGTCGTAATAGTCGGGGTTGCCCGTCGCGAGCTTGCACAACATCCCGCCGACCGGATCCCAAACGAGGTTCGGATCCTTCGCGATCAGCAAGAACACGATGTCGGCGAGCAGCACCATCATGGCGATGCGCGCCCACGCGTGCGCCGCGCTTCCCCAGCGTGCGAGCGCGTAGAGGAAGAACACCGCGATCAGAAACGGTGGGTAGTCCGGGCTCGAGAACAGCATCTAGTGTGGACTCGACGGAGGCGATGACGTGCGCCAGCGGTCGTACTGGCCGAGCAGCGCCTCCAGCAGGGCATCGGCCCACTGCTGATAGCCGACGGAGGTGAAGTGGACGTGATCCTTGAAGGCGACCTTCGGCTCGCTCGCGACCCAGCCGGCCATCTTGTCGGGGCCGCCCATCGCCGCGAACGTATCGAAGAACGCGACCTTGTTGCGCGCCGCGGCCGCGTGCTCGACGGCGATGATGTCCGTCAGCACCTGCGGCGTTCGATACTGGCACTCGGGCACGATGCCGCCGTCGGGGTTCGGCTTCATGCGGTCGCAGCCTCGCCCACCCTCGCGCACGCCCATATCGGGTGGGCCCATGATCAAGATCGACGCACCCGGCGCCGAGGCGCGAATGCGCGCGATCATCTCGTCGAAGTACTTCGCGAGAGCGACGAGGTCGAGGTCCGGATCGTCCGCCTCGTTGGTGCCGTATTGCAGGACCACGAGCCGCGGATCGCGCGTCGACAGCTGCTCGCCGATGATCGACCAGTCCCACGAGCGCAGGCTACCGAGCCGCCGCCCGACAACGCCCAGCGAGTCGACGACCACGCCCGGGCGCACGCGCTCGAGCACGACGCCGTAGAGATCGAGGATGCCGCCGCCGCCGTGCTCGAGCGTGAGCTTGTGTGCACCGTCGGGAACGGGAATCACGACGCGCGCGGGATGCGGTGGCTCGATCGGCTGCGTGCGCGTTGACACCGACGTCCACGCGCCCTCGTCGACGCGATACCTGAGCACACCGTGCTCGGGCGCCGCTTGGTACAGCACCTCGAACAGCGACACGCGCGTGCCGGCCGCGCAGTCGGCGCAGGTCTCGACCCACAGCTGCGCGCCCTTTCGCTCGCCGAACACGCGGATGCCGCCGATGCCAAACGGCTCCGCATCACCGCTCTTGCCGCCGACCGCGGCGCGCCACGCACCGCTCGCACCGTAGCGGACGTCGCGCTGGTAATAGTGCTTCGCCTTCGGGCGCCCCGCCGCGACGAGCCCGCGCCCCGCATCACCGAACTTCGCCTGGAGCGTCGTGCGAATGCGCGACGTCATCGCGTCGCCGGCAGTGTGCGAGTCCCCGAAGAACAGGAGCAGCGTGCGCCCAGGTGCGTCGCCCTTCTCCGAGGCGGCCAGCGCAGCGAACAGCGCATCGAGGCTCCCGGCCGGTGCGTCGAGAAAGCTCGGCATCACCACGCCGGCGTCCACGTCCGAGCCCGCATCGCCCGCTCCACCATCGGTCGACGACGTGACGATCGGCAGCCGTGGTGCCTTCGGCGGCACGCGCTCGCCGTCACAGCCACTGCTGCAGCCGAGCAACGCGAGCGCGCCAAAGGCGCCGAGCGCGACCGCGCTAGTGGCTTGCATACCTCTTGTAGCCCGCCATCAACGCGTCGTGGACAGCATCACCCATCTTGTTGGCGCCCTTGCGCGAGAGGTGCTGGAAGTCGCTGCCCACGAGCCCCTTCTTGAACCACATCGCGGCCGACCCCTTGCCGCCCATCCAGTCGTACGTCGAGAAGAAGGCGCAGCCGCTCGCCTTGGCCGCCTTGCGCTGCGCCTCGACGAGGAGCGGCATCACCGGCCGCGACGAATACCCGCCGTCCTTGGCCTCCGCCTGATCCGTCGGCGACACGACGAGGCACGTCGCATCGGGCCGCGCCTTGCGGATCGGCGCGAGCACCTTCTGATAGTTCGTCGCGTAGGCCTTGGTGTCCGCGTCGCCAGGGCCGAGCCACTGCGCTTCATTGGCGCCGATCATGATCAGGATCAGATCCGCCTTGCGGTGCTCCAGCTCCGCGGCCCAGCTCGCCGGCTCGCGGTTCGCGAAGTTCTTGACGTTCACGCTGACGATGCCGAGGTTATCGACGACGACACCGTCGGCGTTCTCGAGGTCGAGCCCGAACAGCCGGACCCTGCCCTTCGTCTCGATCGCGAACTTCGCCGCGCCGCCAGCCACCGTCGCGGTTGCCATGCCCGCTTGCTTCGTCCTCGCTTGCGTCTCCGCGCGTAGCACCTCGGCCCCGTCGCCCTTCACCGTCGCCAAGCCGCCGTTCGGCTGGCCGAGGTAGTGGAGCGCGACGTTCGTGGCCTTGCCGGCGACGAGCTTGACGGTCACGCCACCACCCGACGTCTCGGTGCTGCTGCCGCCGACGCCGTAGATCGCGTCAGCGGCGGGCTGCGTCGAGACCGCGTGCGTGAGCCACGTGCCGGTGTGCGCGCGCGTGATGCCCTCGTGGTGCACGAACCGGTGCGGCGGCATCACGAAGATGAACCCGGGCCCACCGTCACCTAGCTCGGCCTGCAACCTGGTGCGCAACCGGCCCGGAATCGCATCGGTCGCGACGACCGAGTCGCCGTACCAGGAGACGCGCACCGGACGGCCGAGCTTGCCGGCCTTCTCCGCCTCGACCGCGCGATAGAAGCCATCCATCGCCCACCGCTTGCACGCGGTCGGCGTGCCGTCGATGCACGTGTCCTCGAGCGCGCCGCCCGACGCGCGGTCGCTGCTCGTGCTCACCGCGGGCACGCCGGGCGCGACGTCCGTGTCGTCCTCGGGTAGCTCGGCGACCACGACGGGGCGCGCGGTGATCGCAGGGCCCGCAGCGTCGGCATCGCGCCGCGCGGTGAGCCGGTCGGCGAGCGCGTGCATGCTGCCGTCAGAGACCCACAACCCCGCCACCAATAGTCCGCCGAACCACAACAAGGTCGGCGTGATGGTCCAGCTGCGATCAGGCGCCGACATCGTGGTCGAAGGTATGCGAACCGATGATGGAGTCAAGGAACGCGGGCTGGCGTGGTGCTCGCATATGATGGTTGGATTGGAGGGCCTTCATGCGTTTCCCTAGTTCACTTGTCCTGCTCGTGCTCGCAACCGCTGGATGTGGCGATGACGATGGCGGCGGCGGCAGCGATGCCCCCGACGAGGTCGGGCCACGCGTCATCGCCGGTGGTGGAATTGGCGACGGTCCGATCGACGGTGTCGCATATATCCACGTCATCGACGACGCGACCCGGATGCCAGTGAGCGGAGCGGCGGTCCGGGTAGGCACGCTCGATGGAACGACGGACGCCACCGGTTTGTTCACCGCGGAAGGCGTGACCGGCCCGCAGACGGTTACGGTCACGGCCGCGAACTACCGCGCCGAAATGTGGGTGGGCGCGAACGGCACCAACATGACGTTCAACCTGGCGCCTGCGGCCAAGCCGTCGGCGCGCAGCGCCCGCATCTCCGGCTCCCTCGACCTGAGCTCGTTCACCGTCGCGACCGGCCACACCAAGTACGCCGTGGTCAGCTACTCGCAGAGCGACGACCTGGGCGATCCGAACAACAGCATCACGACCCCGGAGAACGCCAACGCGTGCGCGACGGGCCTCTCGACGACCGAGCCGAACAACGGTCCGTGCAACTACTCGATCGAGGTCCGCGCCGGCAAGGTCGCCCTGCTCGCGCCCGTCATCGACGTCGACATGAAGGGCACGCCGTTCAACCCCAACGACGACACACGGACCCTGATCGGCTACGCCTACAAGACCGGGCTCACTGTCGCTGAGAACGTCGACCAGACCGGCGTGACCTTGAGCGCACTCGATATCGGCAAGCAGCAGGATGTGACGGTCCAGTTCGGCTCGCCGCCCTCGGGCCACAACACCGTCGCTGGCATCATCGGCATCGACCTCGGCGACGACGGCATTTTCCAGGTCACCATCCGCACGCCGACCATGGCGACCGAGCTGATCCCCAAGGCGGACGCGTTCCCGGGTGGCAGTTACCAGCTCGTCGGCGTCGCGAACACGGGTGATTCGGCGACCGCCTCGCGGAGCATCGTGCTCCGCCGCGGCCTGTCCGGCACCACGCTCGCGGCCGGCGACTGGCTGTCGCCTCCGGGCAGCCCGACCGTCACCCGGACCAGCGCGTCGTGGACCGCTGCCGCCGGCGCCACCGTCCATAGCGTCGAATACGTCCAGGGCAACGCTCAGCTGCTCAACATCACCGTGCTCGACGGCTCGACCCAGGTGACGATTCCCGACCTCGTATCGATCCCGAGCGGCGCCGTCGAGGCGACCGTCAGCGCGATCGGCGCACCCGACTTGGACGTCAATAACTTCGCCCTCGACGAGGACGAGGACAAGCTCGTGCAGGTCGCGGCGCAGCCCGTGCTGCTGCAATAGTCCGGATCCCGTGAGCCGCCGCACGTCCCGGCACGCGGCCGCCGAGCGCTGCTAAGATTGGGGCAATGCGTGCTTGGCTGCTGCTGGTCTGGCTCGCGCTTGGTTGCGGCCCGCCCCCGGCGCCGATCTATGTCCCGCCCCCGGTCCAGCCATTGCCGCGAGCGACGGTCGCGTCGCTCGACATCTCCGGCCTGGGCAACCTCGACGATCGTCTTGTCGACTTCGCCTTCGACGGCGGGCAGCTCGAGTTCGAGATGTACAGGAGCGGTGACCGCATCGTGCAGGTCGCGCGCAACCGCTATGCGGTCCCGGTCATGGTCGCCTGGACGCTCTCGGGGTTCGAGAACGTGCAGCCCCTCAGCCCGAGCGCGGGCGTCGCTTATCTCCCACCGGCGTCCTCAGCCCACGGGGTGGGCGAAGCCGTGATCCTGGCCGAGCTACGGCAGATCGATCCGAGCCTTCGATATCGCCGTAGCCTGAACTTTCGAGCGAGATTCGGAGATCCTCGCACGCGGCCGCAGCCCTATGCGTACGCCCTGCCCTATGACCACGGGCTCACGTTCTCCGTCCTGCAGGGCTTCCACGGGGCGTTCTCGCACAAGGGCTCCAACGAGTATGCCGTCGACTTCGACTGCCCGGTCGCGACCACCGTCCGGGCGGCACGCCCCGGAGTGGTCGTGGCCTCGAACGCGGCGGCCCAGGGCTCGGGCACGACCAGCGACTATCTGGACTACAAGCGCACGAACTTCGTCATCGTCCAGCACGAAGACGGGACACTCGGCGAGTACATGCACCTCGCACCGAGCAGCATCGTGGTCAAGCCGGGGCAGTTCGTCGACCGCCTGCAGGCCCTCGCGCTTTCGGGAAACACCGGGTTTTCGTCGACGCCGCACCTGCACTTTCAGGTCATGACCGCAGCGAACGACGGTATCTCCGCGCTCTCGTTCCCGTTCATGCTCGCGGTTGCCCCCGCGCGGGTCGAGGAGCCCGTGCAGGGACACCGCTACTCTGCGTGGGAGTAGCGTGCTCTGGATTACGCCGAACTGTTGGCGCGACGCGATCGCGGTCTGGTGTCGGACTTGCGATAAGATGGTCAGGTGAAGTGTCCGGTTTGCCGGCTGCGTACCGCTGAGGTCGGCGTGTTGTGCGAGGAGTGTCGTGACGAGCTCGCCAGCCCGATCAAGATCACGCCGGAGCAGATCCAAGTGCAGGGCTCTCCGCAGACCGAGGCGGCCCTCGTCGATCTGTGGGGCCGCCCGCATCGGCTCGCGCCACGCACACTCGTCGGTCGCCACGTCGATGGCCAGGGCCTCGCGATCCTCGAGCCCTCGGTCTCCCGCAACCACGCCGAGGTGGTGCGCGATGGCGACCAGTGGTCGATGCGCGACCTCGGCTCCGCCAACGGTACGTACACCGACGATCGCCTGATCGACGCGGTCACCCGGATCGAGCCCGGTGACCGCATTCGCTTCGGGCACATCGCATTCTACTTTGTCCCCGACGTCGCCGAGCTACCGACGCCCAAGCTGGCGCGCACGATGACGGCGACGATCAAGCCCAATCATGCCGCGCCAGTCGAAGAGGACGAGCGCACCGACGTCGGCCTGCCGACCATGGCGTTCCGCCTCCACGAGCCAACGGGCGGTGGTGGTGGGCTCATCGAGGTCGATGGTAAGCAGGTGCAGCTCACGACGACGCAGTTCGAGCTGATGGCGCTCATGATCCGGCGCATGGCCACCGAGGCGCACCAGCCCGAGCTCGTGCGTGGATTCGTGCGCTCGTCCGAGCTCATCGCCGACCTGTCGTGGGATACTCGGGAGCCGAGCGAGAACCACGTGAAGCAGCTGGTGCGCCGCGTCCGAAGGGCTCTGATCAAGTCCGAGATCGGCGACCTTATAGAGTCGCGTCATCGCTTCGGCTATCGTCTCCGCGCGATCCCTCGCACGGAGTAGTCATGCTGAAGAAGCTCGCCGTCGCGGCCGCCCTCGTCGGCGGCGGCTCGGCCGTTGCCGATCCCAAGTTCGAGTTTGGAAAGGCGGAGGAAGTCCAGAAGGTCAAAGGCACCGAATGGACCGCCACCGCCGAGGCCGGCATCGTGTTCACGACCGGCAACTCGGAGACCATTACCGCCTCGGGTGGCCTCAAAGCCACGCGCAAGCAGGGCAACAACAAACTCGCGATCGAGGCCAGCGGCACCTACGCCCAGGCCGGCATCCGTGTGCTTGCGGACCTCAACGGCAACGAAACGATCGACTCCGACGACGAGATCCGGACGGTCGCGCAGGTCACCGCGGAGACGATCGCGGGGCGCATTCGCTACGACCGCTTCCTCACCGAGTTCAACTCGCTGTTCGCCGCCCTGCTCGCTAGCCGGGACCTCCCCGCCGGTAAAGAGCGCGTGCTCGGTGGCCAGGTCGGCTACAGCCGCCGCATCACCAAGACGAAGACCTCCGAGATGGTCGGCGAGCTCGGCTTCGACGCCGCGAGCGAAGACCTCATCGTCGGCGACCCGGTCTCGATCCTCTCGGCGCGCGCCTTCGTCGGCTACAAGGCCGAGATGACGACAGGCACCACGTTCGAGACGACCGGTGAGCTGCTCACCAACCTCAACACCGAGACGCTGCCGTACCCCGGCGCGCGCGGTGAAGCAGCGCCCGTCGATGACACGCGCGTCAACTTCAAGGCGTCGATCTCGTCGAAGATCGGCAAGAACCTCGCGTTCGCGACGACGTTCGAGTCGAAGTACGACCACCGCCCTGCCCCGCTCGCGGTCAAAGGGCTCGCGCCGACCTTCGTGCCCGAGGCTGCGAAGCTCGACACGATCATGAAGGCGTCGCTGATCTACACGTTCTTCTAGAGAACGCTTACGAGCGCGTGCGGCCGTTGGCGCGCTGCCCGTTGGCGCGCGCGTGGGGGCTCTCGACCGTCGAGGCCAGCTCCTCGAGCAGCGCGCGCAGCGAGCGCATCTTCTTCGAGCCGAGCCGCGTGGCCCAGCGCGCTTCGGTGGCGGCGGACACGCGCTTCACCTCGGCCGCCCATACCTTGCCCTTGGGTCCGAGGCGGACGCGCTTGATCACGCCGTGGTCGGGATCGGGGAACCGTTCGACCATGCGCATGCTTTCGAGCTCGTCGAGCAGATCGCCAACCGTCTGCTTGGCCAACGACAGGCCGGACACGAGGTCCGAAAGGCGGACGCCGCGCGCCTCGCCACCTTCGGCCGAGAGCGTGCCGATCGTGGTCAGCAGCTGCACGTGCCCGGGGCGCAGCGCCGGAAACCCGAGACGTTCGAGCCGACTCGATAGGTGCGCCTGCAGGTCGTGCTGGGGAACGTGCAACAGTGCGCGAAGATCACGCCCCGCCGCTGCCGACGACGACGGGCGCTGCCCGCCAGGAGAACCAGACGTGGTTCGGGACGATTTACGCATGGTCACGCGGCGACTTCCGTGAAGGAGTCGCGTCATATCAAAGCGAGGCAGGGATCGGAACCCCGATTTCGCGCAAAGTCACGTACTCACGTGGCGCGGTCCGGAGTCACGCAAGAACCGTGACGCTCAATGCGCTGCGTTCTTATGCGCCGCGTGGGCAGACGGTTCTGCGTGTGCGTGGATATCCATCATCCCGAGCTCGCTCGCTCCGCGATCCGCGGTGCCCCACCCCCGGAACACCTTGCGCCACATCCGGCCACCCCAGTTCGCGAGGTCGTCGAACCACGTGTAGATGACCGGGATGGCGACCAGCGTCAGGAACAGCGACAGCGTCTGACCACCGACGATAATTGACGCCATCGCCTTGGAGAAGCCCGCGCCCACGCCCTGGCTGGTGACGAGCGGCAACATGCCCGCGACGAACGCGAACGTCGTCATCAGGATCGGGCGCAGTCGGTCGCGGCTGGCCGCGAGCACCGCTTCGGTGCGCGGCAGGCCCTGGCGGCGCAGTCCGTTTGCGTGATCGACCTGGAGGATCGCGTTCTTCTTCACCATGGCGAACAGCACGATCAGACCGAGCATCGAGAAGATGTTGAACGACCCGCCGGTAAGCAGGAGCGACATGACCGCGAACGGGAACGTCAGCGGCAGCGAGAGCATGATGATGAACGGGTACAGCCACGACTCGAACTGCGCCGCGAGCACCAGGTACATGAAGATGAATGCGAGCGCGATCGCGAACATGAACGCGCTCATCATCTTCGCCATCTCCTTGGACTGACCGAACGGCTCCGAGGAGTAGCCCGCCGGCATGTCGAGGTTCTTGATCGACGTCTGGAGCGCTTTGACCACGTCCTGCTGCGAGAAGCCGGGCTTGACGTTCATCGACAGGGTGACCGCGCGCTCGCGGCTCGACCGCGAGATCTTCGAGGTCGCGATGCCCGGCGTGACCGAGACGACGTCCGACAGCGGGACCTGACCAAGCGTCGCCGACGGCACCGAGATGAGGCTCAGCGCCGACGGATCGTTGCGGAACCGCTCGGCGGCGCGGAGGAACACGGGGTACTGGTCACCCCGGTCCTCGAACGTCGAGGCCTCCGTACCACCCACGAGGACAGCGAGCGTCGCGGTGATCGACTGCGGGTCGACACCGAGCAACGCGGCGCGCTCGAGGTTCGGCTTGACCGTCGACTCCTCGACTGGATCGAGCAGGCTCGAGTCGAGGTCGACGACGCCGGGGACCTTGGCCATGTCGGCGAGCACGCGCTTGCCGTAGACCTCGAGCCTGTCGAGGTCGGGGCCCGAGATCAGGTACATGACCATCGCGTTCTGGCCGCCGAGCGAGAAGTCGTTGACCGGCTGCGCGGCGACGCGGGTACCCGCGGGCACGTCCTTGAGCACCTCGTCGCGAACGAGCTGCATGATTTCGGCCTGGCTGCGCTTGCGCTTCTCGGGGAACGACATCGAGACGTACACGCGGCCGACGTTGGCCTGGCGCTGATCGCTATCCGCGATCGTGACCAGCGTGGCATCGACCTCGGGGTACTTGCGGACCTTGCGGGCGATGCGCTCGCCGATCAGCGTGGTCGCCTCGAGCGTCGTGCCCTCGGGGGTCTGGATGTAGATCTCGAACTGGGCCTCGTCGTTGGGCGGCAAGAAGTCACCACCCACCAACGGTGCGAGCGGGACCACGCTCGCGCACGAGCCCACGATCGCGAGCCCGACCACCCAGCGGTGGCGGAGGCAGAACGCGAGGATGCTCGAGTAGACGCGCTCCAGTGGGCGGTACACGAGGTCGCTGCCGCGCTCGAGCCACGAGCGACGGCGCTCCTCGCCCGGCGGCGGCGGCAGCGGCAGCATGCGCGCGGCCATCATCGGCGTCAGCGTGAACGCGACGATCATCGACACGCCGATCGCGAACGCCATCGTCATGCCGAAGCTGAACAGGAACCGCCCCACGATACCGCTCATGAACGCGACGGGGAGGAACACCGCCATCAGCGACAGCGTGGTCGCGAGGACGGCGAGGCCGATCTCCTTGGTCGCCGCGATCGCGGCCGGGAACGGCTTCATCCGCTTCTCGTCGATGAAGCGGTAAATGTTCTCGAGCACGACGATCGCGTCGTCGATCACGATGCCGACCGCGAGCGCGAGCGCGAGCAGCGTCATCATGTTGAGCGTGAAGCCCGCGATCATCATCAGGCCGAACGTCGCGACGATCGACACCGGGATCGAGACCGCGGCGATGATCGTCGACCGCAGGCTGCCGAGGAAGAGGAGCACGATCAGCGCGGCGAGGCCGGCACCGACGACGAGGTGCTCGAGCACCTGTTCCGCCGAGGTCCGGATCTGCAGCGAGTTATCGCGGACGATGTCGACCGAGTAGCCCGCGGGCAACTTGGCCTGAACGTTCGTGACCGCGGCCTTCACCGCGTCGACGACGGCGACCGTGTTGGTGCCGGACTGCTTGCGGATCGACAGCGCCACCGCGGCCTGGCCGTTGCGCGACGCGGAGGTCTCGGCGTCCTCTTCGGCGTCGACGATGGTCGCGACGTCGCGGACGAGGATCGGGTGGGTGCCCTGCTGCCGCACGACGATGCTGCCGATCTGCTCGGCCTCGATCGCGCGGCCCTCGACGCGCAGCGTCTGGTTGATCGGGCCGGCCTCGATGCGACCGCCCGGGACGTTGACGTTACCGGCCGCGATCGCGCGCTGGACCTCGATGGCCGACACGCCCGCGGCAGCGAGCCGCACGGCGTCGAGGTTGACGTTGATCTGGCGCTGCTGGCCACCCAGGATGACGACCTGGCCGACGCCGGCGATGCGCTCGACCTGCTGCTTGACCTGCTTGTCGGCGAACCGCGTCAGCTCGCGTACGCCAAGCTCCTTGGGGCCCTTGACCGCGAGCACGATGACCGGGGCAGCGTCCGGGTCCGCCTTGCGGACCTCGGGCCGGAGCCCCGGCGGCAGATCGCGGAGCACCGCCGAGATCTTCTCGTTGACGTCACTCTGGGCCTGGTCGACGTCGACCTCGAGCGCGAACTGCGCGATCACGAGGGAGACGCCCTCCGTCGACGACGACGACAGCGAGTCGAGGCCGCTGACGGTGTTGACCGCTTCTTCGATCTTCTTGGTGATGTCCGACTCGACGGCACCCGGCGATGCGCCCGGGTATGGCGTCATGATCGTGATCATCGGGAAGTCGACTTTGGGGAACTTGTCGACGCCGAGCGACTTGTAGCCGACGGCGCCGACCACCACGAGCACGAGGATGAGCACGGTGGCGAACACCGGCCTCCTCACGGAGATATTTGATAGCCACTGCATGGTGGTGCGGCTCCTTGACTACTTCTTCGCCGAACCAGCGGCCGGGGCCGCGGGCGGAGTGGAGGGCTTCGTATCGGTCGCCGAGGGCTTCACGTCCACAGGCTTGGCCGCGGCCGGCGCCGCGCCACCCGACGAGATGACCGCGCCGTCGACGACCTCAGGGGTCACCGCGCCGACGATCTGCTCACCGGCGGCGAGGCCACGGACGATCGCGATGGTACCCACTGCGCCCGACGGTGCGGTCTGGACGACACGGTCCTCCGCCTCGCCGTTCTTCACGACGAAGGCGTGCCAGGTCTTCCCGCGTCGCGCGACGGCGGTGGTCGGAACGACCGGGCGCTTGACGGTCCCGATCTGAACGTTCGCCTCGGCGAACATGCCGGGGACGAGCTCGGTCTGCTGCGTCGGTTGCTCCTTGCAGGCCGGCGTATCGACGGGTGTCGCGCCGTTCTTGTCGATGGTCGCTTCGACGATCAGCGAGCGCGTGCGACCGATCTCCGCGCCGATGCGCGTCACCGTCGCGGAGAACGTCGCGCACGGAACCGCGACCGCGGAGACAGCAACCTTCTGGCCTTTCTGGATCGCGCGAACGGCCTGCTCGGGCACCGACAGCTCGATCTTGAGCGGGTCGTCGTCGACGAGCGTGAACAGCGACCGGCCAGGGGCAACCCACTCGCCAGGCGTCACGTTCTTCTCGGCGACCATGCCCTCGAAGGGTGCCCGAACAAGGCCGTCGGCCACCGACTTCGCGATCATCTCGGTGCGGGCCTGCGCCGCGCTCACGCTCTGCAGCGCCGAGGTGCACTGGGTCATCTGGCGGTCGTACTCGCTGCGGGTGATCGCGCCCTTGTCGAGTAGCGTCTGCGCGCGCTTGCACTCTTCCTCGGCGAGCGACTTCTGCGCGCGCGCCGAAGCCAGGTTCGCCTGGGCCTCGCGCGCGGACAGCGCGGCATTCCGGACGTCGAGGCGGACGACCGGGTCGCCCATCTTGACGCGCTGGCCGCGCTCGACCATGACGGCGAGGACCTTGCCCTGCGTGTCCGCGGTGACCTCGGCGCGCTGGTCCGCGGCGATGAGGCCGGTCAGCGTCAAGGTCTGCGGGGCCTCTGCCTCCTGGACCGTGATCACCGAGGCGTTGACGGGAGGCGCCGGCGGGGCCTTGTGAGCCTCCGCGTCTCCACCCTTCTTGTTGCAGGCGGCGAGCGCCATGATTAGGACGATCGAGGAACCACGCATCGCGGCTCCTTGGATGCACGGGCCCTGCCAGTCGGTGGCTCGTCCCTACGTGCGGTTAGCTGCCCTCGAAGCCGCTTCGCCTGTACGGGAAGCCGACAGGTGTCGGCTACTTCACGTCATCGCCGAGGGCATGTGCCAGCTGGGTCAGTGCCAGGCGGAGATCCACGCGGGCGTTGAGCGCCGCGATGCGGGCCCGGGTCAGCTCGGTCTCGGCGTCGACGAGCTCGACGGCCGTCGCGCGCTCGGCGTTGAGGAGCTCCCGACGGACGCGGTAGCCCTCCTCGGCGGCGGCGAGGCCCTTCTTCGACGTCTCGAGGGCGGCCTGCGCGATCGACACGGCCTGCGCCGCCGAGAGCAGCTGCACGCGCGTGCCGCGCTCGAGGTTGATCTTGTCAGCCTTGAGGCCTCGCGCGTTGGCGAGCGCCTTGTCCTGGATCGTCTTCGAGATCAGCGCCTCGTTGAGTGTCCACGAGATCTGCGCGCCGGCCGCCCACGTGAAGTTGAACTCATCCTGCTGCGGGAAGATGCGCTGGTTGGGGTTCGAATAGGTCGCCTCCGCAAACACGCCGAGCTTCGGATACATGTTCGAGCGCTCGCCTTCCGCCTGCTTGAGGCGCGCCTCGATGCCGGCGTCGAGGACCTTGAAGTCGAGACGCTGGCGGCGCGCCGTCTTCACCATGGCCTCGAGCGGAATCTCCGCAGGGGCGGTGACGTCCTGACGGATGTGCTCGCCGATCACGAGCGGCTGTCCTTCGGGCGCATCGATCAAGACGCGCAGCTGCTCCTCGCGTAGCGATGCGATGTACTCGAGCTGGATCACGGTCTGCTCGGCGGTCGCTTCCTGCGACTCGACGCGCATGAGGTCGGCGCGGGAGACGCGCTGGACCTCGGCGAGGGCGCGAAACTGGGTCACCGTCGACTTCACCTGCGCGAGCTGGCGCTTGGAGATCAAGACCTGCAGCTTGGCGCGCACCCACTCGTAATAGGCGACGCGCGCGTCCTGCCCGTCGTTCAACTCCGTCGAGCGTCGCGACAGCCGGGCCGCTTCTTCTCCCAAGCGGGCAGCCTCTAGGAACTTCGGAAACCGCACGAAGTAATCAGAGATGGTCACGGACCCTCGGGCCGTCACGTCGAACGTGTTGAGGAACTGCGGGAACGAGAAGCCCATGCCGCCGAAGTCGATCCGCGGCAACGTGACCTCGGAGAGGCGTGTGTACCTGCCGACAATACCGACGACCGGAATGCGCGCGACCTCGGCCGCCTTCGCCTCGGCGATCGCAGCTTCGATATCGGCAGCGCTGCGCGAGACATTCGGCGAGGTCTGGATCGCGCGGCGCGCCGCTTCGTCGGCGGTGAGCCCCTTGCCAGGGAACAAGGCGTCGAGCTCCTTGTCGAACTCGGCCATGTCGTCGGGCTTCTCGGGAAGCTTCGTCGCCGGCTTGGCTCCGGGCTGCTGAGTGCCGGGTTGAGCGAACGCAGGAGACGCAGCAAGCAAGAGCAGCGCGAGCGTATGGCGCAGTGTCATGCGGCGGACGAAAGCATCCGCCGTGCCACGGCACCAGAGCCATCGGCAGCAGAGAAGCTGCGTAATGGCGCGGTGATCTGTCGGACGCCCTTACAGATTGCTGTCACGAATCGTGACCCCGACAGTCACGTTTCGATCGAATTCCCTTCGATGGGCTAGAGTTGCGCGATGCGGCCCGATCTAGTGCCCGGTGGCACGAACCTGGCATCGCCGCCTCGCGTGCCTGCGGATTTCGTCGGACGCCCTACAGCGGCGAGCTGCAATGCGATGTGGCGCGACCACCGCAACCAGGTGTTTGTCGCGGAGGTTCGCGAGACCTCGCGCCTGACGATCGGCCTCGGCTGCCTCGTCCAGCTCGCCACGCTCGGCATCCTCGTACTCGCCGACTTCCCGCTGTGGCGCGTCATCGCGATGGCCTCGCTCTATGTCGCGTTCGCGGTGTTGCACCGGATCATCGTGCGCCCGATGTCTGATTCGGGACGGGTCGAGGCCGCGGTGATCTCGATCTCTGTCATCGCGCAGGTCTTCGTCGTCAGCTCGACAGCGCTCTCGGGCGGCATCCATTCGCCGCTCGCACCGGGCCTCGTGTTGCCCTCGATCGTCTCGCTGCTGTTCTTCGGCCCCTACCCCGTCGCGCGGTGGACGGCGCTCGGCAACGGCCTCCTGATCGTGGCCATGGTGTGCTTGCCGCAAAGCATCGTCGGCAACCAGCTACCGCCCGCGCACTACACGGCCGCGATGCTGATCAACCTGGGCTGGAACATGTTCATGCTCCACCTCCTCGTGGCCAAGCTGACGAAGATGTCGACCACGGCAGGGGACTCGGTGGATCACCTGCGCGAGGAGCGCATCGTCGAGGCGATCGCGCAGCTACGCCGCCTGCAGTCCGTCGGCGCGAAGGTCGCGCACGAGCTCAAGAACCCGCTCGCCTCGATCAAGGGCCTGTGCCAGCTCGTGGCGCGCACGCCGGAGAGCGAGCGCACGCAGGAGCGCCTCGCCGTCGTTGCTTCCGAGATCAGCCGGATGGAGACCATCCTCGCCGAGTACCTCTCGTTCTCGCGTCCGCTCGAGGACCTCAAGCCCGAGACGCTCAACCTGTCCGCGCTCGCGCGCGACGTCATCGGCATCATCGCGGGCCGTGCGGATCAGGCCGGCGTCACGCTCGAGCTCGACGGTCCCGAGACCTCGGTACAGGGCGACCCGCGCCGTCTCAAGGAAGCCCTCATCAACCTCGTGTCCAACGCCGTCGAAGCGACGCCGAACGGCGGCCGCGTGCAGCTACGCGTTCGCGCCGACGCGAGCCATGTCACCCTCGAGGTGAAGGACACGGGCCGCGGCATCTCCAGCGAGGATCTCGAGCGCCTCGGCACCTCGTTCTTCACCACGCGCCCGAACGGCACCGGCCTCGGCGTCGTCCTCGCGCAGACCGTCATCACCCAGCACGGCGGGTCCCTCGCCTATCAGAGCGCCCTCGGCCAGGGCACCACCGCGACCATCCAGCTCCCGACGCTGATGGCCGCCAAGGCAACCACGCTCGCCGAGCCCGCTCCGCGCGCCGCGATGATCGAAGCCCGCGCATGAGCTGCGTCCTCCTCGTAGACGACGAGCCCGGCGTCCTGTTCACGCTGCGCGAGGTGCTCACCGACCGCGGCCACCGCGTGCTCACCGCCCGCTCGGGCGAAGAAGCCCTACCGCAACTCGACGAAGCCGACGCCGTGCTCACCGACCTCTCGATGCCCGGCATGACCGGCCTCGAGCTGATGGCGCAGATCGTCCTGCGCGACCCTGCCCTCCCCGTCGTGCTGCTCACTGCCCACGGCAGCGAGCGCGTCGCCGTCGCGGCGATGAAGCAAGGCGCCTACCACTACCTGGCCAAGCCGTTCGACATCGACGAGGTCGCCGTCGTCCTCGAGCGCGCCCTCGAAGCGCGCCGCTTGCGCGTCGATAACCGGCGCCTCGCGGCCGAGCAAACCCTCGGGCGCCGCATCATCGGCGCGAGCAAGCCGATGCGCCGCCTCCTCGAGGCCACCAGCCGCGTCGCCTCGCGCGACGTGACCGTCCTCGTGCGCGGCGAGACCGGCACCGGCAAGGAGTTCGTCGCCGAGCTCCTTCACGCCCAGTCCTCGCGATCATTGAAGCCCCTGGTCCGCTTCAATTGTGCCGCCCTGCCCGCCGAGCTCGCAGACGCGGAGCTGTTCGGACACGTGAAGGGCGCGTTCACCGGCGCGACCCAGACCCGCCAAGGCTTCTTCGCACAGGCCGACGGCGGCACCCTCATCCTCGACGAGATCGGCGAGCTGCCACTCTCCGTTCAAGCCAAGCTCCTGCGCGTCCTGCAGGAAGGCGAGATCCAGCCGGTCGGCTCGGGCAGGATCGAGAAGGTCAGCGTCCGCGTCGTCGCCTCCACCAACCGTGACCTCCTCGCCGAAGCGAAGGCCGGCACGTTCCGCGAGGACCTCTACTATCGCCTCGCGGTCGTCGAGCTCGTCGTCCCGCCTCTCCGCGATCGCAAGGACGACATTCCGGCCCTCGCCGTCGAGTTCGCGCGCCGCTACGGCGAGCGGTTCGGGCTCGGCAACGTCTCGCTCGAGGCGCCGCTCATCGACGCCCTCGCGCGCGCCGACTGGCCCGGCAACGTGCGCCAGCTCGAGAACACGATCGCACGTCTCGCAGCCCTCTCCAGCGGCGGCGTCATCGGCCTCGCGGACCTGGAGTCCGCGACCGGTGGGCCCGACGCCTCCTCGATCTCCTCAACCTCGAACGAAGCGATGGTCGCGATGGATCATGGCGATGTCGACGAACCGCCCCCCCTCACCGACGCGCGCAACGGCCCCTCGCTCAAGGAGCAGGTCGAGGCGTTCGAGCGCGGCCTCGTTGCGCGCGCACTCGATGCCACCGGCGGCAACCAATCCGAAGCCGCGCGCCGCCTCGGCGTCAGCCGCGTGACGCTGATCGACAAGATGAAGAAGTATGGTCTCGGAACGAAGCGATAACGAGTAGTTAGACACGCTTCGCGCGACGTCATCTACCCGCGGTCTACCCGTATCGTCGAGGGCTCGCGCCGGATCGTCAGGGGTAGCTGCCAGCATTCGGCGCATGGACATCAAACTACCGGCGGGCTTGGGTGGCGCGGCGATGCTCCGCGTAGCTGCGATCATTCAGCAGGCACCTCGCAACGGCGACGGGACGCTGTCGGAGGAGGGCTCGCGCTTCATCCGCGAGACCGTCACTGCAGAGTTCGGCAGCGACATGGCCGACACGCTCTTGAACGGGCACAAGGTCGAACTCGACTACAGTCGGTCGCCGAAGAACGCGTCCTAGGGTTGCAGCGATGTCGGACGCGCCAGCGCTGATCTCTGCGATCGCCGACTCGATCACCGCTGCGGCGGCGGTGTTCGGAGTTGGATGGGCAGTGCATGCCGCCCGCAGCGAGCTGTCGAAGTGGCGCACTGAGAAGCTGGCGACGAAGCGCGCCGAGGTCGCGGGCGAGGCGCTCGTAGCCGCGCTCGATCTGCTCGACGCCATGAAGCTGCCGACGTCGGTTTTGTCCGCAGTTCAGTATGGCGGCGACGAACGCCCCTACGAGACCGCCCTCGCCACTGAAACGCAGGCCCGATGGACCGCGATAGCTCCTTCGATCAACGCGTTCATCCGAGCCCGGCAAGCGGCGCAGGTCTACCTAGACAAGCCCGAGGCTGACCTACTGCAACGCGTGTGGGACGAGCGTGCTCGCATTCGCGCAAGCCAGCACACCTACCTTGCAACACCGCCGCATGACGGCCGTGAGAAGTTCTGGAATGGCGGCTGGGGCGCCGAGGCGGACGCTCGGCTCGATGGGCTACGGGACCAGCTTCTCGCGCACATGCGCCCGCTGGCACACCTCGCTGACAGCACGCCGAGCGGCGCGCCTGCTGCTAGGTAGCTCGCTCGACAGCTAGGTCCACACACGCGTCCGCGAACTGGTCCAACAGCAGCGTGCGATCGAAGTCACTGCAATAGGTGCTGTCCTCGGCGTCCTCAAGATCGATCGAGCCGCCGCGCCCAGAGCTGCCGACGACGAGCAACCACACGGGCACACCGTCGTGCCCTGCCGCCACGAGCGCCTCGCGATACGCAGGCAAGAGCTTGCCCTTGTCGTCGATCGCTTGTTGTAGCCTCGAAGCAGGTCGTCCCCATTCCGTCGAGCTAATGCCGACGTACGTCTTCGCGTCCGCGTGAAACGCCGCGCTGCGAACATGCATGACGCCCGCCGCCCGCAGCTCCTTCTCATTCATCGTCACGCGCTCGCCAGCACGCGCGGCGATCACCGCTCGGGACACCAACACGTCAACTTCGCGGCGCAGCACAGCGGGTTGCGGCTGCAGCACCGCGAGCGCCTCTCCCGATGCACTGAGAGCAACGCCCGCCGTGACGCCGTCGCGCGCCAAGCCCTCGCTTATCAGGCGCTTCAACAACACGTACGCGCCCTGCCCGCGAGCCATGTACTCGTCGCGCGACTCGGTGTGTTCGACCGCGACCAGCCCGTCCTCACGCGTGGCGAGCAGGAAGTCGGGGCGCTCGAAGAACTGCGGCTCGCCGATCACGTCGAGCGGCAGCAACTCGATCATCTGCATCACGTGCGACAGCTCGCGCTTCCGCTGTGCCTCGGTGGTCACCTGGCTCCCCAATCACGTGCACGCCTACGCATCGCCAGAGAGTATGGCGCGCGTCTGACGTCAGGGCACAACGCGCAGCGCGGGCGCGGCGACCGGCTTTCCCAGCGGAGGCAGCGGGGGACGTCCGCGCCGTCCCACCACGGGTGGGGCGCTCGGCTTGCGCTTCGTAAGCCCGTACGTCGTACCCGTCTCGGGGATCACGAAGTCGACGCGGTGGTAGTCCTGCTCCCACGCCTCGGGCATGAGGTGCGCGTACACCTTCTGCGTGATCGTCACGTTCGAGTGCCCGAGGATCTTGCTCAGGCGGAAGATGTCGCCGCCGTCGAGCACCCAGTGCGACGCGAACGTGTGCCGCAAGTCGTGAAAGCGCAGCTCCTTCGGCAAGCCCGCGCGCTCGACCGCTTGCTTGAACGGGAACCACACGCTCGGCTTCGTGCGGGGCTTGCCCTGCTCGCCCGTGAACACGAGCGTGGCACCGTCGCGCTGCAACGCCTGCTCGCGCAGGAACGGCAAGAGCGCGTCGAGGATGGGAATGTGGCGCACGCGCCCCGACTTCACGGTGCCCTGCCGCCCGCGGTGCACCGAGATCAGACGGCGCTCGATGTCGACGTCGGCCCAGTGCAGGTGCAGCACCTCATCGAGCCGCATGCCCGTCCCGAGAGCGACCGTCGCAATCTCACGGATGCCGCGCGGACACGCGATGAGCAGCTTGGTCATCTCCTCGCGCGTCTGGATCCAGACGTACGGGCGCTCAGGCGTCGGCACGTGCGGCACGCCATGACACGGGTTCGTCGGGATCCACTTCATGCGCTTGAAGTAGGAGAACGCCGACGACATGCATGTGAGGTTGCCGTTCACCGTGCGCGGCGCGAACTGCGTCGACTGCTCATCCCGCCATCGCATCACGTGCGGGTTCGCGATCGAGGTGATGGGCATCGAGCCGAGATACGGCAGCACGTAGCGGTGCATGCGCACGCGGTACTGGTCGTGCGAGCGCGAGTGGTTCTTCTTGAGCGACGCGAGCCACTCGTCGACCGCATCGCGCAACGTGCGCTTGAGGTCGACCTCGGGCGGCAACTCGCCGCGCGCGATCTTGCGCTGCGTGACGCGGTGGTCCTCGGCAGCGGTCTCGGCCTCGCGCTTGCTGTCGTACGTGCCGACGTACTCCTTCACGCGCTTGCCGTCGCGGACGGTGCTCTCGTAGACCTGGAAGCGGGTCACGCCGCTACGCATGACGCGGCGGATCACGAGCGCACCTCACCGTCGGTGACGCTGGCTTGAAAGGGTGTCGAGAAACGCATGTAGGGCTCCATCTCAATGAGGTCTCAGCCCGCCCATGGGCCGTCAATCCAAGAGCCGGGCGGCGCCGAGCCCTCGACGAGGGCTTTCGACGCGCTGCCCGATCTCAGCGTCGACGGGACGATCAGGCCGTCGGGGCGACGGGGGTGTCGCTCCCACGAGGGGCAGGTTCTCGGGGGAGCGATTTTTTTGGAATCGAACGCCCGGGCCATCCAGACGGCGGCCTAACATTTTCGGCACTTCCGCCCGGGGCTTCGAGCCCCTACACCGCCACGCGCAGCGAGCGCAGCGCCTGGATCGCGTACTGCTCCATCTCGCTGCGGGCCAGCATCACGCGCTCGCCCGCGACGTGACGGCGAAGCTCACGCACGTACCACACCCGCGCCGTCCAGCCCTCGCGGGCGTGTGCGGCGGCGAGCAGCTCGTCGAGCATGCTCACCAGCTCGCGATGCGTGGCCGCGACGCCTCGCGCCCACTCCGCACGTGCCTCGGCACGCTGCGCCAGGACGCGTCGCTCCGCGTTCTGGTCGGCGCCGAGGTTCGCGGTGCGGGGCGGGAACGGCATCTCGCGCGGCGTGCGGGCGAAGGCGATCCCGAGCGTCGACGCGATCGGCGTCAGCCACGCATCCACCCAGACGTTCGCGGCCTGGTAGTTCGGCAGCGACGGCTCGGGCAGCTCGCCCAGCGGCGCGCGCTTCGAGAACACGTTGCCCTCCGTCGACGTGCGCCCGCCCAGCGCCTCGAACATCGCGAGCGCGTCGTCGCCGACGTCCTGGCGCTTCACGCGCTCGGTGAACGCCTGGCGCAGCGGCGCGCCCGGGTCGAGCGCGAGACGCAACGCGCGCACCACCACGTCGGCATCGGCGTCGCCGGGCAGCTCGAAGCCGATCGCGCTCGCCACGTCAGCCCACGCCTTCGGCAGCTCGGGCTCGATCGCCTCGCGCGCCAGCGCGGCCTCGTGCTCGCGGATCTCGCGCTCGATGCGCTGCACCAGCTCGACGCCTGCGCCGAGGTCGCCGTCGCCGGGCCGCGTTGCATCGGCGTGCAGCACGTTGACGAGGTCATAGACGTAGCGCTGCGGCGGCAGGCGCCCCGCCGCCTCACGCGCCGCCTCGACGAGCGTGTAGACGTTCGCCGGCCCCGCGGGGAGGCGGTCAGGGACGACCTTGCGCAGGAACGCCGCGATGGCGTCGATGTTGGCCGCGCGCGCGGAGACGCTGGCCGGGATGATGGTGGTGTTCGTCATGCTGTGCGTGTTCGGGTTCATGTTCGTCCTGCTCTTGGTGGATGGGTGAGAAAGTGGGCCGTCTGCCCCGACCAACAACGCGCAAGGCCGCGCGCTCGACCAGTTGGGACAGACACGAGGCAGACGGCCCGAACGGTCACGCGCCTTTCGCGCGGGTCACGAGCGCGACGTCGACGCCGCGCGCGATCATCTGACGGTACTCGGCGAGCGTGCGCCCGGGCTTGAGCACCGTCAGCACGCGCAACAGCTCGGCGTCACCGCCGATCTTGCCGCTGCTCCCGACCTTCGGCCCCGAGGGAGTGCCCCCTGGAACCATCGCGTAGCTCGCGTGGTGGCTCGCGCTGTTCGGCGTCGTGCGGATCGCGATGTGCTTCGGCTTGTTCATGGCGGGCTCCTCAGTAGCGCTCGATCGAGCGGCTCGACGTCGTCGCCACGCCGCGCGGGTTGCGCGTCGCGAACACCTTCGCGAGGTGGCGTGGAACCGCCTGGCGGCGATGGTCGTAGCCCGCGCGGTTCTGCGGGCCGAACTGCTCGACGTCTTCGAGCGTCAGGCCGCACGCGGCGAGCATGTCCGCCAGGTAGGGGTTGCTGCGGATGTTCAGGGTCCGGTTCATGGCGCGGTCTCCGGGTGCGGGATCGGCGTCACGCCCGCGGCGCTGGATGCGCTGCGCGCTGACGTGTCGAGGTTGGGGAGCGCGCCCTGCTCGGGGGCGACGCTGGTGATCGGCTCGGGGGAGGACGTGGGTGCGCCGCTCGACCAGCACGCCGAGCAGAGCGCCCAGGGCATGCCGTCGGGGCCGGGCTGCATCTGGACCATCACGCGCGCGGACGCGCCGCAGCCTGAGCAATCCTCAGGTGACGCGGTGACGCTTAGTGACGCCTTCACCCTGTTTGTTGCTACGTGAGGAGAAAGTTCTGGCGTTAACCCCCTCCGAGCCCCAAAAGCGTCACCTCGCGTCACTTGATCACCTCCAAGTGCGTGCGCTCGGAGCGCAGCCCGATCCCCTTGAGTCCGCGCCCGATGCCGCGGTTCGACTCCGTGATGCCTTGCCGTTCGAGCAGGCGTGCGCGCACGGTGTCGCGGGTCCAGGGCTCACGCCCGGTCGCGCGGCACCACGTGGTGTAGCTCTCGTAGAGCGTCGCCGTCGTGGCCCACACGCCGTCCGCCAGCACGCACGCATCCGCGATCCAGTGCCCGAGGACGTCCTGCTCCGCGCGATAGTCTTCGGTGGCGGACATGATCGCCGCGGGCGCGGCGAGCCCGTCGCGCTGCCACGCGAGACAGCCCCGCACCGCCCACGCAAGGATGCCCGGCGCCTCGTCGGCGAGCAGCTTAGCCGCGAGGTCGCGGTCCCGCTCGTGCGGCGGGATCGTGACCTCGAAGGGAACCAGCCGCATGCGACGCCAGATCGCGTGATCGGTGCCGCGCACGGTGGGCTTCGTGTTCGCCGCGATGATGAGCTTGTGCGTCGCGGCGAACGTGTAGAAGTCCTGCCGCATCTTTCGCGCGGTGATCGTCGTGTCGCCCGTGATGCGCTTGATCGTCGACTCGGCCCAGGCACGCCCCTGCTCGATCTCGCTGCACACCACGAGACGTCGACCTTCAAGGTCTGCCAGCTCGGTGGGGTGCGCGTCGCCATGCTTGGCGAGCACGAGGTCAGGTGCGGCGCGGAGCGCGTAGTCGCCGAGCAGCGCGAGCAACGTGTCGAGCAAGACGCTCTTGCCGTTCGCGCCGCCGCCGTAGAAGAACGCGAGAACCTGCTCGCCCACGTGGCCGGTCAGCGCGTAGCCGAAGTAGCGCTGCACGAAGTCGCGGACGTCGGCGTCGGGCAACACGCGAGCGAGGAAGGCGTCGAAGCGCGGGCACGCGGCATTCGCATCGAAGTCGACGTCAGCGAGCTTCGTGATCATGTCGTCCTGCCGATGAGGACGCAGCGCGGCCGTTCGGAGGTCGAGCGTTCCGTTTCGCACGGTGAGCGCGAAGGGCTCGTGATCGAACATGGCCGACGTCGCCGCGATCGGCGATTCGGAGCGCGCAAGTTGCACCATCGCACCGAGGGCACTTGCCTTCGACGACGCACGCGCGAAACGCGCAAGCTCCTCCGCACGTCGCCCTGACTGCTCATCACCTGCGGCAGCACGCGCCGCGAACTCGCCGCTCTCCTTGTAGAGATCCGCGACGACTCGCTTGGCCGCCTCGACGGGCGAACCCAGCTCGTCATGGCACCAGCGACGGCCGTCCCACACCAACCACAAGTCGCGAGACTGCACGTAGCGCAAGCGATCACCGTGTTTCGCCGCGAAGCGCTGAGCGTTCCCCAGCTCGGTCATGCGATACGTCGTCGCGATACCGACGCTCATTCCGCCGTGGACGGGCGAGTCGGCGGCGCTCCCCTTCCGTCGACGAGCAGCGAGATCCGGCTCGGCCTTCGCGACCGCCGCGGCGCGGCGCTTGGCGAGACGCATGAGCGACTTCGCCCAGCCAGAGACGGGCGCGGCTGGCGCCACTTCGACCGCGACCAACTTCGCCACCGCTTCGACGGCGGACGATGCGACACCTTGGGTGCGCTCGACCTCGGCGACAATCGCCGCAGGCGAGACCTCACCGCCGCGAGCGCGCACGTTTGCGAGCGCCGTGAACGCGTGTTGCGCATGAAGATCGTAGAGCGCATCGAGCCCAAAGGTCGCAGGAAGCGTGTCGTGCAGCTCGGGGCGTGAGATGAGCGCAGCGACGAACGCGCGCTCCATGCCCGTGTCGATGAGTCGAGACACGTCCACCGTGGCGGTGCTCATGGCGACTCCGCGATGCCGTCGAGAGCGTTCAGCTCGGCGAGAGCCGACCTGGCCACCGCGACGTCCACCAGGGCGCGCTCCAACTTCGCGCGCTCGGCGCGGATGCGGTCGCTCGACCAGGGGAGCCCGTACGCGTAGCGGACGATGGCTCGACTCGCGCTGTCAGCGCGCTTCGTTGCTTCATCGATCGCTGCAACGATGGTTCTCCGCGCGGGATCCATCGCAGCACCGCCGCCATGTCGAGCGCCCGCGTTCACGTTCACTTCTCGCCGCCGCCCTTGCTCATCGCAGGCACAACGCGCGAAGCGACCCACATGTCGAGATCCGCCTTGCGGTATCTCGGAGTGCGCGGCCCGAGCTTGACGTGCGGGATCAGCTTGCGGTGCCGCAACGTCGCCTGCGTGTTCGTCTTGAGCCCGTACATCTTCTCGACGTCATCGGGCGTCAACAACTCGCGCTCGATGCTGGCGGGCGCGGCCGGGTTCTTCGTGTCGTCGGGCATCCTGGGAACCTCCTCGTGCGCTCTGCGAGCGCTGACGAGCCCAGTCATAAGGGGCCGCGACGTAAGGCACCCCATGCATTGCGAGGGTGCGCGCGAGCGAGTGCCTTACGCGATCAGCGACTTCCCTCGCAAAGCTCAGGCGTTGTCGACGACCCGATCGCGCCTATCGAGCCCGATCTTTCATCACCTTGAGCCGATCCCCCAGGGCGCGAAGCGCGTCCTCAGAGCGGTGTTGCTCGCGCAGTCGCGGAGCGAGCGGCACCCGCCATCCCGACGAGACCAACAGCCCCGCGATCTCCCGCCACTTCCAACGTCGCGCGTGGAGCACGTGTTGAATCGGCACCCAGTGCCGCCGCCGCGCTTCGCTGATGAGCAACTCGGCCTCGCGCGGGTAGCGCCTATCGCGAAGCACCAGCCCCGCACTCGCCTTGTGATCGCGCGGAGCGAGCGGATCGACGCTGCGCCGCGCGGACTTCGAGCCGTCCACCACCGCCGTCAGCATCGCCACTCGCGAGGCGTACGTGTCGATCAGCGCGTCGAGCATCTCTAGCGACGACAGATCGGCGCCGCGCCGCACGTCGCGCAGCTTCGCGAGATCGTCCGAGCAACGAGCTTTCATCGCGGCCAGCTCGGTCGGCTTCCATGACGGGAACGGATCGAACGAGCGCACGCCGAGCGCGAGCGCCAAGCACGCACCGTCGCCGAACGTGACGCGCAGGTCGCGCAGCGCGCGAACGATCGGATCGTCATCAGCAATTCCATCGCTCAGAAGCCAGCGCGACTCGTCCACCAGCGGCGCGCGCTCCACATCGATGCAACGCGCGCAGCGCACCTCGACGTGAGGCTGTTCGCGCGCCCCTGCGGAGACGCGAAGCTCCTCATGCGTCGGCGGGCGGCGCTCGACGTCGAGCGTTCGGAGCAGCGCCGCGCGGAAGCTCGCGAGCTGCTCGGCCTCGTGATCGCGCCGCTCGACCTCGGCGCGCACGCAATCGCATCCGCCCTCAGCGAGCGCTGTCTCGATGCGCTCGACGACGCCATGCCTCGCCGAACGCACGGGGCGCGTGTTGGTGCGGTGCATCTCGTCCTGTCTTCTTCGATGCTCGTCCCGCTTTCGTGAAAGGGTCCCGAGCGAGAAGGGGACCAGCAGGACGAGCGCGATCTCCGTTCGTGCGGTTCATGAGGCCGCACGTCGCGCTCGGGTGTGTTCACGCTACGCGAAGCGCATGGGCTCGCAAGAGCGACACCTTGATCGTGGGGTCGCGCGTCAGCTCGGGCGGGGGGCTCGCCAGGCTGCACGGGCTCGCGCCTCCCGACGTTTCTCGTCGGGCATGCACGTTCCCGCGACGCCAAGCGCTCGCGCTCAGGGCCTGGCTAGCAGCGTTCGCCGAGCCGATCCCCGGGTGACACGCACGTCGTGGGGGGCGAGCCTGTATCCCCGCCGTCTACCCGCGGGGAGCGCCCTCGACGAGCTTTCCGCGATGACCAGCGTTGCTCGTGATTTCGGAGTCCGATTGATGTTGCGAGGTTCGGCTCGTCAGGTCGTCGACAAGATGAAGAAGTACGGGCTATCCGGCAAGGGTTCGCGCTAGTTACGATCGGCGCGACGAGAACCGGACATTGCTAGGAGCAACGTCGCGGCGGGTCTTGCGAGCGTTCCCCCACTGCCTGCTGTCGGCCTTTCGGGCTTGTGCTTGACGAGTGTAGACCGTCTCCGCGACGGCGCCCTGGCGTTAATCTTTCGCCTTGCCCTCGGCGGCGCGCCGGCGAAACTCGAGCGCGGAGACGCCCGTCCAGCGGCGGAACGCGCGGCTGAACGCGCTGAGCTCGGAGTACCCGAGGAGGTGCGCCGCGTCGGTGAGTGACATCGTGCTGTTCTCGAGGTAGCGCCGCGAGAGCGCGAGCCGCGTCTCCGCGACGACGTCCTTGAACGACTGTCCGCGATCCTGGAGCCGTCGCTGGATCGTGCGCGTGCTGATGCCGAGGCGCAGCGCGATGTGCTCGATCGTGACCTCGCCGGACCGCAGCGAAGAGGCGACGGCGCGGCGCACCTGATGGTCGAAGCCGTGCTCGCCCGTCTGAGCCGTGAGGGCCGCATTCGCGCTCTGCACGAGGATCGGCAGCAGCGTGCTGTCGGCGTGGACGAACGGGAGCCGCAGATCCTCGGGCGCGATGACCATCGCGTCGTACGGCTGATCGAACACGAGCGGGCACCGGAAGAACGCCTGCTGGGCGGCGATGTTCGCTGGTCGGCGGTGCTTGAACTGGACCTCGCGCGGAGCCCAGCTCGGATCCCCACTACCCTCTCGACACACGCGCGTGAAGATCGCGAAGATCCACTGCGTGTTCTGCGGATGGGTCGCGACCGCCGGATCGTGAATGCCGTAGCTCAGCTGTGCCTCGTGTCCCTCGACTTCGAGCTGGGCGCTCGCGCCCGTCGAAGCCAGCGAGAAGTAGCGGCACCCGTTCGCCAGGGCAGCACCGACGGTCGGCGAGTTCAACGCGATGTAGCCGGGAATGCCGACATCGCGCCACGGCGTTTGCTCCGCGAACGCGAGCGCCAACGCGGAATCGTTGGTCTCGGTCGCCGCGGCCTCGATGAACGCCGCGCACCGCCGCACGCTGAGCCATCCCTGTGGATCGCTGCGCTGCGGCGTACGCAGGCCGGCTTCGTCGAGGAGATCGTTGACGCGTAGCCCAGGATAGCGTGCGAGGAACGGCCACAGCGTGCGCAGTGTCGACGCACGAAGGAAGCCGGGCCCAGGCGCGGGGCGCAATCGAGAGTCGTCGATGGCGTGCTCGGTCAAGTCGGCGGCGTCCTCGGTCAAGAGTGATTGAGCAGATGTCCGTAAGCTGCCTGCGACCGTTACGCCATGTGCGTTTCGGTCGAGGGCAACGCGGACAGTCTGACCGCGTGCGCGCCCGTGGGTTGTCCATAAAGGCCGGGTGTTCTCATGCGAAATGTCTTTAGGAGCTATCTCTGGCTCACGGCGGCGATGCTCGTCGGCTGTGGTGACGACACGCAGACGCAGGTCGTCGAGCTAACGACGCCGGAGGAGACCGCTCTCGCGCTGCCGCTGATCCAGACACATCCATCGAGCAGCGCTCCGAAATACACCGTCACCATGGAGCCCGAGCACGGCAGCATCGAGGGCAGCTTTCCCATCGCCGTCTATACGCCGGCGGCGGACTACAACGGCGATGACGCGATCGTCGTCCGCGTCGACGACGATAACGGCACAGTCGACCTGACGCTCCAGATCAGCGTCACGCCTGTCAACGATGCGCCCACGGCAACGGCCGATGTATTCGCGGGCACCGAGGACACGACGCAGATGATCCCGACGTCCACACTCATCGGCAATGACAGGGATGTCGATGGGGACACGCTCACGATCATCGGCGTGCCCACCGTACGCTTCGGGGCGGCGACGCTCCACGGCGACCACGTCACGTTCACGCCAGCCTCGAACTTCAACGGCAGCGCGACGCTGACCTACACCGTCTCGGACGGCAACGCGACCGCGACCGGCGTGGTCACGATCTCGGTGGGCCTCGTCAACGACGCGCCCGTGGCCGAGAACGACTACCTGTCCACGGACCAAAACACCGCGCTCGAGATCGACCCGTATCAGCTGATCGGCAACGACACCGACGTCGACAGCCAGTCGCTCACCGTCACCGAGGTCGGAACCGCGGACCACGGAACGGTGGTGCTCGGCAAGGGCATCACCTTCACCCCTCCGACCGACTTCACCGGCGACGCGACGTTCACCTACACCGTTTCCGATGGCGCGCTCACGGCGACCGGGCAGTGCACCGTCACCGTCAACGCGATCTCTTTACCCGATTGATCCGATGGGAGAGCTAACGATGAAGTTTTCAGTTCGCGGACGTACGCTGCTCGGTGCAGCTCTTCTCTCGACCTTGCTGCTAGCCTGCGGCGACGACGGCAATCCGCAGACCGATCCGCCGGACGCCGGTGTGGATGCCGGGCCCGATCCACTCCTGCCGGGCATCGCGATGCTCACCGATCTCGAGCGTGTGGTCGACGTCACCTCCGACGGCCGCACCGTGCTGTTCTGGAAGCAGAGCAACGGCGAGCTCTACTTCTACGATGTGGCCACTGGCAACCTGGAGATCCAGACCACGCTCGATACCGAGGAGCTACAGAATCAGCAACCGCACGCGATGTCCGACGTCGGTCACATCGTCGCGGGCTATGGCGTGAGGCCCGAGGCGGCCAGTCGCTGGGACGCGGCGAATGGCTGGCAGAAGCTGAAGAGTCCTGTCGGACCGTGTCACATCGACCCCGACATGCCGGACCTGACCGCGACGGGTAGCGCGTTTGGCGTGACCCCGGACGGTAAGGGCGTGGTGGGCCTGCTGTGGGAAGCGGGCTGCAAGACGCAGGCATTCATCTGGAAGGACACCGGAGGCGACGGCACGATGATCCCGTTGCAGAAGGTCGGGCGCGGCTCGATCCAGTCCGAGCGCGCATCGGTCATCTCCGCCAACGGCAAGGTGGCCGCCGGCTTCGCGCCCGACGTCGTGGGCGAGTTCAACATCGACCGCGCGCCAGCCGTGTGGAAGGACGACGGCACCGGCTTCCTCCTCCTCCCGAACCAGACCGACGGAAATCCAGGCGAGGTCAAGGCGATCTCGGCCGACGGCAAGATCCTCGCGGGCATGTGGGCGTCCGCCGATCCGAACGAGGTCGCGTTTGGCGGGACGACCGGGTTCACGTGGACCGAGGAGACGGGACTGGTGCGCTTCTCGAGCTCCACGCCGGCCTCCGACCAGATCGTCATGAACGCGATGAGCGCCGACGGCAAGTACCTCTACGGACTGCTCACGCACTTCCTCGACCCCACGGACTTCTTCTCCGCGTCGGAGATCTCGGCGTTCGTGTGGAACAAGGACAAGGGCATGCGCAACCTCCAGGAGGTCGCGATCGGCGCCGGCATCTCGATGCCGGCGAATCACTTCCTGACGAACGTGATGGCGGTGTCGGCGGACGGCCGGGTCGTCGTTGGCACGGCCGGCATCCCGCCCGAGGATCCGAACACGGGATTCCCGACGGAGAAGCTGTTCGTGCTGGTCCTGCCCGAAGGCGCGCTCTAGCGCCTCCGCAACGTGCGCACTGAGAGCAGGTCGAGCATGAAGTTTCCATCCGTTGATTCGTGCCTGCGCTTCGTACTCGGCGGCTTCGTCGCGCTGCAGCCCGTCGCTTCGCATGCGCAGCGTGTCGAGCCGCTGCTGCGCACCGCGCCGGTTGTCTCGCGCACGCAGGCAGGCACCGCGCGTCCCGAGCTGCCCCGTTCCGTCGCCTGGCACGCGGCGACCGAGCGGCCCACGACGGCCTTCCTGGGGCCTGCGTGGCAGGCGGCGATCGACACCTCGACCGGCGTCCCTGCCCGCCTGTGGGGACCGGGAATCGCTGCGCCAGGTACCGTCGCATCCCCCGAGGCCGCCCTGGTGTTCGCGCGCGCGTTCCTCGGCGCGCATCTCGCGACGCTCGCGCCGGGAGCGAACCTCGATGACTTCGTGCTCGCCGCGAACGATCTCGACGCCGGTCAGCGCACGGTCGCGTTCACCCAGCGTCGCGTGGGCATCCCGGTGCTCGGCGGCCAGCTCTCGTTGCGCTTCAAGAATGACCGCCTGTTCCTGATCTCTTCGCAGGCCGTTCCTGTGAGCGGCGCACCACGTGCGCACGCCGCGCGCTTGCCGGCGGCGACGCTGCGCGACGCTGCGGTGCGGTGGGTGACGACGGATGTCGCGCCCGCGACGGCGCCGAACGACGCGCTCGGTCCGCCGAGCTTTCTCCCGGTCTCGGCCGATGATGGAACCATCGAGCTCCGCCTCGTCCAGGCGGTCGTCGCGACGGTCACCGGTCCCACGCCCGATCGCTTCGAGGTCTTCGTCGATGCCACCACCGGCGAGCCGCTCGCGCGGCGCTCGCTGCTACGTCGCGCGTCGGGCACGCTCACGTTCAACGCGCCGGTCACACATGCCGGCAGCGGCGGGTCGCGCATGGACTATCCCGCGCGCACGCTGAACGTGACGCTCGACGGCGTCAGCGCCGAGACTACCGCCGACGGTGGGTTCCCGTTCGCCACCGCCTCGGCCGAGCTGGTCGTCTCGGTCGCCGGGCGCTTCGTCGAGGTGCTCACGGCCACCGGCGAGCCGTTCACCCAGACGTTCACCGCGACCGACGGCGCCGTGCTTTCTGTCGACGAACGCGACGACGAGCTCGCCGACGCACAGATCGCCGCGTACGTCCACGTCAACCAGATGAAGCTCTGGGCGCGCCAGGTCACGAACGGCAGCATGCCCTGGCTCGACGAGAAGCTGGTGGTCAACACGAACCTGCCCAATGTCTGCAACGCGTACTACGACGGCGGAAGCGAGAGCGTGAACTTCTTCCAGGCGGGCCCGCTCCAGGGCATCGCCTGTCAGAACACCGCGCTCGTCGCCGACGTGATCCATCACGAGTTCGGCCATGCGTTCCACGACCACGCGATCATTCCGGGCGCCGGCCTCTTCGATTACTCGCTGAGCGAGGGCATCGGTGACTACGTCGCCGCGACGATCAGCGGCGATCCGCGCATGGGGCGCGGCTTCTTTGCCGCCACCCCCGATGTCCCGATGCGCCACATCGACGACATGGATCGCAAGATCCCGGACGACATCGCCCCCGACGTCCACACGAACGGCTTGATCTTCGCCGGTGCGATGTGGGACCTGCGCAAGGCTCTCGTCGGCAGCCTGGGCGCCGACGGCGCGCTCGTCGCGGATCGCCTGCTGTACCAGGGCATCCGCCGGGCCACCGACATGCCTACCACCTACCTCGAGGTGCTCGCCGGGGACGACGACGACGGCAACCTCGTCAATGGCACGCCACACGGCTGCGCGATCACCGCCGCGTTCGCGGCGCACGGCCTCGTGCCCGAGGGTGCGTACGGGACCGCCGGCGTGCAGCGCCCCGAGATCGACGGCACCAGCGTGGTGGTCCAGGTGCGACCTTCGGCGTGCCCCGACGCTGCGATCACGTCGCTCACCGTCGACGTCGCGCGCCGCGGTGTGCCCGGCACAGAGCAAACGCTCACCCTCGAGGCGCCGACCACCACGCCCGATGCCGACGGCTTCATCCGCTACGAGGCCACGCTACCGTTCGTTCCCGACGGCGACGTCCTCCAGTACCGCCTCACCGCCGCGCTCGCAGATGGCGACGTTGTCCGCTACCCGGACAATGCCGCCGATCCGTACTACGAGCACTTCGTCGGCGAGGTCGTGCCGGTCGCGTGCGACAGCTTCGACGGTGGGGCGTACCCGCGTGGGTACACCCACAAACTCACCGGCGGTGACCAGGGCTACGGGGCCGACGAGTGGATGTGGGGCCCGCCGAATGCCAGCGTCTACAGCGGCGACCCACAGGCGGCGTATTCGGGTGACAACATCTTCGGCACCGACCTCGGTGGCGGCAGCAAGGAGGGCTGGTATGCGGGCCTGCGGTCGAGTCGGCTGTCCACGCCCGTCACCTCGCTCGGCCCGCTCGCGCCCAACACGCGCGTGCGCCTCCAGTATCGCCGCTGGGTGGCGCTCGGCGCCGGCGACCGCGTCGAGATCGCCGCCAACGAGCACCCGGTGTGGAGTAGCGTGCCGCCCACCTCGAGCGCGGCCATTCACCGTGACCGCGAATGGCGCTTCCACGACGTCGACGTCACCGATCAGATCGGCGAGGACGGCTCGCTGCGCATCGATTTCTCGATCATCGCGGATGGCACCGGTGAAGGTGGCGGCTGGAACATCGACGACGTATGCATCGTGACGGCCGCCGCGCCCACCTGCACGACCGCGGACTGCGCGGACGCTGCTGGCTGTGGCTGCCGCACCGGTTCGGCCGGCGGCGGGGCCACGAGCGCGCTCCTGGGCGTCGGTATCGTGCTCGCGATTCGGCGCCGCCGACGGTGACCGATCATAGAGGTTCGGAGGCGATCGCCCGGTAACAGGCATCGCCGAAATGCCGGGCTGTGATACGAGTTACGGCTGGTGTCCCGACCCGTCCATGCCTCGGCTCGAGCGGCGGCGATCGCCGATGTCGGGCGCGCGATCGCGATGGCCGCGGGTGGGGTGGCCGTGTTCGCGCCGGCCGAATGGGTGCTCACGCTGTGGTCGTATTCCGGCACGGTGGGTATCGCGAGCAAGCTGCGGCTGGTCGCGCTGGTGGCGACGCTGTCGCTGTGGTTGTGGCTGATTCTGACGCTCTGCCTCACGGGCACCCTGCTCGCCGCGCGGTTCGTGCGCATGCACCTCGATTCCGGAGCGGGCCGTGCGCCGGGTTGGTTCGTCCCCACCCCGCTCCACCACGGCATCCGCCGCGGCGTGCCTTCGCTGTGGGCGACGGTGTTCGTCGCCGGCATCGGCGGGCTCGCCGTGCAGCGCGGCGCGCTATGGGCGATGAAGACGTTCAAGGAGCCGCAGCTGACCGCGGCACTGATCGCGGCGCTCGCGCTCGTGGTCGTGGTCATGATGCTCGCGTTGCGGCGTGTGGTGCTGGTCGCGGTGACGGTCGCCGCCGAAGCACTCGCTCCGCTGCTCGGCCGGCTCAACACGCTCGGACGCTGGCGCGCAGCGGGCCTCGCGCTCGCGGCCCTCGTCGGTGGGGCGATGCTCGCGTGCTGGGTCGCCCTACCGCAGAGCCGCTCCGTGCTACCAGTCCGCCTCGTGATCAGCGCGCTCGCCGTCGGGCTGGGCATGGGCCTTGGTGCGCTGTACGTCCCGCGCCTGCCGCGCCCGCACCGTCTCGCCCCGTGGGTCGGCGCCGGTGCGTTCGCGCTCGTGACGTCGACGCTGGTGTGGTTCGGGGCGGACCTCGAGACGCGCTACATCGCGATCACGGCATCGCCCTCGCTCGACAGGCTGATCGGCACCGTGCGCATGGCCAACGATCTCGACCGCGACGGCTTCGGCTCGGTGCTCGGAGAGAACGACTGCGCGCCGTTCGACAAGAAGCTCAACCCGGGCGCGATCGACAAGCCCGACGACGGCATCGACCAGGACTGCGACGGCCGCGACCTGACCTGGACGATGCTCGTCCCGCCGCCGGGCCCGACGAAGCCCGTACCGCCGGAGTTCAAGCGCGACTGGAACTTCCTGCTCATCACTATCGACACCGTCCGCTACGACCGCACCACGTTCGGCGGCTACGCGAAGAAGGCGAACCGCAACACGACGCCGCGGCTCGCCGAGCTCGTCGACCGCTCGACGTCGTTTTCGTGGGCGCAGGCACCGTCGGCCGGCACGATGGCGTCGATCCCGGCGATCCTGACGTCGAAGTTCTTCCACTCCGGCATCGCGCTCAAGGATCGGCCCGGTGGCATCCCTCCCAAGCTGCTGCCCGAGAACACGACGCTGCCCGAGATCATGAAGCGCAAGGGCTACTACACCGGTGCGATCGGCACGCACGAGTGGTGGAGTGACTGGGGCTTCGAGCAAGGCGTCGACGACTACGACAACACGCTCGGCAAGGCGCACGATCCGTTCGACGCCACCGCGGGGAAGGTCACCGACCGCATCCTCGCGTGGGTCTCGCGTAACCAGAACAAGAAGTGGTTCATGTGGGCGCACTACTTGGACCCGCACGGCCGCTACGTCGCCCACCCTGACGTCGTCGATTACGGCTCGAGCGAACCCGACCTCTATGACGCCGAGATCCAGTGGACGGATCAACAGATCGGCCGCTTGCTCGACGAGCTCAAGCGTCTCCCCAGCACGCGCAACACGATCATCGTGATCACGAGTGACCATGGCGACAGCATGGGTGAGCACACGGTCCCCGTCGGCACGCACGGCATCGCGCTGTACCGCGAGCTCCTGCACGTGCCGCTCATCGTCCATGTCCCGGACAACCGGCCCCGCGTCGTCGGTGGTGCGGTGTCGCCGCTCGACGTGGTGCCGACGATCGCCGAGCTCGCGGGCATCGACGTCAGCGACCTGTCGTTCGAAGGACGCAGCCTGGTGCCACAGATCTTCTATGGCCTCGAAGATCCGAAGCGCATCGTGTTCGCCGAGACCAACGCGCCCGCGCGCCAGCGCGCCGCCATCTCGCAGGACTACAAGCTCATCTACTACCTGAAGAGCAACCTCTACGAGCTGTTCGACCTCAAGGCCGACCCCTGGGAGAAGAATAACCTCGCCCCTCAGAACCCGCCCGCGCTCGCCGAGATGAAGAACGTGCTGCAGCTGTGGCTGACGCGCGTGATGAACGCGCGCGACCCGCTCTACAACCAGGCGTACCGCCAGATCGCCGACCTCGTGCTGCCCGCGGCGCCGACGCCGAGCGTAAAGACCGACGGCCAGACCCTCGCGGGCGGAAACATCGAGGTGCTCGGTATCGATCCGGTCAATGGGCCGCTCGTCCCGGGCAAGCCTGCCGACGTCTACGTCTACTTCCACGCCAAGCAGGCGACCACGACGCCGTACAAGTTCGCGCTCGCCGCGTGGCCGCTCGGTGCGTCGTTGACCGAAGCGTCGCCCGCGTCGCTGACGCGCACCGGCGCGCGGCTCACCGGCGATGGTGCGCTCGCCACCGATGCGTGGAAGCCAGGCGACTACATCCGCGAGAAGTTCACGCTCCAAGTTCCCGCGGGCTGGACGAGCGCGCAGGCCGTGATCGGGCTCATCACCGCCGAGACCGGCGGAATGCAGCAGCGTGCGACGGGGGCAACGCCCGCCAACGATCCGACGCTCGCGATCCTCGGCACCCTGCCCCTCGCGCCGGCCGCCCCATGACACCGCGCCGTCTGCCGCTCGCAGTCGCCGTGTTCTGCGTGCTCGCGGGCGTGTTCCTGCTGGTGACCGGCCGCGAGCGGCCCTACGGCGACGCGCGGATCGTGTACGAGGTCGCCGAGTCGCTCGAGAAGGGCTCGATCGCGATCAAGACCGAGTGGCCGCCCATGAGCCACAAGGGCAAGGACGGCAAGGTCTACAGCCAGTACGCGCTGCTGCCGTCGTTAGCGCACCTCCCCGGCCGCCTCATCTATTCGACGCTGTGGAACAAGCGCGAGGAGGGCACGCCCGCCGCGAAGCTCGCGCTCGTTCTCACGTCGCACGTCGCACCGGCGTTCGCCGCGGCGCTCACGTGTGCGCTGTTCTTCGCACTCGTCGCGCGCCTCGCGCGCCGGCGCTCGGCATTGATCGTCACCGGGTACGTCGCGTTCGGCAGCCTCGTGTTCGTCTATGCGCGCTATCCGATGAGCGAGGCACTGCAGGCCGCGTGTGTGATGGGCCTGGTCTACGAGCTCGCGCGCATCGTCCGTGGCGAGCACGACCTACGGCGCGGCATCGCGCTCGGCGTGTGGGCGGGCGCGGTGGTCAACGCGAAGTCGGTGCTGCTCCTCGGCGTCGTCGGAGGGATGATCGCAACCGCGATCCTCGTGCGCGAGCGGGCAGCGCTCAAGCGCCTCGCCATCGGCGCCCTCGCCGGTGGGCTGCCGTGGCTCGTGCTGCTCTTGGTCTACAACCACGCGCGCTGGGGCTCGCCGTTCGACACCGGCTACGGCGAGACGCTCGGCATGATGCGCGAGAGCATTCCGACGGGTCTGCTCGGGCTGCTCGTCTCGCCCGGCAAGGGCCTGTTGTGGTTCTCGCCGGTGATCGTACTGTCCGCGATCGGGCTCGCGCATGGCTGGCGCGACCATCGCGCGCTCGTGCTCGTGGTGCTCGCGGTGGTGCTACCGCCGCTGATGTTCTACGGGCGATTCCTGTCGTGGTCGGGCGACTACTGCTGGGGCCCGCGCTATCTCGTGTTCGCGATCGCGCCGCTCTCGATCCTCCTGGCGCCCTGGCGCGAGACCGTCGCGGGGCGCTGGAAGCACTGGCTCGTGCGACTCGTCGTGGCGGCGAGCGTCGCGGTCCAGCTGCTCGGCGCGTCGCTGTTCTGGGATCACTGGATCCGGCTGTCGCGCGAGGCGCGCCTCGAGTGGCTCGGCAATCCCAACCGCGCCGGCGCTGCGATCGCCGAGGCGGGTCGCGGGCACTGCGACTCGTGCTTCGAGGACATGTTCGGGCACCAGTGGCTGCCGCCGCTCTCGCCGATCGCGGGGCATCAGTGGCTGCTCGGGCACCTCCTCACCGGCGATCGCTGGGACGACGCGCAGCGCGATGCACCGTGGCGGCGCTACACCCAGCTCGAGCTCCGCCGCCCGCGCTCGATCTACGAGGCCGTGCGCGTCGATTGGTGGGCACTCGACGCCTCCGAGAAGAGTGCGCAGGTCGCGATCGTTTACATCGTGTTCGCCGGCGCGCTGGTCGCGGCCGGGGTGGTTCTCTTGCGTCGCCGGAAGGGAGACTCGTGAAGCACCTGGTGGGTGGGCTCCTCGTCGTCGCAGCATGCAGCGCCCCGCAACCCGGTGCGCCGCCGCATAACGTCGCACCGCCGGAAGGGTTGCGGATTCCGCGCTCGCAATCACTCGGCGCGTTCGGCATCGCGCCGGCGCCCAGTGGCGATAGCGAGCTCCCGGGGTTCATCCCCGTGCACGCGGCCTACCGGTTGATCACGACGCCCGCGATGCCCGTGCGGTTCGACAAGCCCTTCCTCGCGATCGGCACGCGGGGCGGTCTCAGCGCGTACACGCCTGCACCTGCGGCCACGATTCCGTTCGGCTGCGACAACAATCAGCTCGAGGTGACCCCGTTCGTCGGCAAGCCGCTGCCGCCGGGCGTGGTGTGGATCATGCCGCCGGAGGGACCACCACCGGCGTGGAATCCAGAAGCCGTCCCGGTGCAGGTGACACGCAGTACTCCCGAGCGGACGCAGTTCACCGCCGGCCCCGTCGTGATCGAGCTCGCTCGCACGACGCCCACGACCGGCCAGCTCACCATCGCGCACGACGGTCGTACCGTCCACACGCTGCCGTTCGAGCGCAGCGCGATGGATGGGGCCGATCCGGCGTCGATGGTGATCGACCTGACGGAACGCGAGCTGCAGGGCATCCCGTCGCCGGTGGGTGCGTGGTCGATCGTACCCGGCGGCCCCGTGCTGCTCGCGCTCCACACGCCGGGGTGGGAAGGTTCCACCCTCTCCGGCATCCTCGTCGAAGACGACCGCGTGCGCGCGGAGGATGCCCTGTCCGTGTACCTCTATCGCTGCGCGTTCTGATCTGCTACGCCCAGCGCATGGAGCGCATCGTCCACGTCTGCAACGGCGACACCACCGCAGATCTGCTCTCGCTCGCGGAGCTGCCCGGCGAGATCCGCGTGTGGGCCGATGCCCTCGATCAGGGCCCGCTGCTTCCCGTCGACGATGCGGAGCACTACAAGCGCCGCGCTGAGTTCCTGGCCTCGCGCGGCGCCCGCGATGCGGCCGCGCAGCTCGCCGCGTGGGACCAGGGTGTCGACGAGGCCGCCAAGGCCGAGGAGCTGATCCTGTGGTTCGAGCACGACCTGTTCGATCAGCTCGCGCTCGTGCGCCTGCTCTCGCGCCTCGCACGCAAGGGCCTGCCACAGACGCTGACGATCGTCTCGATCGATCGCCACCCCGAGGTGCCCAACTTCCTCGGCTTCGGCCAGCTCGAGCCGCACCAGCTCGCGGAGCTCTGGCCGCGCCGCACGCCACTCTCGCGCGACGCGATCGATGAAGCGATCTCCGCGTGGATCGCGCTGACCGCGGTCGACCCGCGTGCCCTCCCCTTCCTCGCGCGCCGCGTCAAGGCGCTCCCCTTCCTCGCTGGGGCCCTCGAGCGCCACCTCGAGGAGTTCCCGGATCCGACGAGCGGCATGTCGCGCACGGAGCGCCAGGTCCTCGCCGCCGTTGCCCGCGGTGAAGGCACGGTCGACGCGCTGATGAAACAGTCGCAAAACAGCGACCCGCGCTACCCCGTCACCGACACCCTCCTCGCCATCACGCTCCAGACCCTCGCGCGTGCGCGGTTCCTCGAGGGCGCGCCGCAGTCCCTCGACGCGAAGGCGCTCGCTGGCGTCAACGCGACCCTCACGCCGCTCGGCCGTCAGGCACTCGCCGGTGCCGTCGATCGCGTGCACGAGGTCGGCATCGACGAGTGGCGCGGTGGCGTGCACCTCGTCGGCAAGGGGCCGGTGTGGCGATGGGAGAGCCGAGAGCGCAAGCTCGTCGAGCGCTGATGTTTCGAACCATGTTCGAACCAGATCGATGCGAGCCCCGTCGAGCGACGCTCAGACCACGGCGAGCGTAGCCGGACGGTACTTCTCGACCTCGGCGTCCATCGTGCCGGCGACCATGTGCGCCCACATCTTGAAGTCGCTACGCAACGACCAGTAGAACGCCTTCGCGCCGCCCCACGACGCGGGCTTGTTCTTCTCGAACGCGAAGTGCCCGACCCACGCGAAGCCGTAGCCGAACACGGGCGCCGCGAGCAGCGCCTGCGGGATCACTGGCGACACCGCAATGCAGCCCAGCGCGAGGGTCGTGCCGATGAAGTGCAACCTACGGCAGGTCGGATCCTGGTGTTGCGAGACGTAATACGGCCAGAACTCTTCGAGGGATTGCGGCTCGGTCATGGCAACGAGCCTAGACCGCGGCGAGGTGCGCCGGGCGGTACTTCTCGACTTCCTCGTCCATCGTCCCGGCGATCATCTTCGCCCACATCTTGAAGTCGCTGCGCAGCGACCAGTACGCGAACTTCGCGCCGCCCCACGTCGCGGGCTTGTTCTTCTCGAACGCGAAGTGCCCGACCCACGCAAACCCATAACCGAACACGGGCGCGGCGAGCAGCGCCTGCGGCAGCACCGGCGAGACCGCAACGCAGCCGAGCGCCAGCGAGGTCCCGATGAAGTGCAGCTTGCGCGACGTCGCGTTCTGGTGCTGCGAGACGTAGTACGGCCAGAACTCTTCGAGGGACTGCGGAGCGTCGTTCATGGCGCCACTATCCACACGAGCCCGCACCGTGTCGACGCCATAATTCCGGCTTATTGCGCCGCGACCGGCTTGGTCTTGAGGCCACCGACGTTCGGCCCGGGGTCGTGACAGTACCAGGAAGGTACCGTCCTGCGCCGTGGCCATAACCTAATGATCTTTCTCGCCCACTCACTTCCACCCTTTGAAGGCCAGGTCCCCGAATGGAGGAGCCTGACCCCGCCGAGATCGGCATGATTACGAGCGCATGCCACTCAGCTCTTGCCGAGCGTCTTCCGGATCCACGATTGCGCCTGGTTCACCAGGCTCACAGCTCCCCCGAGTCCTGCCCCGGGCGTCTTCTTCGAAAGCTTCGCCCCCAGGAAATACAGGGCCGCTGACCAAGCAAGGACCAGCGCGTAGACCGCGAGCGTCAGCCCGGGAACGAATGCCGAGACCAGCAGCGCGCCGAACGTAACGATGGCCGCGATGACACCGGCACGCATGCCGAGGTACCAGGCAGTCAGCGCACCGACGACGAGAGCAGCAAGCATGGGCTCAGCCTAGCACACAGGAATCAGGGCGCTTCGAATGCCCCGATGTCCGGCGACAAGCCTCGTGGATTCCCCTCGATGTCGGAAGATCGAATCGGCGACGCGGCCATACCACCGCACAGTCGCTCATGAAGCGATACCGAATGAGCACTGCCCAACGTTGGCTGCTCGCGTCCACGCCCGGGCGGACGATCTCTGCACGTGGTGCGCGTGACAAGGCCGTCGGAATTGGCGACGCTGGGCCTCCAAGGAGGCCTGCAGTGATTCCTCTCGAACAGTACGCGATCCTGTGCGCTCTCATGGCCAACACGGGCGGAGACGTCGCCAAGGAGAACGAGATCGCGGCGCGCGCGGGCGTGAGTCCTGACGCGTGGGCGGCGGCGAAGGCGGGCTACACGGCACAGATGAGCGACCCCAATGACATGGGGCGCACCGCGATGGCGTTCATGCCGATCTATCAGGCCGCGCAGGCGTTCCAGCGCGGCGGCGCGGAGCCATGCTCGCTCGAGTTCTACACCAAGGTCCACGCCGAGATGGCGCTGATGAAGGACCCGATGGGGAACCAGATCAACCACCTCATCGTGCTCGCGCAAAACGGGACGAGCCATCAGGCGTGGCTCGAGTGCGAGGGCTACTGGACGCCGATCGTCGGCGCGCCCGAGATCCTGGGGCAGCCGAATCCGAAGTTCGATCCAGTCCGGTCGCAGCAGTTCGCCGCGCTGATGCAGCGCGAGGCGGACCGCATTCACGGCATCGTTCGTTAGCGCGCTACTCGAGGCGCTCGCGGCACGGGAAGTCGCACGTCTTGCGGTGCGTGCAGTCGTAGGCGCAGCCCGCGGTGAGCGCGAAGGTGGCGAGGATCTCGTCGGCGGCTCCCTCGGGCACGGCCCTGCGGGCGGCGCGCGTCGCTGCGGTGAGCGAGCCACCATCGCTCGCATAGGGCGAGGAGATGAAGCCGAGGCGGAATAGCGTGTCGCGCACGATGCGATGCGGGGTGACGGTGAAGTCGCCGAGGTCGTCGTAACGCAGCACGCCGAGCCGGCCGAGCATGTCCATGATCCAGAACAGCTCGGAGCGGAACAGGCCACGCCCAAGGGCGGCATCGAGAGCGGCGAAGGCCTCGGCGGCAGAGGTGCGGCCGTCGAGCTGCGACGCGAGCTCGGGAACCTCGGCGCAGCGGCGTGCGGCGAGCGACGCGAGCATGAGCGCGCGCGCATCGACCTGTGACGGGAGGTTCTCGGGGACCGTGCCCTGGTAGAGGTCGCCAAGGATGCCGGCCTGGTCGAGGGCGCTCCACGCGGCAAGCACCGATGCGCGGTCGCGATCGAGTCGGAACGCGAGGGCCGCGGCGACCGCAACACGATAGAGAACCTCGTCGGCGTTCTCGACCCACGCTTCTGCATCGAGGCCGAAGTCGGAAGGTTGATAGGCAAGCGTCGGTCGCTGCGCGTCGACCCACCACCCGGCGATGCGCGCCTTGGTCTCGTCGAGGAGCTCGTCGGTGAAGCCTTGCGCGAACCGTGACGTTGGCACGGCGCGCTCGCGGCCACGCGGGCTCGCAATGCCCTCGACGCTCAGGTGGCGCAGCGGTGCGGGGAGCGGCGAGCCCGTGGGCGCGGCCGCCGTGACGGGGATCGATGATTCGGGCACGGCCGCCTCGGCGACGACCGCGCCTGCGGGCTCGTCCTCGCTCGACGTGGGGATCACCGGCTCGGGCTCGGGCTTGTCCTCCTCGAGGAACTCGTCGACGTCGAGTGCCGCGGCGAGCTGCACGTAGCGCTCCGCGCGCGGCCCCATCGCGACGGCGACGCCGATCGTGCGCAGGAGGCCCGTGCCGATTGCGATCTGGATCCAGGTCTCGAGACCGGGACGCGAGGGCACCGTGCCCTTGAACGTCGCGGCGGTGAGCTGCTTGTAGATCTCGTCCTTGTGGTGATTCCGCTGCCCGAGCAGATCGAGCACGGTCTTGCCGAGCAGCGGGTTCATGTTCCACATGCGATCGAGGACCGCCTCCGCGATCGCGTCGTCGCCGCTTGCCGCGGCGAGCGCCTGCATGAACAACGACGGCATGACGATGGCGCCGCCGGTGCCGAGGAAGCGCAGCATCACGCCGGGGCGATCACGGTCCCAGAGCTTCGCGGCGCGCAGACGCGAGCGGAACTCGCGGAACGATTCGCCCTTGGCCGGAATCTCCTTGCACACGCGCACGAGCGAGACGAGCGCGCCTCGTGCGTCCTGACCGATCGGGGGAAACTCGACGACCTGGGGCATCGCGCCGAGGTTACACCAGCCACACGGCTACTCGGGTCGACCGACGTTCCGGCTTTCTCGCAGCGGGTGCCCATGATGTAGTCGCGGCGTGACCCGACCGCGCCGGATCCTCATCGCGCTGTGCAGCTTCCCGTTCCCGGGGTTCGGGCATGGCTTCATGGCGCGGCCCGTCGCGATGGCGATCTGGTCGGTCGCCGGGCTCGCGTCGGCGCTCGCATCGATGTGGAGCGTCGCCTGCTACCTCGTGACGATGGCGGTCCACCTCGCGTGCGCCGTGGTGACCTACCGCGAGCTATCGCGGCATGCCGCCCGGGTCGTCGCGGCAACCATTTCGACCCCGATCGATGCGCCCCGCGCCGTCGTCGCCGGCCACCAGCCCGAGGCACCCGCGCGGTGGAGCCGGCCGCTCGCGGTCGTGGGGATTCTGCTCGGGCTGGCGAGCGGCGCGCTCCTTCGCGCATCGCTGGAGTCGTTCAAGATCCCCGCGTCCTCGATGGTCCCCACCCTCCTCGTCGGCGACCACTTCCTCGTCGACAAGCTGTCGCTCCGATGGCGCACTGCCGAGGTCGGCGAGGTGATCGTGTTCGAGCAACCGTGCACGGGGCAGACGTTCGTCAAGCGCGTGGTGGCGGTGGGCGGTCAAACCGTCGAGGTGCGCTGCGACGTGCTCTACATCGACGGCATTCGGGTGCCGTCGCAGCCGCTCCGCATCGACTGCCGCTACGACGATCACGCGATGACGACCAGCGGGTGGCGCGAGGTCCCGTGTAGCGGCTACGCAGAGACCCACGGCGGCCGCACCTACGTGACCTACCATGCGCCCGAGCGCCCAGAGCGCTCGGCCTCCGAGCCCGGGACCTCCGACTTTCCGTCGCCGCTCGATCCACCGCGGTGCGAGGGCGGCGAGGTTCGCGGCACGCTGGTCACCACCCGCACCGACGCTTCCGCGTGCGAGCCGCAGGCGCATTACGTGGTCCCGCGCGATCACGTGTTCGTACTCGGCGACAACCGCAGCAACTCGTTCGACTCGCGGATCTGGGGTCCGGTGCCCGAGGAGAACATCATCGGGCGCTCGATCGGCATCTTCGCGCCGTCGAGCCGTGGTTCGCTGTCCCGTTTCGGCGCGATCGATTGATCAGCGGAACGCGCTTCTGCCAGGACGCCGCTCGTAGTCCTGCGTCGTCGTCCCGACGAGCTTGTCGCCCTTGAACTCGCGGCGGCGCACGGTCACCACGCCCTGCCCGACCAGCACCTCGAACAGAACCTTCGCCTTCACGAGCTTCTTTACGTCCGTCACCTCGTTGCCGCCCACGCCGTACTTCGCGTAGTGGTGATGCGCGACCAAATACTCGAGGCGCTCGCCCGTTGCGCCCGCCGCCTGATACGGGGCCGCGATCGCCGCGTACCGAGCCTCGCGCTCCTTCGTCACGTTCTTCGCGAACGTCTCGGACGCGCTCGTCACCTTCGCGCAGAGCTCCGACTTCGCGGCGTCGATCGTCAGCGTGCGACTCGACGTCATGCCGCGCACCTCGAGTGCCATCGTGCCAGGAATGCCGTCGGCGAGCGCGCGCTCGATGGCCTCGCTGCACCGCTTGCCGGTCTTCGCGAGCTCCTCGCCATTCTCTTCGTGGTTCGAGGCGACGTCGATCATCGCGAGCCAGTCGACCGAGTGCTGCGCCTCGCTGAGCGTGCCCTGTAGCTGCGCGACCTTCAGCCAGTACGCGGCCGCGTCGCACACGTTGGGGGCCTGCGCGAACGTGATCTGCCACGAGCCATCGTGCTGCTTGGCGCCGCGCACGTGCTGGTAGCCGTCGGAGCGGAGGATGTCGCTGTCGCGCATGCCGTCGGCGCGCCCATCGGCGATTGCCTTCTTGCAATTGCCGATCGGGTCCTCCTCGGTGCCGACGGCGCGCGCGTAGTCGGCCTTGAGCGCGCCGACCCAGCCTGCATAGCGCTGTAGCTCCATGTGAGCATCGGCGGCGGCGGTCGACGCGATGAGCGCCAGGAGGAAGGAGACGAGAGCGGAGCGGTTCGTGAGCGTTGTCTTCATGACGGGCCGCTATCGACGGGTCCGCCCGGCGGTTGCGCCTACATCCTCCGCGACCACACGACGTGGTGATCGTCCCATGCGTGCTGCCAATCTCCACCCCACTCCCAGCCCTGCTCGTCGAGGAGCGCCACGATCGGGCCGGGCCGCACGATCATTCCGGGCCGGATCTCGCGCCGGTCGGCGAAGGCCTTGCCCTCGCTGGGCACGATCCGGTCAGGCTTGCGCCAGGGGTTCTCGACGGGGTTGATGTCGATCGCCCGTCCGAGCGCGTGCTGCGAGAGCAGCTGCGTCCCCGCCACGAGGCGGAAGTTAAACGCCGACGAGTTGTCGGCCGCCATCGAGCGGTCGTCCGAGGCGTCAAAATCGTCGACGAGCCGCATCTGACGGATCGGAAATCCGAGCGCCCACAGGCGGCGGAACAGCTCCACCGCACGCGGGGCGACCGCCACGGCGACCACCAGCTCTCCCCGTGCCACGCCGTCGAAGCTCACGTGGTCGACCTGTACGTACGCCAGCTCTTCCCAGCGCGGACAGCGCGGCTCGTCGCCCTTCCACGATACGCCCTCCATCCGCGCTTTCACGCGCGCTGGAATCGCGCTGATCTCCGACGCGAAGCGCGCGGTCGGGGGCGGTAGCAGCGCCCCCATCGTCAGGGAGCCACGGTCGGTGCGATCTGCGGCGCAGCCGCGGAGGTCTCGGGCTGCGCGGCGGGCTTCGGGGGCTGCGCGGCGGGCTTCGGCGGCGTCGCCGGGGGCTGCGCAACGGGCTT
>JANRKM010000232.1:0-13545 GCA_033763475.1 Kofleriaceae bacterium
GTCGCCAGCGCGAGGGCCGCATCGCCCGACCGATCCGCGGCGACCGCGAGGCGGTACCGGAAGGTCGCCAGGCGCGGAGCCTCGGCGCCCGGATCTTCGATCAGGCTGCGATATGCGCGCAGCACGTCCGGCCACGCGCGCTGGCGCCACGCGGCCTCGCCGAGCGTGACCAGCACCTCGCGCTTGAGCGTCGCGGGTACCTCGAGGCTGTCCGTTTCGAGCGACGCGTGGGCCCGCGCGCCATGGGGGAGGGCAGCCGCGGGCTCGTCGGCGGCGAGCCATGCGGCGGCGGCCGCCGTCTCGCGCTCGATCCGCTCCTGCGCGCGTTCGGACATCTTCGCAAGCGCGGCGAGGGCCTGCGCGCGCGCGCGCTGATCACCGCTCTGTGCGAGCAGCTCGGCCTCGAGCTGGTAGGCACGCCGGCGGACCTCGGTCGCTTCGGGATCCGTGCCGTCCTCGTTCGACGCCAGCGACTCGCAGATGTTGAGCGCCTCGTGCAGATCGGCGAGTGCGGCCGCGAGATCGGGTGCGCGCTCCTTGCGCCGAGCGTCCGCGCGCCGGACGAGCAGCACGGCCCGCTCCGTTGGCGGCGGACGGGTCGCGAGCACGGCGTCGATCCAGCGCCGCTCGGCGCCAGTGTCCTCACCCGAGCGTTCGAGCAACGTGCGCGCGGCATCGCGCGCGAGAGTGGGAGCGTGGCTCTGCGCGAGCTCGTGCGCGCGCTCGAGGTCCGCGCTGGCGGCCGCCGCGTGGCCGGTGCGATCCATCAGTGCGGCGCGAGCGATCGCGAGCTCGGCCGCGCGGGTGAGCAGGCGTTCGCCGTCACCGCCGCCGTCGCGCTTGTCACCCGCGTCCGTCGACGCGAGATCGACGAGCGACACGATCGCCGTGTCGAGCTCGGCCGCCGCGTGCTCGCGATCCGCGGCCGCCTCGGCGACCTCGGCGAGCACCGCGTGAGCTTCGGCTGCGGTCTCCCCGCCGGCGAGCGTGGCGCGACGGAGCGCGGCGCGGGCGTCGTCGGTGCGGCCGAGCGCGACCAGCGCACGCGCGAGCTGGAGCTCGTATCGCGCGGCGATGTGCTGCGCGATCCCGAGGCCGCGCAGGCGCTCGTAGAGGTCGGCCGCGCTCGCGTGGTCACCGCGTTGCGCGGCCGCGTGGGCGAGCCCCGCGATCGCGTCGCTTTGCAGCGGATCGAGTGCGAGCGCGCGTTTCCACGCGTCCTCGGGATCGCCGCTCCCGGTCCGTGCGCGCATGTCGCCGACGACGGCCCACGCGCGGCCGCTGGTGCGATGGTCTCCGCGGTCGTGGGCGAGGCGCGCGACCTCGGTCCACGCATCGATCGCCGCGACCGGATCGATAGTCGCGAGGATCGTCGCCGTCATCTCGTGCACGGCGGGGTCGCCGGGGGCGAGCTCGCGTGCGACGGCGAGCTCCTGTTGCGCGCTCGCGGCATCGCCGAGGTGCGTGACGAACACGTTCGCGAGGCGAAGCCGCAGCTGCACCGCGCGGGCGACGTCGGCCGTGATCACCGCGCGCGCGCGCACCAGTCGCACGAGCTCGGGCCAGCGCTGCTCGTCGGCGAGGCGATCGGCGAGCGAGTCCGCGGCCTCGGCCGACCCAGGGTCGTGCTCGAGGGCGAGCATGTACAGCTGCGTCGCCGCCTTCGGGTCGAGCACGCGGACGAGGCGCGCGCCGGCGAGCGCAGCGAGCGTCGCCTGGTCATCGTCGCCTTCGGCACTCGCGAGCTGTGCGAGGCGGGTCAAGTGGCCGGCGGCCTCGCGCGCATCCCCTTGTGCGAGGGTGATCGAGGCCAGCGCGGCGTGCGCCGGTGCAAAGCTCGGCCAGCGCCCGAGAGCCTGACGCGCGAGCTCGAGCCCGTCGAAGAACCACGCGGGGCGCGCCGACGCGAGAGCGAGGATGCGTTCGAGGAGCAGCGGCTGCTCCGGCCCACCGGCGGCGAGCAGGGCGCGATAGCCGCGCATCGCCTCTTCGAGCTGGCTGTCGCGCAGTTGCTGATCGGCCGAGTGCATGAGGTCGTGCGATGCAGCGAGCTGATGTGTCTGTGGCCGGATGCCGAGCTCGCCAGCGCGCGTGCCCGCGGGGCCGAAGGCGATTTCGAGGCCCGCGCGACCGACCCGGATCTGCACCAGCTCGATCGCCGCGACCGACGGCAACCGCCACCCCGCGGGCGGCAGCAGCTGCCACAGCAGCGCACCGACGACATCGATCTCGACGTCGCAGAGGCCGCGCGCGTGCGGGCGCTCCACCAGGTTAGGAACGTCCGACGCGGAGAACAGCGCGCCGAGAATTCGATCCGCGATCACCGGCCCCGGCGTGGGCAGATGGCCGTGCACGCGGACGGTGCTGCCGAGCGCGCGCAGGTGCGAGCCCGCGGTGGCGAAGTGGACGCGGAAGGACAGGTCCGCGGCAGCGAGCCCGTCCGCGGCGCGTGCGCGCACCGAGATGAAGCCGTCATTGAGCCGCGCCGAGAGCTGCGTGATACCGAGCCCTGCGAGCTGTCGCGTCACCTGCGCGACGCGCGCTTCGAGGTGCAGCGAGCTGATGCGGAGTGCGAGCGACCGCAGCCGCGTGCGCCGGCGCTGATAACGCTCTGCGATCGGTGCGGCCTGCGAGGCGGTGATCGCCGTTGTGGGGTCGGCGACCTCGAGCTCGAGGCGCTCGATCTGGAGCGGGCCGAGGTCCTTGGGCGACAGCGACAACCGGCTCACGCCGCCCAGCGCGTGGACGCTGAACGTCAGCCGCTTCGGCGCGGGTTCCCCGTCGGACACGGTCCGAAAATTACTCCAAATTCGGCGCGAACGGGGTCCGTCCGGGTCGTCAGTGCGTCGTAGAAAATCGGGTGGGCTCTGTCACCGCCTGAACAGGCAGGGGGTGACAGAGTCGGCATCAGCAGCCCGGGATCGCTTCTGGGTCAGCGTCAGCGCCTTGCCGGCAGGAACGACCGTCACCGCCGACATGCCGATCGCGAGCGCGATCAGCGGAACTGCATGCAGGGCTTATACGCGACGGGCAGCGGCTTTCCGGCGTCGTCACTCTCGCGGACCAGGTCGGCCATCGGCTTGATCTTGCCGTCCTTGGCGAGGGTGGTGCATCGGTCCTTGAGCCAGGTCTCGAGCGCGACAACGCCGCGCAGCTGGCGCAGCTCGTGGATCTCCTGATCCGCCACCTTGTCGAACTCCTCGACCTTGGGCGCGGCCTTCTCCTTGAGCTGGAGCACCACGTACGTGCCGTTGTGCTCGTAGACGCGCTTGGCGAGCATGCCCGACGAGAGCTCGTCGAACAGCGCGCCGATCGCTTCCTTGTTGTCGCCGATCGCGGGGAGCTCCTTCATGCGGGGCACCGGACCGTGCGAGGACACCGACGGCTTCTTGAGCTCGCCGAACGCGGGGAGGACATCGCTCGACGCGACGATCTCCGTCGAGGTGGGCGCAGCCGCAGGAGCCGTGTTGGTCGCCGTCGCATCGGGCGCGCCTGCCGCCGAACCCGTGGCAGGGGCCGCCGCCGAACCCGCGGCCGGTGTAGCGCCCGCAGGAGCCGAACCCGTGGCCGTCGCCGAACCCGTGGCCGTTCCCGTCGCCGAACCCGCGGCGGAACCCGAGCCCTTACCGCCGGCGGCCGGAGCCGATGTCGGAGCCGATGCCGGAGCCGACCCACCCGTGGCCGATCCCGACGCAGGCGCCGGATCCTCGGCCCTCCACGCGGCGAGGACGTCCTTCGCGACCGGAATAATCGCGCCCTGCTTGTTCAGCATCTGGGGCGGAATCTGGCGCTTGATCTGGTCCTCGGGGCTCGGCGGGAACAGCTGCTCGAGGCTCTTGCTTTCGCCCGCCGTCTTGAGCGCGTCCAGCGCGGCCCGCTTGGCCGCCTCCTTGCTCCACACGTCCTTTGCGAGCTCCGCCGCGATCTCGTTCTTCACCTGATCGAACGTCAGGTCGCCTTCGCGCTTCTCCTCGGCCATGACGAGGTACGCGCCGGCGTCGGTGGTGATGACGGGCGTCATCTCGCCCGGCTTGAGCGCCTTGACCGCATCGTTGACGGCCTTGTCGCCGAGCTGCGGGTTCTCGACCGAGCGCCAGCCGAGGTCGCCACCGTTGGCCTTCGCGGTCTCCTCACTCGCGAGCTGCTTGGCGGCGTCCGCGAACTTCTGCTTGTTGCCAGTGATCGCGGTGCGCGCCGCCTCGAGCTTGGCCTTCGCCTCGTCGATGGTGGGCGTCGTCGGCTTCTTCTCGGCGGTCTTGTCGGCAGCCGGGGCCGGGGTGGTGGGCGCCGGTGCCGCAGAGCCCGCGGCCGAGCCCGCACCATCGGGCGTCGCGGGCGGCGTGGCCTCGGGCTTGTGCGCGGCGATGAAGATCGAGCGCAGCTTGAGCGCGGGCTTCGTCCCCTTGTAGGTGCGTTCCTCGTCGGTGAACTTCTTCTTCACCTCGGCCTCGTGGGTCGAGAGGAAGCGCGCGACATCGGCGTCGGTGAGACGCATCGCATCGCGATACGCGGCCGGCTCGAACGCCACAACGTCGTACGCTGCGGTGGTGTTCTCGAACAGGTAGTTCGCCTTGGCTTCCTCGCGCGACACGGTGACAGAGTCCTTGAGGATGTCCGCCATCATCGCCGCCTGCATGGAGCGCGCCTGCTCGTCGCGATAGCTGCCCATCGAGACGTTCAGGTTGCCGACCCAGCCCTTGAGCTTGCCGTAGTTGAAGAACTTCTCGCCGTCGATCTCGTCGAGCCAGTAGCCCGCCTGGATGCGGTTCCCGCCGAGGAAGAAGGAGCCCTTCTTGATCTCCTGGTCGACGAGGTCGCCGGTGACGCGGATGCCGCGCTTCTCGGCCTCCTGCGCCAGGATCTCCTTGCGGATGAGCAGCTCGAGGGCGAGGTAGACCTTCTGCCGTCCCGTGTACTGGTTGCCCGAGTACGCGATCTTGTAGGCGGTGAGGTTCGACTTCTCGCCGTCGACGGTGATCGGCGTCGAACCTCCACCCATGCACCCGCCACCTTGGCCAGCGTTCGGCGCGAAGTTGATCACGAAGATCACGATCAGCAGACCGAAGATCAGATAGATGAAAACGGATGCGCCGGACTTGCGCAGTGTATCGAGCATGGGTTGGGCCTGCTTTTAGATCGAGCGGGGCATCCTAGCCACCGAGGGATCTTGGGACAAGCGCGAGGTGCCGATCCTGGTTCGCCTGAGGTCAATTCGGCGGCGCCCAAGATTGTGTTGCACCGAGGAAAGCTCGCGTGCTACCTCCCACCCGCTCCGACGGCTTCCATCCTCGCGCCGCGCGCGCGTTTTCTGGTCTTCAAGGTAAGGCACCATGCTCTTCGATTGGGTCTACGGAATGTTTTCCAACGACCTGGCCATCGACCTCGGGACGGCCACGACGCTCACATTCGTCAAGGGCCGCGGGATCGTCGCAAACGAACCGAGCGTGGTTGCCGTGCAGGCCGCCTCGGTCGGCCCCAAGAAGGTGCTCGCAGTCGGTAAAGAAGCGAAGGAGATGCTCGGACGCACGCCGGGCAACATCGTCGCCATCCGCCCCATGAAGGATGGCGTCATCGCCGACTTCGAGGTGACCGAGGCGATGCTCCGCTACTTCATCCAGAAAGCGCACCAGCGCCGGACGCTCGTTCGCCCGCGCGTGATCGTGAGCGTGCCGTCGGGGATCACCGAGGTCGAGAAGCGAGCCGTGCGTGACTCGGCGCTCGCGGCCGCGGCGCGCGAGGTCTATCTGATCGAGGAGCCGCTGGCGGCCGCGATCGGTGGTGGCCTGCCGATCACCGAGCCGACGGGCAATATGATCGTCGACATCGGCGGTGGCACCACTGAGGTGGCTGTGATCGCGCTCGCGGGCGTCGTGCTCTCGAAGTCGATCCGCGTCGCCGGCGACAAGATGGACGAGGCGATCGTCCAGTACATCAAGCGCAAGTACAACCTCCTCATTGGCGAGCGCACCGCCGAGATCATCAAAAAGGAGATCGGCAGCGCGTACCCGCTCGAGGAGCCGCTCACCGTCGAGGTGAAGGGCCGTGACCTCGTTGCTGGTGTGCCCAAGACGCTGCTCGTCAACTCCGACGAAATTCGCGAGGCGCTGCAGGAGCCGGTCAACGCGATCGTCGATGCCGTGCGCTCCGTGCTCGAGCGGACGCCGCCCGAGCTGTCCGCCGATATCGTCGACAAGGGCGTCGTGCTCTCCGGCGGCGGCGCGCAGCTCAAGAACCTCGACGTGCTGCTTCGCGAGGAGACCGGCCTGCCCGTGATGGTGTGCGAGAACCCGCAGCTCGCGGTCGTGCTGGGCACCGGCAAGGTCCTCGACGAGCTGTCCCTCCTCCGCGAGATCGCCCTCCGGTAGAACGTTGACCTTGACCTGAACCTGAACGTGAACGCCACCATGGACGTCGTCGTCGATCTCAACCGCAACGGCGAGACTGGCGGTGGGGTGTTGGCAACGTCGAGGACGACCGTGGCGTTCAGGCTGATGTTCACGTCGACGTCAATGTCAACCTTGGATGGGTTGGGCTGATCGATGTCGATGACGCTTCGCCGCCGCGCGGTTGATTGGGTGCTCGCCGGCATCCTGATCCTGCTTCCCGCGGGCGTCTTGAAGGCGAGCATGTCGCGCGGCACGCCGTCGGGGCTCGACGAAGCGCTGCTGCGCATCACCGCACCGCTGCAGGCGGGCGTGTCGTGGGTCGTCGAGGGCATCGGCCGCTTGTGGTCGCGCTACGTCGCGCTCGTCGACACCGAGGCCGAGAACCGCGAGCTGCGTGAGGAGAACGAGAAGCTGCGCAAGGACCTCGCGGCGATGACGCGTAAAGCGTTCGATGTCGCCGCGCTCGAGGATCTCGCCGTCGTCAAGAAGCGCACGCCGGCCGATACAATCGGCGCGCGCGTGATCGGCGCGCCGCTGTCGCCGCAGTTCCGCGTGCTCCGCCTGCGCATCGATCGCGGCGAGCGCGAGGTGCAGCCCGGCATGCCGGTGATTACCGGCGCGGGTCCCGTGGGGCGCATCGAGAAGGTATACGGCGACTATGCCGACGTGATGCTGATCTCCGATGCGAGCTCGAGCATCGAGGTCGTCATTCCGCGCACCGGCGGTCGCGGCATGCTGATCGGCGTCGGCCGCCCTGACACGTACGCGTGCAAGATCGAGTGGCTCGAGAAGCAGATCAAGCCGGAGAGCAAGCTCTCTGTCGGTGACGAGGTCGTGACTTCGGGCCTCGGCGCGTCGTTCCCGCCGGGCCTTGTCGTCGGCAAGGTCTCCAAGATCCTTGGCGACGACGGCATGTTCCAGTCGGTCGAGGTGCAGCCGGCGGTCGACGTCTCGCGCGTGCGCGCGGCGATGGTGCTGCTCGCGCCGCCACCGCCCGTCGACCCCGACGCGAAGAACAAGCGCAAGAGCGAGCCGGCGTTCGGCGGGAGGCCGCTGTGATCGAGGCGCCGTTCGTGACGTGGATCGTGATCCTCCTCGTGATCTTCTTGCTCGCGTTCGTGCGCGTGTCGCCGTCGACAGAGTGGGCCGCGGAGGACACGCCATGAGAACCGCGACGATCACGCTCGCCGCGTACTTCATGTGCGTCGTGCTCGCGTCGGTGTGGCGGCTGATGCCGTTCCAGCTCGTACGCGATGCGGTCCCGGACCTCGGCGCCCTGACCGCCGCCTACCTCGGCCTCACGGCGCGGCGGGAAGTGGCCCCCGCCGTGGGGGGCTCGGTCGTGCTCGGCTATTTCATCGATCTCATCTCGGGCGCACCGCCGGGCTTCATGGCGCTCGTGCTCGGCCTCACCGGCTTGGTCGCGCGTGCGATCCAGCAACGCATCCTCGTCCGCGGCGCCGCGATGACTATCGGGTTCTCGGCGTTCGTCGCGCTGATCGCGGGCGTGGTGGCGCTCTTCGTGCGCGGCATGTACGGCGTGCCAAGCGCTTCGTTCGTCACCGACCTGCAGCACCTCGCGCTCGTCACCGTCGCGACGGCGCTGATCGGTCCGATGGTGTGGCGCGTGTTCCGCCGAATCGACGCCGCGTTCGCGCGCACGCATCGCGAGCGCGATGCCGCGCTGGAGGGCCTCGCTCCATGATGCTGCTCCGCTCCTCGCAGAGCTCGAGTCCGAGCGGCGGCCCGGCACTCCCCGAGCTCCATCGCAGGCTCAAGTGGGTCGCACTCGTCGGCGCGGTGTTCTTCTTCGTGCTCGTCGGGCGCCTATGGCAACTCCAGGTCATGCGCGGTGACAGCTACTTCGAGCGCACCGTCTCGAATGTGGTCAAGGAGCGCTACCTGTCGAGCGTGCGCGGCAAGATCCTCGACCGCAAGGGTGTGCCCCTCGCCGACAACCGCCTCGCGTTCAACCTGTACGCGACGCCGAAGCAGTTCACCGCCGAGGCCAAGGCGGAGCTCGTGCGCATGCTCGGTCTGTCCGACGACGAGGTCGCGAAGATCGACGAGCGCATCGGGATCGGCATGAAGCGCGACCCGCGGCGGCCGATTCTCATCCTCGAGGATCAGGGGCGCGATCGCGCCGCGCTCGTCGAGCAATCGATTCGCCGCATCCCCGGCGTCGAGGTGCAGAACGAGCCGTATCGCTACTATCCGGCCGGTGACCTCGCCGCGCACCTCGTCGGCTACATGTCGCAGATGAACGCGACCGAGGTCGACAAGCTCGCCAACCAGGGCTACGACCCGAGCGAGCTCGTCGGGCGGTACGGCCTCGAGAGCGCGTGGGAAAACTACCTGCGCGGCAAGAAGGGCATCGAGCGCTACGCCGTCGACGCCAAGGGGCAGCGCCTCGACGACAAGACCGCGGCGACGCTGATCACCGGCGAGCGTGTCGTAGGAGCAGTGCCCGGCGCGAACCTCGTGCTCACGCTCGATGCGGAGCTGCAGCGGATCGCCGAGCGCGCGGTCTCCCACGTCGCCGCGTCGGCCGTGGTGATCGTCGAGCCCAAGACCGGCAAGATCCGCGCGCTCGTCTCGAAGCCTTCGTTCGACCCCAACGTGATGACCGGCCACCTGACGCACGCGGAGCACACATTGCTGCTCTCCGATCCGCGCAAGCCGTTCATCGACAAGGCGCTGCACGGCACGTATCCGCCCGGCTCGGTGTTCAAGTTCGTCACCGCGATCGCGGCGCTCGAGGATGGTCAGGCGCCGGACGGCGAGCAGATCTTCTGCACGGGCATCTACCACCTGTCCAAGACGCCGTTCCGCTGCAACGCGACGCACGGCAAGCTCGACCTCATCGGCGCGATCCAGCACTCGTGCAACGTGTTCTTCTGGGAGCTCGCACAACGCGTCGGTATCGATCGCATCGCCGAGGTGGCGCGCCAGTTCGGGTTCGGCACGCCCACCAACCTCGGCATCAACGGGGATTCGGGCGGCCGCATTCCGACCAAGGCCTGGTACGAGAAGCAGGGCCGCTACAAGGTCGGGTTCGCGACCAACGCGGCGACCGGGCAGGGCGACGTCGAGGTCACGCCGCTGCAGATGGCGATGGCGTATTCGGCGCTGGCCAACGGCGGCACGATGTACGTCCCGCAGGTCGTCGAGCGCGTCGAGGCGAGCGACGGGCGCACGATCGTCGCCTACGACCCGAAGGTCTCGCACGAGGTGAAGGTCCCCGACGAGGCCATCGAGATCTGGAAGCGCGGCATGTGGAAGGTCACCAACGAAGCCGGTGGCACCGCGTTCGACCACGGCTACGTGTCGATGGTCCCCGTGATGGGCAAGACCGGCACCGCCGAGATCCGTACGCACAAGCGGAAGGAAGAGGACGAGCGCGACGTCGAGGGCTACCACCCGACGCGCTCGCACGCCTGGTTCGCCGGTTGGGCGCCGGCCGAAGATCCCGAGATGGTGATCATCGTGTTCGTCGAGCACGGTGGCTCCGGTGGCCGCGTCGCGTGGCCGATCGCCAAGCAGATCATCGAGAGCTATTTCACCAAGATCTCCCCGGTGGCGAAGCCGCCCGAGCCCGCACCTGCGGTGCCGGTGAAGCAAGGAGCGCGCCCGTGAAGGGAACGGGGCTCCTCCTGCCGCGCGCGACGATCGGCGTGTCGCGCTGGCGCCGGTTCCGTGCAGCCGTCGACTGGCCGCTGATCATCACGATCATCGCGCTGTGCACGATCGGCCTCTTGAACCTGTACTCCGCTACCCGCGGCCTCAAGCAGCAGGTGAAGTTCGACACGCAGGTGAAATGGATGGTGGTCGGCGCGGTCGCGTTCGTCGTCGCCACCGTCGTGGACTACCGCGCACTCGTGCGCATCGCGTGGATCGGCCTCGGCATCTCCGTGTTGCTGCTGCTCGCCGCTCGCTTCCAGGGAGCGACAGGCGCGGACGATCGCCACGGCTCGACGTACCGGTGGCTGTTCATCGGTCCGGTCGGCGGACAGCCGTCGGAGCTCGTGAAGGTGATGATCATCCTCGTCCTCGCGAGGATCTATCAGGACGCCGAGGCATCGCGATACACGCCGCGGGCGTTGCTCCTTCAGCTCGGCGTGATCTGCGTCCCGATCGGCCTCATCGCCGCGCAGCCCGACCTCGGCACCTCGGTGCTCGTGTCGCTGATCGTGTTCTCGGTCAGCTTCCTCGCCATGCCGAACGTGTGGCCGATGGTGCACCTCACGCTCGCGTGCTTGATGGCGATTCCCGCGGTGTGGGAATCGATGCACGACTACCAGAAGAACCGCGTGCTCGGGTTCATCGACTGCAGCGCTGCGGATCGCCTGTCGGCGACGGCCAGCAACTGTTGGCACACGGTGCAGTCGGTGTTCGCGGTGGGTTCCGGCAAGCTGTGGGGCAAGGGCTATCTCGAGGGCACGCAGAACCAGTTCAACTTCGTCCCCGAGCACTGGACCGACTTCCCATTCTCGGTATGGGCCGAGGAGTGGGGCTTCGCGGGATCGGTGTTCTTGCTCGTGATCTTCGCGTTCCTCGTGGTGTGGATCCTGAACGTCGCGCTCTCTGCCAAGGACCGCATGGGCGCCGTGATCTGCGCGGGCGTCGCCGCCATGACCTGCTGGCACGTGTTCGTCAACATCGCCATGGTGCTCGGCATCGCGCCCGTCGTTGGCGTGACGCTGCCCTTCATCTCCTACGGCGGCAGCTCGCTACTCACGTTCTTCATCGCGATGGGCCTCGTCGCAAACGTCTCGCTACGCAAGCACGGGTACTGAGAGCGTCGCGACGGCTTACTTCGCCTTCGCGGAGCTCTTCACGATGCCGTAGACCTGCTTCGCGAGGGCCTCGCTCCACGCGGAGCCCGGCGTGCTGAACGCCTCGAGGGGGCGCTCGTCGGCGATCGACCAGATCGCGCCGTCCTTCTCGACGAAGTAGGCGAAGTGCACCTCGGGCTGGTACGTCGTCCCGTTCGCCTCGGTCTTCATCTGCGCCGAGGTGATGATGCCGTTCGGCTCCTCGCTGATCACCTTGCCGTCCTGGTAGCCGGAGTGCGCGATGGTCAGGTCCTTGCGCCACTTGATGCCCTCGGCGAGGTTGCTGACGGCGAGCGCGGAGACCGTGATGAGGTAGTGGTCGGCGACCTTTATGTCGACTCCGCCGTTGCCGTTCTTCTCGAGCTTGGCGTCCTTGGGCACCTTCATCGTGATGCCGATCATCGGCGACACCGTGCTGAGGTCCTTCTCGACCCAGTCCGCCTCGTTGATGGTGAGCGTGGGGACCTTCTTGCCACCGCCGGCCGTCTTCGCCGACGCGGACGGCGCATCGTCCTTCTTGCCGCCACACGCGGCGACGGTGAACGTGAGAGTGAACGCGGCAAACAGAGCAGCGAGCTTGGTCATGCGGCGCCATCGTACAAGAGGCGTGCCGCGCCCTATCGACGGTGTTCCACTAGGTTGCGCGTTGCGATCGGGTCTGTGCGCACCCAGCTGGTTGTCCAGGGTGGGTGTTGTGCGCGAAGCGCCAGTGATGTGCATCAAGCACACTGGCGGCGCCTCGTGCCATATTAGTGTTTACATGACACTATTGGTCGGGTAAGGAAGAGGGCGGAGTCGTCATGGTCACCGTCCGGATCAGTAAGTTCCTCTCTCTCGTGCTGCGGCATGACCCGGCGCGCATCGGCATCACCCTCGACGATGCCGGCTGGACCGACGTCGATGCGTTGCTCGCGGCGATGGCAAAGCATCGCCACTCGATCTCGCGCGAGAAGCTCGTCGAGATCGTCACGACCTCCGAGAAGCAGCGCTTCGCGTTGTCGCCCGACGGCACGCGCATCCGCGCCAACCAGGGCCACTCGGTCGAGGTCGATCTCGAGCTCGCGCCGACCACACCGCCGGCGCGCCTCTATCACGGCACGGTCGATGCGTTCCTCGCCTCGATCCGCGCGCAGGGTTTGGTCCGCGGTGCGCGCCATCACGTGCACATGTCTGCTGACGTCGAGACGGCTACCAAGGTCGGCGCGCGACGCGGGACGCCGGTGGTCCTCGTCATCCGCGCCGACGAGATGGCCGCGGCGGGGCACACATTCTTCCGCTCGGAGAACGGCGTGTGGCTGACCGAGACCGTGCCGCCCCAGTTCCTCGAGCCCTGAGCTCAGGTGATGAGCGCGGCGTCGACCGCGATCTCGATCGGATAGCGTCTCGCCGTGCGGTCAGCGACCGACGTCCACACGAGCTCGAGCGTGCCTGCGAGGTGCACGCGGCCACCAGGCAACGCGGTGCACACGAGGTGCGCCGGCGGTTCGTCCGCGGCCAGGGTGCCGAGCGCCCCGTCGACCGTGGCGACGCGCGGCGCATCGACGTACCAGAGCGCTAGATCACGTGGCCCCGGCAGCACCGGTGTAGGCACGCGGCCCTCGAACGAGACACGACTTCCGTCGTCCAGGGTGGCCTCGAGCACCCACCCGGCCTCGACGGCAAACAGGTGAAACACCTCGAGGCTGGCGCTCGCGACGCCAAGCGTTTTGTCCCCGAGGCGGATCACCGGCCGAAGGTACGCTATACCCGAGTCCAGGACGAAGCCGGCGGGAGGAGGGCCGACATGAGCAAGACGCACTTCTTGAACACGGACCTCGACGTCGTCACGAGGCGCGATCCGGCGCCACTCGTCGCGATGATGGAGCAGCGCGGTCTCGTAGCGCTCAACGCGCCGATGAAGCGCGACTGCGACGACGGTGCGTGGTTCGTCGCATTTGAGAGCGTGGGGCCGAGCGAGACGGTCGAGCAGACCGTGGGGGCGATCCTCACCGCAATCGAGAAGCTCACCGGCGAGGCGCGCGAGATCTGGTACGTCGCGACAACGCGCGAGCTCAACCTCGGCTTCGAGGGGGGTGACGAGCCCCGCTCGTTCACCGAGGCGCTGTCGAGCGAGACGCTCGCGCGCGCCGCACACGTCGGCATGTCGCTGCGGTTCACGCTGTACGCGCCCCGGAGCAAATGAAGACTAGCAGGGCGCTGAGAAACGCCGCACCGCGGCGGTTCTCGCGCCCTGCTCCCGTGCCCGTGCCCGTGCCCGTGCCCGTGCCCGATCGCTCGCGCGGCGCCGGCCGCGACAGGCCGGTGCCTTGGCGGTCTATGTCGCA
>JANRKM010000233.1:0-53001 GCA_033763475.1 Kofleriaceae bacterium
TGCGACATAGACCGCCAAGGCACCGGCCTGTCGCGGCCGGCGCCGCGCGAGCGATCGGGCACGGGCACGGGCACGGGCACGGGCACGGGAGCAGGGCGCGAGAACCGCCGCGGTGCGGCGTTTCTCAGCGCCCTGCTAGTCCATCGAGCTGCCGACGCGCCACGATCAGGCGAGTCGTTCGTCGTGTGCGGCGAGCGTCGCCGCGTCGGGTAGCTGCGCGGGGCGCGGCGCGCCTTCGAGGAACGTGCGTGTCGCACGTGAACGAGCACGCGGCGCCCTCCGCGGGGCTCGTGACGCTTCTGCACCTGGACGAGAGCGCCGAGGCCACGTCGCGATCAGATCCGCCGCGCACTGACGTCCGGCCTTCGGACGGACACGTCCGGGACACGGACAGCATGCGTCAACGAGATCGCGCACTTTGGGTTCGAGAAGGGTGGCTCGCAGGTTGCTGAGTGCACCAGCGTGCCGTCAGTGCTGCACGAGGTGCTGATCGAGGTCTTCCGCAATCGGCCTCGCCTCGCCTGCGAGCTGCTCGAGCTATGCGCTGGCATCCATCTCGACGCTGCTAGCGTCGAAGCGGGCCCCACGGATGCGAATCAGATCGCGCCGGCGGAGTACCGCGCCGACAGCGTGGTCATCCTTCGTGACGAGAGCGGCAGGGCGACCAGCGCCATTGTCGTCGAGAGTCAGCTCGGTCCTGATCCCGGCAAGCGCGGCTCGTGGCCCGTCTACATCGCGACGGCGAGGGCCAGGCTCGCGTGCCCGGTCACGCTGCTCGTGGTCGTGCCTGACCACGCCATGGCACGCTGGGCCCGGCAACCGATCGAGCTCGGCCATCCAGGGTTCATCCTGGCTCCGATCGTCATTTGCCTTGCAGACCTGCCTCGGCTCCCCTCGATCCCCGCGGCCCTCCATACGCCCGAGCTCGCGCTTCTCTGCGCCCTCGGCCATCCAGAGATCGACGACGCGGAGGCCGCCCTCGTCGTAATTCACGACATCGACGAAGACCGTGCCCGGCTATACTGGGACATCATCCTCGCGCACCTGCCCGCGATCGTCCGCAAGACCCTGGAGTCCCGCATGCAAGGCTACAAGTACCAGAGCGAGTTCGCCCGCAAGTACTACGGTCAGGGTCATGAGCGCGGCCGTGAAGAAGGCCGCCAAGAAGGCCGCCAAGAAGGCCGCCAACAAGGCCGCCAAGAAGGCCGTGAAGAAGGCCGCCAGGAAGGCCGCCAGGAAGGTCGGGAAGGACTCGTTCGCGCTGCGCTCGGACTCGCGACGGCCAAAGTCTCGGCCTTACCTCCAGGCGTCGAGGCCCAGCTCCGAGCCATTCAGGATGTGGATGCGCTTGCACAACTGATCGTGTCACTCGGCCAAGCCGCTAACGAGACCGAGGCGCTCGCGGTCCTTGCAGCATCGACGAACACGCGCGAAGCGTAGCAACGGCTCATGCGGACGCGGGCACGAGCATCCCGCGCTTCGCGAGCTCGTACTCGAGCGCGACCATCGCCTCCCGCCCCACCATCACGTCGCAGCCGCTCCGCCGCGCGCCCCGGGTCCACGCCTCGCCATGCCAGTGCTCGGCGAATTGCGTATTGACCCGGCAGCCGATCGTGATCGCCCTGTCACCGACGAGGCGCAGATAACTGCCGGTCCGCTCGCTCACCGTCGGCCCGTGCTCCTGCAGAATCGCGTCCGGCCGGGTCGTGAACATCGCGCCAACCTCGATCGCGCACGGCAGGCCGACGACCCTGCGCCGCAGGCCGAGCATGTAGCGCAGGATCACCGCCCCACCGTCGATCGCGACCGTGCACGGGAAGAGACCCAGAAGGCCTTTCCCGCGCCAGGTCGTCTCGCTGCTCGAGCTTGCCCCGGGATGCACCTTCGCGAGATGCCGCTCGAGGTTCTCGGCGTTGAGACTCGCCGCGCAGACAGGACACGGCAGCCTGGCGCCGGGATGCGCGCTCGCCAGCGCACGTGCGATCTCGAGCTTGCTCACGCGCAGTGGCGAGCTTGCCCTAATCGCCTCCGAGATGGGAGCGGCCGAGCGCTATCGAGTCCTGGCATTAGCGCACGCGCCGCGGGCACCGCTCGATTGGATGGCGCGATCCGTCGTCATGTGTCCGCTTCGTCCGAACATCGGACGCATGTCCGGCCGGATCTCGGCCAGCAAGACCAACCTGCCACGCACAGTCCAGCGCTTGCACCCCACGCGGAGCTGGCAGGCTTCGTGCTGCACTCGCGCTCGTGACGTCCCCGCGCGAGATCCGTCCTGGCCGCTTCTACCTCGTCAACCGCCGCTGCACCCAGCGCGAGCTCCTGCTCCGGCCCGACGACGCGACCAATAACGCCTCATGTACTGCCTCATCATCGCCGCGCAGCGCGCCGAGGTAGACATCCTCCTGATGCGGAAGCCGTCGAGTTGCTGGTAGCCGGCGGCAATCGCTTTGCCGCCTACCACATGCAGCAAGCCGTGGAGAAGATCGTCAAGGCGCTGCTGCTCGCGAAGGGAATCGAAGCAGGTGTCGAACACCGTCTCGAAGAGCTGCTCAAGCGCTTCGCGCCGGAAGACGAGTGGCTGACACGGATCGCCCCGTTGGTCAGCTATTCGGCGTTCGCGACAGCATTTCGCTATCCCACGCCGGGCGGTCGCATCCCAGCGGATCCGCCGCAGGCGACCGTACGTCGCGACCTCGCCTTGGTGAACGACTTGCTCGCGCTCGCGCGCGCCGAATGGCAGCGCGACGGCGGGTAGAAGTCCTCCGGCGATCAGATGCGACTCGCGGCTTCGCCCATGGCGAGCGGTCACCGCGGCTTGGCGCGAGCGAATAGCGCACGACCGTTCATTCCGCCGGCCGTGCAGCGTAGGGGCTGAGATCGCGATTCGACAGGATCTCCCGTTGACATGCGTTGATCACTATTCGAGCATTCGTTTGTGCGGTGTGTGTTTCTGGGGTCGAGTGCGTTTCTCGGGCGGATCGAGGGTGAGACTCGGTGTGCGTTCTGGGCCGAGGAGCCGTCGACGCACGGCTTCGACGCCACGAAGCTGATCTCGCTCGACCTCGCGATGACGCCCAACGCGGCCCTCGAGGGGCGCATCTCGTGGGACGCGGTCCAGGTCGACGATTGCCACGTCGCGATCGGCGGCAACCTCGGCGGCAGCACGCTCGGTCCGCGGTGGCCCGAGCTGCACCTCTACGGGGCGGTGTACCTCGAGGAGCAGTTCCGCGCGAAGCTCCCCGAGGCGGTGCGCCCGAGCTGTCCCCCGAGCGGGATCGGCGGCCACGCCTACGAGCACACGAGCGTCCTCTACTGGCCCCACATCGACGACCCGCGCGCCGGCAAGCGCTACGCCGGGCACCACGCGGAGATCATCGACGAGCGCGGCACCGTGGTGCGCGTGCGCGTGTATCCGCCGGGCACCTCCGATGCTCCGCACGCGCAGCCACAGACCATGTGGCTCGATCTCGCGGCCCCGGATCAATGTGACGTCGGGCCTCGATCGCTCACCCAGATCGCGCCCGCTGACGGCCCCAAGACGGGCGCGCTCTTCCTCTTCACCGGCGCGCTCGACGCGTAGGCGATCATGAGGGAGGTCGGGGTGGCAGGTGGTTCGAAGGCGTGGAGGCCGCAGCGCTGATGCGGTCGATCACCGTGCTGTCGGATCGCGCCGACGATGTCGTGATCCGCTCCCCGCGGCAGCGGTCGAACATGCTCCGGGTGAGCAGCCTGGCGGAGCTGCCCGCCGTCCTCGCGCGGCTCCCCGACGGCGAGGAGCCGACTCTCCTCGATCTTGCCGGCCACTCCACGCGGGACGCCAAGCTCCTGCGGCTCGGCGAGACCGTCATCGACATGCTGCGCCCGTCGGTGCGCCGCGTGTTCGAGCAGCTCGTCGCCTCCGGCGAGCTCGATCGCCTGCTGGTCGTGGCCGTGCGCCTGCTTGGCTGCGAGACCGCCCTCGAGCCCGCGGGCCAGCTCACGATCAAGCTGCTCGCGACCACCCTCGGCCGCTCCGTGTTCGGCGCGCGCTGCATGCTCATGGCGAGTCACTACAACGAGCACGGCTTCGACCCGTGCTTCTCGACGCTGCTCCTCGAAGCCGCGCAGCTGCCGAGCCCTCCGCGTCGGCTGCCCTGACGTTTGTCGTTCCGCGACGAGACATCAACACCAAGCAGGAGAATCCGATGAAGAAGCAACTCGACAACCTGATGATCAAGCTCAGCAACCCGAAGACCCAGCGCATGCTTTCGCTCGCGCTCGGAGGTGCGGCGATGGTGACCTCCCTCGTGGTCCTCCGTCGCCCGAAGATCCCGGTCGGGTGGGGCGAGTAGCGCCGCGTTCGCTTGTGACCCCCAACCAGGAGAATCTGATGAAGAAGCAACTCGACAACCTGATGATCAAGCTCAGCAACCCCAAGACGCAGCGCATGCTCTCGCTCGCGCTCGGAGGGGCCGCGGTGGTGACCTCCCTTGTGGTCCGCGGTCGCCCGAAGCTCCCGATCGGCTTCGGCGAGTAGCGCCGTGGTCGCCTGTGACCCCAACTAAGGAGAATCTGATGAAGAAGCAACTCGACAACCTGATGATCAAGCTCAGCAACCCCAAGACCCAGCGCATGCTCTCGCTCGCGCTCGGAGGGGGGCCGCAGTGGTGACCTCCCTCGTGGTCCTCGGTCGCCCGAAGATCCCGTCCGGCTACGGCGAGTAGTGCCGTGGCCGCTCGTGACCCCAACCAGGAGAATCCGATGAAGAAGCAACTCGACAACCTGATGATCAAGCTCAGCAACCCGAAGAACCAGCGCATGCTCTCGCTCGCGCTCGGAGGTGCGGCGATGGTGACCTCCCTCGTGGTCCTCCGTCGCCCGAAGATCCCGGCTGGCGCTGGCGAGTAGCGCCGCTCGCGCGGCTCGGCAGTTCGCGCCCAAGTCGTCCGCCGTCGTCAGCAACGACGAGGTGCATCGCACCGGCGCGACCTCGCCTTGCGCCCTGGTGCGATTCATCACCGAGTCGGCACGGTCGGAGTAACGTAGCCAATTCGGCTACCCACATTCGTCGCGTCCGTCAAGGTCTAAGCGCACCTGCGCCCGCGAGTAGCAAACGCACTCCGTGACTCGGACCGAGTGTCGCGCTCCGGCTTACAGCTGTCCTACGTAGTGGACCACCAAACACAGAGTGTCCATAAAAGTGGACACGTCGACGTAGGCGAGCACCTACAACGCGTCCGGCTTCTGCAACAAGATGAGCGCAAGCGCCCACTCACGCTCAGCAATGTAATTCCCCGCGACCTAGACGTGCAACGATTGGTGGCTGGCTTACGTCCTGCACCCGAGGCATTCGCGCTTGGCTGGTGTGGCTGGCGCATGGGCGGCTCGCGCGTGCGGGCCTGGTGGGCTGAGGAGGGATCTCCAACCAAAGAAAGACAACTGACTACATGACCAGAACGGTGTTCTACGGCTTTGGCTCTTTTGTCGGAACCATTGCGGGGCAAACGATGTGTAGCTGGTGGCCGGATGACCCGGTCGCCCTCAACTGGGCTTCGAACCTCCTCATCCCGATCGATCTGTCGAAGAACCCGACCGCTGCACGGAGCGGCACGATTCCGATCACGGACATCGTCGTCGACGATGACGTAACGGCCGGCGGCCTGACCGAGGTCGGGCCGAGGTTTCCCCTGGGTCGCAGCGTGGGCGCCTGTTGGGTGACGGACGTCTTCTGGAATGCACTCGGGCCGAACAAGCCTCCTCGGCAGTATGGCAATCGCTTCTACGACTACGAATTGACGTCCGTACAGTACTGGAATGGAGAGCTAGGAGATCGAAGATTCTTCGGTGTCCACGCCAAGATCATGAACAAACAGGGTGCGCTCTCGCGCGTGAAGATCTGGCAGCCTGGATTCGCGAAACCACCGGGGGCTCAGGTCGCCAACGTCGCATGGCTCGACTTCTCACAAGTCGCCGATCCCAATTTCACCACGATCCAGAACGACGGTGACGAAGGAGCGCTGTTCATCGATCGCGACACGGCCACGGCTCTCGCGGTGCGGCGACCGAAGGTTCCCCAGTACCTAGGCGAAGCCGAATTCTTCTAATCTACATGACGCAACGAAGGCCGATGGCAAAGTGTTTCGTTGCGACAGGACGGTCATTCTCGATCGCATTGTAGCTATGCAATTCACTTCCTAGTATCCACCAGTTCCCGCCTCGCGTGACACGGACTGAGCGTTCGTGATCTGGGGGCATCGAGTCCGTCCACTCCTGCAAGTTGCCGGCGAGATCCATGATCCCTTCAGGGCTAACGTCCAATGGATGTGTCCCAACCTCCGTCGGCCCGTCATCGGGGTAACCGACGTGAGCTGCCCCAGGTTTGAAGGGGCCCTCCCATGGGAGGTTGCGACGAGGTCTGGCGTTTGCTCCCCCACCAGCGAACGTTTCGCCCCCTCGAAACGCACGCGTCCACTGCTGGGTAGTGGGCAACTCCTTGCCGAGATAGCGGCAGTATGCCCGTGCATCGGTCCAATCAATCCAGCTCACGGCCACTCGCGGGCGAGCGGCGCTTCCCTTGAATGCCCTGTAGACGGGACGCTCGATGCCAGTGACAGCGGTCATATCCGCAAAAACGTTAAACGCAGCATTTGTGACCTCCGTGCGATCCATTCGAAAGGCGGATAGGTAGAGTCTCACTTCTTGGTTCTCGTCCAGATTGGCCGCCAGCTCTGCAGCGGGCGGGTCGCCTGCCCCACCGTAGATAAAGTGTCCGGATGGAATTTCAATCATGCCCGCATGAGTCGCCTGACAACTCGGGACACGAATGCGTAGTACTTGATCGGACTTCCGAAGTACGTAACCAGGGAGTCCGCGAATCGGCACGATCGAACTCGAACACCCTCGCCGCTGGATCACCAGGAAGGCTGGGCCGGCAGGCGCATCGACCTCCTCGACGAGGGCACGATCGACAATCCTAGGAATCCACCGAACCACCCTTTGTCGCGGAATAATAGTACCGGGCTGTGACGGATCCTCAGCATCGGGGCTATGAAGTGTCCACAAGTAGTCGGCATAGGTCGCCGGGATCGGAATCGCGGCTAGCGCCATTGGGTCCCAGTCGAATGGCTCTAGCGACAGCGTGAAGCGGCCAATGTTGTCCTTGCTAAGAGACGTGCGAATGGCCTCGAGCTCACGATCGAGGTGATTGCGGTACAGAGCTACCCCTGCGATCGAGGTCAGGATCACGAAGGAAGCAACAAGAACGCTGATCCGCCTCCGGCGAACCTGCCGAGAGCGATCGATGAGTCGGGATGGCATCCACGCACCTTTCTCCAAATCCCGCTTCTTCCACTCGGCATCCAACTCCGCCACTGCATCGCCATAAGGCGCCAGCTCCTTGAGCTCCGAGCGCCCGAGGAGCGAAGGCTCATCGGGGCGCGAGCGGCGCAGGTGGTAACGGAGGAGCTCCATCGCGCGGCGCCGGTCGAGGTCGCGCCGATCGATCCACGCGAGGACGCGCGGGACGAGGCTATCGTGGACGAGCTCCCAGCTAGCCTCGCCCGTGGTGCGGACGCGGACGAGGAGGCCGCGCGAGCGCAGGGCTTCGAGGACGGCGAGGATCTCGTGGCGCTCGTGCTTGGCGCCGACGATCTCGAGGAGCTCCGGCTCGGGGCGCATGGCGCGCTCTTGACCGACGACGAGGGCGAGGAAGAGGTCGCGTGCGATCTTGTCGCGGCCGTCGGCGAGCTCGGTCTCGACGACGCGCTCGAGGTGCTCGCCGACGATGGTGTCGAAGCCGCCGAGGTTCTTGTAGTGCGCGAGGGTAAACGTCACGGCGCCCGGGGCGAGGTCGTCGTAGAGGACGGAGCACGCGAGCTGGAGGTGGGGCGGGTAGACGGCGGGCGCGGAGGACCAGCCCATCTCGGGGGCGATGGCGGAGGCCGCGCGCTGGAGGTCGGCGAGGAGGGCGTCGAGGAGCTCGGGCTCGATGGCGAGGCGGCGCTCGGCGAGCGGGTTGATGATGGCGTCGCGCGCGCCGTCGATGCCGAGGGGCGGGAGGCGCACGATGGGGATGCTGGCCTCGAGCTCCTGCGTGCGCGCGACGAGGCGCGCGAGGTAGTCCTCGCGAATCGTGAGGACGACGGCGACGTCGGCGCTGGCGGGCCAGGTGTCGAAGGCGAGGACGTCGCGCACGAGCTGGCTCTTGTCGGTGTCGAGGAGAGCGGACTCGAGCTGGTCGAGGATGAGGACGAGCTTGCCCGACGAGCGGGCAGCGTGTTGGGCGATGGCCTCGGCGATGGTGGTGGCCTCGGGGGAGATCGCGGCGACGAGGGCGCTGGTGTTGTCGCCGCGCACGCGGTGATAGACAGAGCGGACGCCGAGGGCCTCGAGGCGCGGCACGAGGCCGGCGCGCAGGAGCGAGGTCTTGCCGACGCCGGAGGGGGCCGTGTAGATGACGCTGCGCCGGTAGAGGGCGTGCTCGGTGATGACGCCGAGGTCGGCCTCGCGCCCGAAGAAGCGGCCACGATCGTTTTCGGTGAGCGGCGAGAGGTGGCGAAAGGGGTGCGCAGGGAGCGGGTCATCCTCGACGATGGAGTCTTCGACGGAGGTGCCGGTAAGGGCAGCGGAGAGCTCGGCGGCGGTCTGGTAGCGGCGCGCGGGGTCGACGGCGAGCGCACGCTCGAGGACGGCGCGGAGGTCGGGGTCGTCGACGAGCTCGGCGAGCGGGGGGACGAGCGAGAAGGCGTTGGGACGCCGCCAGCCGGTGAGGAGGTGAACGAAGACGAGGGCGGCGGAGAAGAGATCGGAGCGCGCGTCGACGCGGCCCTCCATCATCTGCTCGGGCGCCATGTACGCGGGGGTGCCGCCGGCGGACTGCGAGGGGCGATCGGGGGCGCGGAGGCGCGAGAGGCCGAAGTCGACGAGGACGACGCGCTCGCCGCCGTCGCGGCCCGGGACGACGATGGCGTTGGCGGGCTTGATGTCGGCGTGGACGAGGCCCGCGTCGTGGGCGGCGCCGAGGCCCGCGAGAAGCTGGCGCACGAGCTCGGTGGCGCGCTCGCGCGGAACCTTGCCGTCCTTGATGACGAGGTGGAGGTCGCGGCCGTCGAGGAGCTCCATCGCGAAGAACAGGCGACCGTCGTGGGTGATGTCGGCCTGGTAGATGCGGACGACGTTGAGGTGATCGATGCGCCCGGCGCTGCGGATCTCGTGAACGAACAGGCGCCCGTCGTCGGAGGCGGGGTCGATGTCGGCGTTGAGGACCTTGAGCGCGACGTCGCGCTCGACGGCGAGCTGGCGCGCGCGATAGACGGTGCCGAAGGTGCCGCGCGCGACGAGGCTGTCGACGCGGAACCGGCCGGGGAGCACGGTGCCCGTGAGGTCGTCGGGGCCGGAGGGTGCGCGGCGGAGGGTGCGCGCGGCGAGCTGAGAGCGGCGGACGTCCCAGAAGCCGGCGAGCGGTGGGGGCTGCGCGATGGTCTCTGAGGCCTCGCAGGTCTGGACGACGCCGGTGGGTGAACGGCCCGTGAGGTAGCTCGCGAGGCTCGCCATGGTGACGGTGCCCGTGCGCGGATCGAGCGCTTCGCCGCACAGGCCGGAGAGCATGGCGTCGGCGAGGGTGTTGCGCTCGGACGGCGCGTCGACGGCGACGAGGTCGCGCTCGCGCTGTGTGCCGAGGGCCTTGAGCCACGTGGTGGGGTCGGCGTCGCCGTGCGCCGAGAGGACGACGACGAGCTGCTCGGCCTTGGCGCCGAGGAGGCGGTCGCGGATCCACGCGAGGGGAAGCGTCGCATCCTCGGGGTACTCGCGCGGGCGCTCGCCGGTGACGAGCGCGGTCTGGCCGTTGACCTCGATGATGGTGCCGAGGAGGACGAGGACGGCGACGCGCGCGGGCTCGACGACGAGCTCGTCGATGTGGCGCTTGATCGTCGCGCGATCGGCGCCGTAGCGCTCGCCCGACGCGGCGGTGAGGCGACGGATCTGCCACGACGCGCCGGTGGCGAGCAGCGCTTCGCCGATCTGACCGAGCGTGTGGACCGCGGAGGCATCGAGCGCCGTGCCGCCTTGTGCGCCATGACCGGCGACCAGCAAGGCAGTTCCATCGAAGCTGCGCGCGGACATCGACCGTGCCAGCGTACGCGATCACGTCGTCGCCGCGTGGGCTGCGCGGTGTCACTCGCTCACACGTTTTCACCGAGCCACGTTGCGATTCGCAACGCGACAACATCCGGTGCTTCGAGCTGCAGGAAGTGGCCGACGTCCGGAACGATCTCGCGCACTCGGTGCCGGAAACGATGTCCATCGTTGGAAGTTGGCGGCAACACGCAGCCATCGTTCGCGCCGTGCAGCTGGAGCAGCGGCGTTGTGATCGGACGTGCCGCGAGACGTAGGCGTGACGGCAACTTGGACAGCGGCCTACGTAGTTCGCGGTAGTACTCGAGCGGCGCCGGCAGACTCGCCGCCAGGCACGCGTGGAGCTCGGCGCGAAGCTCTGGCGCCAGGGTGAACCCGGGCGACCATTGTCGCCAGAGCGATTCTATGAGCGCCAACTGTTGGCGTCGCACCAGACGATCGGAGCCGGGGAGCTGGAACAGTCCCATGTACCAGCTACGGCGAAGCTGGGCCGGGGTCGCCAGCGCGCGTGCGAAGGTCAGCAGGTGCGGCACGGCCATGGTCACCGCGCGTCGCACGCGCTCGGGCGCGAGGACACAAGCGATGTACGTGATCGCCGCGCCCCAGTCATGACCGACGAGATCGATCGGACCGCCGAGATGATCCGCCAGGGCGATGACGTCGCGCGCGAGCGTCTCGAGATCGAACGGCCCCGCGAGCGGTGACGGCGCATAGCCACGCAACCACGGCGCGACCACGCGATGCGTGCGGGTGAACGGTTCGAGGAACGCGCGTGCGGTCGGCGGGTGATCCGGAAAGCCGTGGAGGTAGACGAGCGGCGGCGCGGACGGCTCGCCCCCGACGAGTGCGTGGAACGTGCCGGTGGGGAGCGCGAACATGGTGCGCGCGAGGCTCACGCGATGATCGTCGCATGAGTGCGCTGTCCGCTGAACGTCCGCGATCCGGACGATGCTGTCCGTGGGCTGGACGAACCGGACGTGGCCGCAGCTGATTCCGCGCGGTTGCACCGGCGCACGAGTTGCGAAGACCGGGTGCTATGCTGGTTGCGATGGAGATGACGCGCACGAAGATCCCGCTGAGCGAGTACGAGCCGTCCGCCGATACGGTGCTCCTGATGTACGGCGTGAGCTGGGACGAGTTCGAGACCCTGCTCGCGATCCGTGGAGAACGCAGCCGCCCCAAGGTCGCGTATCTCGACGGAACGCTGGAGCTGATGAGCACCTCGCAGACGCACGAGCAGATCAAGAGCACGATCGGCCGGCTGGTCGAGGCCTATTGCCTCGAGGTGGACATGCCGTTCGCCGTGTACGGCAGCTGGTTGCTCGAGAAGCGGCGCAAGAAGGCCGGCGCGATGCCCGACGAGTGCTACATCTTCGACGAGCACCCGAAGCGCAAGCCGGTCCTCGATCTCGTCATCGAGGTCGTGTGGACGAGCGGAGGCCTCGACAAGCTCGAGATCTATCGGCGCATGGAGGTCGGCGAGGTGTGGTTCTGGCGCAAGGGCAAGATCTCGGTGCACATGCTTGGCGCCAACGGCTACACCACGCGCGAGCGCAGTGTGTGCCTCCCGCGCCTGGATCTCGAGTTGATCACGAAGCTCGCGCTCGTCGAGCCCACGAGCGCGGCGATCAAGAAGCTGCGCGCGGCCGTCCGCAGCTGAGACTGGGGACAGGTTTCGTTCTCGCGCCGTGTTTCATGGCGCTACGAAGCGACCTTTTGGTCCGCGATCAGCTGGTGCTCGACGAGGCGATGGTAGGTCCCGCGCCGCGCCATGAGCTCGTCGTGACCGCCCTGCTCGACGATGTGCGCGCCCTCGATCACCACGATGCGGTCGGCGTCGCGCACGGTGGAAAGGCGATGCGCGACGATGATGGTGGTGCGCCCTTCCATCAAGCGCGCGAGGGCGGCCTGCACCGCGGCCTCGCTCTCGGCGTCGAGGTTGGAGGTGGCCTCGTCGAGGATCAGCACGCGCGGATCGGCGAGGAGGGCGCGCGCGAGGGCCACGCGCTGCTTCTGGCCGCCGGAGAGCTTGGTGCCGCGCTCGCCGATCATGGTCTCGTAGCCGTCGGGGAAGTGGACGATGAAGTCGTGCGCATACGCATCGCGCGCGGCTTGTTCGATCTGTGCGGGTGTGGCGCCCTCGCGGCCGTACGCGATGTTGTCGCGGATTGTCCCCGAGAACAGCACCGGCTCCTGCGCGACGATCGCGAGGGACCGCCGGAGCGTTGCGAGGTCGAGCTCGCGGATGTCGACGCCCTCGAACAACACGCGGCCCGCATCGACGTCGTAGAAGCGATAGAGCAGCGACAGGATCGTCGACTTGCCCGCACCCGAGGGCCCCACGAGCGCGACCACCTCACCCGGCTCGATGGTGAGGTTGATGTCGGTGAGCACGGGTTGCGCGCGCCGCGACGGATACGCGAACGAGACGTGGTCGAGGGTGATGGCGCCCTTGCCGGCGGGTAGTGCACGTGGCACCTCGGGGCTGCGGATGTCGGGGACCGTGTCGATGACGGCGAACAGGCGATCGGTGGCGCCCGCCGCACGCTGCAACGCACCCCACAAGCTCGCGAGATCCGCGAGCGCGCCGGCGACGATGAACGTGTAGAGGAAGAACGACGTCAGGTCGCCCGCAGTGAGCTCCTTGTTGATCAGCGCGCGGCCGCCGAGCCAGATCACCAGCGCGACGCCGATGTAGCCCGCGGTCATCGCCGTCGCGAAGAACCACGACCGCGCGCGCACGAGCTCGAGCGTCTTGCCGAAGGCACCCTCGACGCCGGCGCGGTAGCGCTTGGCCTCGTAGTCCTCGCGCACGAACGCCTGCACGGTGCCGATCGCACCGATCGATTCCTGGACCTGGCCGGAGACGCGCGCGAGCTCGTCTTGCACGGCGCGCGACATCTTTCGGATCCTCTTTCCGAAGTAGATCGTGGTGACGACGATCGGCGGCACGATCGCGAGCATCAGGAGCGTGAGCTTCACGTCGATGACGAACAGCAGCACCATCGCGCCGATCATCTGGATCGAGTTGCGCAGCGCCATCGATAGCTCGCTGCCGACGATGCCCTCGACGACCGTGACGTCCGAGGCGAGGCGCCCGACGAGCTCGCCGCTGCGCCGCTCGTGGAACCAGCCAAGCGGCAGCGTGAGGATGCGATCGAACACCATGCCGCGCAGGTCGGCGACCACGCGCTCGCCGAGCCAGCTCATGCTGTAATGACGCAGCCAGACCAGCACCGCGTTGACGACGAACACGGCGACGATGCCGAGCACGATCCAGTCGAGCTCCGCGGGCGTGGTGCCCGCCATGCCGACATCGACGGCCAGGCGCGCTGCCCACGGATAGACAAGGGAGATGCCAGACGCGGCGAACAGTGTGGCGAGTGCGAGCGCGAACCGGGCGCGGTGTGGGCGCAGGAGCGGCAGCAGGCGCCAGAGAACCGCGAGGCGTCGACGATCTGCGCCGGGGATGCGCTCGCCGCGCTCCTCGGCCGTACGCGGGTCATCGATGTAAGGCCCGGCCACCGGCTCCTGCATAGCGCGCTCGCAGGCGGGTGTCACCTGCGATACAAGCGCCGGATGCGCACCCAGCTGCTCGTTCTGGTCGCTCTGCTCGGCTGCAAGAAGGCTTCAGAGCCGTCGACCTCGGGCCCTGCCCGCTCGACGAAGGACGCCGATGCGCTATGGGCGCTGGCGCCCGAGAAGCTGAAGCTCGGCTTCGTGATCACACCGCGGGCGATGGACATGCTCGAAGGTGGTGCGCTGCGGCTGCAGGCCCTGGTGCAGTCCGCGCCCGACCTCGCGTTCGTGAAACCGCGACTCGACGAGTTGACCCGCGAGCTCGGTGGTTCGTTCACGGGGCTCGCCGACCTCGGCCTCGACAAGTCGCGCGGTATCGCTTGGTTCATCGGCGAGGATGACGTCCCCCTCGTCGCATTGCCGATCGCCGATCGCGCGAAGCTCGCCAGGCTCTCGGGCCAGGACTTCGGGACGGATCCGAACAAGCTCGGTCCGATGACGTGCAAGACGATCAACACGATCTCGATCTGCTCGCAGAAGCCGGAAGCCCTCGAGAAGCTCGGCACGGCGAAGGTGCCCGCGCCGCTCGCGTCCCTCGGCGTGCGCGGTGACATCGAGGTGGTCGGCGGTACCGGCGAGCTCAGCGGTGCAGGCGCGATCGAGATCGAGCGGGGCGAGGCCATGGCCCACGTCACCGTCGACGGCGTCCCGCCGAACGTCGCGCTGCCGATGGGCATGCAGATGGCGAAGCCGCGCGTGGAGCCCGCGCATTCGGTCGCGTTCGCGACCACGCCGATCACGCTGTTCTCGCAGGCGGTGCCGCCCAATCTCCCGCTGCCGGGTGGAGGCACGGCCGGTGACCTCTTCGCGACGGTGAACGGGCCCGTCACGATCACGATCGCCGCGGGCACCCTCACGCCCGACGTGCGCATCCCGGTCAGCGATCCGGCGCCCGCGCAGCGCGTGATCGATCAGTGCAAGGAGCTTATTCCTCCCGAGCTGCTCGTCGAGACGAAGGAGGCGGGCACGTGCCGGTTCAAGGTCCCGCAGTACAGCATCGAGCTCGACCTGTGGACCGAGGCCAAGGAGGTTCGGCTGGGCACGAAGCAGGCCGGCCCCACTGGCAAGACCGTGACCCTCACGCCGCTCGCCAAGGAGATCGCGGATCAGAGCTGGTCGATCGCGTTCTGGGGCCGCGGGACGATGTTCGGCGCGACCGGATTCCCCGCGATGGCGAACATGTCGCTGCCAGATCAGGGCAACGCGATGGTGCGCGCGCTGAGCATCCTCAGCGAGATGGGCATCGCGTTTCGAGTCGAGGGCAAGACGGCCAAGGGCGTGTTCGGCTTTCGCACCGTGTACGCCAATCCCGACGACGTCGTGACCAAGCTGCTCGCGATCCCGCCCGCGGACATCATCGCGGGCAAGGCGGATGCGGTGAAGGCCATCGCGGCCGGCGCGCCGTCGTCGCAGTTCGCGGGCGACTATGCCGCGGGCCAGGGCGGCCTGATGGTGCCGACGGCCGTGATCGGCATGCTCGCCGCCGTCGCCGTGCCCGCTTTCACGAAGTACATGCAGCGCGCCAAGGCGTCGGCTCCGACGCAGATCATCGAGTAGGCGCATCGCATGCATGCGATCATCTGCGGATGCGGATCGCGATGTTCGACATGCACGCCTACGAGCGCGCCTCGTTCGATGCGGCCAATGCCGCGTTCGGTCACGCGCTGACCTACCTCGAGCCGCGACTCCAGCGCGCGACCGCGCCCCTGGCGCACGCTCACGACGCCGTGTGTGCGTTCGTGAATGATCGTCTCGATCGTCCGACGCTGGAGGCCTTGCGCGCCGGTGGGTGCAAGCTCGTGGCCCTGCGCTCGGCCGGCTACAACCACGTCGACCTCGCCGCGGCGCGCGACCTCGGGTTGCCCGTCGTGCGCGTGCCCGAATACTCGCCGTATGCCGTCGCCGAGCACGCCGTCGCGCTGGTGATGACGCTCAACCGCAAGATCCACCGCGCGTATGCGCGGGTGCGCGAGTGGAACTTCTCCCTCGACGGGCTCGTCGGCTTCGACCTCCACGGCAAGACCGTGGGGATCGTCGGAACCGGCAAGATCGGCCGCGTCGCCGCGCGCATCTTCGGCGGCTTCGGCTGCCGCGTCCTCGCGTACGACGTCGCGCCCGCGGGCGACCTCGAATACGTCGCGCTGCCCGAGCTGTATCGGGCCAGCGACATCCTCTCGCTGCACGTGCCGCTCACGCCGTCGACGCACCACATGATCGACGCGGCCGCGCTCGCGATGATGAAGCCCGGCGTGATGATCATCAACACCGGCCGCGGCGCGCTCATCGATAGCCGCGCGCTGATCGGTGCGCTCAAGACCGGCCACCTCGGCGGCGCCGGCCTCGACGTTTACGAGGAGGAAGAGGGCGTGTTCTTCCAGGATCTGTCCAACCAGGTCCTGCAAGACGACGTGCTCGCGCGCTTGCTCACGTTCCCCAATGTCCTCGTCACCTCGCACCAGGCGTTCCTGACGCGCGAGGCGCTGGCGAGCATCGCGCACACCACGCTCGCCAACGTGCGCGCCTTCGAACACGGCGAGCCGCTGGTCAACGAGGTTCGGCTCGAGGCCGTCCTCGGCGGCTAGGTCTACCGTCCTCGGCGGGGGACGGTTTCAACTTTGCCAACTTACGGTAGTGCAACCGTCTGCTTTTGCTGGGACCACAGGGGACGGTTTCAACTTACGTTCACGGCAAACGGGTTCGAATCCGGTGCCTGACAAGCTGGGATTTGGCCGCGCTTGAATTGGGGACGTCGTTTGCGTCGCAAGTTGAAACCGTCCCCTCTGAGTTGAATGCTTCTCGTACGTTAGCTTGCAGCAAGTTGTGCAAGTTGAAACCGTCCCTTTACTAGGAAGGTGCGCGCATGGTTCGCGTTCTCCAAGGGCCCGGAGCGCTTCCGGCTGCTCGACGGCACCGGTGTGTCCGAATACCGGTGGACGCCGCCCGGTGACGCCGAGCCGCATCTGACGTTCACGTTCTGCCGTACGTGTGGCGTCCGCACGTTCGCGCGTGGCCACCTCGACGCGCTTGGCGGCATCTTCCACGCCATCCACGTGCCCACGCTCGATCTCACGCCCGAACAATTCGCGGCGATTCCCGTCCGCTACATCAACGGCCGCGACCGCCGCTACGACGAAGCGCCCGCCTTCACCGACGGGCTCTGACCAGCCATTTCGCCATCAACCTGTTGGGGGGTTACGCGTTCCAGCAGCGAGCGCGCGCCGAACAAGCGCGAACAGCGCGGGACGTTGCGTGTCGATGAAGAAGTGCCCGCCGGGGAAGAACTGCGCCTCGCAGCGGCTCGTGGTCAGGGTCGCCCAGGCCTCGACCTCCTCGCGGTTCGCGAACGGATCTTCTGTGCCGCTGATCGCGAGGATAGGACACGAGACGGTGTCGTGGGCGTCGACCCGGTAGGTCTCCGCGACCGCGAGGTCCGCGCGGAGGATCGGCAGGAAGTAGGCGAGCAGCTCGGGCTCGTCGAGGACGGCTTGCGGGGTGCCGCCGAAGGCGCGGAGGCGCGCGACCAGCACCGGCTCGGGCTCCGCGTGGATCGAGGGCACTCGCCGCGGCAAGTGTGGCGCACCGGTCCCGGAGATGATCAGCTGCACGGGCCCCGGTAGACCACGGCGGGCGAGCTCGCGCGTGAAGGCGAAGGCGATCCGGCCGCCCATCGAGTGCCCGTACAAGGCGTACGTGCCGGTGACCTTGGGTGCCAGCCGCTCGACGAGATCGGCGACAAGGGGCTCCATCCGCGTGTGCAGGGGCTCGCCGGAGCGCGCCTCGCGACCGGGGAGCGAAGCGGCAATGACTTCGACGCCGAGGGAGGTGCCCCAGCCGCGGAAGGCGAGCGAGCTACCACCTGCGAACGGGAAACAAATCAGCTTCACCGTCGGCTAGTCTCCCACGATCTTGCGCCCTGCCGTCGTTTGCCAGCCCACGGATTGTCGGTGGTCCGTCTTCTCGATCGAGATGCGCATTGCGTTGATTGTCCTCGTCGCCACAGCCTCTGGTTGTCTCGCAGGGGGCAACGTGCGCGGCGGGCGGCACGGTCTCGAAGGTGGCGCGCTCTTCATGGAAGGTCCGGTCTCGAAGCTGCGCTTCGGGTACGAGATGCACGGGGAACGTGTGCAATCGGAGACCGAGGACGAGTTCCGCGGCGTCTTTGGCTACGACGCGACCTTGCGGCTCGGCATCGTGTCCGCCGTGCTCGAGAAGCGATGCGGTGAGGAGTGCCCCCCGAAGCCGTGGTTCGACATCGGGCCCGGGGCCGGCCTGGGATTTGCGGTCAACAGCGACTTCGATTTCATGGGGCACGCATGGGCCGGGGCATGGGCCGACGTTCGGTTGTCTTCCAACGACTCGTATTGGGTACTGCGCGTCGAGCTCCAGCAGGACGCCTACTCGGGGGACCTGCGCGGCGACACGCAGGTGGTCGTCGGGATGGGCTGGCTCGACTGGGACTGCTGCTTCAGGGGCCGCTGACCGCCGCACTTGGCGGGTGACGGCGGCAGGGCGTCGCGGATGGTGAACGCACAAGCTGCTGGGCAAGCGTCGGCCAGCGCTCGGCACTCATCGTCCTCGGCGTGGGACGGGTTCAACGTTAGTCGTCGTGAAGCAAAGATCGTACATGGGGCTGAATGCTCCCCAGCGGGGAGCGCTACCCCCCGGAGTTTCGAGTTCGTCCAGGCGCTGCGCGCGCGCTGACTGGTGTCGGCGCCACGAGGTGGTGTCGCGGCCCCAGACCCGCGATGGAAACACCCCCTCATCGCAACGTCGTTCGAACCGCTGTTAGTACGAGATCGCAATGGGAGGGTGTGCTTCATCGCCAGCCCGCGCCCCCAGCTCCGAGGACGATCCGTAAGCAGGCTCGGTCCACGCGCAAGGCCCACCCGCACCCCAGAAAAAAAAACCGGCCCGGAAATACAGACCGCGGGCCGGCTGGTTCGCGGGACGCATGCAGGCCATCGAGTGTCGTGATCTAGCCAAGAGTTACGGTTCACTACGGGCGCTGTCGGGGGTCCGCTTCGCGGTCTCCCCGGGCGAGGTCATCGGGCTGCTCGGTCCCAACGGCGCGGGCAAGACCACGTTGATGAAGATCCTGACCGGCGTGCTCGAGCCCGATGCGGGCGAGGTGCGGGTGTGTGGGATCGACGTGGTCGCCGACCCGCTCGCGGCCCAGCGCCGGATCGGCTACCTGCCCGAGAGCGCGCCCCTCTACGGCGAGATGCTCGTGCAGGAGTATCTCGAGATGATGGCCGCGATGCGTGGCGTCGCGCCCAGCCAGCGGCGCGCGCGCACGCTCGAGGTGATCCGCGCGACCGGCCTCGCCGATCGCGTCGTGCAACCGGTCGCCACCCTGTCCAAGGGCTATCGCCAACGCGTCGGCCTCGCGCAGGCGATCATCCACGAGCCGGAGCTGCTGATCCTCGACGAGCCGACCACCGGCCTCGATCCCGCGCAGATCGTGGAGATCCGCGATCTGATCAAGCGGCTGTCGCAGAAGACCACCGTGCTGCTTTCGACCCACATCCTGTCGGAGGTCGAGGCCACCTGCGACCGCGTGCTCGTGATCATGCAGGGCAAGCTGCGCGCCGACGCCAAGCTCAGCGAGCTACGCAGCTCCAACGCGGCCGTCGTCGCCATCGAGGCGGGCGCCACGGGCGTCGAGGACACGCTGGCGAAGATCCAGGGCGTCACCGCGGTCGAGCCGGTCGGCGATGTCGAGGACTTCCAGCGCTGGCGCGTCACGTCGTCGACATCCGACGCGCTCTGCCCGGTGCTGTTCGAGGCGCTGCGCGCCACCTCGTGGCGGATCGGCGAGCTGCGGCCGGAGCCCAAGTCGCTCGAGCGCGTGTTCAAAGACCTGGCCGAGCGGCCGCTCGCGCGTGAGGTCGAGGAGGTGTCGGCATGATGTGGTCGGTCATCAAGAAGGAGCTGCGCGGCTACTTCGACTCCGCGGTCGCGCTGCTGTTCCTCGCCGCGTTCCTCGCGTTCGCGTTGTACATGTTCTTCTGGCACGGCAAGTTCTTCGCGCGCGGGCTCGCCGATCTGCGCCCGCTGTTCGAGTGGCTGCCGCTGTCCCTCATCATCCTGGTGTCGGCGCTCGCGATGCGGGTGTGGGCCGACGAGCGGCGCGCGGGCACCCTCGAGGTCTTGCTCACGCTGCCGATCCCGCGCTGGCAACTCGTGCTCGGCAAGTTCGCCGCCGGCATGATCCTGGTCGCCACCGGGCTCGCGCTCACCCTCGGGCTGCCGATCACCGTGTCGATGATGGGCAACCTCGACACCGGCCCGGTGCTCGGCGGCTACCTCGCCGCGCTGCTGCTGTCGGCGGCGTACCTCGTGATCGGGATGTGCGTGTCGGCGACCACCGACAACCAGATCGTCGCGTTCGTCGGCACCGCGTTCGCCTGCGCGATCGCGTTCGCGGTCGGGGAGACCGGCGGCGAGCTCGGCCGCTTGCTCGGCACCGGTACGCGGTTCGAGAGCATCGCGCGCGGCGTGCTCGATCTGCGCGACCTCGCCTACTACGCGGGCATCGTCGCGGTCGGTCTCGCGGTCAACGTGCTGCTGCTCCAGCGCCTCGCCTGGAGCCGGGGCCCGCGCACGCGGGCGCGTCGGATGGGCAGCGTGCTCGCGGTCGGCCTCGTGCTCGGCAACGCGATCGCGCTCGGTCTGTGGCTGCAGCCGGTCAAGCGCGCGCGCATCGACCTCACCGAGGGCGGAACGTTCAGCCTGTCGGCTGGCACCGAGAAGATCCTGGCCGGCCTCGACGAGCAGTTGCTGATCCGCGGCTACTTCTCGGCCAAGACCCACCCCGAGCTCGAGCCGCTGGTGCCGCAGATCCGCGACCTGCTCGACGAGTACCGCGTCGCGGGAGGCGCGAAGGTACGCGTCGAGCTCGTCGACCCCAGCGAGTCCGACGACGCCAAGCGCGAGGCCAAGGAGCGGTTCGGCATCGATCCGACGCCGCTACGCTTCGCAACCCAGACCGAGAAGTCGGTGGTCAACGCATACTTCAACATCGCGATCGAGTACGGCGACCAGCACGCCGTGCTCGGGCTCGACGACCTCATCACCGTGCGCGTGCTCGACATCGGCGATCTCGAGATCGGCCTGCGCAACCTCGAGTATCAGGTGACCAAGACCATCAAGAAGACGGTCGACGACTTCGCGAGCGTCGACGCGCTGTTCGCGTCGATCCCGGGCAAGGTGCAGCTCACCGCGTACCTCACGCCCAAGACGCTCCCCGACAACTGGAAGGACGCGCCGCAGCAGCTGCAGCGCGCCGTCGACACGCTGACCAAGCAAGCCGGCGGCAAGCTCGCGTACACCGTCGTCGAGCCCACGACCGAAGCCAAGATGCAGGAGCTGTTCCGGCAGTTCGGCCTGCGCCCGTACTCGGACCTCTTGTCCGGACAGGTCTACTACTTCCACCTGCTGCTCCAGGTCGGTGATCGCATGGTGCGCATCGTGCCGCCGCAGCAGCTCGGCGAGGCCGACCTCGAACGCTCGCTCCAGGAGGGCCTCAAGCGCGCCGCGCCCGGCTTCACGCGCGTGGTCGGCCTGTGGTCGCCGCCCGCGCCGCCGCCGGTGCCGATGATGGAGGGCATGCCACCACGACAGATGCCGCCGCCGCAGTCGTTCCGCAGGCTACGCGAGGCGCTATCGGGCAGCTACGAGGTTCGCGACGTCGACCTCGCGAGCCCGGTTCCCGACGACATCGAGTCGCTCGTGCTCGCAGGCCCCGCGAGCTTCGACGCCAAGGCCAGCGAGCACGTCGACCAGTACCTGATGCGTGGCGGCGCGCTCGTACTGCTCGCGGGGCGCTACCGGCTGGCGCCCGCCAGCGGGCTCGCCGTGGAGAAGGTGAGCACCGGCCTCGAGGCCCAGCTCACCAAGTGGGGCGTCACGCTGGGCGACGAGATGGTGATGGACACCAAGAGCGACGCGTTCCCGGTACCGCAGGAGCGCGATCTCGGCAACGGCCTCGCCGTGCGCGAGCTCGTGCAGTTGCCCTACCCGTTCTTCGTGAAGATGGACGGCGAGCAGCTCGCGTCGGGCAGCATGATCACCAGCGGCCTCACCGGCTCGGTGCTCCACTGGGCGTCACCGGTTAAGGCCGAGTCGAAGGTCGGCGACGACGAGCGCACGGTCGACGTGCTGCTGCGGTCGTCGCGCGGTGCGTGGCTGACGTCGTCGACGCAGGTCGAGCCCGACCAGCGCACGCACGGCAAGCTCGGGTTCCCCGGGCCCGCCAACCTGCCCGCCGACAAGAAGGGCGCCCAGCCTCTCGCCGTCGCGATCACGGGCGGGTTCGCGAGCGCAGTCGCGCCGGCCGACGCCGCCAAGCCCACCGAGGCCAGCAAGCCCGCCGACACCAGCAAGCCCGCACCCACCCGACTGTTGTCCCACTCGCCACCCGATGCGCGCCTCGTCGTGTTCGGCTCGTCGGCGTTCGTGTCCGACGACGTGCTCGGCTTGGCGCAGCAGCTCGACTCCGACTTCGCGAGCGCGAACGTCGAGCTCGTGCACAATGCGGTGGACTGGTCGCTGGCCGACACCGACCTGCTCGCCATCCGGTCGCGCACCAGCGCCGCGCGCGCCCTGACCATCGAGCGCGACGCGCGCGCCAGCTGGCGCAATCTCAACCTCGCGATCGCGTTCCTCGGCCTCGCGCTCGTCGTCGGCGGTGCGCGCCTGCGCCGCCGCGCGATCCGGCCGATCACGGAGGAGGCCTAGGATGCTCACTCGCTTTCACAAGTTCGCGCTCGGCCTGCTGGCCGTGCAGCTCGTCCTCGCCGTCGTCATGCTGCGCACCCCCGACGACGCGGCCGCCGCCAAGGACAAGCCCCTGCTCCCCGGCTTCGACGTCGCAAAGGTCACGCGCGTGGTGGTGTCGTCCTCGCAGAGCACGGCCCCGATCGACCTCGTCAAGCGCGACGGCGGCTGGGTGCTGGCGTCGCACTTCGATTACCCGGTCGACGCCACGAAGATCACCGATCTGCTCGGACCGCTTGCCAAGATGGCCGCTGCCGCCCCGATCGCGACCTCGCCCAACCGCCACAAGCAGCTGCGCGTCGCCAACGACGATCACGAGCGCCGCCTGATCGTGACCATCGACGGCAAGGAGCAGACCATCCTGCTCGGCGGCTCTGCGGGGGCCCGCCGCACCGCCGTGCGCCTGGGCAACGAGGAGCGCGTGTTCGCTGTGCGAGGTATCTCCGCCTACAGCGCCGGCACCGAGCCGCGCCAGTGGATCGATGCCAGCTACGTGAAGGTGCCGCGCGACGAGATCAGTGCGATCACCGTCCAGCGCGGCGCGAGCACCGTCGAGCTCGCGCGCGCGTCGACCTCCGCGCCGTGGACCGCCTCGCTCGACGGCGCGCCCGTGGCCCCGGCCGCGGGCGAGTCGCTCGACGCCACCGCGATCGACAATCTCGTCACTGCGGCTTCCACGATCGAGCTCGCCGCCCCGGGCGACCCGAAGCGCGACGTGGCCACACCGACCGCGACGATCACGATCGCGCGCACGTCCACCACCGCGACCTCGCCGGCCCCGGTCGTGATCGACGTCCTCCTCGACGGCGATCGCTACTGGGTGCGCCAGCGCGGCGCCGACCGCGCCGGTCTCGTCGACAAGCACCGACTCGAGCCCCTGCTCGGCGTCACGCGCGACAAGCTCGTGCAGAGCCGGCCGCAGACACCGCCGAAGGGCTGACGCACGCCTTCCGCCAACCGCCTCGGCTCGCCGCGATATTCGCCCGCGTGAGCGACAACGCGCGTGCGCATCTCCGTCATCCGTTGCCACTCCGTCGCTGCGTACCCACCGGGACCGCTCCGGTCAGTGCTCAGAACGTCGTACCCGCCTGCTTGATCGTGAACGCGATCACGCCGATCGGCTCCCCCGAGCCGCCCTCATTGGTGCGGTACTGATACTCGAAGCGGAGCCGCTGCCACGCAACCGCGACCCCGGCGCGCCACGAGAACTGCATGCCCTCGCCGTAACCGCCGGGCAGCGCGAGCAGGTCGTCGGTCACCGCGAACCGAGACTCGGCGAGCTCGACGTGCGCGCTCAGCAGCGCGCGGCCGACGCGTGCGTTACCGCGGGCCCCGATCGCAGCCTCGATCCACGACACGCCCGTGCCGACGGAGACCTGGCCGTCGAGGCTGCCGTAGCCCTGGAGCCAGGTGCCGACCTCGCCACGCGCGTGGACCCCGGCGAACGCACCCGCGTCGAGCTCACCGACGTAGTTGTGCTGCAGACCTTCGTCGAGCGTGGGGCCGGTCTTCGAGATCGTGTGCCAGCCGTTCTGCATCCAGCGGCCGCCGAGGTTGCCGGTGAACACGGGGCCGAGCCGAGCACCGACGGTGACGAGCGCCGGTTGTGTCGGATGCAGCCATGGCCGCTCGACGGTGGCGGCGAGCTCGAGGAGATCGCGGCGATCGTCGTTCACGCGCGAGGTGACCCACCGATCGAACAACATGCCCCCGATGGCGTAGCCGCGATACGGTCGCCAGAATCGGATGTCGAAGTCCTGCGTGAACCCGGCGTCGTCGATCGGCGGCGAGAGGTCCGTGAACACGTCGTTGCGGAGCGCGAACCGAAGATCCGCGGCGGCGGGGCTCGCGGCGAGCAACACCGCGAGAGCGAGCAGGCGGCTCATCGACGATCCTCGACTGCGATCACGGCGAGCGGCAGGATCGCGGTGAACAGCAGGATCCACAACGGCTGACGGAGAACCCCGATGGAACGCGGCGCCGAGGCGAGCAACAACCCGATATGCGCTCCCCGACGATGCGCTCCCCCACCATCCCGGGCTGGGTCGGGTCGGTCTCCATCCGGAGGTTATATCGTCCCGCGAGGCGCGATGCCCTGCTAACTCACCTCAGGCGAGTCCTTCGTCGATCGCGGTGCGCACCAGGCCCGCGCGCGTGCTCACGTCGAGCTTACGATACAAGCTCTTCACGTGCGTCTTGACCGTGTGCTCGGAGATCCCGAGCTGCGCCGCGGCCACCCCGATCGTGTGACCGCGGGCGAGCAGCACCAGGACCTCCCGCTCGCGATTCGTCAGCTCCAGCGCGGAGCTCGACCTCGGCGCGGTCGACTGGACGTGCTTGAGCACGCGCCGAGCCACACGCGCACTCAACGGCGGGTGCCCCTCCAGGACGTCCTTCAGGATCGCGCTCGCACTCGCGCGCGACTCGTCCTTGAGCAAGTAACCGTCGGCGCCGGCCTGGAGCGCCGCGAACAGGTGCTCGTCATCGTCGAACACGGTGACCACGACGACGGTGGCGTCGGGGCGTTTCGCGCGCACGACCGGCAACATCTCCCCCCCGGCACCGTCGGGGAGGTGCAGGTCGAGGATCACGAAGTCGGGCGGATCCTGAGCCACCAGCTGACGGGCCCGCGCGAGCGTGCGCGCCGACCGGACCTCGCACGGGCCGAACGCCGAGCGCAAAACGTCGGTGATAAACGCGAGATCATCAGGCCGATCCTCGACGATCAGGATCGAGGACACGCTGATCGGCGCGCTCACGTGTCCTTCGTCCATGGCAAGGAGATCTCGACCCGGAACACGCCGTCCTCGCCCGCGTAGCTGACCTGGCCACCGAGCTCGGTGAGCCGCGCGCGGATGTTGCCGAGCCCCAGGCCGGGCTCGAGCGCGGTGGTGACGGTCATCGCATTGGTGATCGTCGCACGAAGCTCGCGAGCGTCGATGACAAACGCGTAGCGGATGGTCCCGGTACCGTGCTTGAGGGCGTTGGTCATGCTCTCTCGCAGGACTCGGGTGAGGTTCGCGCATCCGCGCGCGGAGAGCACGTGATCGGTCGTGCCCTCGACGGTCCACGCGAGCTCGCGGTCGTGGGCCTGAGCTCGACCGCGGAGGTCGGCCTCGAGGTCCTCGAGCAGATCGACGCACAGCGTGGGCTCATCGTGCAACGCGGCGAGCACGTCGCGAAGATCGCGCATCGCCGCCTTGGCGAGGTGGGCAGCGTTCTCGTCGGCAGCCTGGTGCGCGATGCGGATGATGCTCGCGCCGAGGTCGTCGTGCAGATCGCGACGGATCCGGGCGCGCTCCGCGACCTGCCCGTCCTCGCGCGCGGTGAGGGCTCCACGCACCGATCCGGCGAGCGCGACGAGCTCGGCCGCGCGGGCGACATCGTCCCGCGAGAACAGGCGCGTGCCGTGGTCTCGCAGCCGGCACCGCAGGGCGCGATCACCCGTCGGCGACGGTACCTCGAGCAGCGCGCCATCGCCCGCGAGCCGTGGGGCCTCGAACGGCTCGTCGATCTCCACGATCTCGAGGGGCGAGAAGCTCGCGGCCAGCGCGGCGCGGAAGCGCGACCGCAAGTCCTGCATGCTGATGGCGGCGATCAGCTCGCGCGCGTCGAACGCGGCGGTGACGCCGGTGCGTGTGAACCGCTCGAACAGGCGCTGGCGCAGTGGGAAGTACACCCAGCCGACGACGATCAGCGCCACCACGAGGGCCGCATTCTGCGTGACGTCGAACAGCCGCGTCAGGACCAGATCGACGGCGATCACGGCCATGCCGCTCAGGATCCACGTCCACGTCCGGAACCACCATCGATCGAGCTCGAACAGACGGAACCGCAAGACGCCGAGCGAGATGCCGGCGTACATGAACACGATCGAGACCAGCCCCGTCGCTTGCGTGATCGTCGGGCCCACGCCGAGCAGCACGGGCAACGTGATCAGCGACAGGAAGAAGATGACGCCGACGAACATCGAGAGCAGCATCCAGCCGAGCGCCGCCCGCTGGAGCGGTTGGGATCGCGCGGCGCGCCACTGCCAGAGCGCGAAGCCGAGGAACATCAGGAACTCGATCAGGTTGGAGGTGTAGAAGCCGGAGAGCCACATCTCGCCGACCTGGAGGTGACCGAGCACGCCGGCCACGCCGGCGAACGCCCACAGCCACCAGAGCGAGCGCACGAGAGGCACGGGATAGACGGCGAGGATGCCGATCACGCCACCCGCGAAGTACAGCGCGCCGACGTGGTCGATCGTCGACAGCCAGCGGAACGTCTCCGGGTCGAGGGCGAGGGGCCGCGTCGAGTAGAGCGCCGCGGGCCAGACGGCGACGGCGAACGCGACGGCCGAGAACACGTAGATGCGCGCCGCACGACCGCGATCGGAGAACGCGAACGTCAAGAAGCCAACGATCCACGCGACCAGCGCGGCAGCGAGCAGCGTGTAGAACGCCAGCGGCAAGCCGGTGATGCCGCGTCGCTCGACCGCGATCGTGCGCCACGCGCCGGCGATCTGCACCTCGAGGTCCTCGCCCTGCAGGTGATGCCAGAGAATGGCCTGGCGCGCATAGAACTCGTCGAGCGCCTCCCAGGAATCGACGACGTCCGGCTCCTCGATCAGATCGACCGGCTTCAGTGCGAACGTGGTGCTGGATCCGGGGACGCGGATCGCGCCGACCTCGGCCCCCGTGGCATCGACGACGCGGTCACCCTCGACCTGGAGCGTGAGCGGCAACGCCGGCAGACGCTCGGCCGTCGCGATGAGGACGACCGTCACGGCGATCGCAATCACGAACGCGATGCTGACGATCCACGCCGGACTCGCGCGGCGTCCTCCACCCTCGACGTTCGCCAAGAGAGCCAGGCTGCCACAGCGATGCGCAAACCTCCAGCCCTCACCCGAACGGGGGATGCAAAGCAGAGCGCGTCGGACCTACGCTGGGCCATGACTTTCCTGCGATGCGTGGTGCCCGTGGCTGGCTTGGTGGTGGTTGCGAGCTGTGGTGACAGCGGATCGAGCTCCGGCCCGGGGGCTGTCTGCGGAGACGGATGGTTCGATCCGGAGGCGGAGATGTGCGACTACTCCGCGGACGAATCAGCATTGATCGAGTGCCCGGACGGCTACGCGTACGGCTTCGCGTCATGCGACGAGACTTGCAAGCTCTCTCTCGAGACCTGCAGTCCGATCTGTGGCGACGAAAGGCTCGTCGAGAACGAGCAGTGCGATGGTACGGCGCTGGGAGCCCTGTCGTGCGAGAGCCTCGGCTTCAGCGGCGGCGTGCTCGCGTGCTCCGACCAGTGCACGCCCGATACGAGCGGTTGCACCAATGGGGGCGGCAGTGCGTTGATCGAGGTGACGCTCAACGGGCAGCCGCTCGCTTCGGTTCCCGTCGCGATCGCGAACGCTTCCGGCGCCAACGTCGGGGAGACCACCACCAATGCCAGCGGTCAGGCGACCTACGCGGTCGGCGCCGACAGCATCATCACGATCGCCCGCACGCGGCCGAATGGTTCGAAGTCTCTGACCTCGGTGGCCGACGTCGACCCGGGCGACACGGTCCGGATCGAGCTCACCGAGACCACGCCCGGCAGTACGGTCAGTGTGGGATCCGCGCGCGTGACATTCACGGCGCCCGTGATCGGGGCCACCAACCGCACGGGCACGGGGTGCAGCTCGGTGACGAGCTCTTCCGGCTCGGCGACGCCGCACACACTCAACATCCACGGCGCGTGCACGGACGCCCAGGGAGAGGCGCAGCTGTTCGCGGAGACGCTCGACGGCACCGGCACCCCGCTCGGTTACCACTTCCAGCAGGACATCCCCCTTACGCAGGGTGTACCCACCGACGTCACCGTCTCGGCGTGGAGCCAGGCCTATGCCAACCTGACGTGCTCGCTCGCGAACGCGCCCGCAGGTGACGTCACCTTCACCTTCGATGCTCGGTTCCCACTGTTCCCGTACTCGGCCTACGACCAGCTCGTCGTCGCGACCGCCGGCCAGACCTACGTGCGCTCGACGCCGATGCCGAGCGCGGCGTTCGTGCAACACGTGACGTGCGGGCTCGAGCTCACCGACGGACGCCAGTGCAGCCAGCGCCTGACCACGCCTGGAACGGTCAACTTCGACGGCGCTCAGTTCACGACCCCACTGAGCGGCCGAGTCGTCGACAACTCCACCCCGGCGCGCCCGAGCGTGAGCTGGACCGCAGGAACGCCGAGCGGATCGGCGGACTTCGTGCGCGTCGGGCTATTCTTCACGAGTGGTTCGGGCTCGCTCGCGTACTCCCACTACGCTCCGCCCGGATCGACGACGGTAACCGTTCCCGCGCTCCCGAATAGCGGCCCGTTCGCCGCGTACCAGCCCGCCAACCACACGCTGACTCCGAGCAGCACGAACGTGACGCAGCAGGCGGTGGGCGACGCGTCGGACTACAAGGCCGCGATCGGGGCCATCGGCCAGACCACCCCACTGGAGCGCGTCTGCTCGAGCGTGGCCCTGCCCTAGCTCGTCAACACGCAGCGGCGCTGCGCGTTCAGGAGCACGTCGATACGTGTACAAGCGGCGACGCTACAAGCGCGAGGGCAGACCGGTTTGAAGCGGGATGAGCACCCGCTTCCGCGCGAGCGGGGCGCTGCCCTCGCGGGGACGGCATGAGAAAACCAGCTAGCCTTCAGTCGGGAGCGGTGTTATGGGGCGCCGATGAGATCGATGGCCTCTGCGCTCGTGGTCGTGCTCGCAAGCTGCGCCGACAGCACCGGCACGACGTCTGAACTGACGCCGGATGCTCCGAGCGCCGACGCCAGGCCTGCCGGACCGCCCGAGGACACCTGCCTCGATGGGCAAGATCTGGATGGCGCGGACGTCGACCTGGCGGCCTGCCCTCCTGTGCCGCAGTCGCCGCAGGCCGCCCCCATGCGAGGTCAGTCCATCAACCTGGGAGCCTGGGAGCTGGGCACCACCGCGACCGGCGCGACCTACGTGTACGGCCAGCTGTCGGCGCCGACCACGATGCCGCGGATCCTCAGCTACAGCGGCGGCTCGGTCGCGGTGAATCAGGAAAATCTCGACTGCTGGGCCAAGGGCTACTACCGACTGCGCAAGTTGCTGCAGGATCCGCCGGCGGCGTATGTCGCGCTGCACGCGGCGGGGTTTCAGTACCGGTTCTTCCAGTTCCAAACCGACCTGCGCAACGGCACCACCGGCTACAAAAAGATCTCGTCGTTTCAGGACCACCTCGTGAAGTGGGTGACCGTTGTCGAGACCGATGGAAGGTGCCGCCAGCCTACGCGCGCGCAGTTCCGCGACTACGCCAAGTCCGAACTCGCGCGACGCGGATTGCCGGTGCCGATGGAGCCGTAGGTCAAGCGCGCGCGGATCGACGGATGAAGGCCGGCGATCTGGCAGCGCTCGCTTGAAGTTGTTGAGCGTCTTTCCTTATCGCGCTTGGAGCCGGCCGGCGATCTGGAACGCGGAGCGGACGAAAGCACGACCACCCCCTCGCGCTGATCGAGAAGCTCGACGACAAGGCGGCACGTCTCTGGTAGGCCGCGTGGACGGTCGAGTACGGCTGGTCGCGCAGCTGGCGGACGAAGCTCGTCGATCGCCGGCGCTCAGAACCGCCAGCCGAGCTTGAGCGAGGCGAGCGGGGTGAGGCGCGTCGGCGTGTACGTGCGCTCGCCCACGAGAACGGAGTCGGCGCCGTCGACGCGGACGTTCAGACCGATCCACGGATTGAGGTAGAAACCGGCGCTGAACGGATGCCAGATGTAGCCGGTCCGTAGCGCGAGCTCGAGGGCGTCAAACCTGGCGGTGGCGCCGGACGCCTCATCTCGAAGCTCGCGGTCGTAGAGCTCGAGGCCGACGCCCGACCACAGGCCTTGGAAGCGAGCACCGCGAGGGCGCCATGCGGTGTCGATGAAGAACTCCCAGGCCTCGTTGCGGAGATCCTCGAACCCGTCGGGCACGGTGAAGCCCGGCGCATAGAACACCGCCTTGACGATCCGCACCCGGAGCTTCTCGGTCCCGTACCAGAGCGAGCCGTGATAGCCGCCGGAGGCCCAGCCGATCACGTCGGACTCGAGACCGCCGTTCGCGTGGGCGGTGGTGGTCGCGAGGAGGGTACCGAACAACAACAACGCAGACGCCTTCATGGCCCTACCGTGCACAGTACCAAGGCGGCTCGGCTGAGCGCGCGACCTAGACGTGAATCGCGCCTTCGATCGAATCGTCGAGGGTCTTGCCCGTGACGGCACCAGCGACGATCTTCGCGAACGTGACCACGCGGTTGTGCTTCGTGTCCCAGTCGTAGCCCTCCGAGGGCGTCACGCAGATGACGGTGATCCGCGGATCGTACTTGCCCTCGGTGAACCAGACCTTTGCGAGTGGTCGCCAGCTCACGGATCTTCTCGACGCCTCGGGCCCGTCGAGGTCTTCGCGGTTGTGCTCCGGTTGCGTACGCAGAGACGCCGACATCGCGCAGACCGAACGGGGCTTCGAGTATCCTCGCGGGATGAAAGCCGCGGCGATGACCCTCGTGGGACTCCTGGCGTGTGGTGGCGATCCTGCCGAGGATCCAGGCGGAGGCAGCGCACCGCCGCCGGGGACCTCCGCCGACGGCTGGCAGTCTCAATTCTCAGCCGACAGCGCGCGCGCTGCGTGTTCGGGCGACGAGGCCGCGTTTGCGTCCCTGCCGCATGTCACCGTGGGCAGCACGACGATCTACGTCGGATACACGCAGGCGAGCGCGAACAATCAGGATCCCGTCGTCGCCCGGTTCGATGATGGCGTCCAGATCTGGTGCCAGCACCACGAGACTCAGGGGCCCGATGGCCGCGCACACGCGATCACGTGGGACGGCGGCGATCGAGCGTATGTGGTGTACAGCGTGGTCGGTGGCGGCACCGATCTCGAGGGCAAAGGCGGGTGGTTCCCGTCGTACGCGGCGAACGGGATCAGTGGTGGCGGCCCCAAGGTCTCCTACGTGGGAATGGTGGACACGAGCGATGGCGCGCTCGTTCACGGCACCTTCGTGATCTCGGTCAAGAGCGACAGAAAGGTCAACAGCCACATGCCACGCGCGGCCGCGACCGTCCTCCAGGATGGGGGAGTCGAGTTTCTGGGCGCGTCGGCGCACAAGCCGCTCGACGTGGACGGCCGGAATGCGATGACGTGCACGGACTACCCGTTCGACAGTCGCTATCGCTTCGATCCCGATCTTCGGGCCGTGCGCTGCGCGGACTGTACGAACTGCCAGTCCACCATGCCCTGCGAGTGACGAGGCCACCGTGGGCGTCTGCGCCGCGAAGCGGAGCAACCGCGCGCAGGCTGCGAGGGTGGACGGAGCAACTCGTAAATGCATCGCAGCGCGGGCTTGTATGCCGCTGCGTGCGCGCACCTCGGCGGCGTGTGCGCGCACGCAGGTCCCGTCGCGTAGGTGTGCCGAATCACGTGACGCGAGCTGGCTTGGTTCTTGAGATGGGTCGCGACCATCATGAAGACCACGAACCTCGCCCCCATTCTCCTCTCGCTCCTCTCCACCACCGCGTGCCTCGCGCCCGACGCGAGCGACGACGCCTCGGATCCGCGCGCGATCGACGGCGACGAGCTCGCCGAGACCGAAGCCATCGAAGATGCGATCGCGCGCGGCCTCCTCGAGGCGCCCGGCATCCACGATGCGCGCGAGCTACCGGCGTTGCCGGCGCAAGTGACCACCCGCTACGTGGTCAGGCTACGCGATGGGGTCACCGACGTGATCGGCGAAGCCAATCGCCTGTCGAAGAAGCACGGCGGCGTGCGCCGGCACGTCTTCGGCTCGACGATCAAGGGCTTCACGGTCGTGAACCTGTCCGAGGCCAAGCTCGCCGAGCTGCGCGCCGATCCGAACGTCATCAGCGTGGAGCCCGACGTGCGGATCAAGGCCGCGTTCGCGAGCCAGGCCAACCCAGGCTGGGGCCTGGATCGCATGGACCAAGCGAACGGGCTCAACCTCGCCTACCAGAGCTACCGCGAAGGCACGGGCGTGCACATCTACGTCGTCGACTCGGGCATCCGCGGCGATCACGCGGAGTTCTCCGGACGCCTCACGAGCACGAACAACGTGAACACCTACGACACCAGCTCGCCCAACACCGACAGCGACGGGCACGGCACCGCGGTCGCGTCGTACGCCGCGGGCGCGACGACCGGCACGGCGCGCAAGGCGACGATCCACTCGGTCAAGATCACCAATGGTGACTGGGCGTGGGAGAGCGACCTGATCGCGGGCGTCGACTGGGTCACCGCCAACGCGCAGAAGCCCGCCGTCCTGAACCTCAGCTACGACGGCAGCACCGACGCGATCGCCTCGGCGCTGCAGGCTGCGATCCAGAAGCGCATCGTCGTCGTCAAGGCCGCCGGTAACGAGCACGAGAGTGCGTGCACCGACGAGAGCAACGAGGTCGCGGGCGTGATCGTCGTCGGCGCGACCGACAACGCCGACAACCGGTCGAGCTTCAGCGACTACGGCCCGTGCCTGTCGCTGTTCGCGCCTGGCGTCGGCGTACGCGGGGCGAGCATCGCGGGCCCCAACTCGTTCATGTCCGGCAACGGCACTTCGTTCTCGGCGCCGTACGTCGCGGGGATCGCCGCGATGATGCTGGAGCAGCGGCCGCTGCTGACCTCGCACCAGGTCGAAGCCTTCCTCGCGCAGACCGCGTGGGCCGGCAAGGTTCAGGACTGGGCGGCCAACTCGCCCAACCTGCTCGCCAACGTTCGCTTCTTCTCGGCGTCGCAGTCGGGCCCGACCGACATCTACTCGGGCTTGCCCGGCATCGATGATCCGACCAGCTATACGTGGACCGCGAGCACGCTCGGCGGCTGGGGAGCGCAGACCTACAAATGGGAGCGCTCGATCAACGGCGGCCCGTACAGCGTGGTCGGCACGGCCTCGACCCTTACGCTCACGATCCAGCCCGGCACGAAGCAGGTCATGTCGCTCCGGGTGACCGTCACCTCCGACGGTCGCACCGCGATTGCGAACAAGGTCGTCGACATCAAGCCCGAGGAGGTGTGCGTCAAGTACAATGTCTGTTACTGAGCTCTCCCCCGCTCGTGAACGGCGCGCCCTGAACGGCGCGCCGTCGTCCGTATATGCGCCGAAACCGCCTCTCTTCGCGGCATGCCTCTCTTCGCGGCATCTCGCCTTTTCCGGTGGTGATCGCCTTGGCGTCGCTTATGGCCCACGGGGGCTCGCGGCTGCTGGCCGAGCTCGACGCGCGAGCCTGCGGTCAGAACCAGGTGAAGCCGAGCCCGAGCGCCGAGCTGCGGCCGGTCTGCCCGTCATCGATGGAGTTGTCGTTGTCATCGTACAGGCCAACGCCGACGCGCAGGTTGAGATCGAGGGCGAAGCTCCTCCTTCGCACGAGCTCGAGGCCTGCCCCGAAGGCGATCGCGGCGACGTTCTCGGTGCGGTCCTCGAGGTTGATCACGCCATCGTAGCGCCATCCCGCGCTCGCCACGCCGAGGCCCCCCTGGATCCAGAACGCGGGGACCACGTGGTAGCGCGCGTTGAACGTGGCGATCGTGTGGTGCAGCGTCACGTCGTCTTCGGTGTGACCCATATACCAGACATCGAAGACGCCCTTGAGCTTCGGACTGAACCCCCAGCCGAGGTTCCCAGACAGCCCGCCTGCCTTCCACAGCCCGTCGCACACGTCGCCCTCACAGGCGATCTCGCCCGCGTGCAGGGCGAAGCCGCCGAAGAAACCGAGGCGCGCGTCCCCGGAGGCTCGCTGCGCGGACGCAGCGCTGGGCACGAGACACGCGAACGCGAGCAAGGCGACAAACGAAAAGCGCGACATCGTGAAGAGCCTCCAACGGCGTTGGTGCCGTGTGAACGATCCGGATTCTACCGGACGGCGCCTCGCCGAAGCGGGATGCGATGGCCAGGATGAGCAGGGCGTGGGCCGCTTGCGACGTGGAGAAACCCGACACCGCTCGCCGCATTTCTCGACACCACCGCGCACACCACCCCTCGCCGAGAAGCTCGCGATCGAGGCCCACCGGCGAGGTCACCGCAGCTTCTTCGTCAGCTTGTCGGAGAGCGTGCTTCGTTCGGCCCGGCGATTCTTGACCAGCTTCTTGATCGCGGCCTCGACGCAAGCATCGAACGCGGCGGCGCCGCACGACTTGGCCGCTTGATCCTTGCGCGCGTCACGGAGGCTCGCGCCGGTGCGCGTGTTGATGAGGTCGTAGTGCTTGCCGTACGTCGGGTCGACGAGCAGGCCGTCGAACAACGCGATATCACGCGAGCGAGAGCAGCGACAGGAACACGACGTACGAGAGCAGAAGCAGGATCGCCTCGAACCGCCCCACCGTACGCCGCGTCGCCATCGCGATCGCCGCGACCGCCGTCATCCCGCCGAGGAACACCAGCTCGACGCGGAGCTCGGAGAGCGGGGTCCGGATCGAACCGGCGAGCCCCGATGCACCAAGGATCAGGAACACGTTAAAGATGTTCGAGCCGACGACGTTGCCGACTGCAATGTCGCCGTGGCCCCGGCACGCGGCGATCACGGAAGTCGCCAGCTCGGGGAGCGAGGTCCCTACCGCCACGATGGTGAGGCCGATCAGCTGGTCGCTCATGCCCGCGGTCCGAGCGATCCCGACCGCTCCTGTGACGAGCGCGTGACCTCCGCCGATCAGCATCGCGAGCCCGAGCACTGCTATCACGATGAGCCGGGACCGCCCACGCTGAGGAGATAACCCCGTCGCTGCCGCCGCATCTTCAGCGATCGTTTGGGCCTCGGCTGCCGAACCGCGGCGCGAGGTCAGGATCATCCACCCGGTGTAGCCGACCGCAAAGCCGAGGAGCCCGGATGCCTCGAGGACCGAGACCTGTCCGTCGAGCAGCACGAGCGGCACCAGCGCCGTCGCCGCCAGTAGGACCGGCATCTCGCGGACCACGATCTGACGATCGACGCTGGGCGCGCGGATCAACGCCGCGACCGCAAGAATAAGGCCGAGGTTGGCGATGTTGGATCCGATCACGTTCCCGAGCGCGATCGATCCCTGATCGCGCAGGCCGGCGCTGATCCCGACGACGAGCTCGGGCGAGGACGTTCCATACGCGACGACCGTCAGGCCGACGATCAGCTGGCGAACGCCGAACGAGCGTGCGAGGCCTGCAGCGCCGCCGACGAGCCATTCCGCGCCGAAATAGAGCATGGCAAGCCCCGCGAGCAGCAAGCCGATGTCGAGAACGAGCGGCGGCACGCTGCCAGTCTACACAGCGTCGCCGACGGCGTGTGGCCGACCGAGAAGTACTCGCGAGTTCGGCCTTGGGCAGGCTCGATCATCCGTATGCCGCGCTCGTCTACGCGTTCGGGGCGGAGCCCGATGGTCTGCTGTGGATCGCGATGGAGCACGCGAAGCCCCCGCAGCCCTGCTCGGCGATCGCGAGGGCGCCCTGGAACGGTTCGTCGCACCCGGCGGTCTTGGCCTCCCACGTCGCCTCGTCACGCGCGAGCGCCGCGCTCCACAGGCACCGCCGCGCGGCGACCTCGGGCCACGCGCCGTTGCCGACCAGCAGGTTGTCCCAGCGCTCCGGCGGCAAGAGGCCGTAGTACGGCCCCGCGCCGGCCACCCCGGCGGCGCACAGGAACGCGCGATAGTCCGCGGGTAGCTCGATGCGATGCGACGTCTCGAGCGCCAGGACGGCCGCATCGGGGAGCGGCGGCGCGAGCTGATAGCGGTGCGTGGCTGCGCCGAACGTCTCGATGTTCCGCTCGCGCACGCGCGCCAGCTTCACGAGGATGCGATCGATGCGCGGATCGACGGAGTCCACGCCTCGAGGCTACCATTCGAGCGTGTCGACGCGCCGAGCGAACAGCGCGCCGATGCTCGCGTCCCCGGTTCGCTGACGGTAGAGCTCACTTCGCGGTAAGCTCGAAGTTCATGATCGGGACGGTGGTCGGTAGCTACACGCTCGCGGAGCAGCTCGCCGCCGGTGGGATGGGATCGGTTTGGCTCGCGAAGCACGCGGTGATGGAGCGGCCCGCGGTCGTCAAGCTTCTGCACCCCGAGCTCGGCCGTGATCCCGAGCTGGTCGAGCGCTTCTTCAACGAGGCTCGAGCCGCGGCGAGCATCCAGGACCCGGGCATCGTGCAGGTGTTCGACGTCGGTCGGCTCCCCGACGGTCACCCGTACCTCGTGATGGAACGGCTGATCGGCGAGACGCTCGCCGCCCGCGTGCGTGCACGCAAGGCGCGCGCCTTGGATCGCGCACGGCTCACCGAGATCGTCCAGCTTCTGCGCCTGGTCGCGCGGACGCTCGCCGCCGCGCACGACAAGGGCATCGTGCATCGCGACCTCAAGCCCGAGAACATCTTCGTGGTCGCCGATCCGGACGTCGATGGAGGCGAGCGGATCAAGATCCTGGATTTCGGGATCGCGAAGCTCGCGGCCGGCACGCCGTCCCAGCTCACGCGCGCGGGCGCGTTCTTCGGGACGCCCGCGTATATGGCGCCCGAGCAGTGCAGCGACGCGGGCACCGTGGATGCGCGCGCGGACCTCTACGCAGTCGGGTGCATCGCGTACGAGATGCTCGCTGGGACGCCGCCCTTCGGGGTGGGCGGCATCGAGCTCGTCGCCGCCCAGATGCGGGACGCACCGCCACCGCTGGCCGAACGCGCGCCCGGTACACCGCCTGCGCTCGCCGCGATCGTCGAGCGTTTGCTGCGAAAGCGGCCGGCCGAACGCTTCCCGTCGGCGCTCGCGCTCTACGGCGCGCTCGAGCGTGTGAGCCTCGCCACGGATGAACCAGCGCGCGACGTCGACCTGGGAGCGACACTGCCCAGCGTGTCGCCAGCGATCTCCGCACAGCCCCCGGCGCTCCCCCCGGTCACGGCGACGGCACCGCGGCGGCGCTGGCCCCTGGTCGCGTCGATGGCGCTGCTCGCCGCCGGCCTTGCCGCGGTCATCGTCATCGCGACATCGGACGAGTCGTCGTCATCCGTGGTCGCCGCCGCGCCGGTGACGACCGCACCGAGCGAGCCCGGCTCGGCGGCGATCCGCGCGGCGCCGCTGCCGGTGCCGCCTGCTGCCCCCGGGCCCGTGACCGCGACGGATCCCGCCGCCGTTGCGAGCCCTGAACCGGCTCCCGCACCGAGCGTCGCGCCGCGCGGACGACCCGCGTCCGCACCACGGCCGACCTCGCGCCCCGCGCCACCTCGTGTCGCGGCGCCGCCGGTGAAGGTCGAGCCGAGCCCACCACCGCTCGCGAGCGATACCGACGAGCGCGGCCCCGTGACGGAGACGCCACTCGCGCCCACGCCCGGACCGCCGACGCCGCCGGAGGACGCGCACGTGCCGGCGACGCCGCGTCGGGCCGTCCGCGCGCTCGAGGCCGGGCCGATCTGGGACGGAAAGGACGCGCGCAAGAAGTGTCCGAAGGTGTGTAGCGCGCCGCTCACCTGGACCGGCGGGTGGCGGACGACCGTGCGAGGCAAGCAGTCGACGTGTGACTGCGATGGCCCGGCCGAGTGATGGCTCGATAAGCGACGGTCAACGCGACGCGGGGAGAGCGAAGGCGACCAGCGCTCGACGCCTCACTTCTTGCGTTTCCTGAGCAGCTTCCAGACCTCGCTGTCCTTCTTGGTCGCTTGCTCGGTGATCTCGTCCGCGATGTCCTCGGCCAGATCGGTCACGTCGAGCGCTCCGGGGCCCAGCGCGAGCTCGTACGACTTCTCGATATCCGTCTCGCCGACGGCGATCGTCAGGTCGAGCGTGCCGCGCAGCTTGCGGAGGGAGCCCGCGAGCTCGATCTCGTCGACTTCGATCAGACCGCTCGCCGTGCCGTCGAGCAGCATCTGCCCGACGCTGTCGACGGCCGCCCAGCCCGCCAGGCCCGAGGCGGCGAGGTCCTTGCCCGCCTTGAGCATGGCGATCGTCGCCTTGAGCGTCTTCATGCGCAGGTAGTCGGAGCTCTTCTTGATCGCTTCGAGCGTGTCCTCGCTTCTGTTGACGCCGTGCTTGGCGAGCTTGAGCGTCTCCTTTGCCGCATCTATCGCCCCGCACAGCGACGCCGCCACGCCGAGGTCCTCCTCGCACTTGTCCTTCGCCTTGTCGATGCTGCGGCGCGCCCTCTTGAGCTTCTTCTTCGCCTTCTTGAGTGCGCGCTTGGCGGACCGGTAGTCCTTGCCAGTTGACGCGTCAAGCCGATCGAAGTCTGCCTGTGCCGACTTGATGGCCGCGTCGGTGCCCTTCGTGAAGTCACCCTGCAGCTGCTTGCGCGTGGCCGCCGAGGCCTTGAGTGCCGTGCCGAGCTTCTTCATCAGCTTGTCGCTCACATTCGAGACACCGAGCCCGATGGTGAAGTCATTCACCTTGGTGATGTCCTCGCCCTCGGTGGTCGCGGTCAACGAGAGCTTGCCGAGATCCGCGAGCTCGGCCGCGAAGCTGAACTCGGCACCGAGCTTGTCGATCGTTACATTCACCGACGAGCTCGAGCCCATCAGCTCGGTCTTGCCCGACAGATAGAAGTGTCCGGGGTCGGGACCCGACGCGCGCTGGATGTCTTTCTCGAGCTTTGCGATGTCCTTCTCGAGATCGTCGCGATCGTCCACGAGCTCCGCCTTGTCGTCGGCGTCCCTCTCCTTCTTGATCGCCTTGTTCGTGGCGGTGAGCTCCTTCTCGAGCTTGGCGAGGCGCGACTTGAGCTTGTCGGCACGGGCGGTGTCGGCGGCGCTCCGCGGCGGCGCGAGGCCCGGCATGGGTGAGAGCACGTCGAGCCGTGCGTTCGTGAGCTTGATGAGGTTGAACAGCTCGATGTTCGCGATCTTCGCGTCGAGCTTGAAGCCCTCGGTCAGCGTCGCGAAGCTGTCCAGCTTGCCGAGCTGCTTGCCCATGTACGTCGCGCTACCCGCGACCTTGATGCCCATTCCCGAGATCGCGGGTAGGTCGCAGGTCACGCCGGGCGTCGTGAGCCCGAAGTCCACATCTTTGAGGCTGAACGCCGCGATGCCGAGGCCGTCGGCGGAGTCGCCGATCTTGTCGATGCGGGGCTTGATCGCCACGAGCGCCTTCTGCGTGGCGGGATCGAGGGTCGCATTCTTGAGCGGGCCGTTCACCACCGACTTCACCAGCGCCTCGAGGATCTCGAGCTGCACCTTGGGGCCGAGCTCGGCCCCCTTGAACTTGATCGCCAGCTTCTTGGGAATGGGGGCCGGGGCGGCGGCCTGGAGGTTCACGCACATCGCCATCGGGTTGTAGGTCTGCTTTGCGATCGACATGCCGGCCTGGATGCCGAGATCCACGGACGCGTCGGCCCCCACGCCGACGGTGACGACGACGGGGGCGAGGATGGTGAGGCCGTCGAGTCCGAACGGGTGGGTCCAGTTCGTCTCCATGGCGCCGGTGAACGAGAGCGTCCCCGCGGTGCTGACCGCGAGGCTGCCCTTGAACGCGAGGGGCTGCTTGTCGGCCAAGAAGAGCAAGCGCAGGCCGAGGCCGGACGAGGCGACGGGTGCTCCGGCCTTTCGATCGACCGCGACGAAGACCTCGGGATCCTCGACACCGAAGCCTGCCGGGAGGCCGGGGATCTTCGGCATCGAGGGCAGGCTCGCTGCGAGGCGGAACGACCCTTTGAGGAGATCGACGCTGCCTGCCAGCGAGAGCGCGCCGGTGACGCCAAGGCGATCGACGCCGAGCATCTTCGCGTCGGCGCGGGTCACGAGGCCCAAGCCGTTCGCGATCTTGACCTTGCTGTTCGCGCCGGCGAACTCGTCGACGAGCGCCTGTGCGACGCGCGGGAGGTTCGTGACGTCGCCGGAGTTCGCGGCGAAACCTGCGGTGAGGAGCACGTCGAGGGTCGGCAGCTTGAGGCCGGCACCTCCCGGGCCTACCAGCACGCCGAGATCGAAGCCCGTCAGCCCGAGGAGCAAGAACGGCTCCTTCGACATGACAACCGCGGCGCGCCCGGTGAGCGAGCGCCACTGCAGCTCGCCCGCGATCGCGACCTGTTGCGAGCCTGGTGTAAACGCGAGCTCGAACTGCTTGAAGGTGAAGTCCTTGCCCCCTGGCAAGAAGTCGAGGTTGAGGTCTCCCGCGAGCGCGAGACTGAGCTCCTTGAGCTTGTTGTTGTCGACGAGGATCGAGAACTGTCCCTCGTACTCACGCTTGTTGATCGCGATGCGGGCCGCAAGGCCGAGGCCGAAGCCCTTGATGGGCGACGCCCCTGCGCGAGCCGGCCGCGACGAGATCGTGCCGACCAGACCGACCGCCTTCAGATCTACCTTGCTGAGCCCGAAAGCCTCACGCCATGGCTCCGTGCTCCAGCCCTCGACGGCGATGTCGTAGCCACCGTCACCGGCGGCCGCGAAGGCGAGCCTCGTGCGAGGGATCGAGATCGTGCGCTGCCCGAACCGGACCTTGCTGTTCGTCTGCTCGCCCGAAAGCGTGAAGGCGCCGCCGCTGCGCACGAATGTGAACCTGCTGTCACCGAAGCTCAGCTTGGGACTCTCGATCACCGAGAAGGGTGCCGGGGTGAACGAGGGCACCTGGATGGCCAGTGAGAAGTCCACCGCGCCGAGCGAGGGCGTCTTGCCGGCGAGCAGGCTCTCGACCGCCCCACCTCCGAGCGTGCCGGTGATCCACATCGGCGTGTTGGGGAGCACGCCCGCACCGGCGAGCTGTCCGAGCGTGCCGCGTGTGCCGACCGCGAGCTGCATCATCAGGTTCGCGCCGGCGACGACCGGCGGCTTGCCCAGCTCCTTGATGCCGAGCGGCGCGCCATCGATCGTCCCGCTTCCACCCGCGATGACCAGCAGGCAGTCAGAAACCTTGGCGTCGCCGAGCACGGCCCCCGGGATCAGTGCACCGAGATCGAACATCTTCGGGGCGACGGTCAGCGCGGCCGCCCACCTTCCCCCGGCCTTGACGATGAACAGCCTGGAAGGCCCCGACCCGAGCTCGACGCGATAGGTACCGTCGCCGACCCGGGTCACCGCCTTACTGGTGATGCTCGCGAGCTCGGGCCGGCCCGCAATGAACTCCTGGACGTCCTCGGTCTCCCCTGCGCGAGCCGACGTGCTGCGTCCCATGATGGCGAGAACGGCCGCGAGGCCAAGAGTGCGGACGACGCGTGCGCTTATCACGTGATTTCTCCTCCACGACCGACGTGCCGCGAACAGCAGTTCGCCTGTTCGCCAACTCCTCACTCTAGACGCAGGGCGCCAGTGCACGGAAGCTGCTCCTCGCTCAATACGTCGCCCCGTCGCGGGGCTGTTGGCCGTGTGATCCACGTGCAAGAGCCGGCGTTCGTCAGCAGCGACGCGCTGAACGCACCACCCTCACACGATCAGCAGCACGACCGCGAGCATCATCGCGGCGCGGTCGCCGACACGACGGTGGTCATCCGGCGCGCGAGCTGATCGCGAAGCCCTCTCCCGACCGGACGATCTGCCAGTACTCGCTGATGTCATTCGACAGCGAGCCCACCTCCGGCAGCAGCGTGACGGCCGCGCCCGGGCTGCGCGATCGGTTGTCCTGCCATCGCTTCGTCGCCAACACGTTTCGGTTGCCGCACCACGCGGTCGCGTATCGCTAGATGCATGTGCTGCGCGGCGCCATCGCCTGCGTCGCGTCTGCGGCGCTGCACGTCGCCACCGATCCGCCTCCCGGTCGCGCAGATGGACACGCTGCGGAGCTGCCTGTTCAAGGTCGCGGCGCATGTCGCCACATCGGTACGGCGGGTGCTGGTCCGCCTCCCGCGCGCGTCCCCCCCTCGCGCACGTGTTCTCCACCTCGTCGAGCCTTCGTCAGCGCCGATCGCGAAGGATGTGGACGGCGCCGTTCGCGCGTATGTCCATCGACGCCCCGATGTCGTCGCTACTGCCGAGCGTCCCATCGCACACGCCACCGGAACAAGTACCAGTGAACCCGAGCGAAGGGTCGAGCTCGACGTCAGCGTCACGGCTGCGCGCGTACAGCGCGACCTGACCGCTTCCCTTGACAAAGACCCACGCCTCGGCTGGGAAGTACGCACTGGTCGAGCTGCCCGGATAGATGTCGGTGTAGATGACGACCTGTTGGGCGTCGAGCGCGACGGATGCGCTGACGTTGCCTCGGACACCGTCGACGCAGAGCCTGCGCGGACCGCTCTTGCTGAACTCGATCGCGCGGCCCGCGAACCGCACATCATGCCGAGAGGTCGACAGCTCGAGGTAGATGGGCTCGGTCACCGTCGTCATGCTCGCCGACGTTACGATCTCGTCCTGGTTGGTGAGTACGATCGGGCTCGCAGAGTAAGCACGCGCCGCCCCGTCGCCTGCGGCCACGCGCACCGACACGTCCGCTTCCCACGTGATCCCGTGAGAGGCGCCGATCAGCTCGACCGGTGACAGCGAGCTCGCTCGAACCGGGCAACCGGTTCCGGCGGCGCCCCACCGGAGCGCGGGATCCTCGGGCCCATTGGCGCCATCCATGGCGTTTCCATCGGGGTGCGTGGTGTTACCGCCGCTGCCACACGCCGCGATCGCGAACAGGAGACTCGAGAGGACGAAGCGCTGGGACACCGAAGGGGAAACGGTTAAGCGCGGCGGCATGGCACTGCCATGCCAGCAAGCGTAGTGCCAATCAGCCGCGGCTATATCGTCCCGACCTTCCACGTTTTGAATCGAGTCACCGCAGAATGCTGGCCATCCGATCCGCCAACAATTCGTGCCATGCATCGAAGCTCAGCGTCCGAACATTGGCACCGCGCCCGCTAGTCGTGAGCACGGCACTGCCATCAAGCAAGCGTAGTGCCAATCAGCCGCGGCTGTATCGTCTCGACCTTCCCCGCTAGTCGTGGAGGTGGTCTGACCCCAACGAACACCTCGTCGAGCATCGGCTCGGTCAACCGCTGCCGAATAGCACGGTCCGACCTTCGCGACTGCGGCATGCGCGAAGGCCGGGCGCGGCTTCGGGATCGCATGCCCCTGCGCCGTCGCCGGGTTCGAATCCGGCGCCCGACAAGCGGGCCTGGCGGCCGGCGCTTTAGAATTGGGGGACGTCGTTTAGGATCGCAAGTTGAAACCGTCCCCTCAGATCTGAATGCTTCTCGTACGTTAGCTTGCAGCAAGTTGTGCAAGTTGAAACCGTCCCCCTACTTCTTGGCCGGCATCAACACGGCCTGGAAGTACTGCTTCGCGTCGAGGAAGCGCTTGGCCGAGGCCTTGACGTTGTCAGACGTCATCCGCGCGATCATGCCCGACGGGTCGAGGATGAGCTTCGGGTCATCGCCGAACCGGTACGCCGACGACAGCCAGCCGAGCCAGAAGTCGTTGTCCTTGAGCTGCGTCTCGCGCTCGCGCAGGAACTGCGCCTTGACCTTGTCGAGGCGCTCGCCGTCGACGCCGTCCTTGGCGAGCAGCGCCGCCTCTTCGAACGAGGCCTTGACCAGCTTGTCGACCGCATCGGGCGCACAGCCGAACTGGATGCCGAACGTGCGCTCGCCGCGCGGACGGCGAACGATGGCGCCGGCCGCGCCGACGCCGTACACGCCGCCCATGTCCTCGCGCAGCTTCTCGCGGAGCTTCATGCCGAGTACGTGGCCGAGCACGTACATGTCGCGATCCTTGTCGCGCGTCCACGTCTCATCACCGTGGAACTGCACCTGGACGCGCGCCTTGGGCTCGCTGCCGAGGTTCCACGTCTTCTTCACCACGCCGCCGGCGCGCCGCACGCCGGGGTCCTTCTCCTTCTCCTTGCGGCCCTTCGCGGGCAGGCTCGCGAGATAGGTCTCGACGAGCGGCTTGATCTTCGCCGGCTCGAACGCACCGACGATCGTGAACGTGAAGTCCGTCGCGTCACCGAAGCGATCCTTGTAGAACGCGAGCGCCTTGTCCTGATCGATCTTCGCGATGTCGGCGGGCGTCGGCACCATGCGGCGCGGATTGTTCTTGAACAGCACTTCCTGCGTCTCGATGCCGAACTTCACCTCGGGCACCTTGAGCTGGTTCTGGAGCTGCTCGGTATAGTTCTGCTGCCAGACCTTGAACATCGCCTCGTCCTTGCGCGGCGCGGTCATGCGCAGATACATGAGCTGGAACATCGCCTCGAGGTCGCGCGATGACGCGGACGCATCGACAGACTCGGTGGTCTCGCCGATCGACGCACTGACGGTCAGCTGCTTGCCCGCGAGCATCTTGTCGAGCTCTTCGTCGTCGAACGTCGCGACACCGCCGATGCTGGCGATGTCGTCGGCGAACCGCGCATTCGGGTAGTCCTTCGCCAGCGCGAGGCCACCCGGCGAGTCACCCGACACGTGGACCCTGTCGGCTTCGAAGTCCGTCGGCTTGAGCACGACCTTCGCGCCGTTCGACAGCGTCCACTCGGTCACACCGATCTCGGGGATCTGCGTCTCCTTGGTCACCGTGCCGGCCTTGGGCGCCTGCGTCATCAACGCCGTCGAGGTTGCCTTCTCCTGCCACGCGTCGACCGAGCTCTTCTCGACCTCCGCGATGATCTCGAGCACGCGCTTGGCATCGGGGAGCTTTGCGCCCTCGGGGCCGGAGATCGTGATGACGCGGTTCTCGGCGCCACCGTAGGTCTTCACCAGGGCGTTGAGCTCGTCGACGGTGATCTTGGGCAGGAACTCGAGCGTGAGGTCGCGCTCTGCCTGGCGACCGATCATGAACTCACCCTCGAAGAAGTTGCGGGTGACCTCCGCGACGTAAGAGCTCGACTCCTCGGTCTCGGCCTCGGCCGCGATCTGCTCGTAGTAGCGCTTGATGCTCGCGCGCGCGCGATCGAGCTCGGCCTGCGTGAAGCCGTGCTTCTCGACGCGGAGCACCTCGGTGAACAGCGCGCGCAGCGAATCTTCGACCTTGCCGCTCTTGGCCGCGGCGGTGCGGCTGAAGAACGAGACCTCGCGCACGAAGCCCTGCACGCCGACCTGCGCGCCCATGAACGGGGCATCCGCCTTCCGCGCGAGCGAGCCGAGGCGCTCGTTCATGATCTGACCGTAGACCTGCTCGGCGACGATGCGCCGGAAGTCCTTGCGCGACGACTCGGGCAGGTGCGGCATCACGTTGCTGACCTCGACGACCGACACCGGCATCTCGCGGTCGGTCTCGATCGAGATCCGCGTGCCGTCGGCCTTGGGCACGCCGGCGCTGGGCCGCGCGCGCTTGTTCGTGGGGTTCTTGAGGTCACCGAACCGTGCGGCGATCTCCTTCTCCATCGCGGCCGGATCGACATCACCGACGGCGATGACCGCCATCAGGTCGGGGCGGTACCAGTCCTTGTAGTAGCGAACGTGCGCGGCGGGCGGCGCGTTCTTGATGATCTCGGGCAGGCCGATCGGCAGGCGCTCGGCGTAGCGCGAGCCCTTGAACAGCACCTTGGAGTGCTTGTCGAACAGGCGCAGCTGCGCGCCGCGACCGAGGCGCCACTCCTCGAGCACAACGCCGCGCTCCTTCTCGACCTCACCCTTGTCGAAGGTGACGTCGCCGGCCCAGTCGCGGAGGATGTCGAGCCCCTTGGCCACGAACTCCGGGTTGTCGGTCGGCACGGTGAGCTTGTAGATGGTCTCGTCGAAGCTCGTGCTCGCGTTGAGATCGGCACCGAAGCCCATGCCGATCTTCTCGAGGTACGTGATGATGGCCTGCTCGGGAAACCGCTTGGTCCCGTTGAACGCCATGTGCTCGTCGAAGTGTGCGAGGCCCCGCTGGTCGTTGTCCTCCTGCACCGACCCCGCGTTCACCGCGAGCCACAGGAAGGCGCGCTTCTCGGGCTTGCCGTGCGGGAGAATGTAGTAGGTGAGCCCGTTGGCAAGCTTGCCCTTCTTGACCTTCGACCACAGTGGTAGCGGTGCGTCCTCGCCGGTCGCTGGCTTCGTCGACGTTTGCGCGGAGGCCGTGCCGGTCTCTCCGCTCGGCGGAGGGACAGGCCCGGAGGGCGGTGTCTTCGAGCCCCCGCCGCACGCGACGAGAGCCGCGAGCGCGATGGCCAGCAGGCGACGAGTGGTCATTGTGCGCACAATGGCACGAGGCCCCCGTAGTGGCGAACGGTTCGCCCCGTGTTCTCGGGAGTCTGCGTGATCGGGCGGTGTAAGATCCGCGAGATGGGTGGACGCACCGAGGGTGGGCACCGTTCTCCGTCCAATGCGCAGCTAGAGCCGTTGACCAGCCTCCGCTTCATTGCGGCGGCCATCGTTGTGCTCTTCCACGTCGCTCCCCGGCATTTGCCGAAGGACTCATGGGCTGCCGGGGTGCTACAGCACGGATGGTGCTCGGTCTACTTCTTCTTCACGCTGAGCGGCTTCGTGATCGGGTGCGTCTACGCCGACTCCAAGGTGTCAGCGGCCCGCTTCTGGACGCTACGTGCCTTCCGGATCCTCCCACTACATCTGTTCGCGCTGCTGATCCTGATCCCGTGGAACCTCGAGTACTTTCCGCAGTGGTACAGCCATGAAAATGTGTACCTGGTCGTCGCGAGCACGGTCTTGCTGCTCCACGGATGGACCAGCTACTGGGAGATCCTCAACTATCCATCCTGGAGCCTGAGTACCGAGGCCTTGTTCTACGCGGTCTTCCCCGCCATCAACGCGGGCCTTCGCCGGGTGCCCCGCACCCGCACGCTCCTCGCGCTCGCGCTCGCCTTCATCGCGATCCACCTGGCCGTCGCCTTGGCGCCCCCTTTGACCGGCGACGCCTGCCCACAGCAGGAGGAGTGCATGACCACGCTACAGCTGTGGATGCATGGGCCGTTAGGCGGCCTCAGCTTCTTTTTCGCCGGCGTCGCGCTTGGCCGCATCTTCGTGGACGAGCAGCGTTGCGGGATCACGCGTAACGGCAACGCGTACTTCATTGCGGGTCTGGTCGCGACCATCGGGATTTTTTGGCTCCGACTCGACCGCTGGGATGGTCTCGTAACCCGCGCCGCGCTGGCGATCCCATTCGCCATCCTCGTCTTCGGCGCCGCTCACGCGAGGGGCTCGCTACATCGCGTGCTCTCCGCGCGACCGCTGGTCTATCTCGGCGACATCAGCTATTCGTTCTATCTGCTGCAGGTACCGGTGCTTTACTTCACCTGCATGGCGATGGGGATCCCGATGTGGGAAACAACGCTGCCCGCGTTGTTCGCGTACCTGGCTGGGCTCCTGGTAGCGTCGATGGTGACCTACCGCCTCGTCGAGTCTCCCTTTCGCGAACTCGGACGAAGGTTGATCCGGCGAACGTCGTCCTGAGAGCGCGTTCCCGGCGTGCTCATGCGTGCGTGCGCTCCGCGGTGAGCACGTCGAACAGCGATGCGAGCTCGTCTTCTTTCTTCGCTGCGTCGCGCCGGCCGAGCTCGATCAGCTCCGCGGCGAAGTTGCCGTCGAACAACAGGTACGAGAGCAGATCGCTCTCGTGACGTGATTCTCCGTCGGCGAGCCGCTGGATCAGCTTGCGCGCGAGCAGGCCATCGACGCGCAGCTTCCCGGCCGCGACGAACTCGGCGGCCAGTGCGCCGATGTCCTCGGACGGGCGAATGTGCACGGCCTGGATGCGACGCAACGGCGCGCCGCGCAGGCGCACGAGCTCGTGATTCATCATCTGCTCGAACTTCTCACCGAACGACGCGGCGCCAGCCTCGAGGATCAGGTTGATCCGCTGCATACGCTGGAGGTCGTATTCGGTGTGGTCGAGCATCAGCGCGTTGAGCGCCTTGCCGGCGAGGAACAGCGGCTTGGGCGCAGCCTCGGTGCGCTCCTTCTCGAGCTCTTTCGACGGCGCGGCGACGTGGCGCAGGGAGACCAGGAGCAGGCGATCTGCGCCGAGGCGAATCGCCGGCGACATCGGCGTGTTCTGCCGCAGTCCACCGTCGGTAAAGAACTCGTCGCCGATCTTCACCGACGGGAAGAGCATCGGGATCGCCGCCGACGCGAGCACGTGCCGCGGGCCGATGCGGGCCGCGCGATGTCGCACGAACGGATCGCGGCTCCATTCACGCGGCACCGGCTCCGCGCTCGATAGAAACACCACCGTGTGGCCCGTGCCGACGTGTGTCGCTGACACCGAGATCGCGTGCAGGTGGCGCGCGCGCAGGTTGCGGTCGATACCGCGCCACGGAATGTTGCGAATGACAAATCGCTCGAGGCCACTGGTGTCGAGGATGCCGCCGTAGCGAAAGCTTCCGGGTGTCGGCGGAGGAGGATCGCCACCGAGCAGGATCTTGCCGGCGCGCACGATGTCGCGACCCTTGAGGCTGATCAGCTCCTCGATGCGGAGCGCGCGCCAAGAGGCGTTGATGTGCTCGGCCTGGGAGGCAGGATCGTCCATCGTGGCCGCAAGAAAGGCGGCATTGATCGCCCCCACCGACGTTCCGGTGACGATGTCGATCGGGACATGCCGGCCGAGGCGCCGCGCGAGGTCCGTGCGAAGGTAGTGAATGATTCCGGCTTCGTACGCCCCACGCGATCCGCCGCCTGACAGCACGAAGCCGATCCTGGGTCGAGCAGAAGGCCCCTTCACTCAGCTTATTGTAAACGCAACCCGTGGCCTCCGTGGCTGTCCAAGCGCCATGAAGCTCGCGACCTTCGCGATCCTCGTCACGGCGTCGAGGGCCTCGGCCGAGACCACGCTGCGCGAATACGGCCCCAACGTCCCGCCGCGCCCCACGGCCCAGGCCTCGGAGACCAGCTGCGAGCTCGCGGTGCAGCTGCGCGGCGCCGTGGCTACCGTCGAGGTGCGGCAGCGGATCATGAATGACGCGCGGCGTACGCCTCTCGCCGTCAGCTATGAGTTTGACCTGCCGCCCGGGGCATCGATCACGAGCTTCGAGGCGCGCGGTAGCCGAGCCCTTCCCGTCCCCGCTACGTTCAAATCGGTCGGCATCGACGAGCGCCCCATGTTCGGCGCGGACCCTGCCGTGCTCGTGGCGCGGCCCGAGGGGTCGTCGTCGCAATACGCGATCCGTGTTCAGCCCGTCGACAACACCAAGCCCATCGAGCTCGTCACGCGCTACTCGGTGCTCGCCGAGGTCCGCGCGAGCGCGCTGCGGCTCGTGTTGCCCGGCCGTGACAGCAAGTTGACGGGCTGTCGCGGCACGCTCCGCGCGACGGGTGGCCCAGGCACGACGGTCGGTTCGATCGCGATCGATGGCGTCGCTGAGAGGGGCGCGGCAGCGAGCTTCGTCGTCACCGACAAGCCCGTGACGCTCGATGCGAGCCTGATGTTCGCAGGTAGCGAGCCGGTCGCGTGGTCGCAGACCGAGGCCCTCGCCGACGGCTGGAACGCGACAGCGCTCACCGTCGTCGCACCGCACGTGCGCGCGCAGCTCCAGAACATGCGGCGTGCGCTGTTCGTCGTCGACGGCTCGCGCAGCATGGACCTCGTCGGCCGCAAGCGCGTGATCACCGTGGTCCGTGCGATCGCGGCCGGTCTGCCGGCGGGCACGCCCGTCGACGCGATCGTCTTCGATCGCAGCGCGGCGCGTGTGCTCGGCACGTGGAAGCCCTCGTCACCCGAGACCGTCGCGGCGATCGACACGGCGCTCCGCGCGCGCGGCACCACCAACGGCACCGACATCACGAAGGCATTCGAGCTCGCACGCACCACGCTCGACGACGGTGGCCGCGATGCGACGCTCGTGATCGTGATCAGCGACGGCGTGCTCGGCGGTGCCGACGGCAAGAAGCTGGTCGATGCATTCGCCGGCAAGACCAACAGCGTCGACGTGCTCGGCGTGGTGCTCGATCCGGCGAGCACGCGCAGCCCCGGCGCCGACGCGTTGCGGTCGCCGGTGATCCGCCATGGCGGTGCGTTCGTCGAGATCGACGCGGAACACGTCGATGCGGCGATCGAGGTCGTCGACGGCTGGCTGCGTCCGTCGTGGCTCGAGCTCGCGAGCGCGGGGGGCATCAGCGTCCCCGACAGCGTGCGTTCGGGCGGTGGTTTCACGCAGCTGATCGTCCACCGGGGTGCGCCCTCGAAGTTCGTGTTGACCGCGAAGGGCGCGTCGAAGCTGCGGCTCGTGCCCCGCGCCGTGCCGGGGGCAGGGGTCGCCACGCTCGCGCTCGCCAGCCCCGCGGTCGCCGCCGATGTCGAGCCTCTGCGTGCGCGCGCCCTCGCGCGGCATCCCTACGTCCACGATCACCTCGCGTTCGCCGTGCTCACCACCGAGGGCAAGGTGGCGCGCGACCGCTCGTCGATGGTCAAGGGCGGCGGGCCGTACGAGCGCGTCACGGCCGTCGACGATCCCGACGAGACGCCGCCGTACATCGGCAAGCCCATGGTCCACGCGCAGGCGATCGAGCGCGAGACCCTCGAGCGCCTGTTCCGCGAGCAGCTGCAGCCCAGGGCCTACGCGTGTTACCAGCGCGCGCTCGCGACCCAGCCCAAGCTCGCCGGCACCGTCCACTTCACGTTCCACATGGGGCGCGGCGAGGTCAGCGAAGTGATGCTCGTCGGGCTCGGTGATCCGCAGCTCGATGCGTGCCTCACCGACGCTGCCTACGCGCTGTCGGTGCCGTTCCCGGACTTCGCGATCAACGCCGATGATCAGACCCTCGCGCGCTATCCGCTGTCGTTCCAGGTCGCCGACAAAAAGCCGATCGTCGTGCTCGGCGACGCGGACTCGAGCTCGCCGATCGACGTCGAGAACACCCCCGGTGAGCTACCGGAATCGGCGCGGAGCAAGGTGAGGGTCAACGCCGCCACCCCGCTCGGCAACCTCAAGCCCTCGAGCCCGTAGCCAGCTCAGAGCGACCCAGCGTCGCTCGGAGCGGTGGGCACGACCGACGGCACCGGGGTCGCCGCATCGGGTGCGACGTGCGACGGCGCGACCGGCGAGGGCGCGACCTCGGCCGCATCCCGCGTCACCGTCGGCGGCGCCGGCTCCACCACGGTCGGCGGCGGAACGGGCTGCGGGGCGATCATCTGCGGCGGTGGCTTCTGGCTCCCACCCGGCACCGCGACGGGCTCGAGGCGCGGATGCACGAGGCCCGACGCGACAGGAACGAACCGGTAGCGCGCGAGCGCGTGCCCCTCGAGCACGAAGGTGAACTCGTGCGGCGCACCGGTCTCGCCTAGCCAGATCGTCGGCGTGACGCCGATCTCGATGCCGTCGACGGCGACCTTCGCGCCGCTCGGTGTCGAGCGCAGGATGATCTCGATCGGACGCCCGGGCCGCTTCTGCCGAGGTGTTGTCGCGAACGGCGTTTCTTCGGGCGTCTGCGCCGCGCTCGCGTCGGCGGCGGCATCGGTGGGCGCGGTTAGCAGCGGCTGCGGATGCGACGGCTCCGCGTCGCCAGAGCACGCGACGATCAACAACATCGAGGCTCGCCAGGCGCGGTGCATCGCCTGCGTCCTATACCACGGAGCCTCGCTCAGAACGCACCGGCGACACCGAGCGAAAGGGCGAGGCCCGCGCCGAAAAGCTCGTCCTGCGAGCTCTCGTTCTCGTAGCCGACCACGCGCGCACGCAGCGGCGCCTCGACGAGCGCGCGGAACTTCAACGAGCGTCCGAGCTCGACGCCCACGCGCGGCACGACGATCAGATCGTGTGCCTTGATCACCTCGGGCTCTTGCGGGTCGCCGAGGCCGAACGTCCACGGGGTATCGATGACGTTGTCGTACTGATAGCCGAGGTCGGCGCCCGCAAACGCGCAGAGGCTTTCACGCGCAGCACAACCACGCGCTTCGACACCACGCGGACCTGCTGAAACGATCCATCGCTGCCGCTCCTGCCAGCCGTGAGCTGCGCGCGCGCGAAGAGCGGCGAGGCCCCGAGGCGCCAGCCACCCTCGCCCGCCACCGACAGCTGCAGTGCGCGCTGCGCGCCGATCGCGACGGTTCCACCGACGTACGTGTTGCGCGGACGCTCGGGGGTAGCCGCGTCGTAGCTTTCGGCAGCGGCGGTCGTGGTCGCGGACCCGATTCCCCGGCGAAGAGGCAAAGGTCGGACCATTGCCTAACCACATGTACTCGCGTGCTTTGGCGTCTGATCTGACGCCCGAGTCTCATCAGCAGTCCACCACGCACCGTAACCGGTGTCGTCCGAACTACAGTGGTTACCAATTGCGGCTTGGATGTCTTCTCCTCGTGGTGGGCTGCGGCTCCGACGCGCGGCCCCCAGCACCTGTTGCGGCGCGCGTCTCGGTCCAGGTGACGTGCGAGACCGGCGCGAAGCAACTCGAGGTCACGCGCGACGTGCAGCTCGACGACGCGCTGTGCGGGGCGCCGTGGCGAGCACTGCAGCTCGAATCGCCGGCGCGCACCGAGATCGTGCGAGCTCAGGCTGCGCGCGAAATCTGGCTGCGGCGAGCGATCGATCGCGCCTTCGTCGAGGTGCGCACACCGGGGCACCCGACTTCGAAGATCGATCGCGTGACCGCGATCCGCTGGATCGGGGAGCAGGCGGCCGGCCCCGGCGGGATCGCCATCGTGCACGCCGGCACCACACGACATGTGGGGTTTCAGGAGCTGAAGCGGCAGTACGGCGCGGACAGCCAGCGGGTCAGCGAGGTCTCGCTCTGTCGCGTCGCCGATGACTTCGGGAACAAGCCCAGCAAGATCACCGTCGTCGGCGACGATGGC
>JANRKM010000234.1:0-8038 GCA_033763475.1 Kofleriaceae bacterium
TGCGACATAGACCGCCAAGGCACCGGCCTGTCGCGGCCGGCGCCGCGCGAGCGATCGGGCACGGGCACGGGCACGGGCACGGGCACGGGAGCAGGGCGCGAGAACCGCCGCGGTGCGGCGTTTCTCAGCGCCCTGCTAGCGCTCGCGCGCAGAGAACCATGCGATCAACGAAGGCGTGATCGAGCTCGTCGACGTCTCCAAGCGATTCCGCGCGGACGCGTGGGCCGTGCGGCATGTCAGCCTGACCATCGCGGCCGGGGAGCTCGTGGCGGTGCTCGGTGAATCGGGGAGCGGCAAGACCACGCTCGTCAAGATGATCAATCGACTCCTCGAGCCCGACGAGGGCAGGATCCTCGTCGATGGCGTCGATGTTCGCACCAACGATCCCGTCGCGCTCCGCCGCACGATCGGCTACGTGATCCAGCACGTCGGCCTGATACCGCACCTCACCGTGACCGACAACGTCGCGATGGTGCCGCGCCTGTTGCGGTGGGCGCCCGACAGGATCTCCGCGCGAGTGAAGGAGCTGCTCGAGCTGGTCGGCCTGGGGGACGCTGGCGCGCGGTTTCCGGACCAGCTCTCGGGCGGCCAACGCCAGCGGATCGGCGTGGCGCGCGCGCTCGCGGCCGAGCCCAAGCTGCTGCTGCTCGACGAACCGTTCGGGGCGCTCGATCCGATCACGCGGGTCGCGCTGCAAGGTGAGCTCGCGAAGCTCCACCGCACGCTGAAGCTCACCACCGTGATGGTGACGCACGATCTGTTCGAGGCGCTCACGCTCGCCGATCGCATCGCAGTGATGTATCGCGCGGAGCTCCGCCAGGTCGGCACCCCGCGCGAGCTCCTCGCGTCGCCCGCCGACGACTACGTCGCCAGGTTAATGGGCATGGCCAAGCACCAGACCGAGGCCCTCACGGCGCTGGTGTGATGAGCTTCGCTGACCTCGTACGTGGCTTGCCGCCGCTGCTCGCGGCGCATCTCGAGCTCACCCTCGTCTCGTTGATCGCGGCGATCGCGATCAGCATGCCGCTCGCGATCGTCGTCTCCACCCGACCGCGTCTGGCGTTCCCCGTCGTCACGATCGCGGGCCTGATCCAGACCATCCCGGGCCTCGCGCTCCTCGCCTTGATGGTCGCCGTCATCGCCGGCACCGGTGGTCTCGGCCTCGGCGTGTCGCCGTTCGGCGCTCCACCCGCGGTGCTCGCCCTGACGCTCTACGCGGTCCTGCCGATCCTGCGCAACACCGTCACCGGCCTGCATGGCGTCGATCCGGCCGTCGTCGAGGCTGCGCGCGGGCTCGGCATGACCAACGGGCAGCTCCTGCGCCTTGTACAGCTGCCGCTCGCCGCGCCGGTGATCGCCGCCGGTGTGCGCACCGCGACCGTGTGGACCGTCGGCGCCGCGACGCTCGCGACGCCCGTCGGCCAGGCCTGCCTCGGCAACTACATCTTTGCCGGGCTGCAGACGCGCACCTGGGCGATGCTGCTCACCGGCGTGCTCGCCGCGGCCGGGCTCGCGATGCTGCTCGATCTGATCCTCGGCGCGATCGAGCACGCGCTCGCGCGCCGCCGGCGACCGTGGCCCGCGCTCGGTGCGCTGGTCGCGATCGTCGTTTTCGGCCTCGCCGTCCTACCCCGGACCCGCGCGGGCGAGGTCGCGGGGCCCACTGCCCCCGCGCGCACCGCCGGGCAGGCGGTCACCAAGGTCCGGCTCGGCGCGAAGACCTTCACCGAGCAGTACGTGCTGGTCGAGGTGCTGCGCCAGCGCCTCGCGAAGGCCGGCATCGCGGTGGAGCTCGCCGAGAGCCTCGGCTCCAGCGTCGTGTTCGACGCGCTCGCGATGGGCCAGCTCGACGCGTACGTCGACTACTCGGGGACGCTGTGGACCAACCAGATGCGGCGCGGGTTCGGCGCGCCGCGCTGGCGCGTCCTCGTCGAGGTCGAGGCGTGGCTGGCGCAGCGCTACGGGATCCGCAGCCTCGGCTCGCTCGGCTTCGAGAATGCGTACACGCTCGCGGTCAAGCGCGCGACCGCCGAGCGCCTCCACCTCCGCCAGATCGGCGACCTCGCGCCGCACGCCTCCCGCCTCGCGCTCGCGGGCGATTACGAGTGGTTCGGGCGCGGCGAGTGGGCGGCGGTGCGGTCCGCATACGCGCTCGCGTTCGCGCGAACCGTGACCTTCGATCCCTCCCTGTTGTACGACGCGGTGGTGCGCGGCGAGGTCGACGCGATCGCCGCGTTCTCGTCCGATGGCCGGATCGCCGCGTACGACCTCGTCACGCTCGACGATCCGCTCGGCGCGCTGCCACCCTACGACGCCATGCTCCTGCTCGGGCCGCGCGTCGCCGACGATCCCGGCGTCGCGTGCGCGCTTGCCCCCCTGCGCGGCCGGATCACCGTCGACCTGATGCGGCGCGCGAACCTGATGGTCGATCGGGAGGCTGACAAGCGGACGCCCGCCGCCGCCGCGACGTGGCTGCTCGCGCAAGTGCAGCTCGCCGACGGCTGCGACTGAGCGAGGTGCCCGCCGTTACGGCATCGCCGCGAGCGCCGAGCGCACGAACGCGTCGGGGTCGCCATCGGCGGACGCGAGCAGCACGGCGCCGGTCCATCCCTCGGTGCGCCAGAATCCACCGCCCGCGAGCTGCGGCGCGCGCGCGAGCGGCGCGGGTGGTGTGACGTAGTAGTACGGCTCGGCGTAGTGCGCGTCGCCGGGCGACAGGCCGATGCCGATGTTGCCGGGGAGGATCGCGCCGAGATCGAAGTGGTGCGGCCAGATCCGGATCGTGCGCGGCTCCGCGTAGCGCCCGACGACCGCGAGGCCCGCGTCGTACCAGCGCGCGAGCTCGGCCAGCGCGGCCTCCGGGCCCGTGAACCGCGCGCCGCTGCGCAGCGGGCTGGCCGGGAGATCGTAGGAGCGCAGCTTCGCGCCGCGCGGTGGACCGAGCTGCGCATCGGCCCACGCGAGCCCCTCCGCGAGCGTCTTGCCGGCGAGCGGGAACGCCTGGATCTCCTCGCCATGAAAGGCGAGCACCGCGAAGTCGATCGCGCGCACCCCGATCGCCGCCTCTGTCGGCGTGCGCTCGCCCACCATTGTCGGGCTGCGCCATGTCATCGACGTGTGGCCGTCATCTGCCCGTTCGGGTAGCCAGGCATCGGCGCACGCGGCGACGATCTGTGCGGCATAGTGCAGCTCTAGCCGCGCCGCCACCAAGTTGGTCGCGAGGTGTTGCACGAGTCTTGCTCCTGTCCGCGGCTGGAAGCGTAACCTGCAGCCTCGTCCGTCGTAGTACGTAAATGCTCGGCGCGCGGAGCAGAGTGGGAGAGTCCATTGCTATGAGCACCAACCTTCGCTCGCGGTTTCAAGCGGTGCGCTCGCGCACGGTGGCACTGTGCGCACCCCTGACGGTCGAGGATCAGCTGGTTCAGCCGATGGCGGACGCGAGCCCGGCGAAGTGGCACCTCGCGCACACGACGTGGTTCTTCGAGACGCTCGTGCTCCGGAGCCCGGATCCGGAGTTCGCGTTTCTGTTCAACAGCTACTACGAAGCACTCGGGCCGCGGGTGGCGCGGGCGCGTCGCGGGATGCTGTCGCGGCCGTCACTCGAGCGCGTCCATGCCTATCGCGCGGAGGTCGACGCGCGGATGACCGACGCGCTCGACCGCGTGGATCCCGAGATGGTCGAGCTCGGCCTCCAGCACGAGCAACAGCATCAGGAGCTGATCCTGACGGACGCGAAGTACGTGCTCGGCACCCAGCCGCTGCGCCCGGCCTACCGCGAGCTCGCACCGGCGCGCGGGGTGGCAGTGTCCGGCTGGCGGACGTTCGACGCCGGCGTCGTCGAGATCGGGGCGCCGGCGACGGGGTTCGCGTTCGATAACGAGCGGCCGCGCCATCGCGTGTTCATCGAGCCGTTCGAGCTCGCCGAGCGCCCGATCTCCAATCGCGACGTCCAGGAGTTCATCGCCGACGGCGGCTACGCCGACCCGCGCCACTGGCTGGCGGACGGCTGGGCCGCGGTCACCAGCGAAGGCTGGCAGGCACCGCTCTACTGGGACGGCGCGCACCTGTTCACGCTCGGCGGGGTGCGCCCGATCGAGCCCGACGAGGCGGCCTGTCACCTCAGCTACTACGAGGCCGATGCGATCGCGCGCTGGCGCGGCGCGCGGCTACCGACCGAAGCCGAGTGGGAGTACGCGAGCGCGGGGCTCGATCCGACGAGCGGCAACTTCGCCGATGACGATCATCTCCACCCCGGGCGCGGCGGCATGTTCGGCGACGTGTGGGAGTGGACCTCGTCGAGCTACTCGCCGTACCCCGGGTTCCGCGCGCTCGCAGGGGCGGTCGGCGAGTACAACGGCAAGTTCATGTCGGGGCAGCAGGTGCTGCGCGGTGGCTCGTGCTTCACCCCGCGCGGCCACGTGCGCGCGTCGTATCGCAACTTCTTCCCGCCCGGTGCGCGCTGGCAGATGACCGGCGCGCGGCTCGCCCGCGATGGAGGTCGTCGATGACGGACCCAGCAGCGCGACGTGACGCGGAGATCGACGAGGTGCTGTGCGGCCTCGGCGCCTCGATCAAGCACCTTCCGTGCAAGCTGCTCTATGACGCGAAGGGCGCCGCGCTGTTCGAGCGGATCACCGGCGTCGAGGACTACTACCTGACCCGCGCCGAGCTCGCGTTGCTCGAAGCGAAGCTGCCGGCGATCGCCGCGATCGTCGGGCCTCATGCGCGCGTGATCGAGCCCGGCAGCGGCGCCGGCCGCAAGACCCGGATGCTGCTCGAGGCGCTGGACCGGCCCGCGACGTACATCCCGATCGATGTCGCGGAGGAGCAGCTCGGCGACACTGCCGCGGTGCTGCGCGAGGCGTTTCCCGCGCTCGAGGTCGTCCCCGTGCTCGGTGACTACACCCAGGCGCTCGCGCTGCCGGCGACGACGCGGGCGATCGGGCGCACGGTGGTGTTCTTCCCCGGCTCCACGATCGGCAACTTCGAACCCGAGGAGGCGCGCCGCTTCCTCGCGCGGCTCGCGCGGCTCGCTGGTCCGGACGCCCTGCTCCTGTTGGGGGCCGACTCCAATGGCAATCGCGAGGAGCTGCTCCGCGCCTACGACGATCGTGAAGGAGTCACGGCGGCGTTCGATCTGAACGTGCTCGCGCACGTGAACGCGACCCATGACGCGAACTTCGACCTCGCGCAGTTCATGCATCGCGCGGTGTGGAACGCCGCGCGCTCTCGGATCGAGATGCACCTGGTCAGCAAGTGCCGCCAGACCGTGATCGTCCGCGGTCGCGCGTTCAGGTTCGAGCGTGGCGAGCCGATCGTGACAGAGCACTGCTACAAGCACGCGCCCGCGCTGCTCGAGGCCATCCTGCGCGATGCCGGCTGGTGCACGACCGAGACGTTCATCGACGACGAGCGCCGGATGCGGCTGTGGCTCGCGACCGTGGCTACGGGGTGGGGGCAGCCGACCTGATGCGCGCGGCCGCGGCCGCGGCGGCGTCTCGCAGGATCGGCAGCACCTTCGTGGCGAACTGGGGGGGAATCGCGTGTCGCGCGCCGACGTCGAGGAACGGCCGCGCGAGTGCCGCGGGATCGAGCGCGCCGCACGCCTGCGCGAGCGCCTCGAGCCGCGGCCCGCGGTGGGGAAAGAGGGCGAGCGCGAGCCGCGCCTCTTGCGGGCTGCCGACGCACTCGAACGGCGAGTGCTCGGCCAGGCCGAGCAGCTCCCGGAACCAGCGCTCGTTCTCCGGTAGCTCGCCGAGGTCGCGCCCGGCGAACGTGGCCTGCACGACGTCGGCCGGAAGATGCGCCTGCATCTGCAGCCAAACGTACGCGCACTTCGCGCAGGTGCCGCACCACGGTTTGGCGAGGTTGCACGAATGCGTGAACGGCGCGAGCTCGGCATCGCGCGCGAGGAGCTCGAAGATCACCTCGTCATGGACCGGCTGGAGCACGCTCCAGTAGTCGACCGCCATCAGCTCGCGCTGGACGTACGCGGCGAGCAGGCGCTCGGCCTCGAAGCTCTTACCCCACTGGTGATTGACCTCCTCGCCGGTCGCCTTCCACGTGAGGTTGCCGCTGTTCGCGCTCGCTTCGTGTGCGAGCACGAGGTGGCGATAGCCACGCACCAGCGCCAGGGGCAGCGCCGCGAACACCGACGCGGGCGTCTCGGCGGCGGTGAGGGTCGTGACCCCGAGCTCCGGCCGCAGCCGGATCACGGGGGAGTCGAGGAAGTCGTCGACGATCCACTGGCGCTCGGCGCGGACCCGCGCGGTGCGCGTACCGACGCGATCGAGCAGCGCGTGCTGCGGCGCGGCCGCGCCGTAGATCGAGTGCGAGTAGCCGAGCGTCGCGAACGGCAGGCCGGCGCGCTCGAGCAGCTTGAGCGCGACGAGGCTGTCCTTGCCACCGCCGCAGAACGCCAGCAACTCGACGGGGCCTGGAACGACCTCCACGGGCGGCGCCGACACGCCTGCCGCATCGACGAACTCGGGGCGATAGGCGGGCAGCCCGTTCTCCCACCGCCACTGTGCCCACACGTGCGCGAACACCGTCTGCCAGAGCTCGACGAACGCCGGCGACCCGAACCGTGCGTAGGGGCCGAGCGCGATCGCGTCGGGGCGGAGGCTCGCGACGGCGTTGAGCTGGAACATCGCGACGTGAAACGCGAGCCGGTCCATCACGTCGGTCGGCAGCCGGGTGAAGTCCACGTCCTCGTACCACACCGAGAAATGGAACGTCAGATCGTCGATCGCGCACGCGGCCGAGATCCGGTCACGGGCCCACGAGGCATCGACGAGCCGGAGGATCCTCACCCCCACTCCGTACCACGCCCCGCGGCGTGAGGATCGACTTCTGGATCGGGGCACGCGATCGAGCGCGTAACGCGTGGACGTGCCCTCGAAGGCATCCCATGCGGTCTACCTCGAGGGCGTGATGCTCGACCGCACCCGCCAGCGGCCTCGGAGTTGTAGCCAATCGGCACGTCGCGCATCGGGGCGGCTCTTCCGCCGAGGACGAGCGTGTATGCTTTCGTGGATCATGCGTCGCTACGGCCAGCTCGCGTGCTCGCTCCTCCTCGCGGTGGCCGGGTGCGACCCGGGGCTGTCGTTCACGGTGCCGGGTGCGATGGTCGTGATGGATCAGGGGCGCGAGTTCGAGCTCGCGGGGCCGTCGCAGACCACGCTGCGGGCGCAGGCGAGTGTGTTCACGGTGACGCTCTCAGTCGGACTGACCATCATCAACAGCGGTGACTCGCCGCTCACCATCCGGCACGCCTCGCTCGAAGCGCTGAACCAGGACGGAGCAGCCATCGCGCGCAAGTCAGGAGGGCCGGAGCCGGCGTGCGAACACGACGCGCAGGCAGAGGAGATCGTGCTGCCGCCCGGTGCCGACTGCCGCTTGAAAGGGCGCTTCGAGGCCAACCCGGACGACTATCGGTTGGACACGCTGACCCTGCTCCACGCGGGCGTGACGCGAGCCGACGTGCCGATTCCGATCTCGGTGGTGTTCGAGAAAGAGTGAGACAGGTGGCGCGCGCCCGGCAGATCCTGAGCCCCCGCTCATCCGCCCGGGCACGTGACCAGCGTGACCACGCTCGTCATCTCGCACCCGCCCTCGGCGAGGCAGAACGCGAGGCCCGGGCTCTCGCCGAGGGCGACGCCTGCCTCGATGCAGCTGCAGGATGGCTCGCCCGTGCACGTCGAGGGGGCTGGACGGCTGAAGGTCGGGCCCTGGCCTTGAACGTCGCTGCCGTTCCGGACACAGAACTCGCCTGCCGGGCAACCGTCGAGGTCACAGCGAACCTCGTCTGCGCACGACGCGAGACCGAGCAGGGCGATGAAAACGGCAACACGATGCACGCGTCCACATCATGCATGCTGCGCGCCGATGCTAGGGGCAATGCTGGTCAGTTAGCACTACTGCGTCATAATTCGACGTCGAATTCCGGATCGATTTCGATCAGTTGTGAGATTCCTCGTCGAGACGATCGCGTGTGACCCTTCGTTGTGATCAAAGGGGGTATGGCGAATCTGATGAA
>JANRKM010000235.1:0-14088 GCA_033763475.1 Kofleriaceae bacterium
GAGCCGGCGCAGCAGACCGAGCCGGCGCAGCAGACCGAACCGGCGCAGCAGACCGAGCCGGCGCAGCAGACCGAGCCGGCGCAGCAGACCGAGCCGGCGCAGCAGACCGAGCCGGCGCAGCAGACCGAGCCGGCGCAGCCACGAGAACCCGCGCCGCAGATGGAGCCCGCGCCGCAGATGGAGCCCGCACCCGTGCCTACAGAGCCGGTCGAGCCGCCCGTGAGCGTCGATCCCGGGACGCCGCCGCAGCCGTCGACGATGGTGAACCCAGGGACGCCGGCGGGTACGCTGCCCACGCAGTCCGAGTCGCTCAGCGCACCGGCGGAGCAGACGCAACCGTCGCAGCCCGAGCCGCAGCCCGAGCCCCAGACGGTGCCCTCGACGACCGAGGAGCCGTCGTCGATGAACGAGCCAGCGACGGAACCGGCGCCGCAAATCGAACCTACGTACCCGTCGGATACCGAAACGCCGTCGGCGCAACCGTACGCCGAGCCGGTGCCGCAGATCGAGCCCACGCACCCGTCGGACACCGAGACGCCGTCGGCGCAACCGTATGCCGAGCCGGTGCCGCAGATCGAGCCGACGCACCCGTCGGACACCGAGACGCCGTCGACGCAGCCCTACTCGGAACCCGCACCGCAAACCGAGCCGTATACCCCGTCGGACTCGCCGTCGTACCTTCAGCCGCAGTCCTCCTCCATGGCGCCATCGAGCGCACCGCAGGCGGAGGATCAGTACGATAAACCGGCACCACAGACCGAGCCGACCGCGCCGACTCCCGCGCCCGGCGCCACAGCCACGCCGCCCACCGACACCGACACCGAGTTCCAGTTCCAGCGCACGCAGCGCATGGATACGTTGCGAGGCTTGTACGCGACCATCGCATCGCAGCCCGTGGTGATCATGGCTGCCGCGCAGCAGCTCTCACTGAGCGCACCGGACCGCGCACTCGTCGACGAGAAGGTCCAGGATCTACAGCAGCGTGCTGACGAGACGGGCGCGTTGATCCTGAGCCTCAAGAACGTCGACGCCGCCAACTGGACCGCGCGCAACGAAGTGGTCGACAACAGCATTCAACGCTTGGAGCAGGCGCGCGACGCTGCCTGGCAGTCGCTGCACGACGCCGCGAATCACGTTCCCAGCGCGACGCGTTGAACCGCCTCACCTCGGCGCGACGTGCTAGCGTCGATGCTGATGGCGAAGCCCCTCGAGTACAACGCGACTCTGGTGGAACGCGTCGATGTAACTGACGCGCTCACGTTGTTCCGCATCAAGCCCGATCAGATGCCCGAGGAACGGCCCTGGTTCGTGCCCGGCCAGTACTGCGTGCTGGGCATGAACAACGCCGAACGTCCGGAGCTGGGTTCGGTGAGGCGTTCGATGTCGATCGCCTCCGCGCCCGAGGATGACGGGCCGGTCGAGTTCTACGTCCGCTTCGTCAGCAAGCCGGAATCCGAGAATCCACTCACGCACCTGCTGTGGAAGCTCAAAAATGGCGATCGCCTGTACATGCGCCCGGTCGCTGCCGGCGTGTTCACCGTGAAGGATACGGTCGGCCTCGACGATCCGCGCCTGCGCGTGATGGTCGCTGCCGGCACGGGCTCGGCACCATTCGTGTCCATGGTGCGCAGCGAGCTGCGCCGCAACGCGAACGTCGACCTCTCGAAGTGGGTCCTGTTGCACGGCGCGTCGTATCCGGCCGACCTCGGCTACCGCGACGAGCTCATGCGCATGAGCGTCGAAAACAAGCTCCACTACTGGGGCACGGTCAGCCGCCCCAAAGAGGCGCCCGACTGGAAGGGGGACGTCGGCCGCGTCGAGTCGTTCTTCGAGACCGCGCGCCTCGAGGAGCTCGAGAAGCGCCTCGGCCTTCCCCCCGGTGGGTTCAACCCGAAAAACGTCGTGGTCTACATCTGCGGCCTCACCGGCACGATCACGGGTACGATCGTCCCGCTCATCGATCGCGGCTTCGTGCCCGACTTCAAGCGCATCCGCGAAGCGCTCGGCGTGCCGCCCGAGACCAAGGACAGCGTGTTCTACGAGCAATACGACACGGAGCCGGTGATCAACGTCAAGGACCCGACCGTGATCGAGCCGCTCAAGGAGCGCATGCAGGCCGCGCTCGCGAAGCTGACATGACCGCATTTGTCCTTGGCGCCACCGGCTTTGTCGGGCGCGAAGTGGTGCGCCAGCTCTGCGTACGCGGCACCGAGACGATCGCGCATGTCCGCCCCGACTCGTCCAAGCTCGCCGAATGGCAGGTGCGCTTCGCCGAGCTGGGCGCCAAGGTCGACACGACGGCATGGGAGGTCGCCGCGCTCGCGCAGCGGTTCCGGGAGGTCGCGCCCGCGCAGCTCTACATCCTGATCGGCACCACCCGCAGCAAGGCCAAGGCCGAGGCAGTGGCCGGCGATATCTACGAGCAGATCGATCTCGGGCTCACCAAGCTCGCCGTCGAGGCCGCCCGTGCATCGGAGCGCCGCCCTCGCCTCGTGTACCTGTCGAGCGTTGGCGCGGATCGCGACGCGCGCTCCGGGTATCTGCGCGCGCGGGGCAAGGCCGAAGATGCCGTGATGGGGGCCGGGTTGCCGTACGTGATCGCGCGGCCGTCGATCATCACCGGCGAGCGCGACGAGCACCGCATGGGTGAGAGCGCCGCCGCCGTCGTCGGCGATGGGCTGCTCGCGGTCGTCGGCGTGCTCGGCGGCAAGAAGGTGCGCGATCGTTATCGCTCCACCACGGGTGACGTGCTCGCATCGGCGCTGATCCGGCTCGGGGAAGCGCCGGATCACGATCGGATCGTCGACGGCGTCGACCTCCGCTGAGGCATACTGCGCCCCGTGCGCACCTCGGCATTCGTTCTGCTCCTCGGGTTGGCCGCGGCGTCGGCGTGCAAGCGCACCGACGGCGATCCGACCAAGGTCACGGCCGCCTCGACGGACGACGCGACCAAGCCGCTCGTCGATGAGGACTATCGGTTCGAGATCGCCTGGCCAGGCGACGGCTGGAAGCTCACGCGCGAAGCCGACATCCGCAAGCTCGTCCCGGATGCGGTGGCCGGCGCGATGGACGGCGATGCCTTGTTCGGCGCGATCATCGTCGAGGTCGCGCCGGGTTCGACGGCGACGGAGTTCGCCGACCTGCTGATCGAGCAGCTGCCGATCGAGGGCAAGACCGTCGAGCTGCGCGAGCGCATCAAGTACGCCGGCGTCGACGCCGAGCGCTACGTCGTGGCCGGGCGCATGAACGGCGTCGACTTCCGGTTCGCGAATAACGTGTTCGTCCGCGATCGCTTCGTGTTTCAGGTCCTCGGCTGGGGTCAGGTCACCAAGCTCTCCGCCTCGGCCGGCGAGTTGAAGCCGTTCTTCGAGGCGTTCAAGGCGCTGCCCGGCGAGATCAAGGGCCGCGTGCCCGCACCGGTCACCGACGCACACGGCGTGGGCTGGCACGTGAAGGGCGGGGTGTTCGAGAGCGCGGTCACCGCGCTCCGTGCGCGGCCCACCAACAACTGGCGCCTGATGGTCGGCGATCCACTCATCCGCGCGAACCGCGATGCCGAGGTCGGGCTCGCTCACTCGAATCCCGACGTGTACATCGCGCTGATCCCCGAGCGGGCGCCGCCCCCCGCCCAGCGAGCGGCCTTCGTGGAGCGCATGCGCAGCGCACTCGAAGGAACGCGCGGCGAGCCTTACCAGGCCAGGTTCGCCGGCAGCCCCCTCGAGATGGTCTCCGTGGCCGCGACGACGGGCGTCAAGCTCCAATACCTGCACGGTGTACACGTCGCGAACGACCAGCTCGTTCAGGTCCAGGCGTGGTTTCACGCGGCCGACCGCGAGCGCGCACTGAAGGTGCTCCCCACCGGGCTCGCAGCATTCGAGACCATGCCCGCGACCGAGGCCAAGGCGCTGATGGCCTCGTTCGAACAGCGCCGTGACACGCAGGCCGCCATTGGCCCCTTCTATGCGCTGCGCGCCGGTGTTTACCGCAGCTTCGCGAAGGGCTGGACGTGGAAGAAGCCTGTGGGGGTGTGGCGGATCACCACCGGCGACGAGGCACGCGTGCTGAACGCGGAGGCAGAGATCTCGCTGTACGAGCCATCGAAGTTCCTCTATGGCGTCGTGCTGCCGCAGCAGACAACGTCCACCGCCAAGGAGTTCCACGCGCTCGCGCTCGCCGCGAACCCAGGAACCAAGGTCTCGGAGCGCGAGGTCGGCCGCGCACGTGTCACGGTGCTCGACCTCGGCCATGGCGCGACGCAATTCCGCTGGCACGTCGCTTCGCTCGTCGAGAACGGGCTCGGCCTCCAGATCATGTTCTGGGGGCAAAAGGTCGATATGGATGCGCAGGGGGCCCTCATCGACGCCGCGATCGCGGGCTTCTCGATCGACAAGCTCGAGGCGACGAGCGAGGCGAACGGCGAGTACATCGAGCATCGCTTCGGCTTCGCCGTCCGCACGCCTGGCCCGGGCTTCCGGTTCCGGGACCAGACGCCCATCGGGATGGACGCGATCGCAAAGCTCGTGATGTGGGAGCGCGGCAACTCGATGTTCGGCGCGCTCGCCGTGCACTTCCCCACCAGCCAGAGCCAGCCCGACGAGAAGTGGCTCCTCGACTTTCTCGAGCAGATCCTGCGCGATCGCGTGGGCAAGGCGAACGTTCCGAGCGCGACGAAGGCCGACACCATGCTCGGCGGAGTACCTGGGCGGCGGTTGACGTGGCCCGGAGGCATGGCGGCCTACGTCGTCCTGCGCGATAGCACCGCCTACGCCGTGCTCACCTCTGGCGACACGAACGGGCCGAACGACTTCCGCTTCCTCGACTAAGAACGGATCCTAGAAATCACAATTCCCGGTTCTCGGTTCCTCGGTTCCCTATTGTCAGACGCGACGCGTAGCGTGCCGAGTGTGAAGGGCGAGAACATCTCGATCCGACTACGCCGGTTCGCCGCGCAGGTGGTTCGGCTGTGCCAAACGTTTCCAAAGGGACCAGCTTCGAAGCACATCCTCGGGCAACTGGTGCGGGCGGCGACAGGTGGTGGAGCGAACTACGAGGAAGCGCGCGGTGCGGAAAGTCGCGCCGATTTCATTCACAAGGTGGGTGTCGCGAACAAGGAGATGCGCGAAGCGCTCTACTGGTTGCGGCTTGTCCAGGACGCAGAGCTTGTGGTGAATGCCGATGTCGATGCCTTGGCCCGCGAGGCCGACGAACTGGTCGCGATCCTGACGGCCTCGATCAAGACCGCAAAGCAACGCGAGGTCACCTCGTGTGGTGAAGCGCGATCATGGCGCACGCGAGATGGAGCAGTGCCAGGTAGTTGGTACCCTTTCGCTCCCAGCGAATGAGCAGGGCGCGAAACCGGTTGTGCCACGAGTTGGTTCGCTCCACGACCCATCGTCTCGATCGCCCACGTTGGCATTTCCTTGGCTTCTCGCCGCGGCGCCGAATGTGTGGCCGTATTCCACGTGCTCGAATCTCGCGATCAACGTCGTCGAAGTCGTAGCCCTTGTCGAGGCACAGATTCGTCGGGCGCCGTGGACCACGAGGCGCTCGCATGACGACAGCATCCACCGTCGGGACCGCGGCACGTTTGTCGTGAACGTTGGCGCCCGTGATCTCGGCCGCCAGCGGAACACCTCTGCCATCGGTGAGAATGTGGCGCTTGACGCCCGACTTGCCTCGGTCCGTCGGGTTGGGACCCGTCGCGTCGCCCCCTTTGGGAGCCTTCACGATGGCGCTGTCCAACGAAGCCCACTCCCACTCGATGCCGCGCACGTCGTCATAGAACTGGACGAGTTTCTCGAACAGGCGTCGGAAGATGCCCGCCTTGGACCACGCCTGGAATTTCGCATGGCATGTCGATCCTGAGCTGAACTGCTCCGGCAAGGCCTTCCACTGCGAGCCGGTCCTCAACCGGTACACGATGCCGGACAGGATCGTCCGATTCGGGATCGGCGGACGACCACGCCTCGGACCGTCCGGTAGCGCAGGAAGCAACGGCTCCATCTGGTCCCAGAGGGCGTCCGGAATCTCCGCGAACTTGGTTTCCACCGAGTGCATAGATCACATGCGAACTGCCCGAACAATCAGCCGTCGTCGAATAGGGAACGGTGAACCGAGAACCGGGAAGGAGAACGGCGTGTTGCGATTTCTCGGATCCGCTCTAACTAGCTCGCAGCGATCGCCTCGGAGAGATAGCGCGCGAAGCCCGGCGCGACCTTGTCGAGGTTCTTGGTGAACCTCTCGTCGGCGACGTACATCGCGCCGAGGTTCTTATGCATCTCCTTGCTGCACGGATAGAACCACGTGTCGATGTGCAGGCGGTGGGCGTCGACGGCGGCCTGCGTCCGCGGATCATCCGGCGGCGCGCCAGCGTTCATGCACGCGACGAGCTGCTGATTGATCGCATTGGCCTCCTCCTTCATGCGCTCCCAGTCCGCCTTGCCATACGTCTTCGTCCGGCGCGCGGACTCCTTGTACGCATCGGTCTCGCCCCAGCGCTCGCGCGCCTCGGCCTCGTACTCTGTGGGATCGAAGCCATCGAATAGGTGCTTGAAGTCCTCGGGCTGCATCGGTTTGCCTTTCTCGATGGTGTCCAGCGCGGCGTCGACGGCGGCGAGCATTTGATCGAGCTTCCCGCGCTTGACGATCAGCGCGTCACGATGGCGGCGAAGCAGCTCCTCGCGGGAGGGGGCTTCGTCGATCGCGGCGGCGATCTCGTCGAGTGGGAGGCCGAGCTCGCGAAACAGCATCACCTGCTGGAGCCTGAGCGCGTCGCGATCGTCGTAGAGGCGATGGCCGGCGCTGTTCCGCTGCGACGGCCGGACCAGGCCGATCTCGTCGTAGTGGTGCAACGCGCGCACCGTCACCCCGGTCAACTTCGCTAGCTCTCCGACCGTGTACGCCATGCTGGTTACCTCGTGGCCTGCACCCTACGAACCTCACGTTGCGTGAGGGCAAGTATGAAAGTGCGCGGCGAAGCGGAGCACCTCGTGCAGATGCAGGCTTCGCAGCGCGTACTGCAGTTTCGGCAGTAGTCGCCGCCGCCAGGGACCGAGTTTCGAGGTGTTGCTCAGCGGCACAGTCATCGCAAAAGCGTGGCGTCGACCAAGGAGGGTCACTCAGATGTTTACCAAGCTAAAGCTCACCGTGCTCACTGCGATTGTCCTCGGCGCCGCGGGTCTCGCTGCTGCATCGCCGGGTGGTCCGGGCACCGACGCCACGCGCGCCGAGCGCAAGGCGCGGATGCTCGAGAAGTTCGACGCCAACAAGGACGGCTCGCTCGATGCGGCCGAGAAAGAAGCGATGCTCGAAGCCCGTGCACAGAGGAGGTTCATGAAGCTCGACGTCAATAACGACGGCAAGCTGTCCTTCGAGGAGTTCAAGGCGGGCAAGCTCGGCAAGCTCGGCAAGCATCATGGCCGGCGCGGCCACGGTGCGAGCCGCGGTCAATAACCGAGTACCCGATAGGCAGGCTATGCTGCCCGCGATGCCGTCATCACGCGTCACACCGCTCGCCGGTTGGTCCGTGGTGGCGGTTTTCGTGTTGATCGGCGCCGCGCTGATCGCGACGGTCTGGTCGACGCGCTCGTCGGTGCTCGACGCGAGTCTCGCAGTGCGGCGCGGACAGGCGCTCGCCATCGAGCAGGCCGTGCGCGCCGATCTCGCGGATCTCGACGCGATGCCCTCGTCGGCCGACCTCGAGGCAATTCTCGCGGCACACGCCGACGAAGGCCTGCGCTATCTCGCCATGATCGAGAGGAAGGGCGAGATCCTCGCCGCTGCCGGCACGCCCGTGAGCACCGACGTCGACGACCTGCCTACCAACGCGCGCAAGTTCAGCGAGGTCGACGGGCGGGTGCGGCTCACGCTGCGCGCGTTCCGGCGCCTGAAAGCAGGCGGCCGCACCCCGCGCTACCTCGTGGAGATCGAGCCGCTCCAGGCCAACGAGCTGCGCGCAGCATCGTGGCGCACGCTCGGCGTCGGCGTGCTCGCGGCACTCAGCCTGCTCGGCGTCGCGATCGTGCTGGTCCGCCGCGAGGCCCGGCGCCACGCCGAGGAGCGCGCCCGCGAGCGCGAGCGCAGGCTCGCCAGCCTGGGCGAGATGTCGGCCGTGCTCGCGCACGAGATCAAGAACCCGCTCGCATCGCTCAAGGGCAACGCGCAGCTGCTGTCGCAGATGATCGCCAAGGCGCTTCCCGACGGAGAGAAGGCGCGGGCGAAGGCCGAGCGCGTCGTCGACGAAGCGGTGCGGCTCGAGCAACTCATCAACGACCTCCTCCACTTCGTGCGCACCGGCGCGATCAAGCGCACACCTGTCGACCCGGGCGCGGTGATCCGCGAAGCCGCGACCAGCATTTCCGGCGACGTCACCGTCGATACCAGCGCGGCCCCAGCGGAGTGGTCACTCGACGCGGGGCGCATCCGCGAGGTCGTGGTGAACCTCGTCGACAACGCGGTCACGGCAGGTCCGCCGGTCACCGTGACCGTGACGAGCGAGAACAACCGCCTCGTGTTCGAGGTGGTCGATCACGGCCCGGGCGTGCCAGAAGGCGAACGGGAGAAGATCTTCGAGCCGTTCTTCACCGGCAAGACGCAGGGTACCGGGCTTGGACTTGCCGTCGCCCGTCGCGTCGTCGAGCTGCATGGAGGTACCCTCGTGGTCCTCTCGTCCCCACGTGGCGGCGCGGTGTTTCGCGCCGAGATTCCGGAGTCCTGATCCATGGCGCGCATCCTGGTTGCCGACGACGAAGCTGGCCTTCGCGAGTTCATCACCGACACCCTCGAGCTCGACGATCACACCGTGGTCGCCGCCAAGGATGGCAAGGAAGCGGCCAAGCTTCTCGACGAACGCGGCTTCGATCTCGTGCTGACCGATCTCAAGATGCCCGGCCTCGACGGCATGGCGCTCCTGCGCAAGGTACGGGCCGAGCAGCCCGAGGTCGAGGTCATCGTGATGACGGCCCACGGTACGGTCGACAATGCCGTCGAGGCGATGAAGCTCGGCGCGTTCGAATACCTCCAGAAGCCGATCTCCGGCCCCGACGAGCTGCGCCTCCTCGTCGCGCGCGCGATCGAGCGCCGCGGCCTCAAGGACCGTGTCGACGGCGTCGAGCGTCACGATCCCTCTCTGCCCGGCCAGCCGCCGCTCACATATGGAGATCCGGCGATGCAGCCCGTCGTCGAGGCGATCGACAAGGTCGCGCGCACCGCCGCTACCGTGCTCCTCCTCGGCGAGAGCGGCACCGGCAAGGAGGTCGCCGCGCGCGCGATCCACGCCCGCAGCCCGCGCGCGCTGAAGCCGTTCATGGCCATCAACTGCGCCGCGCTCAGCGAGACGCTGCTCGAGAGCGAGCTGTTCGGCCACGAAAAAGGCGCGTTCACCGGCGCCACCGAGCGCAAGCGTGGTCGCCTCGAGCTGTCCGACGGCGGTACGTTCTTCCTCGACGAGGTCGGCGAGCTCAAGCCCGAGCTGCAGGCGAAGCTGCTGCGCGTGCTGCAGGAGCGCCGGTTCGAGCGCGTCGGTGGCAGCCGCACGCTCGAGGTCGACGTCCGCTGGGTCGCCGCGACCAACCGCGACTTGCGCGCGATGATCGACGAGGGCCGGTTCCGCGAAGACCTCTACCACCGTCTCGCGGTGTTTCCGATCAAGCTCCCGCCCTTGCGCGAGCGCCCCGCCGATATCCTGCCGCTCGCCACCACCCTGCTCGAGCGGATCGCGCGTGACCTCAAGCGCCCGCTACCCAAGCTCGCGCCCTCGGCGCAAAAGCGGCTCGCTTCGGCGAGCTGGCGCGGCAACGTGCGCGAGCTCGCGAACACGCTCGAGCGCGCCGCGATCCTCGCCGACGGCGACGTGATCGACGACAGCCACATCTGGCTCGAGGGCGGTACGTCGACCAAGGCCGCGGCGGTCACCGCGAGTGGCTCCGAGGTGCGCCCGCTCGCCGAGCTCGAGAAGGAGGCGATCCTTCACGCGCTCGAGATCGTCCGAGGAAATCGCCGGCGCGCTGCCGAGCTCCTCGGGATCGGCGAACGCACGCTCTACGATCGCCTGAAGAAGTACGGCGTGGACGGCGACTGAGGTCGCAGCCGAAGCCGAGTGGCGCGGGCGACGCGGCTGCGGAACCCGCAGGAACCGCCGTTCACACTCCTGCGGTTTATGCAGGAGTGTGCAGCGCCAATTGCCTGAAATTGCAGGTGAGCGCCACGGCACGCCAGATGCTTTAGGTCTTCACCATCATGCGTCGAATCATCCTCCTCGCCCTCACCGCTCTGACTCTCACCGGCGGCGTTGCTGCTGCGGACCGCGACGGTCGACGCGGCGGCGTGCGCGACCATCGCGACAACCGCTGGAGCAGCCAGCGCCACGATGGCTGGCGCCACAACAACGGTTGGCGTCGCGACAACACCTCGGTGCGCGTCTCGCGCTATCGCGACTACGACCGGAGCCGCTACCGCGTCGTCCGGGTGAACCGCGCGCGCCCGGTGTACCGCAACAACGGCTTCTACTTCGCGGGTGGCCTGTACCGCCCGTACGTGCGGCCGGTCTTCAACGTTCGCTATACGAACTACTACGCGCGGCCCCAGCCGATCGTCGAGAACTACGAGACGGTCCCTGGCTACATCTGGATCGCGGGTAGCTGGCAGTGGAACGGCTACCAGTGGAACTGGGTCGCCGGCCGCTACGAGGTCGACACGTCGTACCAGGACAACTACTACGACGGCTCCGTCTACTACGATTACGGCTACTAACCGCTACAGTGGAGGCATGAGCACCTCGAAGACGGGCTTCGATCTCACGCCTCTCACACGCGACCGCATCAACGCCCTCGCAGCTTCTCTCTCCCCCGAGGAGAAGCACGTGATCTTGCACCAGGGCACGGAGCGCGCCGGCTGCGGAGTCTTCCTCGACAACAAGAAGCCGGGCATCTACACGTGCCGGTTGTGCGGCCTCCCCCTGTTCGAGTCGAACGCCAAGTTCGAGTCGGGCACCGGGTGGCCGAGCTTCTTCAAGCCGTTCGATCGCGAGCACATCGCCGAGATCCAGGACACGAGTCACGGCATGGTGCGCGTCGAGATCCGGTGCAAGCGCTGCGATGCGCACCTGGGGCACGTGTTCGATGACGGCCCGCGACCGACCGGCCTGCGCTACTGCCTCAACTCGATCTCCCTCGACTTCGTCGATCAGGGCCAGCCGACGCCGCTAAAACAGTAGCGGCGTCGCCGAGTTACACGATTGTTCGCGGCGTTGTCGATCCTCCTTCCGCTCGTTCGACCCAGGGCAAAGGGCAAAGGAGAATGACAATGACCGCAGCATTCGTTTGGTTCGAGTACGTTTCGAAGGACGACAAGAAGGCGCAGGGGTTCTTCGGCGAGCTGTTCGGCTGGACGACCAAGGACGTGCCGATGCCCGACGGCGCTTACACGATGATCGCGTCGGGCGGTAAGACGATCGGCGGCTACATGCACACGCCGCCGGGTGCGCCTTCAACGTCGCACTGGCTCACGCACCTGCGCGTCAGCGACGTGCGCGCCGCGAGTGAAAAGGTCACCCAGCTCGGCGGCAAGGTGCTCGAGGCGCCGTTCAAGGTCGGCGACTTCGGCACGATGGCGATCGCGAGCGATCCGCACGGTGGTGCATTCGCACTGTGGCAGCCGGCAAAGGCCGATGAGCCCTTGCCCGAAGCCGCCGACGGATCGTTCTGCTGGAACGAGCTGACGTCGAAGGTCCCCGCGGCCTCGGTCGCGTTCTACAGCGCAGTTGCCGGCTTCACGCCGGAGAAGATGGATATGCCCGGGATGGGCACGTACTTCACGCTCAACGCGGCCGGTCAACCGCGCGGCGGCATCCTCGAGGCGCGGATGCCCGAAGCGCAGCACGCATGGACGCCCTACGTGCAGGTCGCGAGCACCGACAAGACCATCGAGCGGGCGAAGAAGCTCGGCGCGACCGTCATCGTGCTGCCGACCGATGTCCCCACCGTGGGCCGGTTCGCGATCATCCTCGACCCGCAGGGCGCGGCGCTCGGCATCCTGCAGCCGTAGCTTGCTAGCGGCTCGGCATCACGAGCATGACGTTACCGTCGATCTCGAGACGCAGCTTGTGCATCGCGACGATCGTGCAGGCGACCTGATCCCACGGCACCTTCTTCACCGTCAGCGTCACGTTGGCCTTCACGTCGTCGGGAACCACGATGTTGATCTTGCCGACCTGCGCGAGCACGCGGAACACGTCGTGAATGTCGGCGCCCTTGACGTCGAGATCGATCGCCACGCCGCGAAAGCGCGCACCACGCGGACACGCGTTGCGCTCCTCGGCTGCAGCCGTCGCAGATACGAGCAGGATGATCAGCAGCGCGCGCATCGACTCCAGTGTACCTTGCCGGCGTGCCGCTGCAGCTCCCTTTCAAACCACCCGTGCCGCCGATGCTCGCGAAGCTGTCGAGCGACGTTCCCGACGGGGAGGGTTGGCTGTTCGAGCCCAAGTGGGACGGTTTCCGCGGCGTCGTGTTCAAGAGTGGTGATGAGGTCTACATCCAGAGTCGCGACGAGAAGCCGCTCGGCCGGTACTTCCCGGAGCTCGAGGAGACCTTGCGGCGCGAGCTCCCCGACCGCTGCGTTCTCGACGGCGAGGTCGTGATCGCGACGGGCGACCGCCTCGACTTCGAAGCACTGCTCCTCCGCATTCATCCCGCGGCCACGCGCGTGAAGATGCTCGCCGAGCAGAGCCCGTCATCGTACGTCGCCTGGGACCTACTCGCGCTCGGCGACGAAGATCTGCGCGACCGCCCGCAGGCCGAACGCCGCGCGCGCCTCGAGGAAGCGCTGAAGGACTGCAAGCCGCCCGTGCACATCACGCCGGCCACTCGCGACGCCGCCGTCGCGCGCGACTGGTTCGATCGCTTCGAGGGCGCGGGGCTCGATGGTGTGATGGCCAAGCCCGACTCTATCGGGTACCAGCCCGGCAAGCGCGCGATGCTGAAGATCAAGCACCAGCGCACCGCCGACTGCGTGGTCGCCGGCTTTCGCTGGTACAAGGGCGGCAAGGGCACGCTCGTCGGCTCGCTGCTGCTCGGCCTCTACGATGCGCAGGGCACCCTGCACCACGTCGGCATCGCGTCGTCGTTCAAGCAGACCGAGCGCGCGAAGCTCGCCGAGATGCTCGCGCCGATGCGCGACCGCGAGAATCATCCGTGGAAGGACTGGGCGGACTGGCAGGAGCAAGAGTCGGAGCAGCGCCTCCCCGGCGCGACGAGCCGGTGGAACCGCGGCAAGGATCTGTCGTGGGAGCCGCTCGCGATCGGGCTCGTCGCCGAGGTCGCGTACGACCACATGCAGGGCACGCGCTTCCGCCACGCCACCCATTTCAAGCGCTGGCGCCCCGACAAGCCCGCCGCCGAGTGTCGCTACGATCAGCTCGAGGAGAGCGCGCCGTACTTGATCAAACAGATCTTCGGGGGGAGCATCTAGCGCATGTCCGAGATCGTCGAGCTCGAAATCGGGGAGAGAGGTTTGAACTTCCCCTTGGGAACCGGAACGCGCGAGCAGGTCGCGGAGCTGCTGCCGGGGATCGATGTCGAGCTACTCGGAGCGCTCGTCGACGAGGGCATGCCGTACCAGCGCGTCCGCATGGTGCTCGCGCGCGATACGCGCACTGACGTGGTGACCATGGTGCTGAGCCCTGGCGGTCCGATCAAGCTGCACGTCACCTCCACCGGCGACCTCACCGTGCGTGCCCGCGTACGGACGATGCATGGCATCACGGTCGGTGCGCCGTATGCGGCTGTCGCTGCGCTCGATGGCTACGCGATCGCGATCGAGAAGCATGCGGCCGTCGACGAGATCTTGCTCGCGAAGCCCCGCGGCGGCGTGCGCTACAAGCTCGGCGCGCCCGGCCTCGCACTTCCCGAAAACCTGTGGTCGGAGACGGCGGAGGAGTGGGTCGCGACGCATCGGGCAAGCTTGCTCGTGACCGAGATCGTGTGGGGCAATCCCCTCGGGAAGAATCCCTTCGTGCACGGGGCAACGCCCTAGCAGGGCGCTGAGAAACGCCGCACCGCGGCGGTTCTCGCGCCCTGCTCCCGTGCCCGT
>JANRKM010000236.1:0-144615 GCA_033763475.1 Kofleriaceae bacterium
ACTGGACCGCGACGCGTGCGCGACTGAACCCGGACGAACTCGACATGCAGCTTGGCAGCTTCACGGTCCCGCCAAGCGAACAGCCGTAGCGGTCAAGCGGACCGGTCGCAAAGACTGCCACTGGTTCGCACAGCGCTTACATTGGATCTACAAGTACGATCGCAACGGGAACGAGACATCGGAAGAGGTGCCGCGTCCCTCCAGCACGGACCCGATCCTCAACTACACGGCCTCGACGGTCTACGATCACCTCGATCGACCTCAGTCCCGCGTGATCGGGCCACGGACGCTCTCCGTGGCCGATCAAAACTTATTCGGCGCCAATACCGAGACGTTCTCGTGGGACTTCAGCACCGCTAACGGCAAGGGGCGCTTGTATCAGTGGAGGAGCTTCGGCGTCACCGGCGCGCAGGTTCAGCAGCACCTCTACTTCACGGACCCGCAGGCCCAGCCGCACCTGACCGCGCAGCTATTCACGGCCGCCGGCTATAGCAACCTAAATAGGTCTGCGCGCGAGGAGTGGTCGCCGCTCGGGACGCGGATGAAGCTGGAGCATCGCGAGCTGATCGGCACGAACCAATACGAGACGTGGACTCGCACGCGGTTGGATGGCCGCGGCCTTCCTTCATCGCTCGAGATCGTGTCGGTCAACACGGTTGGTGGCACGTCCTCGTCGAGGATCGCCGGCGAGCAGACCCGCAACGTCGCAGGGCTGGTGACCAAGCGCCGCAATAACACCAGCGGCTCGATGGTCTATGTCGAGGCGAACTGGAGCTATGACAAGCTGGGCCGAGTCGTTAATCAGCAGGTACAGAAGGTCGAAACCATCCCGATCGTGGGCACTACCACCACGCAGGTCGCGCGCCAGCAGCTCTCCTACTTCGGTAATGACGATCCGAAAACGCTATTTCATACGCTCGGATCATCAACGCGCACCTTCAATTACGGGTACGACCAACGGCACCAGATCACGAGTGCGCTCGTAAGCGGCGGAGCCTTCTACTCCGGGAGCTATGGCTACGGCCCCGCTGGCCGGCTTGCCTCCGCGAACGTCTCGCAGGTGAGCCCGAAGCCCTTTGGTAGCGAGGTGATGCCGCGGAACGTGAACTACGTCTACGGTGGGACGGATCCCGAGCATGTGACCTCGTTGGTGACCGCACAGGGCGTGACGGTCGCGAGCTACGCGTACGACGCCGCCGGCAACCAGACGTCGCGCTCGTATCCCGGCACCGGCGAGAGCTGGACCTACGTCTACGACGGCAAGGACCAGCTGCGGCGCGCGATCAAGCTCGTAAACAACGTCGAGCAGGGGCGCGAGGAGTACTGGTACGATAACAACGGTCAGCGCACGCAAGTGGTCAAGCTTCCCGTTGGGGGCAACAAGAGCCTGATCTGGTTCCTCAAGGACACCGAGTATCACTTCGACGCCAGCGGCGCCCTCACCAAGACCTACGCACATGCGAGCCTCGGGACACCCGTCGCTCGCATCGAGCGCACCCCCGCCAGTTCCGCGGGTACGTTCGAGTATCAGTTCCATGGCCTCGCGAGCAACACGCTCGCCGCCGTAAGCTCGACCGGAACAATCAACGCGCGGTTCAGCTACGGGCCGTTCGGCGAAGTGCTCGAGGCAACCGACGCCGGCGGCGCCTCAGCGGGGATTGCGGTTCACAAGCGCCGCTTCAATGACAAGTATCAGGACGATATTAGTGCACTGACATATTACGGTTTTCGCTACTACGACAAGGTTTCGCTTACGTGGACACAGAGCGATCCACTATTTCGCTTCGCGCCTGATGCAGCGTGGACCAAGCCGCGTCAGGGGCTTCTCTACACTGCCAATCTGAATAATCCATTGCGGTACGTGGACCCTGACGGCCGCCAACCGTACCTGGGAGGAATGGGCGACCCCGGCATTGGTGCTGTCAAGGCAGGTTTTGACAGCCTTATGGACAGTGGTCGTGAAGCAGGTAACGCCCTTCCTGATGCCCTCATTGCGGCCGGAGATGTCATCGGAAATATCCCGGGCATTGATGGCGCGGGCGACTTCCTGTCTGGGACCGGGTACGCCATGAAAGGCCAGTACGGCATGGCCTTAATGAGCTTTGCCGCGATGGCGATAACGACGCCAGGTGCTGGTAAGGTAGGTCGCGAGGTTGTCCAGGAAGTCGCGGAGCAGGGGGCGAAACATACTCATGAGCTTCAGGCAATTGCCGATGCTGCACGTGCGCCGCTGTCCAAAGATGCCAAGGCCGATTCACTGCGAACCGTGACAATCAACCGCCATGCAGACGGTCAACTTTCGGCGACAGGTTCCGTAAAGCCCAACCCAAAGCAGCGAGAGGCACTGGCGGCGCAGGGAGTGACGGATGTCCCAACGCATGGTAAGTCCAATCGATTGCCGGGCAAGACCGGGCATCATGGCGAGCAACGCGGTATTGCATATGGCGAGGCAACTGGAAATCCAGTGGTGGAACAGGCAAGTTCAAGCGGCGCCAAACATGGCGGCAAGGCATGTGCAGGATGTGCTGCGGCACAAGAATCTCGCCGCATAAACAACGTTACTGGGAAACAATGACGCAATGAAATGCACCTCGTTCTATGGAACGCACGAAACTGAATGGCCGGTACCGTCATCGTGGTCGCCCGTGGCAGAGGGGGTGCTAATCGGTACCGAAGGAATGCTCAAGGTGACGTTCGAAGAGGGCGAATTGATCGATCCGGCGAGATGTCTCGCTGCCGAACGCGAACGTCCGTGCGGTTGGAGGTTGGCTCGGAGCACTAACGGCATGAGCATCACGGCAAGATATCGTGAGTCTGGTCACGAAGTCCTTGTATGCAGAGTTAGGGGAGGCGGGGCACCTCCAGGCGACTGCTTGCCCGAAGTTTCAGCCGTATATGTCGTGAAGGTGGACGAGGTTTTTATTATTGATGAGGTTTCTGCGATTCTCGAAATTTCATATTTAGATAGCGAAAGTTTTGGGCGACTCGACTATCAAGGGCATGCTGCGATGGGGCCAGTTCCAATTCTTGGGACATGGAGGCCGCTAGGCGAGTTGGTGGACAACCGTGGAGAACTCGTCCGACTAAAGGCGGAAACCGCCTTCCCCATCTTGGTAGGGGGGGGATGGTTATCATTTCGTGACGAGAATGAATGTTGCGGGGTTTCGTTGGAGCCATTACCCTGGCGAGATCTGGATGCTTCCAAAGCTAATGATTATATTCGAGATGTCGCAATTGCGCGAGAGTGCGACGTCGTTCTGTCGCTCTCCTTTGGTGCAGCAAGCGTGTGGGACAAACCAATAGCAGACAACGGTGTCTCGTATGACTTCACAAACAAATCTGGCAACAATGAGGCAGTTGGTGCTCTCTGGCTCGATCAGTTTAAGCAAGTCTGGCATCTCCAGTACTGGTTGAGTGGTATGCACAAGCAGCCCATTCGCAGCGCGTTGCAGGCAGATTATCCCTAGTACTGCAGGGGCTGCCTTGCGGGTTTCGGCCCATGGCGATCGCCAAAAACGGCGGATGGCGATCACCGAAACCGGTGATGGCGATCGCCTGAGCTAGACGGTCAGACCTGTGGCCGACCTTCGGTGATCGGAGGTCGCGCGGACGACGCTGGACGGCCTGCAGCCGAGCGCCTCCTCAGGAGGCTCGATGGCTACGGAGCGACTGTCCATGCGCAAGACCCGAGAGATTCTTCGACTGAAGGAGCTGCAGCGGAGCCACCGCGAGATCGCGCGTGCGCTCGGCGTCGGCGTGGCGACGGTGAGCGAGGTCGCAGCGTGGCAAAGCCCGCTCCGGCCAACGTGCCTGCGAGGTCATCGAGGTGAGCGCCGACACATGTCGTGCGCATGCTTTCAAGCGTCCCGCCTTGCTTCAAAGTAGTCCGTGACCATGAGGTCCTCCTTCGCCGAAGTGGCGCGCGGAGAAGCCGCACGATTAAGCGGAGTGGATCAAGCACACGACCGCAAGGAGCCGCGGGGCGACACCGGACCCGCCCCCAGCTCCGCACAACCCGGGACTCGGCATAGTCCGGAGATCGCGACGCCCTCGATCCGCAGACCGGCCGCCGAGACCAGGGTCACGATCCCGAGAGGTGGCGTGTCGATCACGTGCACCTCGCGCATGCGCAGCGCGGGGCACGTGATCGTGCTCGTGCTCAGCGGCGTCGCCCACCGTTTCAGCGTCTCCTCGAAACCCCGATCTCGCGCGCGAGGTCGCACCACATGCGCCAGCTCGCGACGCGTCACGACCCACGCGGTGATCCGCTGCCGTAGCGCCGCCGAGAATCGGAATCCCGGTCGCCCGCGCTTCAGTCGCGCGACTCGTCGTCGGAGAACTCGTGCCGCGTTTCCTGATGCTGCATCGGACCGGGCAGCGGAGCAGCGGAGCGGCTTCAGGTGAGGACGTGGCGCGGCGAAGCCTCACGTCGTGCCGCGGGGACGGGCGGCACGCAGCCGATGCCAGGTGAACGCCCGCTTTCGCACGCTCCCGCCGGCCGCTCGTGCACGCCGGCGACGCGCTGCCCACACGCCCCCCTGAGATAACACCTGGCTGCCTCCACGGTGCTGCGGTACCGTCGAGCAGATGGGAGGTCCGGCCAAGCTCGCGAATGCGACGATCGCCGACCTGCTCGCGATTCCCGAGCACGAGCGCCGCCACGAGATCATCGATGGGGTGCTCGTGGAGAAAGAGGCCGCCTCCGGCAAGCACGGGCCGCGTTGCGCGCTGGCTCGGCCCCTATGATCGACGTCCCGGCGGACGCTCGCCGGGCGGATGGTGGTTCGCGACCGAGGTCGAGATCATTTCGCCGAACGCCGCGTGTTCCGCACGGACGTCGCCGGTTGGCGCCGCGACCGTCTTCCGACGCTCCCCTCAGATGTCCCGAGCGTCGTGACGCCCGACTGGATCTGCGAGGTCCTGTCGACCAACAAGCGCAACGACCTTATCAAGAAGAAGCGCGCCTATCACGATCATCACGTCGGCCACTACTGGCTGCTCGATCCGATCGAGGAGACCCTTGCCGTCTATCGCTGGCATCAGGACGGCTATGTCGAAGTGCTGATCGCCGAGCGCGATGAGCGTGTGCGCGCCGAGCCTTTCGACGCTGTCGAGCTACGCGTCGGCGTCTTGTTCGGCGACGACGAAGACGAGTAACCCCCTTCGAGGGGGCAAGTGACCAACCTCCCGTCCACGTGAGGGTAGGGAGGTCGTGCGGCATTCTGTCGCGCAGATCGCCTCGTCGGTGACGGGGCTCGATCCGCGAACTTTTGTCGCAGCGCGTTTCTCGACGGTTCCGGCGATAAACCGCATCGAAGAGTCACCGCCCGTGCGCCCGGCTGCGACGACACGCCACCCCAAGAAATCACGCCGCAACCTTGCGAAATGGTGGCGAGACGTGGTGCAAGAGTCGCGCGCGCGAAGCAGTTAGTCAGCGCGAACAGACGCAGGAACCCCTATGCCTCGTTTCACATTCCCTGAATGGACCGAGACGCTCAAGAAGTGGATCAACCTCTTGGTCCTCGGAGCGCCCGTGTACCTCGTCGCGCTCGTCGCCTACGGCGTGACGCCCGAAGCGATCCGCATCGGCTATCAGCCCGACCAGCCGGTCCCGTATAGCCACGCACTGCACGTCGGCGAGCTCGGGCTCGACTGTCGCTACTGCCACTCGACGGTCGAGGTGGGCGCGAAGGCGGCGGTTCCCCCGGCGGCCGTCTGCATGAACTGCCACACCACGGTGAAGAAGGAGTCCGAAGCACTCCTTCCGATCCGCGAGGCGTACGCGGGCAACCAGGCGGTGCGCTGGACGCGCGTGACTGACCTCCCGGACTACGTCTATTTCAACCACGCCGCCCACGTGAACGCGACGATCGGCTGCGAGAGCTGCCACGGCCGCATCGACCAGATGGTCAAGGTGTACCAGGCCAAGTCGCTGACGATGGAGTGGTGCCTCGACTGCCACCGCAACCCGACGCCGAACCTGCGCAAGCACGACGCGCTGACGGCGATGGGCTACGTCCCTGCCCCGGGTGAGGGCAAGCAGGTGCAGCAGGCCAACAACATCAACCCGCCCACCAACTGCTCGACCTGCCACCGCTAGGAGCCGACGATGTCCGCAAAAGAGCCTTCTGACGGTCACGTGCACGAGCACGACGAGCACCACGAGCACCACGACGATCAGCCGCTGCCGCCGATCGCCGCGACGCAGGCGCACGGCTACTGGAAGTCGCTGCGCGAGCTCGAGGGCGGTGCCACCCTCCAGACCGATCGCACGGGCAACGAGTTCGCCACCGCGCCGTCGCGCGTGATCGACCCGCTGCACCGCCGCAACTTCTTCCAGCTGATGGGCGCCTCGATGGCGCTCGCCGGCGTGGGCGCTTGCCGCTACGAGAAGGAAGAGATCGTCCCCCTCGCGCGCCGTCCCGAGGGCTCGGTTCCCGGCCAGACGCAGCAGTACGCGACCGCGTTCGAGCTCTCGGGCGTCGGCTACGCGCTCCTCGCGACCTCGTTCGAAGGTCGGCCGATCAAGCTCGACGGCAACCCGGATCACCCGTTCGCCTCGGGCGGTGCGGTCCCGGGCACCACGCGGCATGCGGGTAGCTCGACGTTCGCCCAGGGCGCCGTGCTCAATCTCTACGATCCGGACCGCTCGCAGCATCCGCTCGCGGGTGGCAAGGGCGCGTCGATGGAGTCGTTCCGCGCGGCGCTCCCGAAGATCCGCGAGACGCTCGGCACCACGCGCGTTCTCGCCGAGGCGACGTCGTCGCCGACGATCGCCTACCTCCGCGGCCTGCTCGCCCAGAAGGGCGTGCAGTGGCACGAGTACGAGCCGATCTCGAGCGACAACGAGCGCGAGGGCACCCGCAAGGCGTTCAACCGCCCGCTGCGCCCGTTCGCCCACCTCGATCGCGCCGAGACGATCGTCACGATCGACGGCGACATCTTCAACGATCACCCGGCGCATCTCGCGTATAGCCGCGACTTCGCGCGCAGCCGCCGTCTCGACGGCTCGCTCGGCATGGGCAAGATGAACCGCCTGTGGTCGGTCGAGAGCACGTTCTCGGCGACGGGCGCGATGGCGGATCACCGCCTCGGCCTGCGCAGCGACCTGGCCCTGCCGTTCTTGCTCGCGCTCGACGCGGCGGTCGGTGGTGGCAGCGCGCCGGCGTCGGAGTTCCTGAAGGAGCAGAAGGTCGCGACCTTCATCAAGGTCCTCGCCGACGAGCTCAAGGCGAACGCCGGCCGCAGCGTCCTGATCGCGGGTCGGGGCCAGTCGGCCGATGTCCACGCGATGGTCGCCAAGATCAACCAGACGATCGGCGCGGTCGGCAAGACCGTCGAGTACTTCGAGGATCCGGATCCGACCCGCAAGCCCGGCGTGCAGTCGCTCGCCGAGCTGGTCAAGGACCTGGCGACGCCGGGGCGCGTGACCACGCTGATCATCCTCGGCGGTAACCCGGTCTACAACGCACCCGCGGATCTCGACTTCGCGAGCGCGCTGGCGAAGGTCCCGACGTCGATCCACCTGTCCGAGTACGCCGACGAGACCTCGCTGAAGTCGACGTGGCACGTGCCGCGCTCGCACTTCCTCGAGGCGTGGGGCGACACCCGCACGTGGGACGGCACCATCACCATCGCGCAGCCGCTCATCGCGCCGATCTACGGCACGCTGTCGGCGGCCGAGCTGCTCTCGGCGGTCCTCGGCGACAACAAGAACGGCGAGGAGCTCGTCAAGGAAGCCCACGCCAAGCTCGGCCTCGCGTCGGCATCGCCGCTCGACTGGCGCAAGAGCGTCCACGACGGCTTCGTCGCCAACACGCAGCTGCCGGTCGCGACGAACGCGTCGGTGACGGGCTTCGCGCCGCCGCCGCTCACCGAGAGCCAGCGCGGTGGCACCAAGCGCAGCAACGGCGACATCGAGATCACGTTCCAGACCTCGTCGTTCACCTACGACGGCCGGTACGCGAACAACGCGTGGCTGCAAGAGACCCCGGACTTCATGACGAAGGTCACGTGGGACAACTATGCGCTCGTCGGGCCGGAGACAGCGCAAGCGCTCGGCCTTCAGAACGACACGTTGATCTCCGTGAAGGTCGACGGCCGCTCGGTCGATGTGGCCTGCTACACGATCCCCGGTCAGGCGCGTGGCTCGATCGCTCTCGTGCTCGGTGGCGGTCGCACGCACGCGGGGCGCGTCGGCGGGTCGACAGGCACTGGGGGCAAGACCGTCGGCTTCGACACCAACAAGGTGCGTACGACGACAGGCTTCGACATCGCCGGCAAGGCCACGGTCTCGCCGACGGGCAAGAAGTTCGAGCTCGCCAGCGTGCAGGAGCACTGGGACATCCGCACCGGCCTCATCCCGGCGGTCACCCAGGACGGCATCGCCGAGCGTCTCCCCGAGCTGATCAAGGAGACCACGGCCCAGACGCTCGCCGAGAACAAGGGCTGGCGCGCCGAGGCGCCGTCGCAGTATTTCATCGACGAGAACCAGGCCGGCATTGCAGATCGCGCGGGCACGCCCGCGGGCCAGTCGCTGTTCAAGGAGAAGGACTACGCGGGCCACCGCTGGGCGATGGCGATCGACCTCTCGACGTGCACGGGCTGCAACTCGTGCGTCGTCGCCTGCCAGGCCGAGAACAACATCCCCGTGGTCGGCAAGGCCGAGATCTTCAACAACCGCGAGATGTCCTGGATCCGCATCGACCGCTACTTCAGCGGTACGCCCGATGATCCGCAGGTCGTCAGCCAGCCGATCGCCTGCCAGCACTGCGAGCAGGCACCCTGCGAGCAGGTGTGCCCGGTCGGTGCCACGTCGCACTCCGACGAGGGCCTCAACGACATGGCCTACAACCGCTGCATCGGCACGCGGTACTGCGCCAACAACTGCCCCTACAAGGTCCGCCGCTTCAACTTCCTCGACTGGAACAAGGAGTGGCGTGAGGCGCGCAACCGTGTTCGCCGCCTGGTGTTCAACCCCGACGTCACCGTGCGTATGCGCGGCGTGATGGAGAAGTGCACGTTCTGCGTGCAGCGCATCCAGAACGCGAAGATCAAGGCGAAGGCCGAGATTCGCGCGGGCAAGCGCGCTGGCACCGTCGACGGCCCGCTGGTCGACGGCGAGGTCACCGTGGCGTGCCAGGATGCGTGCCCCAGCGAGTCGATCGTGTTCGGCGATCTGCAGGACAAGCAGAGCCGCGTGTACAAGCTGCAAGCCGACAACCGCGCGTACGACCTGCTTCCCGAGACCTACACCAAGCCGCGCAACCGGTTCCTCGCGCGGATTCGTAACCCCAACCCGAACATGCCCGCGCCCAAGAAGGCCGAAGGCCACGGGGGTCACTGATCATGAGCTCGGCAACGATGGAAAGTCCGCACGACGAGGCCGGTAAGGCTCGCGAGGCGTTCCGCGCAGTCACGCGCGACGTGTCGTGGGTCGCCGAAGCCCCCAAGCCTCACAAGGCCTGGCTCGCCGCTCTCGGCATCGCCTTGATCATGCTCGGCATCGGCGTGGTCAGCATCTATCACCTGGTTACGACCGGCATCGGTGTGTGGGGTAACTCCAACACCGTCGGTTGGGCCTGGGACATCACGAACTTCGTCTGGTGGATCGGTATCGGCCACGCCGGCACGCTGATCTCCGCCGTGCTCTACCTGACGAGGCAGACGTGGCGCGTGAGCATCAACCGCGCTGCGGAGGCGATGACGATCTTCGCCGTCATGTGCGCGCTGCTGTTCCCGCTGCTGCACACGGGGCGTCCGTGGTTCGCGTGGTGGATGCTGCCGCACCCGAACGACATGGGCATGTGGCCGCAGTTCCGCAGCCCGCTCATGTGGGACGTGTTCGCCGTCTCGACCTATGCGACGACGTCGATCCTGTTCTGGTACATGGGTCTCGTTCCCGACCTCGCGACCTTCCGCGACCGCTTCGCGATGAAGGGCGACAAGGTTCGCGCGATCATCTACGGCATCCTGTCGCTCGGCTGGCGCGGCTCGGCCCGCAACTGGCACCGCTACGAGCGTGCGTACTTGATCCTCGCGGGTCTCGCGACGCCCCTCGTGTTCTCGGTGCACTCGGTCGTTTCGTTCGACTTCGCGACCTCGCAGCTCCCCGGCTGGCACACGACGATCTTCCCGCCGTACTTCGTCGCCGGCGCCATCTTCTCGGGCTTCGCGATGGTGCTCACGCTGATGCTGCCGCTGCGGCACCTGTTCAACCTCAAGCACATCATCAAGGAGGAGCACATCGAGGCGATGTGCAAGATCCTCCTCGCCACCGGCATGATGGTCGGTCTCGCCTACGCGACCGAGCTCTTCATCGCGTGGTACTCGGGCAACATCTACGAGAAGTTCGCCTTCGTGAACCGCGCGTTCGGCCCGTTCTGGTGGTCGTACTTCGCGATGGTCGGCTGCAACGTGCTCATCCCGCAGGCCTTCTGGTCGAAGCGGATCCGCCGCAGCCCGATCATCATCTTCGTCCTCTGCATCTTCGTGAACATCGGCATGTGGTTCGAGCGCTTCGTCATCATCGCGACGTCGCTCGCCCGCTCGTTCCTCCCGTCGGCGTGGAGCTACTACACCCCGACCAAGTGGGACGTGGGCCTGTTCGTCGGAACGCTCGGTCTGTTCTTCACGCTGTTCCTACTGTTCTTCCGCTTCGTCCCGGTCATCGCGATGGCCGAGGTCAAGGGCGCGATGCCCGAAGCGCATGCGGGCGGCTCCAAGCACTCCAAGGGTGGGCACCACTAAGGAGCTATGGCCATGGCTAACCAAGACCATCACGACGACGCTCACAGCTCTGAGCCTGCCGCCACCACGTATGGTGACGGCGAGCTCTACGGTGTTCTCGCGGAGTACGACACTCCGGGCGAGCTGATCGACGCGGCCCGCAAGGTTCGCGACGCCGGCTACACCGACTTCGACTGCTACAGCCCGTTCCCGGTGCACGGCATCGACGATGCGATGGGCATCAAGCGCACCATCCTGCCGCTCGTCGTGTTCGGCGGCGGCGCGACGGGGCTCCTCGGCGGCATCTTCCTGCAGTGGTGGATGAACGCCTACAACTGGCCCTGGAACATCTCTGGTAAGCCGGCGTGGTCGATCCCTGCGAACGTGCCCATCGCGTTCGAAGGCACGATTCTGTTCTCGGTGTTCGCGTCCTTCTTCGGGATGTGGATCCTGAACAAGCTGCCGCAGGTCTGGCACCCGTTCTTCCGCAGCGACCGGTTCGCCCGGGTCACCGACGACGCGTTCATCCTCGGCATCGAGGCGCGCGACCGCCGGTTCGACCACGAGGCGACCACGAAGCTCCTCAAGGACGCCGGCGCGATCGAGATCGAGAACGTCTACCTAGAGGCTGACCCAGCTCGCAAGCAGATGCCGAAGTGGATCGTGGCGTTCATCGTCGCGAGTACCGCGTTCGCTCTGATCCCGTTCGCCGTCGCCGCGAAGGCGCGCAGCTCGCACTCGAAGTCGCCGCACATCCACATCTTCCCGGATATGGATTTCCAGCCGAAGTACAAGTCGGATCAGCCGGACGACATGTTCGCCGACGGGCGGTCGAACCGCGGCCACGTCGACGGCACGATCGCGCGCGGGCACCTCAACGCCGACGATGTCTTCTACCGCGGCCTCGAGGGTGGCAACTGGACGCTCGGCTTTCCCAAGGAGGTCGAGATCAACGACGCGCTGATCAAGCGCGGTCAGCAGCGCTACAACATCTACTGCTCGGTGTGTCACGGCTTTGACGGCCAGGGCAACGGCGCGGTCCCGCAGCGCGTCGCCGCCGGTGGTGGCGCGTGGGCCGCGCAGAACCTCGTGAAGCCGGGTGGTACGGCGTTGTCGATGCCGAACGGCCAGCTGTTCAACACGATCTCGAACGGCTTCAACACGATGCCGGGTTACTCGACGCAGATTCCGCCCGCGGATCGCTGGGCGATCGTCCTCTACGTGCGCGCTCTGCAGCGGTCGCAGAACGCCTCACAAACCGACGTGCCGGCCGACAAGCAGGACTCCATCCGCTAGGCGGGAAACATCATGAGCGTTCTCCAGAAATCGCTTCATCCCGACGAGAAGGTCAAGGCCGGCAAGATCGGCTCGACCCTCACCAAGGCCGGCATCGGCGTCGCCGTCGTGTTCCTTGGCCTGTCGATCATCCTCGCGCTGTCCAGCAGCCCGAGCGGTGGTCACACCAGCAAGTGGTCCCGCTTCCTTCACTCGTACGTGATCGGGTGGAGCTACATCTTCAGCATCTCCCTCGGCATGCTGTGGATCGTCATGCTCCACCACCTCGTGCGGGGGCGCTGGGTCACCGCGGTGCGCCGCATCTGCGAGGCGATGTCGGGAGCCTTCCCGATCATCTTCATCGCAGGCCTCGGCTTTATCATCCCGCTGCTCGCCGGTAACCAGGACCTCTACTACTGGGCCCACCACGACGCGCACGACCCGATCCTCAACCACCACCTGCATCACAAGCTGAGCTGGCTCTCGCCCGAGTTCTTCGCAGTTCGCTACGTCATCTACGGCGTGATCTTCAGCGGGCTCGCCTGGTACTTCGCCAAGAAGTCGCGCGAGCAGGACGAGAGTGGCGACCCGAAGATCTCCGAGACCCTCCGCATCGCGTCGGGCCCGGCGATGATCCTCTACGCACTGGCGACGTGCTTCATCGCGTTCGACGTGCTCATGTCATTCGCGCCGAAGTGGTACTCGACGATGTACGGCGTCAACTTCTGGGGCAGCGCGTGCGTCGGTGCGTTCAGCGCCCTCGCGCTCATCGTCCTCGGCATCCAGCGCTCGGGCCGCCTCGTGCACTCGGTGACGCCGGAGCACTACCACGACATCGGCAAGTGGATGTTCGCCTTCACGTTCTTCTGGGCGTACACCGCGTTCAGTCAGTTCATGCTGCAGTGGTACGGCAACATGCCGGAGGAGACCCACTGGTACAAGTACCGCATGTTCGGCGAGTGGAAGTGGGTGAGCATCCTCATGCTCGTCGGCTTCTGGGCGTTCCCGTTCATCATCCTGATGTCGCGCTGGACCAAGCGCATCGTGCCGTCGCTGGTGTTCTTCGCCGTGTGGCAGCTCGTGTTCCACTGGCTCGACATCTACTGGAACGTCATGCCGAGCTATCAGTGGCAGCTGGTGTTCCGCGACGGCATGGGCATCAACGCGGGCCCGCTCACCGGTAACCCCGCGCTGCACACCGTCGGCTTCACGGCCGTCGACATCACCGTGTGGCTCGGCCTGGTCGGCGTGCTCGTCGCCGGCATCGGCAAGAACCTCAAGGGCAACTTGATCCCGGTCAAGGACCCCACGCTGCCGCTCTCGCTGGCGCACGAAGTCCAGTAGGCGACAAGGAAGCGAACATGTCCGGTCCACATCGCAACCCCGACAAGCTCAACACCATCGGCATCGTTGTCGTTGGTATCTGCGGCTCGGTGCTCGTCTACGTCACCATCGTCGCGCTCCAGGCGTTCTATCAGAACGACACCTCGGACATCCAGACGATGGCCGACTACGGCGGCAACGACGCCACCGCGCGCTCGATCAAGAGCACGCAGACGAACGAGATTAGCCAGTACGGCAAGAACGCCGGCAGCGGCGCGGGTGCACCGCCCGCGTCGTACCGCGTGCCGATCGACGTGGCGATGAAGCTCGTCGTCGACGAGGCGAAGGTCGATCCAGCGAACCTCGTGCCCTCGCAGGGCCCCTCGGACAAGCCGTCGATCAAGCCGATCTTCGGTCGTCCCCAGAAGCTCGACGTCCCGCCTCCGGCCGATGCGTCGCCCACCGATGCGGGCTCGGCGGCGGCTCCGGCGGACGCGGGCTCGGCGGCTCCGGCCGCAGGCTCGGCGGCGCCTGCCGCGGGTTCGGCTGCAGCACCGGGCTCGACCGCGGCTCCGACGTCTCCCACGGGTGGTCAGGCGCAGGGCGGTCAGACGACGGGCACACCCCCGGCGCCCGACGCGAAGAAAGGCAATGCTCCGTAGCTCGCACATCGTACGCGCGGCGATTGCCGGTGCGTTACTCGTCGGTGCCTCGAGCGCCGGCGGGCGCGTTGCGTTCGCCGAGGCCGTTGTCGACGACACGATCCTCGCACCGCAGCCGACGTACAAGGCGAACGGCGTGACCGTCGAGGAGCACCTCGGCGCGAAGGTCCCGCTCGACGCGCGGTTCCGCACGCAGGACGGCACGATCGTCACGTTGGGCGAGGTCCTGCGTGGCGAGCTGCCGACGATCCTGACCTTCAACTACTCCGATTGCCCCATGCTGTGCAGCCTGCAGCTCAATGGTCTCTCGGCGGCGCTTCCTGCGCTCGCGGAGCCGACCGTGATGTTCAAGGGCGACAAGCCGGTGGCGTTCAAGGTCGGGACGCAGGTCCGGATCGTGACGATCGATCTCGAGCCGAACGAGTCGCTCGAGAAGCTCGGGAAGATGCGCGAGAAGTACGTCGCCAAGCTTCCCGAGGCGCAGCAGGCTGCGGCGCGTGAAGGCTGGACGTTCCTCGCAGCGGCGACGCCTGGCGACGGAGCTCAGATCCAGCGCGTGGCTGACGCTGTCGGCTTCGAGTACGTGTACGTGAAGGAGCGGGCCGAGTGGGCGCATCCGGCCGCGCTAATTTTTCTTAGCAACGCGGGCGAGGTCACTCGCTACGTCTACGGCATCGAGTTCGACGCGCAGGTGATGCGCGAGTCGATCCTCAAGGCGGGAACTGCGACACCGGCGACGGCGGTCGGGTTCATGAATCGCTGCTATCACTTCGATCCGGACGCGAACAACAAGTCGCGATCCGGCGTGCTCGCTCTGCGGCTCGGTGCCGCAGGGTTCCTCGTGTTGCTGGTTTCGATGCTGGGCGTGTTCTCCATTCAGCGTCGTCGCCGCGCTCAGGGCGCTCAGGGAGTGTCATGAAGTCACCAGAACGAAAGCGTCACTCTCCGTTGCGACCTCTCGCGGTCGCACTCATCACGGCCCTGCTGGCCAGCGCCGCGGTCGTCGGCCTGTTCGGCACGCCGAACGCGACCGCACAGCCGGCTCCGGCCGGTTCTGCGGCGCCAGCACCTGCGCCGACGGCTACGCCGCCCGCGGGCTCGGGCAATGCCCCCGCGACCGCGCAGCCGGCAACGCCGGGTGGCCCCGTCGCACCCGCTACCGACGCGACCGGTTCGGTCTCCCCGGGCACCGGATCGGCGGCGGCTGGTTCCGCGGAGGCGGGCTCGGCGGCTCCGGCGACGGGGGCGGCCACCGCACCTGCGGCGGGCGCGACTCCGGCCGCGGGTGCGCCTCCGGCCGCGGCCCCCGCGATGCCCTGGTACGAGCAGCTCGCCAACAGGCCGATCGACGAGAGCGGCAACTTCTGGTTCCCGAAGGCGGTGAACACAGCGACCGACGCGTCGGACATGATGTTCATCGCGGTCCTCGGTTTGTCGGCGTTCTTCTTCTTCGGGATCTCCGCGATCGTCATCTACTTCGTCATCAAGTACCGCCACCGCCCCGGTCACAAGGCCCAGCCGTCGCCGGCGCACAGCGACGTCATGGAGATCACGTGGACGGTCATTCCGACCATCATCACGGTGTTCCTCTTCTATTACGGCTGGCGCTCGTACATTCACATCGTCACGCCGCCGCAGAAGGCCGTCGAGATCAACGTCCGCGCATGGCAGTGGTCATGGGCCTTCACGCACTCGAACGGCTACAGCGACAGCGATCTCCACGTGCCCGTCGATACGCCGGTGCGCCTGGTGATGACGTCGAGCGATGTGCTCCATTCGTTCTACGTCCCGGTGCTGCGCACCAAGCAGGACATCATCCCGCGCCGCTACACGTACGTGTGGTTCCAGGCGACGAAGCCCGGCACGTATAGCCTCCACTGCGCCGAGTACTGCGGTACCGACCACTCGCAGATGGGGCGCAAGTATGACGACAAGACCAAGTCGTGGGGCCGCCGTGCGGTGATCGTCGTTCACGAGAAGGGCGGCTACGAGCGCTACCTCGCCGAGACCGGCAGCACCAACGATCCACCCGAGGTGCTCGGCCGCAAGGTCTACGAGAAGAAGGGCTGCGTGAGCTGCCACAGCATCGATGGCTCGGTGCGCGTCGGCCCGTCGTTCGCGAAGTCCTTCGGGAAGCCGGTCCCGCTACAGAGCGGTGGCACGGTGCCGATGGACGAAAACTATATCCGCGAATCCGTGATGGTACCCGGCGCGAAGGCGCGGCCCGGGTTCAGCCCAGGGGCGATGCCTTCGTTCCAGGGGCAGCTCAAAGAGAAAGAAGTTGAAGGCATCATCGCCTTCATCAAGTCGCTCCAGTAGGAACCCCATGGCGACCACGAAGACCCAGTATCACGACGGGCCCGAGAACGAGCCCGACTTCCTGTCCATCAACGACGGCAAGCCCCTCGGTCAACGCATCTGGGGCTGGCTGACGACGCTCGATCACAAGCGGATCGGGATGATGTACCTGTACGGCATCCTCTTCTCGCTGATCGTCGGCGGCGTGTTCGCGCTGCTGGTGCGCACCGAGTTGTGGCAGTCCGGACAGACGATCGTCGGGCAGAACACCTACAACAAGTTCTTCACGCTGCATGGCGCGGTGATGGTGTTCCTCGTCATCATCCCCGGCCTACCCGCCGCACTCGGCAACATCATCCTGCCGATCCAGCTCGGCGCTCCTGACGTCGCCTTCCCGCGGCTCAACCTGGCGTCGTTCTACCTGTGGCTGGCAGGCGCGCTGCTCCTCGTCGGTGCGGTGCCATTCGGCGGTCTCGACACCGGCTGGACGCTGTACACGCCGTACAGCTTGAAGACGCAAACGCCGGTGCTCGTCGCCGTGATAGGCGTGTTCCTCCTCGGCTTCAGCTCGATCTTCACCGGCCTCAACATGCTGGTGACCATCCACAAGTTCCGCCCGCAGGGCATGGGCTGGTTCCAGCTGCCGCTCAACTGCTGGGCGATCTACGCGACCGCGATCATGCAGGTGCTCGCGACGCCCGTCCTCGGCATCACCGTGATGCTGCTCGCCGTCGAGCGCTTCGCGCATATCGGCATCTTCGACCCGACCCTCGGTGGCGACCCGGTGCTGTTCCAGCACTTCTTCTGGTTCTACTCGCACCCGGCCGTCTACATCATGATCATCCCGGCCATGGGCGTGATCTCCGAGATGATCTCGGTGTTCTCGCGCAAGCCGATCTTCGGCTACCGCTTCATCGCGTACTCGTCGGTGTCGCTCGCGCTGCTGTCGTTCCTCGTGTGGGGCCACCACATGTTCGTGTCCGGCCAGTCGCGTCTCGCGAACATGGTGTTCTCGGCGCTGACGTTCAGCGTCGGCATCCCGTCCGCGATCAAGGTCTTCAACTGGGTCGCGACGCTCTACAAGGGCGATATCCGGCTCAAGACCCCGATGATCTACGTGCTGGCGTTCCTGCTGATCTTCACCATCGGTGGCCTCACCGGCCTGTTCCTCGGCATCCTCTCCGTCGACGTTCACCTTCACGACACCTACTTCGTCGTCGCCCACTTCCACTACGTGATGATGGGCTCGACGCTGGTCGCGTTCCTCGCCGCGCTCCACTACTGGTGGCCGAAGTTCACGGGCCGCATGTACACGGAGTCGATCGCGAAGATGTGCGCCATCGGCGTGTTCTTCGGCTTTAACGCCACCTTCCTCCCGCAGTTCATCATGGGCTCGCGCGGCATGCCGCGTCGCTACTGGGACTACGATCCGCAGTACACGACGCTGCACCAGCTCTCGACGATCGGGGCGTTCGTCCTCGGCATCTCGATGCTCATCGCCGTGGTGAACCTCATCCTGTCGTGGTGGAACGGCAAGAAGGCGCCGCGCAACCCGTGGGGTGCGACGTCGCTCGAGTGGCAGGCGCCGACGCCGCCGACGCTGTTCAACTTCGAGAAGCCGCCCGTGCTCCACGAGCTCTACAACTACGACGACCTCGTCGAGGTGGAAGAGGATCGCTGGGAGCGCCGCGCGCCGATCACGGTCGAGCAGACCGAGGATCCGCACACCAAGGAGACCGTCCCCGTCGACCGCGTGTCCGCGAGTGAGATCGCACCCGCGAAGGCGGAGTCCGAGGATGCACCGGGCCCGACGGCGACCGCCGTCGAGCCGTCCGAGGCGAAGGCTGACAAGTCCGAGCCGGAGGAAGACAAGTGAGCGAGAAAGCACACGCCGGTCATGACGATCACGGGCATGGCCACGGCCATGGCTCGGTGTTCATCCAGCACCACTACGACGACGCGCAGCACCAGTTCGATTCCGGCAAGCTCGGTATCTGGCTGTTCCTCGCGCAGGAGGTGCTGTTCTTCTCCGCGCTGTTCGTCGCGTACATCCTCTATCGGCACCACCACCCCGATATCTACGCGTACGCGCACAAGTACCTCGACACGAAGATGGGCGCGATCAACACCGCGGTCCTCATCTTCTCGAGCCTCACGGCCGCGTGGGCCGTGCGCGCCGCGCAGCTGCGCCAGACCAAGCTCCTGATCGCGTGTCTCGCGACGACGCTCTTGTGCGCGTGCGGGTTCCTCGTGATCAAGTACTTCGAATACACGCACAAGATCCACGAGCGGATCCTTTTCGGTCGCTACTTCGACCCCTGCGTGAGCTCGGGCGGCACGCCGCTCGCGACGAAGCGCAACCTGTGCCCGGGCTCGAAGTCCACGATCGAGTGGGACTTCAACGGCGAGCCCAAGGATCAGAAGCCGAAGGCGGGTTGCTACCCGGACGTCGGCTTCGATCTCGACCCCACGAAGCCGGGCGCGCAGGCCGAATGCAAGGTGTTCGAGTCCACCGGCACCATGTCACAGGGCGCGGACGGCAAGGAGACCTTCGTCGAGAAGTCGCGCAAGGAGATCCTGCCGCGCTGCTTCGACGCGGCGTTCGGCCCGGGCGGTGGCATTGGCCTCGCGCGCGGCGCCGAGCACAAGCCACAGTACCCGTGCTGGAAGCCCAACCATCAGCCGGCCGTCTGCGCGCCGGGCTGGTTCTTCCGCTGGACCTGCGAGGGTGACAAGTGCACCGCGAAGAACGGCGCCGAGGGCCCGTTCCCGACGGTGAACGCGTGCAACGAGCAGCGCACCGCCAAGGAAGGCAAGATCAAGCCCGAGGGCACGCCATGGATCTCTGACTGCACGCACGGCGAGGCGTCGGCGTTTGTCGTCGAGTACGGCGACCATACGATTCGCCCCGACGTCCGCATCGCCGTCGACTGCAAGGCCCCGCTCGCCGCGACCGCGGTGGCGGACCCGTTCGCCGACGTGCAGATGACGCCCAGCGTCGGTCAGGCGCAGGTCGCCACCGAGCCGCGCCCGACGCACGCCGACGAGAAGGCCGCGCTGTACGCCGGTCCGCCGCCCGAGCACACGAACATGTTCTTCACGATCTACTTCGCGATGACGGGCCTCCACGGCATCCACGTCCTCGTCGGCGTGTTCGTGTTCATCTGGCTGCTCATCCGTGCCGCGAAGGGACACTTCACGCCGGACTACTTCGGGCCCGTCGACTTCGCCGCGTTGTACTGGCACATCGTCGACCTGATCTGGATCTTCCTCTTCCCGCTCATGTACCTCATCCACTGAGGAAGCGAGGCACACCATGGCTAACGCTCATCACGACGCTCACGACGAGCATCACGGTATCTCGCACGTCGCTTCCACCAAGGTGCTGCTCGGCACCGGTGGCGCGCTGCTGATGCTGACGATCGTCACCGTGCTCGCCACCAAGGTCGACTTCGGTCCGAACATCAACCTCGCGTTCGCGATGTTGATCGCCGTCATCAAGGCGACCCTCGTCGTCCTGTTCTTCATGCACCTCAAGTACGACAAGATCTTCCACACGGTGATCTTCATGAGTGCGGTGCTCGCCGCGTCGCTCTTCGTCGGCTTCACGCTGATGGACTCGAACCAGTACCAGCAGACGAACATCTGGGATATCCACGAGCCGCCGCCGCCGCCGATCGGTCCTCGTCCCACGTCTGGTTAACGGGAGCGAATCCCGTTAAGCTGCGCGCCGGAGGGACCGATGGATCCGGATATTCTGCGCGGCGTGCTGCCACTGGTCATGACGGCGATCGGCATCGTATTGCCAGTCGTCTTCGTCGGCGTCGGCTATCTGTATCTGTCGCTGGATCGCCAGCGGGCGAACAGCCCGAGCAAAGATGACACCCAGGCCGGCCTAAAGCTGGTCCTGTGGGGGCTCATCCTCGCAGGCGTGAGCATTGCTGCAGGCGGCGTCCAGCAGCTGCTCGCGTACATCTTCGGCGGCTTCAAGGGTGGCAGTCTGCCGGTCCGCCAGGCGCTGCCGACGATCATCGTTGGTGGTGTGGTGGTCGCTGGCGTCGTCAAGGCGATGTTGCCGCGGACCAACAACGACAAGGAACGTCAGGTCGAGCGCTATGCGCTGGGGCTTCTCGGCGTCGCGTTCGGCGTGCAAGCGATCGTCGCGCTCAACGGCCTCCTCGGTGGCCTGTTCATGAGCGCGCCGTGGGCCTACACCTCAGGCAGCCTGGCGTCCCTTGCGGTCACCGGCGCGATCACCGTCCTCGCGCTGACGCGGTTCGGTGCGGCCTCGGGGTGGACGCAGGCGCCCCCGGCCGCTCCGCCGATGCAGTTCCCGCCGCAACAGGGCGGTGGCTTCCCGCCGCAACAAGGTGGCGGCTATCCGCCGCCGGGTGGCGGCTATCCGCCGCAGGGCGGAGGCGGCTACGGCCCGCCGCAGGGCGGAGGTGGCTATGGCCCGCCGCAGGGCGGGAGCGGTGGCTACCAGCCTCGCTAAAGGGGTCGGACCCTAATTGCTCAACTTGCGCCTCACGTAGCCGACGCGGGGCGTCGGCTACGTGCCGCACAAGTTGAGCAATTAGGGTCCGACCCTATTCTGCGACTTGCTCGACGATCGCGGACGCGATGGCCTCGGCGATCTGTGCCTGCACGCTCGCGTCGGCGAGCTGCCTGCCCTCGATGGGATGATCGAGGAAGCCCACCTCGACGAGGACCGCGGGCATGGTCGCCCCCAGCAGGACGTGGTGAGCGTCCTGCCGCACGCCGCGGTCTCCGTCCTTGCCGCGGCGCTCGCGGAGCCCGGCCTGGATGCGCGCCGCGAGATCCGCAGCTTCCCACTGGGTCGAACCGCGCTCCACGTCGTCGAGTACGAGGGCGATCTCGGGTGCGAGGCCTGGCCGCGGCGTTGTCGTGTCGGCGCGAAGTGCGCGGCCATCGACGTCGATCGCACGCGGTGAGAGCACGAAGGTTTCGTAGCCGCGTTGCGTGCGGGTGGGCGACGCGTTGGCGTGAATCGAGACGAACACGTCTGCGGAGCGCTGATCGGCGACCGCGACGCGCTGGCGGAGCGTGAGCGTGCGATCGGTGGTGCGCGTGAGCTCGACGTCGATGCCGCGCGCGCGGAGCAGCGTAGCGACCTGCTTCGCGAGCGTCAGCGTCAGCTGCTTCTCGTGCATTCCCGCACCACGGGTGCCAGCATTGGAGCCCCCGTGGCCCGGATCGAGAACGACGAGAGGTTTGGCCTCCGCGTCGGCAGCTCCGGCGAGCAACAGCCCCAGAATCACGGCCCCGAGTGAAGCGTTCACTACATGTAGGATATCGCTCGGAGACGGAGCCTTGCCCAGTTTTCGGCGACGAGAGGCGCGCGCTCCGTCGCGGTCTCCTTGACCCAACTGCTCTATACAGCTACGTTTTTTTGGTTGTCTAGTCGCCACTCCTCGGGGCCGATGGTGACCACCATCGGTGGGCTCGTGGTGCTGCTCGTGAGCGCCTGGATGGTGTGGGTCAAGGGCGAGCTCGATCTGCACGCGGGCATGCTCGCGGGCAGCGGTGTGGTGTTGATGCTCAACGGTGGCCTCCGCTGGGCGCGCGAGGTCGCAGAGCGTAAGGCGCGGCCCTCGGTCGAACGCGTGCGTCCTAAGGGCCCGCGGCGGTCGCTACTGTCCCGTATCACGCCGGTGCACGTGCTCTTCGTCCTCGCGGTTCTCGAGATGGGCGTCAACCGCATCGCGGTACCGATGACGCAGCCCACGAAGGGCACGCCGCCGGCCTGGCATACGTGGCTCGACTACGCGGGCCTGTTCCTCTTTTACTTCACAGGTGTCCTCGCCGCGCTCGTGCTCGCGCTGCGTTGCGCGGATGCGGTGCGCGAGCAGGCCGCAGGGCTTCGGTTCCGGATCGCGCACGCGGCGGTCGCGCTCGCGACGCTGATCGCCTCGGTGCCGCTGGTGGTGTCGGCGCCCGAGGCGCTGAGCCTCGTGCTCGAGCTGTCGTTCGGCATCTCGGTGGTGCTCGTGATCGCGAGCGTGTTCGACCGCGAGGTCGATACCGGCATCCAGATCGGCCTGCCCATCATCGCGATCCCCCTGCTCGTGCACACCGCCAATGCAGTCGGCGCGCGCTTCTTCTGGCCTGACACGACCTTTGAAGGGCCCGGCATCGCCATCGCGCGTGCGGGCGTACTCGCGCTCAGCATCGCGGCGCTCGTCTCGCCATATTGCTTCGCCCCGCGCCCGTTCACGCGCGCGGTGACGCGCGCGGCGCCGATCCTGATCGCGCTCGTCGTGCTGACGGTGGGGGCGGTGCTCGGCCGCGCGTTCTATCCAAAGCTCGCGAAGGCCGCATCGCTCGCGATCGGCGTCGAGCTCTCGCAGCTGCAAGCGGATCGGCGGCTCGCGCTCTACCTGCTCGCGATCGCGACGCTCGCCTGGACGCTAGTGTCGTGCGCCATCGCGGCGAGCGCGGCGCGGCGCAAGGTCGGGCTCGGGCTCGCGCTCGTCCTGCTCGGTGGCTACGGCTTCCGCTGGCCCCATCACTATCTGCTGCCGCTGCTCGGCGTGGTGTTGATCGCCGATGCCTCGCGCCGCGTGCGCGACGAAGAGCTCGCCGCGATGCCGCTGTCGAGCGATACGCCCCCGATTCCCGACGCGCTGTGGTCGACGTACATCGCCGCGGTCGCGCAGGGCCTCAGGCGATCATTGACCAACGTGCACACGCTCACCACGCGCGGCGAGGGTGGGCTTACCTCGTCGATCATCGTGGGTGAATATGACGGCCTGAGCGTGCGCGCGCGGGTCGAGCGCGTCGAGGGCAGCGTGCTCGCGCTCGACGTCGTCGTCGGGCGCGAGATCGACGAGCTGCGCGGAGCCACGTTGACCGTGTGGGCGCTCGCACCACGCGCGCTCGGCACCAACCCGCCGGGGCCGCCGGCGGCGCCGCCCCTGCGCAGCAGTGATCCCGCGTTCGACGAGCGGTTCCGCACCCGCGGCAGTGTGCACGCGCTTCAGCGGCTGTTCGATGACGAGCTACGCGACCGCGCCGTGACCTCGCTCGACGGCTGGCTCGCGTACTGGGACGACGAGGGCATGCGCTATCGCGTGTATCCCGGCAAGGGCGCACCGCTCGACCATCCGATGCCGCTCTCCGATCTCGCGCAGGGGCGCGTCGCAGCCGAGCAGGCCGAGCGCCTCGTCGCCGTGATCGAGCTCGTCGTCGAGATCGCCCGCCGAGGCGTGACGCCGCCATCGACCACCGCGCCCACCACGCTCGACGATCTGGAGGTGTCGTGACGCGCTACGCTCTCGTGCTCGTGTTCGCCGCGTGTACGCCCCCGGCCACCGGTGGGGGGCAGGTGCCCGCGTGGGTCTCGGATACCAGCTCCTATGGCCCGACGACCGCGCCCGCCGCGCCCACGCTCGCGCCGGCCGCGTCGCTCGTCGAGCCGTACCGCGATGACATCGCGAAGATCCTCGCTGCTGCCCGCGCGGATCGCGGTGCGTACCAGAAGCTCGCCGAGCTGACCGACACCATCGGCGCGCGGCTCGCAGGATCGCCGGAGCTCGAGCGCGCGATCGTGTGGGCCGCGGCGGCGATGACGGCCGACGGCCACCTCGTGCGCACCGAGAAGGTGATGGTCCCGCACTGGAAGCGCGGGTTCGAAGATGCGCAGCTAATCGCGCCTGTCGCCCGCAAGCTCTCGGTGCTCGGTCTCGGCGGCTCGATATCGACGCCGAAGGGCGGGATCACGGCACCCGTCGTCGTGGTCCAGAGCTTCGACGAGCTCGATGCCCGCGCGGCGGAGCTGAAGGGCGCGATCGTGCTCTACGACGTCGCCATGCGGCCATACGACAAGGAGAAGGGCTCCGACTACGGCACCGTCGTGAAGTACCGCAGCGCAGGCGCCTCGCGCGCCGCCAAGCACGGTGCGGTCGCGGTGCTCGTCCGGTCGGCCACCGAGCGCAGCCTGCGCACGCCACACACCGGCGCGATGACGTACGCCGACGATGCGCCCAAGATCCCGGCGGCGGCGATCACCCTCGAAGACTCCTCGCTGATCGCGCGACTCGCGGCCAAGGGACCCGTCAGGGTGAAGCTCGACCTCCAGTCGAAGACGTTGCCCGACGCACCGTCGGCGAACGTGATCGGCGAGCTGCGCGGCAAGGACAAGCCCGAGGAGGTCGTGCTGCTCGGCGCGCACCTCGATTCGTGGGACGTGGGGCAGGGCGCGCACGACGACGGCGCGGGTTGCGTGCAGATGATGCAGGCGATCACCCTCTTGAAGAAGCTCGGCCTCCAGCCGCGACGCACGATTCGCGTGGTGCTGTTCACCAACGAGGAGAACGGCCTCCGTGGCGCGAAGGCCTACGCGGTCGAGCACGCGCGCGAGCTCGGCAACCACGTGTTCGCCCTCGAGGCCGATGCCGGAGGGTTCGCGCCGGGCGCGCTCGGCGTGGGGCACAAGACGGCGGCCGACCGCGTCGCGGCGCGCGTCGGCGAGATCGCGCAGCAGGTCGCGTCGACGGGACTGACCAAGGTCTTCGCGACCGACCACGTCGGCGCGGACATCTCGCCGCTACTCGCCGGCGGTGTGCCTTCGGCAGGCCTGTACACCGACGGTGCGCGCTACTTCGACTATCACCACACCGACGCCGACACGCTCGACAAGATCGATCCTGTCGAGCTGAACGCAGGGTTGGGCGCGATCGCGGTGCTGGCCTACGTCCTCGCCGACCTGCCTGACCGCATCGATCTCGACGCCGTCCCGCCCTCCGGCGGACCTGGGCGCCCCGGCACGGCCGGGACCTCCGATCGTTGATGTGGGATCTCGCCGCCCGCGCACTGGAGGCGCCGCTGGTTCGCCGCGAGCCGCTGCGCACCCTCGACGCGATCGTCGTGCTCGGCGCGCCGCTCCGACCCGACGGCAGCGTCTCGGCGGTGCTCGCCGAACGCGCGCGGGCAGCCGCGCTGCTCTTTCACGCCGGCGGGGCCCCGCTGGTCGTCGCTACGGGCGGCATCACCCACAGCGCGCCGCGCGCCGAGGCGGACGCACTGGCAGACGCGCTCGCGGCCGCTGGCGTGCGCGAGGTTCTCGTCGAACGCGCATCACAAACCACGGCCGAAAATGCCGCGCGGACGGCCGAGCTCCTCGCCCCACGAGGTGTGCGCTCGGTGTGGATCGTCACGCAGCCGTTCCACGCGCGGCGCGCCGTACGCCTGTTTCGTACATCCGGCCTCGACGCGTATCCCTGGCATATCGACGACAGCCTCCAGTATCGAGATCGGCGCAAGGCCGTGCGCTGGCTGGTGCGGGAGTACGCGGCCTGGGCCGCGCTTTTCGTCCGCCGCTGAGGCACAATCGCCCGACGGATGCTCACCTTCAGCACGAACCCCGAAGTCGCAGAGCAGCAGATGAACGCCATCATCTTCTACCTGACGGCGTTCGGGTACATCGACGGCGAGTTCGACTTCACCGAGAAGACGTTCGTTCGCATCTACATTCGGCAGCTCGTCACCGCGCGCGCGCAGATGGCGATGCCCGACGCGGATCCGAAGACGCGTGACGAGGTCGTCGAGCGCTTCGTGACCCACTTCCACGAGGTGTTCGAGCAGGTCGATCGCGGCATCAAGGAGCTGTTCTCCGAGGCCGTCGCCGACGGCGAGGACGTCGAGAAGTTCGTCTACGCGAAGCTCAAGCTGCGCAGCTACGAGATCTTCCAGACCTTCGACCGCGACAACCAGGTCGAGCTGCTCGCCACGATCGACGAGCTCATCTACGCCGACGGCAGCGTGCATCCCTCCGAGGCAAAGTTCCGCCAGGAGCTGCAGGACCTGCTCGAGGTGGACAACCAGCTCTCCCCGAACGACATCGAGATCCTGCGCGACGCCAGCCAGATCGAGATCGCGCGCCCGGCCGAGATTCCCACGCGCCACGAGAATCACCCGTTCTTCTCCTTCGAGCAGCACTACTCCTCGGACCCGTCCCGCATCAAGCAGCAGGCCGATGCGGACCTCGCGCTGATGCAGCGGTTTGTGTCGATGCTCGCGCAGAAGCGTGCGGCCGGCATGAACAAGCTCGTGGGGCGCACCAGCATCGTGGACTTCGTCGGTGAGGCGCCGTTTCTCGACGGCCACGTGTTCGTTCACCCCGCCGAGAAGGACAAGGTCTACGAGCTCACCGTGCTCGGCGACCTCCACGGTTGCTACAGCTGCCTCAAGGCCGCGCTGCTGCAGGCCGACTTTTTCGCCAAGCTCGAGGCGTGGAAGCTCGACAAGTCCAAGCCCGAGCCGAAGCTGATCCTTCTCGGCGACTACATCGATCGCGGTCGCTTCAGCTACAACGGCGTGTTGCGCGCGGTCATGCAGCTCTACCTCGCGGCGCCTGAGCACGTGTTCCCGCTGCGCGGCAACCACGAGTATTACATCGAGTATCGCGGCCGCATTTACGGCGGCGTGAAGCCGGCCGAGGCGATCAACACCCTCATCGGCCACATGCCCGGCGAGATCTTCGCCGAGTACATGAAGATGTTCGAAGAGATGCCGAACATGCTGTTCTTCGACGACCTCATGTTCGTGCACGCCGGCATCCCGCGCGACGCCGACATCAAGGCGAAGCTGCACGACATGTCCGCGCTCAACGATCCAGACATCCGGTTCCAGATGTTGTGGAGCGATCCATCGACGGCGGACTACATCCCCGACGATCTACAGGCGCAGAACGCACGGTTCCCGTTCGGCAAGCTCCAGTTCGAGGCGTTCATGCAGAAGCTAGGCTGCTCGATGCTCGTGCGTGGTCACGAGAAGGTCGACGCCGGCTTCCGCCCGATGTACTCGGACCAGATTTCGTTGATCACGCTGTTCTCGGCGGGCGGCGCCGACAACAACGATCTGCCCGCGGACTCGAGCTACCGCACAGTGACGCCGATGGCGGCGACGATCCGCCTCGAGAACGGCACCGCGCAGGTCACGCCGTGGCTGATCGACTACCAGCGCTTCAACGATCCCAAGCGCAACCGCTTCTTCGCCTCCGAGCCCGAGATCGAGCACAAGGCCGGTTAGGCTACTTGACCTCTTTCAGGAGGATGCTTGCCCCCGCGTACTTCACTACCTCGAACTTGTAGCTGATCGCTCCCGTTCCGCTGTAGTCGACGGAGTGGTACAGGGTCGTGCCTGGCTGGGTCACGGTGTCCTTGATGCCGGAGGTCAAGTAGAAGTTGTCCGTGTGCGTGAAGGCTTTCCAGTCTTCGGCCGTCGGCTCTCGCTGGTGCTTCTCGATAAAGTCAGCCTTGAACTTGGCCTGTTTCTTCGCCTTGTTGTTGTTGTATGCGCCCGGATCGCTCGAGTTCTTGACGATGTATCGGTGGGCATCCCAGAACGTGGCGCCTCCCGCGAACTCGTCGACCTGCGCGCCGTCGGTCCCCGGTCGCACCGCCATCAGGACGCCCTGGACGGCAGCGCCGAAGCGAATCTGCACGTTCGCGGGCACCGTCGCGCTCCCATCCACCCACGCGAGTGCCGACGTGTAGTCGGCCGTCTTTTTGTTGTGCGCGTGTGAACGCTTCAGCCCCGTATCGATCCATGCCTCCCCACCAGCGCCGCCGTCCTTGTTGTAGAGGCACTCCACGAGTGCGGCGTTCGCGTCGGCATTGATGGTGCTAGCGGTGTAGCCGCCCTCGGAGTAGATCATGGCGACCAGCCGCTGGAAGTGGTCGACGGTCCCAACGTAGTAGTCCGCTCCGTCCTGGCGGGCATACACCCCGTCGCCGCCATTGCCCGCCGGCGCGTACTGCGAGCTCAGCAGCTTCGACGTCGCCACGTCGTAGAGCCGGCTAGAGCCGCCCGTAAGCTGTCCCGGCGGTCCACCTCGCGTGGTGCCTTCCGATTGCGTGGACACGTTCTGTTGCGTCGGCTCTTCGCTCTGCTGGTTCGTGGGCCGGTTCGTGGGCTGGTTCGTGGGCTGGTTCGTGGTGGTTTGCGGCGCCTCGGCGTAGAAGGTGGTGTCTGCGTGCGCGGCCGTCACGGTGCCGCCGCCGTTCTGCGACTGTGTGGGACCCCAGCTCAGCGCACCACCGCTGACGTCGACGTTGCCTACGAGTGCGCGGACCGTTCCCCAGAACGCGCTAAGGTATCGGCCCCAATCAGGATCCGTATCGCGGAACAGTCCAGCGCTCGACTTGCGGGCCACCTGATTCCACTCACCTTGAGGATCTCGGTATCGCGCATACTCCTCTGGGGTCAAGGCGCCGCCGATATGGGTCGTTGCCGGGTCGCCCGCTGATCGGAAATGACCGGGGTCCTCGCGATTCTTCGCGTTGAGGCGGTTCACCATGACATTCGCGAAGGCTTGATGCTCGTTCTGCGAGTACACCACTCCGGCCTCTGCGAACGCTGTTGCGATGAGCTGGTAAAAAACCCCGTTCGTCGCGATGAACGAGATGGCGCCATTCGCCTCTTGTGCATACAACCCCTCTGGGGGCACGAAGCCTTGCGGCCAGCCCTGGAGCGGAGGCTGGTAGCCATGCTGCGCAGCACCCGTGCAGTCTCGCCTCACGAGGGTTGAGCCCGGGTTCGTCAGCGTCATCGCGACGGCCTTGAGCTCCTGAGGAGCGGAGGATTCACCTCCCAGGATGCGCTGGAGCACCCACGCCGTGCCCTGGGCTCCGCGAGACCTCTTGCGGTCCGCGACGTCCTCCTCCGAAGCTGTGCCCAGGGCGTCCTGGGAGAGCTCCTGCGTGGTGCTCGAGTCCGCGGAAAGCTTATCGTTCATGATCGCTCCACGCCTGTGGGCCTCTCTAGGTATACGCTGGTGTCTCCCCAATTGTTCCTCCGTCGCCGTCGGAGATCGAGGTCTCGAACACAACCGTGCGCGTGCCGGGTATTAGGCTTGCCGAGACCCGGCCTTTGGCGTCTGCGGCGCACGTTCGACGGCGTGCGGCAGGAGCTGTTTGAGGTGCCAGGTCTGGCTGTGGACCTGGTTCTGCGCCTCGCGCTGGATGCGCTGCGTGCTCGCGCCGATGAACACGGTGTTGATAACCTGCGTGATCACCGCCGAGCCCATCACGAGCGTCGCGGTGGTCGGGGTCATCCGCACGACGTAGGGCGTGATCACAAGTGAGCCATCGACGAAGTCCACGCTCGGTGGCAAGACGCCCACCAGCTCGAGCAACAGAACGAGGGCGAGCGGCAACGTCAGCCCGACGAACGGAACGCGCCAGTGGAAGTCGGAAGGCTGGGACAAAAAGCCCGCGAGCGCGCCAACGACGAACAGCGGTAACACCAGCACCGGCCCGAACATGATGCCGGCAAGACCGAGCATACCGATGCAGGTGCTGAACAGCGCGACGAACCAGCCCGACCGTCCGTGAACGCGGTGGCGCGCCAGATGCTCGGAGATGAGCCACGCGATCACCGCCAGCACGGAGAGCGAGACCGAGGGCCAGTAATGACGGAGCGGCAGGACCAACGTGCCCATGGTCAGGCCGATGAGCGTCGCGAAGCCGTAGCGCGCCTGCATGAACACCGCGCGGCGGCCCTCGGCGCGCTCCTCGTCGGCGGCGAGCATCGCTTCGGCGGGCAGCTGCGCGGGCGCCTTGATGAGCAGCTGACCGAGGATGCGCTGCGCGTTCTCGTGGTTCGGATCGAGAGCGAGCGCGCGCCCCGCTTCCCGCACCGCCGTCGCGCGCGCGGCGTCGCTCGGGGAGGCCATCGCTTCGCGGGCGGCGCGGGCGTGCTCGTCGGCCAGCTCGCGGCGACGGGCGACATCGCGATCACCGTCGAGATAGGCCTGGATGCCATCGGCGAGCTGGCGCGCGGTCAGGCGAGCGTGCGGGTCGAGGGCCGTCGCGCGGGCACACAACGCGTCGAGCTCGGGCGCGACGTCGGCCGCGTGGTTCGCGGGCCGGTGACAGGGCGTCGAGAGCGTGACGGCAAGGCCCTCGAGCCCACGCGGCAGGGCGGGTTTGCCGACGAGGATCTCGAACAACACGCAGCCGAGCGAATAGACGTCCGTGCGCCAGTCGACGGTGTCGCCGCGGGCCTGTTCGGGCGACATGTAGCCCGGCGTGCCGAGCAGATCGCCGGCGCGCGTCTCCTCGTACGACTCCCCCGACACGGCGCCGCGCACGTTCTCGCCCGACAGCGGGGCTATCTGCGGGTGCGAGTCGCGCGTGATGGACAGGCGCGCGAGGCCCCAGTCGAGCACGTACGCCTCGCCGAAATCGCCGAGCATGATGTTCGCGGGCTTGAGGTCGCGGTGGATCACACCGCGCGTGTGCGCGAACTCGATCGCGAGGCAGATATCGACGAGGCGCTGTAGCAGCTGGCGCCGTGACCACCGCGCGCGCATCCCCGGATCGTCGGAGGCGAGCACGTCGGCGAGCGTCGTGCCGGCGAGCCGCTTCATCACGAAGTACGGGTTGCCGTTGCGGTCGTTGCCGAGGTCGTGGACCGGTACGACCGCCGGATGATCCAGCACGCCCTGGACGTGCGCCTCGCGCAAGAACCGCCCGACGCTGGCCTCGTTGCCGCTCGAGCGCATGAGCTTCACCGCGACCTCGCGCTCGATCTTGGTGTCGCGCGCGAGCCGGACCTCGCCCATGCCGCCGCGTCCGATCACCTCGCGCAGCTCGTAACGCGGCCCCAGATCGCCGTACCGCGCCGAGTCCCGGGTGGTTAGCTGCTCGGGATCGGGCAGGGTGGCGTCGTCCCTGTCGCTCACAGCCAGACAGCGTACACCCATCGAATCGGTGATACTGGCGGGTCGTCGTCCTCCCCCGGCACTGCAAGACGCACGGGAACCCGCTGCGCTAAACAGATCTCTGCGATCGCGCGGGCGGCCCTCCGGGCGTGAGATACTCCTCGTCGATGGCTGTACAGAACATCCCCGTGGTCGATCTGCGCGACTGGACGGAGGGCGGCGCGGCGCGCCAGCGGTTCGTCACTACCGTCGGCGCTGCACTCGCGGATATCGGCTTCTTCGCCGTCTCCAATCACGGCGTCCCCGACGAGCTGACGCACAAGGTCTACGAGGTCGCGAAGAGCTTCTTCCACCTCCCGACTGACGTGAAGGCGCGTTATCACGACGCCAAGGTCAAAGGTCAGCGCGGCTTCACCGGCTTCGGCCGCGAACACGCGAAGGACTCCATGGCGCCAGACCTCAAGGAGTTCTGGCAGGTCGGTCGTCCGGACGTCCCCGAAGATCACCCGGTCCACAAAATGTGGGGCCCGAACTTCTGGCCGTCCGAGGTACCGGACTTCGGCCCGACGCTCATCCAGCTCTACCGTCACCTCGACGGCCTCGGCCGCATCCTCCTCGAGGCAGCGGCCGCGTACATCGACGAGCCGGCGGATCGATTCTCGGGGATGGCGACGGACAGCGACACCATCGTGCGCGTCCTCTACTACCCGCCCATCTCGGCTGACGTCCCACCGGGCGCCGTGCGCTCCGCCGCACACGAGGACATCAACCTCATCACGCTCCTCTCGGGCGCGACGTCCGAGGGCCTCGAGCTCAAGCGCCGCGATGGCACCTGGATGCCCGTGCACACCGGCTTCGATACCATCGTGGTCGACGCGGGTGACATGCTCCAGAACGTCACCAACGGTCTGTACAAGAGCACTACGCACCGCGTGGTCAATCCGGGCAACTCGGCGAGCGAGCGGTTCTCGATCCCGTGCTTCGTGCACGCGCGCGCCGATGTCGATCTGACCCCGCTGCCTTCGTGCGTCGCGCGCACCGGCGGCACGGCGCAGTTTCCGAGCACGACCGCGGGCGACTACCTGAATCAGCGCCTGCGCGAAATCGGCCTCGGCTGAGTCACGCGCACGCTCGCGCGTGGGGCTCGGTAAGCTTCCGAGGCGTGCGCGCCGCTGTCGCAGCCTAACAGCGGGTTAGCACCCGTGAGCCAGGACACAGGTGTTCCTCTCGCTCCGGCGGGCTCGCTTGGACTACGCTCTGCGAATGGTCCGTCGCCTCGCCGTCGCTAGCTTGTTCGTTGTCGCGGTCGCCTCGGTGGCCTCTGCGAACGGTCGCCCTGCGGGCACCTCGACGATCAACTTCCGGCGCGGGATGGAGGAGCACATCGTCGCGGGCATGACCTTCGGCATGGTCGAGAGCAAGGACAATGGCGAGACGTGGCACTGGATGTGCGAGAAGGCGATCCTGTACGGCGGCAATTGGGATCCCGACTACGCGTACACGTCGACGGGCGCGATCTTCGCGACGACGTTCGACGGCGCCCTCGTGAATCGCAACGGCTGTGCGTTCGAGGCGACGGTGCACGACAAAAAGTTCATGTCGACGATCACGCTCGGGCCAGACGGCGCGGTGTTCATGGCGGCCTCGCACGTGGCGACGCCCGCGACCGGAGACCCGGGCGATGCGCGGATCTTCAAGAGCACCGACGACGGTGCGACGTACCCGACGAGCGCGAACCCAGGGCAGATAGGTGACTGGTGGAACTCGATCGAGGTGGCACCGTCGGACCCCCAGCGCGTGTACCTGACCGGCTATCGGCTCAGCCAGGGCAACCGCACGCAGCTCTTGTTCAAGAGCACCGATGGGGGAACGTCGTTCCAGCCGATGAACCTGGGAGGCATCACCGTCACGAGAGATTCCGACATCACCATCGTCGGCATCAACAAGACCGATCCCGACAAGGTCTACCTCCGCGTGACGTATCAGACGCTCGGGGCGGTGAGCGATGGCATCTACCGCACCACGAACGCCGGCGAGAGCTGGGAGCGCATCAAGAACGAGACCGATAACCTCTCGTTTCTCGTGCGCAACAACGGGGAGCTCCTCGTGGCGGGGCCGAGCGCGGGCTTGTTCTCGTCGACGACGAATGGCGACACGTGGACACCGCTCTCCAATCCTCCGCAGATCAACTGCCTCGTCGAGAACTCGGCCAACGTGGTGTGGGCGTGCACGCAGAACTTCGGGCCCGAGGGCGCGGGCATCATGAAGACGACCGACCTCACGAACTGGACGAAGGTGCTCACGTACAACGAGATCGAGGGGCCTCTCGATTGCCCGCCCGGGACGCTGCAGCACGATCTATGCGTCGCCGACACGCTGGAGGGGGCCTGTACGAGCGAGTGGTGCTGCCTGAGGTCGAACTTTGGCATCGCCGCGGATCCCTCGTCGTGCGTGTACGAGTCGCCGGTCGATAGCGTGCCCGATGGCACCGTCGTCGACCCGCCCGAGAAGGGCTGCTGTCAGGTCGGAACGCCCGGGGCGAGCGCGATGCTCGTGAGCTTCGGCGTCGGCTACCTGATCCTTCGGCGTCGGCGTCGGCGTCGGGTGGCGTGAGGCGATGCGAGCTGGCGCTCGCGTGCTGCGGAAAGGGGGGCTTGATGCGTACCGGTGTCCTCGCGGGCTTGGTCGTCGCTGCGGTTGCGTCCATCGCGTCCGCGAACGGGCGCGATCCCAACACCTCGACGCTCACCTTCCGGCGCGGGATGGAGGAGCACATCGTCGCCGGCATGACGTTCGGCATGCTGCAGAGCCACGACAGCGGCGAGACCTGGCACTGGATGTGCGAGAAGGCGATCCGATACGGCGGGAACTGGGATCCGGACTACGCGTACTCGGCGACGGGTGCGATCTTCGCGACGACGTACGACGGCTCGCTGGTGAATCGCGACAGCTGCGCGTTCGAGCCGGTGAAAGGCAACACGTTCATATCGTCGATCGCGTTGGGCCCGGACGACGCCGTGTTCATGGCGGCCTCGCACGTCGCCACGCCCTCGACGGGCGATCCGGGGGACGCGCGCATCTACAAGAGCACCGACGACGGTGCGACGTTTCCGACGAGCACGAGTCCCGGGCAGGTCGGCGACTGGTGGACGTCGATCGAGGTGGCGCCGTCCGACGCACAGCGCGTGTACCTCGCCGGCTATCGCCTCGTCGGAATGGACCGCACGCAGTTGTTGTTCAAGAGCACCGACGGAGGCACGTCGTTCCAGCCGATGAACCTGACGGGCATCACCGGCACCAACCGTTCCGACATCACGATCGTCGGCATCCACAAGACGGACCCCGACAAGGTCTACGTCCGCGTGACGGAGCAGGTCCTGAATGCGGTGAGCGACGCCATCTTCCGCACCACGAACGGTGGCGAGAGCTGGGAGTTGATCAAGACCGAGAACGACTACCTCGCGTTCCTCGTGCGCAACAACGGCGACCTCCTCGTCGCGGGCAAGAGCGTGGGTCTGTACGCCTCGGCCGCGGCCTCGAACGGCTCCGCGTGGACGCCGATTCCCGGCGCACCGCGGATCGGCTGCCTCGTCGAGACCACGGCCAACGTCGTGTGGGCGTGCACGCAGAACTTCGGCCCCGAGGGCGCGGGCATCATGAAGACGACCGACCTCACGAGCTGGACGAAGATGCTCGTGTACAGCGAGATCGAAGGGCCGATCGATTGCCCGCCCGGGACGCTCCAGCACGATCTCTGCGTCACGGAGAGGTCGGAGATGTGCGCGAGCGAGTGGTGTTGCCTGCGGGAGAATTTCGGGATCGCCGCAGATCCCACGAGCTGTCCCGTTCCGCCACCACGGGATGGCGCGGGCATCGTGCCCGAGAAGGGCTGTTGTCAGGCGGGCCCGCCGGGACCGAGCGCACTGCTCGTCGGTCTTGGCGTGGGCGGCGTGCTCCTGCGCCGACGACGTCGGTGACGTTCAGCTCCAGAGATCTTCGTCAGCGACGGGCTGGCGTCGTTGCCATCGGGGGCGCGATTGGTATGGTGCTCTTGCGTCGTCGACGCAGAGGTACCTGATGCTCCATCGCCTGGATCGCCTCGCGTATCGCTCGCAACACTTCTCCTTCATGCTCAACGCGACGTTGATGCAGGAAGCTGCACGGTTACTCACGCGAACACCGCGCAGGTACATCGCGCGGCACGAAGTGGAGAACCTGATGCGCCGGGTGCGCGCGTTGCACGAGCGTGATCTCATGAATGTCGAGGCAGGGCTGTATCCGCGCGAGCTGTTGTTCGACATTCCCGTGCGGCGGTACCTGCGCGCGCTGCCGCAGCTCGTGCGCGATACGCCGAACGTCATGCGCCGAAAACGTGCGCGCGACTATCGGGACATTCCTACGGTCGACAAGCAGCAATACCCGGCCTACTACCGCCGCACCTTTCACTGGCAGACCGACGGTTACTTCAGCGACCACTCGGCCGAGGTCTACGAGCTCGGGGTGGAGCTGCTCTTCCGCGGCACCGCGGACGTCATGCGCCGCCAGGTCATCCCACCGATCTCGCGCTTCATCCAGGCGAACGGGTCGGCGCGCATGCGCCTCCTCGATGTCGCGTGTGGCACGGGGCGTTCGCTGCATCAGCTCGCACGTGCTCATCCGGCGCTGCGTCTGTACGGCGCCGACCTGTCGCCCGCGTACATCCGCATCGCACGCCAGCGCCTCGCCCACCTGCCCGAGGTGACGCTCGCCGTGGAGAACGCGGAGGCGTTGCCGTGGGCCGACGGCACCTTCGACATCGCGACCAGCGTGTACCTCTTTCACGAGCTACCGCGTAACGCGCGGCGGAACGTCGCCCGCGAGCTGTTTCGCGTGGTTCGGCCGGGGGGGCTCGTGGTCATCGAGGACTCGGCGCAGCTCGTCGAGTCGTCCGAGATCGAGACACCGCTGCGTCAGTTTCCAGAGGACTTCCACGAGCCGTTCTACGCCGACTACCTCGAGGATGATCTCGCCGCGCTGCTCGCCGAGGTGGGCTTTGTCGTCGACCAGAGCGAGCCGCACCTGGTGGCGAAGGTCGTCACCGCGCGCCGTCCGTAGGCCGACCACCGACATCGGCACCGTGGTGACGTGGCTTCCCGTACAGCATCGCGCGGAGTAGCGTAGAAGCGGATATGCGCCGGTTCTGGCTGGGGGGGCTGCTCGCCCTTGCGAGCTGCGGTCGTTTCGAGTTCGATAGTGCTCCGCCTCGAGATGGCGGCAGCACCGTCGACGACGATGCGCCCGACGCGCCTCCACCTGCGCTGACGTCGACGCTGCGGCTCGTCGCCGGTGTTACCTCGGTCGACGTCGAGGTGTGTACCTCGCGCAGCGCGCGCATCGTGCATGTCGTCACCACCGAGGCGTGGCCACCGGCCTGGGACCGCGCGTACCTCGAGCAACAGATCGCCGACGGCAGCACGATCCTCGCGACCGACGAACGCGAGCAAGCGACCGGCGGCTGCGCGACCATCACCCACAAGGGCTTCACGCAGGATCGGCTCGCCCTGAACGTCTATGCCGTCGCCGATGTCGCGAGCACCGGGGAGCGCGACCAGCAGACCGCGGCCGGCGCGTTGCAGCCGATGCTCGAGCAGGTGTCGTACGACATCGCGGGCCACACGCAGCGGTACTGGATCCACAAGCCAGAGTCGTACTACCGCGATCCCGCGGCGCCGCTGCCGGTGCTGCTTTTCCTCGCGGGTAGCGGCGAGGACGGCAATGACGCGGGGGTGAACTTCACCCTCATGCCTAACCGCGGGCTGTTGTCCTCATTCACCCAGCGGCGCGCCGCGGTCGTGGAGTTGCCGTTCCTCGTCGTGGCACCACAGTGCAACACAGATCGCGCGACGTGCTGGGGCTGGATCGGGCAGATGGCCAACCTCGACGAGGTGCTCGCGCACGTCCGTCCGAGCTACACGTTCGTCGACGAGCGCATCTACGTGACCGGCCTGTCGACGGGCGGCGAGGGCGCCTGGCGCTACGCGATCTACTCGCGCGCCCGACCAGGCGGGCCGGCGATGGCTGCCGCGGTGCCGATCGCGGCGACGTATACGGACGCCACCTGGTACAACAACAACCTCTGCACGATGAGCCCCGTACCGGTGTGGGCGTTCCACAACTCCGACGATCCGACGCAGCCGGTCACCAACTCGCGGACCTTGGTGTCGCAGCTCGCAGCGTGCCCGACGTCGCCCACCGTTGCACCGCAGCTCGACGAGGGCACGGGTGGTCATAACGCGTGGTCGAACGTCTACAACGGGACGCACGCGTTCACGAACGATGGTGAGAGTTCCGTATACGCCTGGCTGCTCTCGTTCACGCTGTAGCGCTATCATGCGCGGCATGAGTGACACCGCTCGCCTCGACACGCTGCGCTCCGAGCTCGGCGACATCGATCGGGAGATCCTCGCGCTGGCCGCCAAGCGGCAGGCGGTGGCGCAGAAGATCGGGCAGACCAAGCGCGACGCCGGCGTCCCCACGCGCGACTACCGGCAGGAGCGCGATGTCGTCGAGCGCGCGCGCGCTGCGGCCGTCGAGCACGGGCTAACCGCGCAGCTCGGCGAGGAGCTCGTGCTCGCGTTGATCCGCGGTTCGCTGGCCGTGCAGGAGCGTGACACGGTCGCCGCGGCGGGTGAAGGCATCGGCCGGCGCGTCCTCGTGATCGGTGGCTGCGGCAACATGGGGCGCTGGTTCGTGCGCTACCTCGGTGCGCAGGGCTTCTCCGTCGAGGTTGCGGATCCGTCCGGCACGCCGCCCGAAGGCATCCCGCTGCACCGGGACTGGCGCCACGTGACGCTCGACCACGAGCTGATCGTGGTGGCGGCGCCGATGCCTGCGACCAACGAGATCCTTGCGGCGATGGCCGCGTCTCCGCCGAAGGGGATCGTGTTCGACGTCGGCTCGCTCAAGAGCCCGCTGCGCGCGGGCCTGAACGCCTTGCGCGCGGCGGGCGGCAACGTGACCTCCGTGCACCCGATGTTCGGGCCGGATACCGAGCTGCTCAGCGGGCGCCACGTGATCTTCGTTGATTGCGGCGTGCCCGCGGCGACCGCGGCGGCCCGTGCGTTGTTCGAGCCGACGATGGCGACGCTGGTCGAGATGGATCTCGAGAGTCACGATCGCCTGATCGCGTACGTGCTCGGGCTCTCGCACGCGCTCAATATCGCGTTCTTCACGGCCCTCGCGGAGAGTGGCGAGGCTGCGCCCAAGCTCGCGACGCTGTCCTCCACCACGTTCGATGCGCAGCTCGGCGTTGCCTCCAAGGTCGCGCTCGAGAACCCCGATCTCTACTTCGAGATCCAGACGCTCAACGACTACGGCACCGAGTCGTTGGCGGCGCTGCTCTATGCGGTCGAGCGTCTGCGGTCGGTGGTGCGTGCGGGCGACCTCGAGGGGTTCCGCCAGCTCATGACCCGAGGGCGAGCGTATCTCGAAGCGCGTCCGCGCCGTTGAAGCGCGACAGATTCGTCACCAAAAACGGCTACTTGTCCGGCCACCCGGACATGGCCAATGGATCCGCCGGACACGCGTAAGATCTTGGATCCATTCGGGGCCAGGGTCGGCGTGGCGCTTGCTGAGGGTGCGCACAACATGCGTCGCTTTACGGCTCTCACTGGCATCCTGGCACTTAGCGCTCTCGCTGGCACCGCGTGTGTGGACGGCGAGGTCGAGGACGGCGAGACCGACGCGTTCCCCGATGGCAAGGCCGACGGCGGCATCGATGAAGGCTCGCCCGAGGCGATCGGCGTCCTCGCCCTGGTGAACGACCCGGCGATGACGGCCGCCAAGCTCAAGGCGGAGGCCGGCATCACCACTCGCGTCTCCAACAACATCGTGAAGCACCGTAACGGGGCCGACGGTCAGTCCGGCACCGGCGACGACAACAAGTTCGACACGCTGCGCGAGCTCGATGGGGTCTCGTACGTTGGCCCGACGACGCTCAGCGCGTTGCTCGAGGCGGCTCGCGACCGCGGCCTCGTCCAGAGCGGCGCCAAGATCGACGTCGTCTTCTCACCCCAGGCCTCGCCGGACGGCCACACCGCACGCATCGCGCAGATGATCCGCGGCGCGACCAAGTCGGTGGACATCGCGATCTACAGCTACTCCGATGCGGGGATCGCCGCCGCCCTCGCCGACGCCGTGTCGCGCGGCGTAAAGGTCCGGTTCCTGTTCGAGACCGCCAACGCGGACCGCAAGATCGTCGACGCCGCGGCGCGCGCCGCATCCAAGTCGGGCAAGATCGAGGCGCAGGGCATCGACGTTCGCTACGTCAACAAGATCCTTCACCACAAGTTCCTGATCATCGACGGTCCGCGTGACGACGCGTCCCGCGCGAAGACCGCGAAGGTCGTCACCGGCAGCGGGAACTGGTCGAGCTCGGCGGTCACGCAGTTCGACGAGAACACGATGTTCATCCAGGACAGCGCGGAGATCGCCGCTTCGTTCCAGCAGGAGTTCGACAAGCTGTGGAACGGTTCGCGGGACTTCGTGGGCCCGGCGCCCGCACAGGCGAGGTCGACGGCGAACATCACCGTCGACTCGGTGCCCGACGAGCCCGGCCTGGGCGTGCTCTTCACGTCCCCGAACTTCAAGCTCGGTGGCGCCGACATGACGACGTGGTCGGTGAACAAGGAGAGCACGGTAGTCTCCGACGTGTGGGTCGACGCGATCGAGCGTGCACAGACCTCCATCCACATCGCCTCCGGTCACCTGCGCCTGCGCCCCGTCGCCGAGGCGCTGATCGCGAAGAAGCGTGCGAAGCCTAGCTTCGACATCCAAGTCTATCTCGACCAGCAGGAGTTCATCTCGAAGTCGGGTCACGATGCCCAGGTGGCCGAGATGGAGGAGTGCCTCGAGCGCGCGACGACGCCCGCTCAGGAGCGCGACTGCCAGGAGAATGACTTCCTGTTCAGCCGCGCACTCGTCGACGCGGGCATCGACGTCAAGTTCAAGTCTTTCGCGTACCGCTGGGATCACAGCTACGCGCCGCAGATGCACTCGAAGTACATGGTCGTCGACGGCAAGGAGCTCATTTCGGGCAGCTACAACCTCTCGATGAACGCCGAGCACGCGAGCTTCGAGAACGCACTCCACGTCTCGGGCGCGCAGCACGCCGGCCTCGTCTCGGCTTTCGAGCAGAACTTCACCAAGATCGTGAAGACCGGCCGCGCGGAGAACCTCCTCGCCGGCCTTCGGAGCCAGATCTCGAGCGGCTCGAATATCCCGCTCGTGTTCCCGTCCATGGCGCTGACCTACGCGGAGTTCGAGTCTCTCCGCGCGCTGATTCGCCAGAACTGCCGCGTCGTCGATTCGGCCGAGTACCGCGCGAACCCCGGCGCGCATCGCACCTGCCCGCGTTGAGCTACGGCCCCGTGCCCGGCTGACCACCCGGCGGCTCGGGCGCGTCGAAGAACAGAGGCGCCGCATCGATGAACGGCGGCGAGTCGAGCAACTCGGGCGAATCGATCGTGATGGCGTCGTCGATGCCGCCGTCGATGGTGGAGGGCGCGTCGTTCTCGTTCGCGTCGGAGAGCAAGCCGATGCCTCCATCATCTTCGACCTGCATGCGCACCAAGGTGCGTGGCGATGCGCCCTCCGGGGCGACGTCCTCTACCTCGGCGGACCACGCGTTGAGGGCGAGCCTGCCGCCGGCGAGCATCGCCACGAAGAGCAGCGCAGGAACCGCGATTCGACGTGCGAGAGCCTTCATGCAGATGAGATAGCGGTGCAGACCGCGTCTCGGAGGCGCTCTCACGTGTGCTTCCCTGAGCGCCGTTTGGCTAGGAGATGCTCGGAGACTCAGGCGCGCCCACGAGCTCGAGAAGCGCGGGGGCGAACGCGGCGGCGCGCGTCGCATAGCCCGTGTGAGCGCCGGGGAGCTCCATCAGCGTCTGGCCTAACTTCTTGGCAAGGTTCGCGCTCAATTCATGGAGCGGGTAGCCAACCGAACCCTGACCCGCGGCGATCGCGATGCGACCGGCGTTGGCCTTCAATGCGTCGATGTCCAGATCGACGGCGCAGTACTGACGGAGCTCGTGTTCGAACCAGTACTCGACGGCGGCAATGACCCCAGGTTGGCTCGGATCGCGCAAACGGGAAAAGTGCTCGATGGTCTCGGGCGGGAACAGCCTGCGATTGAACAGCTCGAACGCCGGCGGGACCCCGGACTTCTTGTAGACGCCGTACACCACGTCGAAGAAGTCGAGCATCTGCCCCCCGTTCGCCAGCTGCTTCATGGCCGGTGGTTCGAACGCAACGAGCTTGTTGACCAAGCTGGCCCCCTGCGTGATCGCTTGGAGCGACACCACCGCACCGGAGCTCGGACCGAAGATGGTTGCCGGTGCGCCAGCGACCCGCTCGATGAGCTGGAGGGCATCGGCCGCGTCGACTTCTAGCCGACGTGCGTAGTCCTGCGCACCAGCGAGCTCGCTCCGTGCATAGCCGCGCCGGTCGTACGTGATGACCGTGAAGCGTTCGGCCAAGAGCTGGGCGATCGGCCGGAAGATGTGAGCAGTTCCGTTGCCTCCTGGAATCATGAGCAAGGGCGGGCCACTTCCCACGGATTCGTAGTAGAGCCGGGCGCCAGGTACCTCGAGAATACTCATGTCGGATCCTTTCTTGCGCGCTGGCTTCGAGGGAGCTCCTTCAAGGTCTCCGTCGATGTCAACGAGTGTTGACTAAGTTATGGGCACGGCCGGCGCGTTTGTCAACAACCGTTGACTTGGCTCTGGCGGCACGTCAGGGCACTACGTAGCCGCTGCCTTACCCGTCACGTAGCGCGACACGGTCGGCCCCAGCCAGGCGATCACCTCCGCGCGACTCATCTCGACAAGCGGCGATAGCTTCAGCACGTAGCGACAGAGCGCCATGCCGAGGAGCTGGCTCGCGACGAGCCCCGCGCGCTCGGGGGCCCGGGTGGGATCCCTCGACAGCTTCGCGATCGCCGGAGTGACCTGCGCTGACAGCACCGCACGTACGCGCCTGGCTGCGGCCTCGTGGGTGGCCGCAGCCCGGACAAGGGCCATGAAGGTATCGTCCTCCTCCCAGCGCTCGAGGAAATGCTCCACGAACGCCGCGCCGATCCGCGTGCTCGGGAGCGCGGTGAGGTCGGGCAGGCGGAGATCGAAATCGGCCGCCTCGGCGAAGAGCTTCTCCTTGTTCTGGAAGTAGCGGATCACCATGGCGGGGTCGATGCCGGCGTCGGCCGCGATGGCGCGAATGGTCGCGCGCTCGTACCCGTCGGCCGCGAAGCGCTGGCGCGCCGCTGCAAGGATCGCCGCCCTGCTCGCCTCCGCGTCACGTGAGCGTATTGCCGGTTTGCGTGCCATGCCTCAAATTAAGTCAACGACCGTTGACATTCAAGCCAGCCAGGTCACCCCCTGCTCGGCAGGGCGAGCTTGAGTGAGAGGAGCTCTATGCAGGACGCACTGATCACGTACCGCGGGACGATCTACCCATGGCACTGCGACCATATGGGGCACATGAACGTGATGTGGTACGTCGGCAAGTTCGACGAGGCCACGTGGAATCTCTTTGCCCAGGTGGGCCTGACCCCGTCATACCTCCGCAATTCCGATCGCGGCATGGTGGCCGTCGAGCAGCGCATCTCCTACAGGCGTGAGCTCGTCGCAGGCGACCTGGTCGTGATCCGCTCGCGCCTCCTGGAGGCACGAGAGAAATCGCTGCGATTCAGCCACGAGATGCGCAACTCGGAATCCGACGAGATTGCTGCGATCACGGAGGTGACCGGGGTGCATCTCGATCGGACCTCCCGGAAGTCCTGTCCGCTTCCGGTGGCCGTGTTCGACTTCGCGCGAAACCTGGCGCAGCACACGACCGGATAGCGCGTCGACGGTGTGAGCTCCTCAGGATCCTTAGATCGCGTCGCGCCACGGCGGCTTCGGAATGACAACCGCAGCGCCTTCGGGCGGAACGCCGAGCATGACGCGCACCTCTTCGAGCGGCGTGGCCCAGTAGTCCTCCCACGCGAACAGGGCGAGGCGATCCGCAGCCCGCCCTCGCCGGAACGCGATGATCACGTCCTTCGCAAGTGTCCTCCGGTGGAGGGTGCCCCGCAGCGTCCCGAGCAGCGCCAGGATCGCGGTGCTCGGCGCGCCGGTCTGCGCGAACGTGAACGCCTGCAGCATCACCTCGCCGGCGGGGTTGGTCTCGTAGCCGGTGACCACGTGCCAGAGGTCGTGCGTTTGCCGGGTTCGCTGCACGAGATAGGCGACCTGGGGATCCCCGCCGAACTCGGACGGTGAGCCGTCGAAGATCTCGGGCGTCAGCCCGCGCGAGGTCAGGAACTGCGCATAGGCGTGGCCCAGCGTTCCTTCGGGCAGGGCGGCCAGCTTCGCTAGATCCACCGTGCGCGAGTCGATCGCGCGCTTCTCCTCGAACAGCTTCGCGCCACGCGCATCCGCGTAGAACCGTTGCACGCGGCGCTTCATCGTCCCCGCATTGGCGTTGGCGGAGAACACGAGTACCTGCGCGGTGTCCTCGGGATTGCGGGCCACCTTGGCCAGCGCCATTACGGCACGCTTCCACCGGGTGAAAGCAGAGTGCTGCCCGATGTCGCCATCACCCCCGAGCGTCCGCGCCGCGTCCATCGCACCGGGTTTGAGATTCGAGCTCGCGGTGCTCGCGTTGCTCGCGGTGTACATGCGTGCCTCCGTCGTCTGATTGTTCATGAGGATAGCGCGTTCATCGCCGGGCGACGCGGAGCGCAGGCGCGCGGTGCATACACGGGAGTCGTGGCGAGCGCGGGAACGTCGGCTACCATCGGTGAATGCTCGCCGTCAGGGTCCGGCCGCCGTTCAGGGTCGCGCTGTTCACCACGCTCGTGCTCGTCGCAGGCAAGATGATCTGCGCGCCGACGTCATCACCGACGAGGTGCCCGTCGCGCGCAGTGGGGGAGGTCGTCGAGCTGCACGTGAAGGTGCGCGCCGAGACGTTCGCAACGCAGGCGCTGGGAACACTCTACGGGCACGCGAGCATCCACAGCGAGCTCCTCTTCACGCATCTCGACGAGAACGTGCACGATGCGCGCGCGCGCTGGCTCCGCGTGACGGCGCATTCGACGGAGTCGGGCGACCAGCTGGTGGCGCGGCTAAAGGCCGACTGGGCCGTCGAAGAAGCGTTTGTCGCCCCGCGCATCGAGCTCGCGACCGCGGTGAGCCAGACACCGGCGCTGAGTTCGACGGAGGCCTGCCCGATCCAGACACCCTCGTTCGAGTCCTATCAGGGCTACCTGGCCGCCGCACCGCATGGCATCGATGGCCCCGCGGCGTGGCGGCGCGGGCTGCGCGGGAAGGGCGTGTGGTTTGCCGACGTCGAGGGCGGATGGAATGCTGCGCACGAAGATCTGCCCGGCGAGCGCATCTCGCATGCGGGGGGCGTAGTGATCCGGGATCCGGCGTGGCGCGCGCATGGCACGGCGGTGCTCGGCGAGGTGGTGGGCAAGGACAATGGCAAGGGCGTCGTGGGTATCGCCCCGGACGTGGAGCGCGTGTTCACCTCGTCGATCGGCGGCACCGGCGTCGCCAACGCGATCGACGCGGCAGCGAAGCAGCTGCGCGCAGGCGACGTGCTGTTGATCGAGTTGCAAGGCGCGGGGCCGCGCGGCGGGCGCTGGGTGCCCGTCGAATACTGGGATGATGCCTACGACGCGATCAACGCCGCGACCAAGCGTGGCGTCGTGGTAGTCGAGGCCGCTGGCAACGGCGCCGAGGATCTCGACCACTCGATCTACAAGGGCAAGTTCGATCGTACCAAGCGCGACTCCGGCGCGATCATGGTCGGCGCGGGTGGCCCGGCTCGACAAGGCTTCACCGATCGAGAGCGGCTCGACTTCTCGAACTACGGGGCGCGCGTCGACGTGCAGGGCTGGGGCCGCAAGGTCGCCACGCTCGACTATGGCGACCTGCAGAACTGCGCGGGCGCGGATCGCCATTACACGGGCGAGTTCTCGGGGACCTCGAGCGCCTCGCCGATCGTCGCCGGCGCGGCGGTGATCGTCGAGAGCTACGCGAAGGAGCGTGGCGGCGTGCTGTCGCCGGTCGAGGTGCGCGAGCTGCTGCGCTCGACGGGGACGCCGCAGGCGGGTGACACGCGCGAACAGATCGGTCCGCGTCCTGACCTCGCGCGTGCATTGAGTGCGCTCGAGCGCCGCCGCTAACGTTCGATCGCGTGGAACGCATCCTCCGCGGCGACCTTCGGGGGCACACCTTCACGGAGCACCTGGTAGGCCGCGTACCCGACGATACAGGCCAACGTGATCTCGCCGCCGCCGATTGCCATCGCGATCGCCAGCGCTCCGCCGCTGGCCATCACGACACCCACGTAGGGGCGCCGCTTCGCCAAGGCCCACAGCTTGGAGCCGCCGCCCTTCATCTTGTTCTCGACCTTCGCCGCGAGGGTGCCGCTCGGAGCCTTTCTCGTCGCGAGCGCTTTCCCGATCCGGTGGCGCACTTCGACTGCGACGTTGACCCTGGGATTGTTCACGTCGGCCTGGTTCGTCGTCATGGACTCGCGCCGATGCAACTCGCAGTCCGAATAGAGATTTTCGGAGACGCTACGCCTGGTACAGCCACACGCGCAGGAGCGACATGAGCTGGTCGGCGTCGACGGGCTTGGTGATGTAGTCCGACGCGCCGGCCTCGAGGCACTTCTCGCGGTCACCCTTCATCGCCTTCGCGGTGAGCGCGATCACCGGCAGCGACTTCCACTCGGGACGGTCGCGGATCTGGCGGAGCGCTTCGTACCCGTCCATCTCCGGCATCATGATGTCCATCAGGAGGACATCGATGTTCGGATTCTCCTCGAGCTTGGCGAGTGCGCGGCGGCCGTTCTCGGCGTACTGCACGTTCATCTTGTAGCCCTCGAGCAACGAGGTGAGGGCGAAGATGTTGCGCAGGTCGTCGTCGACGACCAGCACGCTGCGTTCGGCGAGCTGCGGATCGCTCTTGGCGAGGCGGCGCAACACGCGCTGCTTGCGTTCGGGGAGGTTGGCCTCCACGCGATGCAGGAACAGCGCGGTCTCGTCGAGCAGCCGCTCCATCGTGGTCACGTCCTTGATGATCACGGTCTGCGCGAGGCCGTGGAGGCGCTTGCGGTCGTCCTCGGTCAGATCGCGGCCGGTGTAGACGATGACCGGCAGCCGGCGATGCCGCGGGTCGGCCTTGATCCGCTCGAGCAGCTCGAAGCCCGACATCTCGGGGAGCCGGAGGTCCATGACGATACAGTCGAACGCGTGCTCGTCGAGCGTGGTCAGCGCACGCTCGGCTGTCTCCACCGTCGTGGTCTCGACATCACCGTCGCCGATGAGATCGGAGATCGCCTGCCGCTGGATTGGATCATCCTCGACGACCAACAGATGCTTCACGCGCTTCTCGACGAACTCGCGCACGCCCTGCAGGCCGGCCTGTAGATCCTCGGTGGTCACCGGCTTGTGCGAGAAGCCGAGCGCGCCGTACTGGAGGCTGCGGTGCTCCTCGTCGAGACCGGAGATGACGTGGATCGGGATATGGCGGGTCGCTGGATCGTGCTTGAGGCGATCGAGCAGTACCCACCCATCGATGTCCGGCAGGCGCAGGTCGAGCGTTACAGCATCCGGCTTGACCGTGCGCGACAGCTCGAGGGCTTGCGTACCGCTCGTGGCGACCACGCCCTTGAACCCGGACATGCGTCCGACCTCGAGGAGGGTTACCGCGAAGGTGATGTCGTCCTCGACGATCAGCAGCACGCGATCTCCTGGCTCGAGCGTGTCGTAGTCGTCGTGCACCGAGCGCGCGAGGGGTGTCGGGGGGGCTGGCGGCTCGAGCGCGGTCACCGCGTCTCCAGAGGACGCATCCGACGCGATCACCGGCGGCGACTCGCCGATCGGCGGCGGGGGTAGCGTGCGCATCGGCGGGCGCTCACGCTGTTCGCGTGTCGCCTGGACACGATAGACCGTGGGCAGGAACAGCGTGAACGTGCTGCCAGTTCCCGGCGTCGACTCGACGCGTAGGTCGCCACCGAGGAGGCCGGCGATCTCGCGCGAGATGGCGAGACCGAGGCCGGTGCCGCCGTACTTGCGGCTCGTCGAGCCGTCGGCCTGCTGGAACGCCTCGAAGATCAGGCGCTGCTTGTCCTTCGGGATGCCGATGCCGGTGTCGCTCACCGCGAACCCAACGACCTCGGGCGCCGCGAGGAACACGCGCAGATGCACGCGCCCGCGCTCGGTGAACTTCATCGCGTTGGACAGGAGGTTGCGCAGCACCTGCCGCAGCCGCATGTCGTCGGTTTCGATGGACGCGGGCAGATTGTTCGCCAGCTCGACGGCGAACGCGAGGCCCTTCTCCTCGGCGACCTGGCGGAACGTCTGGTCGACGTAGTCGCGCAGGTTGCCGAAGCGCACCGGGCCGACGTCGACCGCCATGGTCCCCGACTCGATCTTCGCGAGATCGAGGATCTCGTTGATCAGCGTCATGAGGTCCGTACCCGCCTGTCGGATCGTGTCCGCGTAGCGGATCTGCTTGTCGGTGAGGTTGCCGTCGATGTTGTCCGCGAGCTGGCGGCTCAGGATGAGCAGCGAGTTCAGCGGCGTGCGCAGCTCGTGCGACATGTTCGCGAGGAACTGCGACTTGTACTTCGACGTCAGCGCGAGCTGCTCCGCCTTCTCCTCGAGCTCCTGGCGCGCGAGCTCGACCTGCTTGTTCTTCTTCTCGACCTCTGCCTTCTGATCGGAGAGCTGGACCGCCTTCTCCTCGAGCTCTTCGTTGGTCTGCTGGAGCTCTTCCTGCTGGCTGCGCAGCTCTTCGGTGAGGCTCTGCGACTGGCGCAAGAGCTCGTCCGTGCGCATCGTCGCTTCGATGGTCGCGATGACGATGCCGAGCGATTCGAGCATCTGGTCGAGGAACGCGAGCTGGATGCCGCTGAACTTGTCGAACGACGCCAGCTCGATGACCCCCTTGACCTCGCCCTCGAACAAGATCGGCACGACGACGATCGCGTGGGGCGGCGCCTCGCCGAGCGCCGACGAGATCTGGATGTACTCCGCCGGCACGTTGGTGATGACGATGCGCTTGCCCTCGAGGGCGGCTTGGCCGATCAGGCCCTCGCCGAACCGCCACGTGCTCGAGACCGCCTTGCGCTCCTGGTACGCGTACGACGCGAACAGCTTGAGCAACGGTCCGAGCTCGTCGGCCTCCGCCATGTAGAACACGCCGTGGTGCGCGTTCACGAGCGGGGCGAGCTCGTTGAGGATCTGGCGCGCGACCGTCAGCAGATCGCGCTGGCCCTGGAGCATGCGGGTGAACCGCGCCACGTTGGTCTTCAGCCAGTCCTGATCGCGGTTGACGTTGGTCGTCTCCGCGAGCGTGCGGATCATCTGGTTGACGGTGTCCTTGAGCTGCGCGATCTCGCCGCGCGCTTCGACGGTGATCGACCGCGTCAGGTCACCCTGCGTCACTGCGGTGGCGACGTCGCGAATCGCGCGCACCTGCCCGGTGAGGTTGCCGGCGAGCTCGTTGACGTTGTTCGTCAGGTCGCGCCACACGCCCGCCGCCCCGGGCACGTCGGCCTGGCCGCCGAGCCGTCCGTCGACACCGACGTCACGCGCGACGCCCGACACCTGCGCCGCGAAGGTCGACAGCGTATCGATCATGTTGTTGATCGTGTCGACGAGCGTCGCGATCTCGCCGCGCGACGTCAGGGTCAGCTTGCGCTCGAGATCGCCGTTGGCGACGCCGGTCACGACCTTCGCGATGCCGCGCACCTGCTCGGTGAGGTTGCGCGCCATGACGTTCACGTTGTCGGTCAGCTCGCGCCACGTGCCGGAGACGCCGCGCACTTCGGCCTGACCGCCGAGCACACCGTCGAGACCAACCTCGCGCGCGACGCGCGTCACCTCGGACGCGAACGAGCCCAGCTGATCGACCATCGTGTTGATCGTGTTCTTGAGCTGCAGGAGCTCGCCGCGCACCTCGACGGTGATCTTTCGCGTGAGATCGCCGTTCGCGACGGCGGTGGTGACGTCCGCGATGTCGCGCACCTGGTTCGTTAGATTTGACGCCATCTGATTGACGTTGTCGGTCAGCTCCTCCCATGTGCCGGCGACGCCGCGCACCGCGGCCTGGCCGCCGAGCTTGCCCTCGACACCGACGTCGCGCGCCACGCGCGTCACCTCGTCGGCGAACGAGCTCAGCGTGTCGACCATGGTGTTGATGACGTTCTTGAGGTCGAGTAGCTCGCCGCGCACCTCGACGGTGATCTTGCGCGTCATATCGCCGCGCGCGATCGCGGTGGCGACGGCCGAGATGTCGCGCACCTGGTTCGTCAGGTTCGACGCCATCTGATTGACGTTGTCGGTCAGTTCCTTCCACGTGCCGCGCACGCCTTCGACGGACGCCTGGCCGCCGAGCTTGCCCTCGGTGCCGACCTCGCGCGCGACGCGCGTTACCTGGTCGGCGAACGCACTCAGCTGATCGACCATCGTGTTGATCGTGTTCTTGAGCTCGAGGATCTCGCCCTTTGCATCGACGACGATCTTCTGCTGCAGGTCGCCAGCGGCGATCGCCATCGAGACCTTGGCGATGTTGCGCACCTGATCGGTCAGGTTCGCGGCCATCGAGTTCACGGCATCGGTCAGGTTGCGCCACGTGCCCAGCACGCCGCGCACGTCGGCCTGACCGCCGAGACGGCCTTCGATGCCGACGTCACGCGCGAGCCGGGTGACCTGATCGGCGAAGGAGCTCAGCTGGTCGACCATGATGTTGACCGTGTTCTTGAGCTCGAGGATCTCGCCCTTCGCGTCGACGGTGATCTTGCGGGTGAGGTCACCACGCGCGACCGACGTCGTCACCTCGGCGATGTCGCGTACCTGGTTGGTCAGGTTCGACGCCATGCCGTTGACGTTGTCGGTCAGCTCCTTCCACGTGCCACGCACGCCCTCGACGGATGCCTGGCCGCCGAGGCGGCCCTCGGTGCCGACCTCGCGGGCGACGCGCGTCACCTCCGACGCGAACGAGTTCAGCTGATCGACCATCGTGTTGAGCGTGGCCTTGAGGTCGAGCACCTCGCCGCGCGCATCGACCGTCACCTTGCGCGACAGGTCACCCGTGGCGACCGCGCGGGCGACATCGGCGATGTTGCGCACCTGGTTGGTCAAGCTCGACGCCATCGAGTTGACGTTGTCGGTCAGCTCCTTCCAGATGCCCGATACGTCGCGCACCTGCGCCTGGCCGCCGAGCATCCCCTCGGTGCCGACCTCGCGCGCGACACGCGTTACCTCGGACGCGAACGCGTTGAGCTGATCGACCATCGTGTTGACGGTGTTCTTCAGCGCGACGAGCTCGCCGCGCGCCTCGACGGTGATCTTGCGCGTGAGGTCGCCGTTCGCGACCGCGGTCGTGACCTCGGCGATGTCGCGCACCTGCCCGGTCAGGTTCTTTGCCATCTGGTTGACGTTGTCGGTGAGCTCCTTCCAGATGCCCGACACGTCCTTTACGTCGGCGGTCACACCGAGCGTGCCTTCCGTCCCGACGAGGCGCGCGACGCGCGTCACCTCGGCGGAGAATCGGTTCAGCTTGTCGACCGTGGTGTTGATTGTGTTCTTGAGCTGGAGGATCTCGCCCTTCGCCTCGACGCCGATCTTCTTCGACAGGTCTCCACCGGCGATTGCACCGACGACGTCGGCGATGCTGCGCACCTGCGACGTGAGGTTCGAGGCCATGCCGTTCACGTTCTGCGTGAGCTCGCGCCACACTCCGGACACGTCGGCGACCTCGGCCTGACCGCCGAGCACGCCTTCAGTTCCGACCTCGCGGGCGACGCGCGTCACCTCGGCGGCGAATGCGCTCAGCTGATCGACCATCGTATTGAGCGTGTTCTTCAGCGAGAGAATCTCGCCCTTCGCTTCGACGGTGATCTTCTTCGATAGGTCGCCCGCGGCGACGGCCGACGTGACCTCGGTGATGTTGCGGACCTGGAACGTGAGGTTGTTGGCCATCGAGTTGACCGACTCGGTCAGCTCGCGCCACACGCCGGACACGCCGCGCACCGTCGCCTGCCCGCCGAGGCGGCCTTCGGTACCGACCTCGCGCGACACGCGCGTCACCTCGTTGGCGAACGCGCGCAACTGCTCGACCAGCGTGTTGATCGTGTTCTTGAGCTCGAGGATCTCGCCCTTGACGTCGATGGTGATCGTCTTGGTGAGGTCGCCCTGGGCAACCGCCGTGGTCACGCGCGCGATCTCGCGCACCTGCGAGGTCAGGTTCGACGCCATGAGGTTCACGGAGTCGGTCAGATCCTTCCACACGCCCGACACGCCCTGGACGCGGGCCTGGGCGCCGAGCTTGCCTTCGCCACCGACCTCTTGCGCGACGCGCGTCACCTCGGAGCCGAACTGCGCGAGGCGAGCGACCATGCCGTTGACGATGCGTGCGTGGCGCAGGAACTCGCCACGGCGCGGGCCGTCGCCACCCTCTTCGAGATCCATCGTTTGCTCGAGGTCGCCGCGGGCAACGGCGGTGACGACACGTGCGATCTCGTTCGCGTGACCAGTGAGGTCCTCGATGACCTCGTTCACCGCCGACACGTAGTCGGCCCAGCCGCCACTCGCGCCGAGGCGGCGCATGCGCTTCTGCGCGAGGCCTTCCTTGCCGACCGCGTTCGAGACGTCCGCCGCCTCGTCCTTGATCGCCTTGACCATGTCGACGAGCTCGTTGAACGTCTCGGCGATTTGACCGTCGACACCAGCGAGGTCTTCGCGCATGCGCACCGAGAAGTCGCCACGCCGAAACGCGCGCAACGCCGCCAGGATGTGGCGGTGGTCGAGGGCGGGGGGGCCGTCCTTCTCGTCGTGCTTGCCATTGCCGTTGCCGTTGCGCTTCGTCCGCGAGGAAGCCTTCGCGGTGCCGACTTCATTCATGGCTCGTCGCCTCCGTACAGCGCACGCAGGATCTTGTCAGCGCTTGCCGGTTTGGTGATGTGGTCGTCGAAGCCAGCCGCGAACGCGTGTGCGCGGTCGCTGGCCTGCCCGTAACCCGTCATCGCGATCAGTCGCGGTTGTTTGCCCTCCACGAGGCGGCGACGGATCTGGCGCGCCACCTCGTAGCCATCCATGTCGGGCAACCCGATGTCGATCAGCGCGACGTCGGGATGCTGCGTGCAGATCAGCTCGACGGCGCTCGGGCCATCGGCGACCGCGGTGACCTCGTGCCCGCGCAGCTGCAGCAGATCCGAAACCAGCTCGCGCAGATCGGGCGCATCGTCGACGACCACCGCGCGCAGCAAGCGCGCTTGCGGGCCCGTGCCCCGGTTCGGATCTGCCGACGCGGCCTCGAATTGCTGCACGACACCGAGCCGGAGCTCGAACGTGCTGCCACAGCCGGGGCCTTCGCTGCTTGCGAGCACGCGGCCGCCGTGCAGCTCGATCAGGCGCTTCACGAGGCCCAGGCCGAGGCCGAGGCCTCCCGCGCCGTCGGAGGTCACGCGCTCCTGCACGAACATGTCGAACACCTTGGGCAACACGTCGGCGGCGATGCCGCGCCCATTGTCCGTCACCCGTATGAATGCTTCGTTCGAGTCATCGACACCCCAGGCGAGCTCGATCTCGCCGCCGGGATCGGTGTACTTGGCCGCGTTCGACAACAGATTTACCACCGCCTGCACGAGGCGGATCGGATCACCGTTGACGATCACGGGGCGGTCGATACCCGCCAGCTTCATGGTGTGGTTGCGGGCGTCGATCACCGGCTGCGAGGAGATCACGGCCTCGTCGATGATCTCGCCGAGGTCGACCGGTTCGCGGCGCAGCTCCAGCTTGCCGGCGTTGTAGCGAGCCACGTCGAGCAGATCGTCGACGAGCCGAGTGATGTGATGAACTTGGCGTTGCACGATATGTCGAATCCGCGCAGGGACGGGCCGATCGGGATCGTGCTCGAGCACTTCCACGGCTGTCTGCAGCGGCTGCAAGGGGTTTCGCAGCTCGTGCGCGAGGATCGCGAGGAACTCGTCCTTGCGGCGATCGCTCTCGGCGAGCTGCTGCATCTGGCGCTCCATGACTTCGGTCTCGAAGCGGCGGCGCTGCGCCGTGAGCTCGCGCTCGTAGGCTCGGGTCTGCGCCTCGCGCAGCTCGTCGGCCTTCTGCTTGAGCTCCAGCGTGCGCTCCTGCAGCTGCACGAACACACTCGCCTTGGCGCGCAGCATCTCGGGGCGGATCGGCTTCATCAAGAAGTCGAAGGCCCCGAGCTCGTAGCCACGCAGCACGGCATCGTCCTGCCACGAAAGACCGGTGACGAAGATGATTGGCGTACCGCGGTTGCGCTCGCGCGAACGCACCAGGCGAGCGGTCTCGAAGCCGTCCATCCCCGGCATCGCGACGTCGAGGATGATCAGCGCGAAGTCCTGCTCGAGGAGCCGCGCGAGCGCTTCGATTCCGGAATGAGCGAGGACTAGGCGGCGACCCAAGGGTTGCAGCGCTGCCTCGATCGCGACCAGGTTTGCCTGGTTGTCGTCGACAACGAGGATGTCCCGGCCATAGCAGATCGCGAGGGTGTCCTCAGCCCCGTCATCGTCTGTGTCCAAAGGTCCGGGCATGTTGGAGAGTGTCCAGGCCTCCCTCATGGGCGGCACCGTGGATCGATCCCACTCCCACCGGAAGGCAGGATCGCACGTCCACACACAACGCTCCGCCTACCGCTCACGCCCACGCAGCCGCGTTCGCGTAACCGGTTCGACGGCTGGTGCCTCCAAGGGAAAAGGCCCATCGGCCTGCGTCGTGCACGCCATGTGCCCCTTCGTCTCGGGCTCGGGAGTCCACATCTCGCGGACTTCTACAGGCCGCGCGTGCGCTCCCGACACGGTGAGCGCATGCGCACGGCGGTGCCGTAATTTTCGAGCATGGTCACGTAAGCGATTTCACAGCCTACGTGCAGGCTGGAACCAGGTCGCGGCCGCCGAAGAACTCATTTATGAGAGCGGTCCACGCACGCGCATTTTGGGGCGGCCCACATTTGAACGCCCCTCTCGCAAGCTTCCCATCGCGCAACATCTGGGACTGTTCCCGAAAGTAGCGGACCGCCAGCTCAGCCGCGTATTCATGGACACCGTTGCCATTGTCGGGCTGGAACGCGTAATAGGTCCCGGTCGCACGCACCTTCGTGGTGTTGGGAGCATACGGCGCGAGGCACGACGGCCGGGTGCCGCATTTCTGCACGATCGCGGCGTAGTCACGTTGCAACGTCTTCGCCGACCAGTCGCCGTGCTCGAAGTCGTTCAGGTGAAACAGCTCGTGCCACAGGGTCTCCAGCACGCTGCTGGCGGTCGTGTTGAGTGAGCCGGCGACGTTGTATTCCACAGTCCATCCGAATGCGTACGCACTCGGCGTGCGCTTGCCGACGGAGCGGACGAACCGGAACTGCAGCGCGCGCCAGCGGTAGCTCGGGCTCGTGGGCTGGTGCGCGAACAGCGCCGCGAAGAAGCCGTCGATCGCGCGCGTCGCATCGGCCGTCCATTGCAAATGCTTCCGGTACTTCCCGACGGGTAGCTGCGGCACGAGCCGGATCTTGCCGCGGTAGCCACCGTCCATCAGCTCTTCGGGTCCGACCCCCGCGACGTGGCCGTGGTCGTCGTACAACCCGCGCGCAATCGCGTGTGCCTTCGGATCTGCGACGTACGCGCGGTCGATCAGGCACCCGACGTCGCTGCACGTCGACGTCGCGCGCGGTGACAGCAGTTTCGTCGCGTCGTGGAGTGTGACCTCGGGGGCTGCACCCGCCGTCGTCGTGCATACCAAGAGCGCGAGCAGCCACCGCATACCGACGAGCATAGCAGTGCGTTACTATCGATCCATGCGGTGGGTGCTCACCATGTTCCTGATGATGACCGCATGTGGAGGGACGCCGATCGACGAATACGTCGGCGCGACGTGCCGCGACGACCGCGATTGTCGCGAGCGCTGTGAGGGCGGTGGCGAGTTTCCCGGTGGCTTCTGCACGCTATCGTGCGCCGACGATCGCGACTGCCCGAGCGACACGCTCTGCGCCAACGTGCGCGGCGGTGTCTGCATGTACCCGTGTGACATCGACGCCGACTGCGACTTCCTCGGCCGGGGGTACTCGTGTCACGACCGCGATGACTGGGATGGGGTGCGCGTCGGCGTGTGTATCGGCGGCTGAGCGATGTTAGGGTCCGCGGCATGAATCGCCTGCCGCTCCTGCTCGTCGTCGCCAGCGTTGCCTGCACGTCGTCGCCGCCGCCGGCGAAGCCCGCACCCGCAGGTGACACGCCGCCCGTCGCGACGCCGACGGAGGCCGCTGCACCGAGCGCACCTGCGCCGCCGCCGCCCGTCTACAACCAGCTCTCGCGCATGGAGTTCAATCGCTGGGCGGTGCGCGAGAACCTCCCACTGTACTGGATCGCGGACAAGAACAATGACGGTGCGATCACCCGCGACGAGGTTGCGTTCCTGCAATTCTATGGTTCATCGAAACAGGACTACCTCGATGCGAAGTGGTTCGGTGCCGGCTGGGTGCCGGCGTACGAGCAGATCGTAACTGCGTCGCAGCAGAAGGACGATCTGTCGACGCCCGAGGGCAAGCGCCGCGCGCTCGTCGGCAAGGACCTCGATCAGGGGCGCGCGACCCTCGTGCTCAACGATCTCTCGGGGCTGTCCGCCGAGGAGAAGAAGTTCGTTGCGCACATGCAGCGCGTTGCGGAGCTGACCGACGATCTGTACGAGACGCACAACGGCGCCGCGGCCCTGCGCGCCAAGCTGCCTGCCGACGCGGCGAGCCAGAGTTTGTTCCGCCGCAACCGCGGCCCCAAGTGCGTCGGGCCCGCGACCGAGGGCGATCCGATGTGCTCGGCGATCCCCGGTTCGCCCAAGCCGGTGATCGATCTCTATCCCGCGGAGCTACAGACGAAGGACAAGTGGTGCCAGACGCTCGAGAAGCGGAAGGATGCCAAGACGCTGATGTCGCCGTTCACCGCGGTGCGCGCGAAGGGCACCGACCTCGTCGCCGTGCCGTACTCCGAGGCGTATCCGCAGCAGATGAGCGCGATCGCCGCCGAGCTCGACGCCGCGGCGGACAGCATCACGGATCCCAGGGAGCAGCCGCTCGTGACCTATCTGCGTGCGGCGGCCGCGGGGTTTCGCACCAACAACTGGATCCCCGCCGACGAGGCTTGGGCGAAGATGAGCGTCGACAACTCGAAGTGGTACGTGCGCATCGCGCCCGACGAGGTGTACTGGGAGCCTTGTGCGGCAAAGGCGGGCCTGCACCTGACGTTCGCGCTGATCAACCAGGGCTCGCGCGCGTGGCAGCAGAAGCTCGTCCCCGTGCAGCAGGAGATGGAGGCCGCGATCGCGAAGGCCGCGGGCAAGCCGTACGTCGCGCGGAAGGTGACGTTCCACCTACCGGACTTCATCGACATCGTGTGGAACGCCGGTGACGACCGCGACGCCCTCGGCGCGACCATCGGCCAGAGCCTGCCGAATTGGGGGCCCGTGGCCAACGAGGGCCGCGGCCGCACGGTCGCGATGGTCAATCTGTACGGTGATCCGGACAGCATCGCGGCGCGCCGTGGACAGGCAGAGAGCATGCTCGACGCGAAGAGCCTCGAGAACTACGCTGGCACGCAGGAGCCGGGCTTGTTGTCGACGATCCTGCACGAGGCGGCGCACAACCTCGGGCCCGCGCACGAGTACAAGGTCAATGGCAAGAAGGACGACGACGTGTTCGGCGGCCCGATGGCGTCGGTGATGGAGGAGCTCAAGGCGCAGACGTCCGCGCTGTACCTGCTCGAGCTCCTGCGCCAGAAGAAGCTGATCTCCGACGAGCTCGCCCGCCAGAGCTATGCGGACGCGATCGTGTGGGCGCTCGGTCACATCTCGCAGGGCATGTACACGGGCACCGGTGAACGCAAGGCGTACTCGAACCTCGCCGCGATCCAGATCGGCTTCTTGCTCGACAAGGGCGCACTCACCTGGGACCCGAAGGCCACCGCGGGCAACGGGAAGGACCAGGGCGCGCTCATCATCAACTACGACAAGCTGGTGCCGGCTGTCGATGAGATGATGACGGTCGTCGCGGGGATCAAGGCGCGCGGCGACAAGAAGGCCGCGGATGCACTCGCGAAGAAGTACGTAGATGGCACCACCGTGCCTCACAAGATCATCGCCGAGCGGTTCCTGCGCTTCCCGAAGGCAAGCTTCGTGTTCTCGGTCAAGCTGTAGTCACGCATGGCGAAGGGCCGCCGACCACAGCCGCTACTGATCCGCCTCACGCACTGGGTCAACGTACCGGCGTTCGTCGTGCTGGCGATGAGCGGCCTGCAGATCTGGGTCGCGTATCCGTTCTTCGGCCCGCGCGGCGACCAGTGGGACTGGGTACCGCTCGCGGGCTGGATGCCCCCGGAGTGGATGCGCGCCGGGCACTGGCTCGCCGGCGCCCGGCACCTGCACTTCGCCTTCGCATGGTTGCTCGTGCTCAACGGGCTCGCGTACCTCGTGTACATGAGCGCTTCGGGGGAGTGGCGTCGCCGGCTGTTCTGGCCGCCCCGCGATCTGCGGCCCGCGATCCAGCAGCTCCTCTATTACGTGCGGCTTCGCAAGGAAGCGCCGGCGAAGAACCTCTACAACGGCCTGCAACGCGGGGCGTACACGTTCGCGATCGTGCTCACCGTGCTCGAGGTGCTCTCTGGCTTCGCGGTGTGGAAGCCGGTGCAGCTACGCTGGCTCGCGGCGCTGTTCGGCGGCTATGACGGTGCGAGAGTCGTGCACTTTCTTGCGCTGATCGGTCTGCTTCTGTTCCTTGTCGCACACGTCGTGATGGTGCTGGTGCACTGGCGGCAGTCGGTCGAGATGATCACGGGCGGGAGGCGCGATGAAGAGGCGTGATGCACTGCGCGCGATCGCGGGTTTGCCGCTGATCGCGTGTGACACCAAGAAGCCACATACGGGCGCGCTCGGGGGGATGGAGCGCGTCAACGAGCGCGTCGAGCGCGTGCTGCAGGGCAGGGGAACCCTCGCGCCCGGCGACGTGACGCCGATGGCTGATTTCCCCGGCTACCACATCGCCCCGAGCATTCCCGAGGTGCCCGACGACTGGAAGCTCATCGTCGGCGGGCGGGTCGCGACGCCGCTCGCGCTGACGCTGGCTGACCTGCGCGCGATGCCGCGCATCGAGGCGCGCATCGAGCATCACTGCGTCGAGGGGTGGAGCGCGGTCGCCGACTGGGCGGGTGTTCCGCTATCGGAGCTCGCGAAGGCATGCGGCGAAAAAGGCACACCGTATGTGGAGTTCCGCTCGTTCGACGCCCCGAGCTTTCACGAGCGTGGCTACTGGTCGAGCTGGGATCGCGAGAGCGCGTTCCACCCCCAGACGATGATCGCGTACGAGATGAACGGCGCGCCGCTCACGCCCAAGCACGGTGCACCGGTCCGGCTCTACGGATCGATCAAGCTCGGGTACAAGATGGTGAAGTACCTGAGCGAGATCTCGTTCCTGGATAGACGTACGGGCGGTTACTGGGAGAATCAGGGATACGAATGGTTCGCGGGCACGTAGTGTGCCCTCGCGCGTGAGTCGGTATAAATTTGCGGCCCAATGCGCGGACGGCACTCCTGCTGACCTCGTTCCTAGTCCCCGACGACTTCCGTGCGTTCATGAGGGCGGTGGTCTCTCGGCTCGACGGTCCTGGCGGTGTGCGCGGAGTGGACGTCGAGGACGCGTTCAAGGCGGACTGCGGGTACGGCGGGCGCATCGACAAGAACGATACCTACCGCTTCCGCTACATCACTGCGGACGGCCAGGCGCGCTGGGACCTCGTGCTTCGCGAGGAGCAGATTCGCGACATCGCGGACGGCCTGCTCATCGAGGTCGACGGTACGCTGTTCGAGCTCGCGCGGTCCAAGCGGGGAACGGGGGTCGGGTATCCGTTGCTCGTCTGGGGCCGCAACGCGCTCGACGCGCTGCACGTGCACGAGCGGTCGGACTTCGAGACCGCGATCGATCTGTTGCACGACGCATCGGTCGAAGGGCCGCGGTTCGTGCGCTTGTGGTCGGCCGCCGAGGATCAGCTCGTCGCGGCGCTGTGGGACGACCGCAACGCGCTGTACGTCGTGGAATCGCACGAGGGCTACGCGACGTCGATGGGCGACTCGTCGCTGCGCGAATCGTTCGTCGTCGAGGATCCCGAAGGCCATCCCCTGACGGTGCCGCTCGCCGACTGTGTGTCGTGGGACTACGCGCGGCGGGCGCTGCTCCGGTTCGTCGAGACCGGCGACCTCGGTGACGTCCCGACCGAGGGCCGCATCCCCAGCTCGCTGCTCATGATGGGGGAGGTCGATCGCACGGCGGCGATCGCGGCCCGTGGTGACGTGCCCACCGAGCTGGTGCGCTCGAGCCTGTCGTTCAGCGCCGGGCTCGACGAGTACACGTCGCCGGTCTCGATCGAACGTGTCGGACCGATCGGAGATCTGACCGGCGAGCACGACCTCGAGATGCCCATGGGCCCGCTCGAGCTGGCCGGGTGGGCGCGTCGTCTCGTCGAGGCACTGCAGGCGCGCGCACTGATCGAGCTGATCCCGCGCGCGAACCTCGACGACCTCACGTACCAACTTGCAGGCTTGCTCGAGGAACACAATGCGGAGGCAGAGCGCTCGCTCGAGACCGCGAACTGGCTCGCGCGCAAGATCGGGCTGTTGCGCGGCGTGGCGACGATGTTCGCTTCGGGCGAGCAGCTCCAGGTCCTGCTGCGGCGTTCGCGGAACGACTGAGCGGCACGTGGTCTGCAAGCTGCTGGGCAGCCAGGAGGTGTTGCGTGCCCGCCCTCAGAGTTCTTCCCCTCGTTCTCGCGGCTGGTGCGGGGTGCACGCGTGAAGTACCGCCCGCCGCGCCCACGGCGCCCGCTCCGGCGCCCGCCGTACCCGTCGCCACGCTGGCTGCAACCTCGCCGAGCAAGGTCGGCGATCAGCACCCCGAGGCGGTGAAGGAGCCCGACGAGAACGTGATCGCGGCGATGGGGATGCGCGTGATCTTTATCGATCCGGGCGCCGATGAGCCGGAACCCGTCGACGCGGCGATCGTCGTGCTGCATCCGACGCGCGGGAGCAAGGTCGGCGGGACGCTGCAGCTCCGCGAGGTCAACGGTGGGCTCGACGTGACCGCGAACGTGACCGGTCTGCCGCGCGCACGGCACGCTGTGCACGTTCACCTGTTCGGCGACTGCGCGAGCCAGAACGCGACGTCGACCGGACCGCACTTCAACTTCGAGGGCAGCTCCTTTCGCCCGAGCGGCAGGACGATCGTCGGCGACCTCGGCAACCTCGAGGCCGTGCGCGGGGTGTCGACAACGCAGCTTCGCATCGAAGGCGCGACGCTCCAGGGCAAGTACTCCGTGCTCGGCCGCTCGGTGGTCGTGCACGCAAAGCCGAACAATCCGCGGCGGCCACCCGATGGCGCCGCGGGCGAGCGCATCGCGTGTGGTGTCATCGGCATTTCGCCGGCACCGAATACGGGGGAGGACGTCGCGCGCAAGTAGCGCGTTCGCTGCGCGTGCGGGTTGCGATGATGCTGTGTGCGTCTCCTGCGCTCCTGAAAAACCTTATCGCCCCCCGCGCGAAGGGTGCGAGGAACGCGCGTCCGTGCCGGGCCATCCAGGAGGGCTAGCCTTGCGTATGGCACTCCAGTTTCCCGAGCTGACGATGCTGTCGCTGGAGCGTTACGCGACCCTCCTTGGCGAGGAGCGGCTCGCTCACGTGATGAAGCGAGTCAACACGTTGCGCGAGCGCTTGCATGGACGCGCCGTATGGAACGTGAGCTCGACGGCGGTGAGCGGAGGTGTCGCCGAGATGGTGCGCTCGCTGCTGTCGTACGCGCGTGGCGCGGGGGTCGACGCACGGTGGGTGGTCATCCAGGGGCCAGCGGAGTTCTTCCGCATCACCAAACGACTTCACAACGCCGTCCACGGCAGCGCCGGCGACGGCTCCGCGCTAGGTGCCACCGAGCGCGTGACCTTCGAAGAAGTCTCTGCCATCAACGCTGCCGAGCTAGCACCGATGGTGCAGCCACACGATGTGGTGATCGTCCACGATCCGCAACCTGCAGCGATGATTCCGGCGCTGCTGGCTCGAGGCGCACACGTCATTTGGCGCTGTCACATCGGCCAGGACGAGTTCAACGAGGAGGTCACGCGAGGCTGGAGCTTTCTCGCGCCCTACCTGCGCGGCGTACACGCCTCGGTGTTCTCGCGGAGGGCGTACATACCCGCACGCTATGTCGACGAGCGCCGCGCCGTGGTGATTCCGCCGTCGATCGATCCGTTCTCGACCAAGAACCAGCCGATGTCTCCGCGCAGCGTGGAAGCGATCCTCGCCCGCGCGGGGCTCGTCGGCGGCACGAACGTGGAGAACGACGCATGTACCTTCGTGCGCGAGGACGGCTCTCCTGGGCGTGTCGATCGTGTCGCGGACGTGGTGCGCGAGAACGGTCCGCCGCCGGCTGACTGTCCACTGGTGGTACAGGTCTCGCGCTGGGATCGCCTCAAGGATCCGACCGGTGTGCTCGAGGGGTTCGCGAACATCGACGTGTCGCGGGCACGTGGCGCACATCTGGTGCTCGCGGGGCCGGCCGTGCGCGGGGTCAGCGACGATCCTGAGGGAGCCGAGGTGCTGGCAGAGACGATCGAGGCATGGCGCCACCTGCCCAGTGATGCTCGCGCACGCATCCACCTCGCGTCCCTGCCGACGTTCGACATCGACGAAAACGCCGCCATGGTCAACGCGCTTCAGCGACACGCGACGCTGATCGTGCAGAAGAGCCTGCATGAAGGGTTCGGCCTGACCGTGGCAGAGGCGATGTGGAAGGCGCGCCCGGTCGTCGCGAGCTCCGTGGGCGGGATCCAGGACCAGATCGACACCGGAGTGCAGGGACTCTTGCTCGCAGATCCACGAGATCTCGATGCGTTCGCCGAGGCAGTCGTGCGCATCCTCGCGAATCCGCAGGAGGCCGAACGCATGGGCGCGCGTGGTCATGAACGCGTGCTCGAGCGTTATCTCGGTCTCGATGCGCTGCTCACGTACGGTGCGCTGATCGAGCGCCTCGACATGGGCGCGGTCATCGCGGCATGAAAAAGAGCGAGGCGGTGGCGTGCTCCGTCGTCGTCACAACGTTCCTCATCGTCCGTCACTGGCTGAGCCGCAGCGCGAGCGCAGGGTCGGCACGACCGGAGTCATGTTGCTCGGTCGGGCACACCCCTTGCTGGGAGATCCTACATGCCGACACATCCCGTATTTCGCACGGACGTTCCGGAGGAGCTTCCGCGCCACGTCCCGGAAGATCTCGCGGGATGAGGTGTCGACATGGGGTTATCCAAGATCGCGTGTGCGACTGACTTCTCTGCAGGTGCGAACGCTGCGCTGCATTGTGCGGCGCTGCTCGCCAGCGCGCACGGCGGCGAGCTGGTCATCTATCACGCATGGGAGCTCAGCGCGGCGGCGTACCTCCAGGGCTACGCGTTCACACCCGAGGTCATCGAGCGGGTCACGACGCACGCGCAGCGCGGCCTGGCGGACGCAGCTGCGGTCGCGCGAGCTGCAGATGTGAAGAACGTCTCTACCCAGCTGCTATCCGGTGGCGCAGCGCGGATGCTCGTCGAGGCCGTCAAAGGAGATCCGAAGATCGAGCTCCTGGTGCTCGGGGCGCATGGTCAGTCGGGTGCGCGGCACATCTTTGGCTCGGTCACGACGCATGTGGTTCGACATGCCGCTAGCTCCGTGCTCGTCGTACGACCACACCAGGCGCCCAAGCCGTTCGTCCATATCCTGTGTCCGATCGACTTCTCGGACAGCGCGTGGCATGCCGCCGAGCTCGCTGCCGAGCTGGTACGTCCAGGCGGACAGGGAATCCGGTTGGTTCACGTGGCGGAGATTCCCCCGTACGTAGACCCCGACTGGGTGCCGACGTTTGTTGTCGATATCGAACGCCATGCCTCCACCGAGCTCGAGCAGTGGGCGGCGAAGCTGCGCGCGCGTGCAAAGGTCCCTGTCTCCTCCAACGTGTACATAGGTAGTGCCGGCAGGGATCTGCTCACGCTGATCGAACGCGATCCGAGCATCGATCTCGTGGTCACGGGCAGCCATGGGCGCGTCGCGCTCGACCGGATCATCCTCGGCTCCGTCGCGGAGAAGCTCGTGCGCTATGCGAACGTCCCCGTCCTCGTTGCACGTCAGCGGGCGGCATCATGACGCCGCTGATCACGTGCGCGCCCAATCTCGCGGGCGCTCGCCAGGATCGACGAACTACTCGGTGACGCCGATCAGCTGGCGCGCGGCGGCGAGCAGGTTGATGTCGGTCGTGCCGGCGCCGAGCTCGAGCAGCTTGGCGTCGCGCGCGAGCTTCTCGAGCCCGAGCTCCTCCATGTAGCCGTAGCCACCATGGATCTGGATCGCGGTGAGCGCGGCTTCGACGGCGAGCTGCGCGCTCATCGCCTTCGACGCATTGATGTACGGCACGTCGCGCACCCCGTGCTGCTGCATCCACGCGAGGCGGAACACGATGTTCTCGACGGTGCGAAGCTTCAGGAAGAGATCGCTGATCTTGAGCTGCACGGCCTGGAACTCACCGATCGCGCGGCCGAACTGTTTGCGTTCGCGGACGTACGCCAGGCTCGCGTCGAAGCATCGCTCGATGATGCCCCACGCCATCGACGGCACGCCGGAGCGCTCGTTCCCGAGGCTCTCCTTGGTGTCGGAGCGCCCGCCGCGCCCCTTCTCCTTGCCGCCAAGCAGGTGAAGGGCGCCGAGCTGCACCTCGTCGAAGAACACCTCGCTCGTCGGCGAGTCGCGCATGCCCATCTTCTTGAACGGCGGGCCGACGGTGACGCCGGGCATCCCGCGCTCGACGATGAACGTCGCCATACCGTGCTGTCCGTCCGGCTCGCCGCGGTCCACCTTCGCGTAGACCAGGAACACGTCCGCGCCCGGGCCGTTGGTGATGAACGTCTTGCTGCCCGACAGCACGTAGCCGTCGCCGCCGGGCCGCGCGGTGGTGCGCATCGACCCGAACGCGTCGGAGCCGGCATTGGGCTCGGTGAGGCACCACGAGCCGATCGTCTGCATGGTCGAGATCGGTAGGCCCCACTTTTCGATCTGATCGGCGGTGCCCTTCGACACGATCGCGCCTCCCACGAGGCCGATGGAGACACCAAATCCCATCGCGAAGCCGGGCGACACGCGCGACAGCTCCTTCACGACGACGTGCATCAGCATCGGATTGCCGATCGACTTGCTGAGGTGCTTCTCGTCGTCGTCCGTGTCTGGCTTGATGTCGCCCGCGCGCAGCTTGGCGATGCGCTTCTTGACCGCGCCGCCGAGCATCGCGTCGAAGCCAAACGTCTTGGCCATCTTGCGCATGAGGTCGAAGGGCATCTCGGTGCCCGCCTCGAGCGCCGGAATCCTCGGCACGAGGTTCGCCTGACACCATTGCCGGATCACGCCGGCGATCATCTGCGACTGCTCGTCGAGCTGGAACATGCGGTCATCCTACCGTAGCGCGCTGGCAAGTCTGCCGACGCCCGCGCCGCGCACGTTGACCAGCGCGCCGAAGCTCTGCACGCGGGCACGGTAGCGCGCTCAGAAGTCGATGCGATAGATCCCGCGCAGCTCGAGCGCATCGGCGTACCCGAACGCCGAGGTGCCGTCGCGAATCGTGTAGCGCAGCGCGCTCGTCGCTGGTGCCACACGCGACCACCCGTCTTCCCCCGGTCTCCACACCGAGAGCGTGCCGCCCGCGCCGCTGCCGTCGAGTGTGGCGAGCAAGCTCGTGCCGTCGGGTGCGGTGGTGAGGCCATGGCAGGCCGTATCGCTCGTCGGGATCATGGCGTCCTGCGCGACGGTTGCGCCTGCGCGCAGGCGCTTGGCCATGCGCGGTGGCTGCTCGGCGGGACATGCGAGGAATGTCAGGTTGCCGCGCGCGTCGTAGGTGAGCGATGCGAAGGGGCCTGGCTCGACGAGCGTCGTCTGCGCGCCACCGTCGAGGCGCACCACGCCGGTCTCGGGATCGATCCACGTCACACGCCCGGCCGGCTCGACGACGTAGCCATGCGCCGTCGCGACAAGCGGTCGCGAGCCGGCGAGCTCGAGCCACCGCTGGTCACCCGGCATCCACGTCACCACGAAGCCCTCCCCCTCGCTCAGATCGATGCCGTAGACGGCGCCCATCGCGTCGACCCCGAACACGGTGCCATCGGTGACGCCGAGCGGGATTGGAAACGCCGACCAGCGAAACGCGGCCACGTCATCCAGGCGGTACAGCGTCGTCTCGCCGACCGCGTAGAGCGGGAGATCCCCGCCACCGATCAGCTGCACGCGCGCACCGAAACCAGCGACGCCTTCCGCCTGCACCCATTGCTCCCCGTCGAGGCGCTGGAGGTGCGCGAGTCCGAACGCACTCGGGCCGCCGATCGCGACCAGGCCACCGTCGGCGTCGAATGCCACCGTGCGGGTCGCGTCGGGCGAGCCGGCGATGTGCACCATCGGCGCGTCCTCCTCCGTACAAGCGGCGATAAGGACGAGCGAGCTCAGAAGCGATCGCACGCCTCCATCGTACACCCGGGCGGGCTAGAGTGACGGCCTTGCCCGACCAACCGTTCTCGACGTTGAAGCTCGCACCGTCCTGGCTCGACAACCTGGCGCAGCTCGAGTACCGCGTGATGACGCCGATCCAGGAGCTCGCGCTTCCGCCGATGCTCGAGGGGCGCGACGTGCTCGGGCAGGCAGGGACAGGCACCGGCAAGACGGCCGCGTTCGGCCTCGCGGTGCTCGCACGGACCATCCCGCGAAGTGGGCGGCCCGGTGCGCTCGTGTTGTGCCCGACGCGCGAGCTCGCCGCGCAGGTCGCCGAAGAGCTCCGCAGGCTCGCGCGTCCGTTGCCGCACACGCGCGTTCTCACCCTGAGCGGTGGCAGCTCGGTGCAGCGCGAACGCGCATCGCTCGAGCATGGCGTCGACATCGTCGTCGGCACGCCTGGGCGCGTGCAGGATCATCTCGCGCGCAACCGACTCGATCTGGGGGCGATCCGCACGCTCGTGCTCGACGAGGCAGACCGGATGCTGGAGATGGGCTTCATCGACGCGGTGAGCACGATCGCCCGCGCGACGCCTGCATGGCGCCAGACGCTGCTGTTCTCGGCGACGTTTCCCGACGCGGTCCGCGCGCTCAGCGCGAGCTTCCAGCGGGAGGCGGTGCACGTGGTCGCACCGCAGGAGGACGTCGCGGCGCGCATCACGCAGCGGGTCTACGACGTCGGCAACGAGGAGCGCGCGCGGGCGCTGGTCCAGATCCTGGGCCATCATCAGCCCACGTCGGCGGTGATCTTCTGCAACCAGCGCGAGACCTGTGACATCGTCGCAGCCGCGCTCGCGTCTGCGGGCTACGCGGCGGTCGCGCTGCACGGCGGTATGGAGCAGCACGATCGCAACACCGTGCTGCTGCTCCTACGCAACGGCAGCTTGCGCGTCGTCGTGGCCACCGATGTCGCCGCGCGTGGCCTCGATATCGACGAGCTCGGCGCCGTGATCAACTACGACCTGCCGGAAGACCGCGACGTGTTCGTGCACCGGATCGGTCGCACGGCGCGCGCGGGGCACGAGGGCCTGGCGATCACCCTCCTGGCACGTAGCGACCGGCGCGCGTTCGAGGAGCTCCAGCGCGGGCCGCTAGCGAAGGTGGCGATCACGCCCGTGCCCGCGGCGGAGGAGGTGACGCCGCCGCCGGCGGCGATGACCACGCTTGCGATCCAGGGTGGGCGTCACGATCGTCTGCGCCCGGGCGACATCCTGGGAGCGTTGACCGCGGGGGCCGGCATCGCGGCAAGCGAGATCGGTCGGATCACGCTCACCGACCGCATCAGCTTTGTCGCCGTGACGGCGGCCGTGGCAGCCCGCGCGGTCGACGGGCTCAACCAGGGACGGATCAAGGCCAAGCGGTTCCGGGTCTACGTGGTGAAGCCGCCCGCCCCGTGAGGGGACTACGGCGCCACGCAGTTCTTGCCGTAGCCGATCACACTATCGATGGAAACGTAGACGTCGCCGGAGGTGCGAATCGCGACCGTGCCGCTCCTGCGCGGAGGCGCGTCGGCCGCGCCCTTGAATTCGTTCTGCTGGGCCGCGAGCTCGACGTGACACTTGCCGGGGGCCACGCTGGAATTCCAGTCGATCTCGAAGGAAGAGCCCGCGCCGACGGGCAAGCCGCCCACCAGCGCCTCGCTCACGACGGTGTTCGCACCTTGCTCGACCTGCACGACCGCAGCGTTCGAGATTTGCGCGGTGCTCACCTGCGACGCCGCGCACGCAGTGCCCGAGGCCAGGGGCGTGAGCGCGAGGTCGAAGAACAGCTGGATCATCCGGTTCTCGCCCGTGCCACCTCGGATGTATCCCGTGATCGCGAGCGAGTGCACCGCGAGCGGCACGTCGAGATAAGCGATCGAGTTGTCCTCGAGCTCCAGGGTTCCGTTCGTGAGTGTGAGTGGCTGACCGTCGTGGCGCCAGCGCGGCGAGAGCTCCACGTCGTCGCGAAAGACGTCGAGAAGGGCGAGGCAATCGCCCGGCATTTGCGGCTCGGGGTCGCAGACGTCGTAGATGCCATCGCCGTCCTGATCGATCTCGCCGCCTGGCTCGGTGCGCGAGATCAGCGGACACGGATCGCTCTCGTTCGGAATGCCGTCCTCATCGGTGTCGGTGGTCGGCGTCAGGATCAACGGTCGCGCTGGCTCCACGTACGCATCGGCGGGGGCGCCTACACCGAAGACGCGCTCGCATCCCGCAAGTAGGAGCATCGTTCCCAGGCCAAACGACCGCACGGAGCGCATGTTACCATCGCTGCCGCGGTCGCCGAATGCGTCTGCCGCGCCGCTGGGGGCCCGCTCGACGTCGTGGCGAACGTTCCGGGCTACGCGAGCTCGTTCGCGAGCGCGGCGACGACCTGCGGGATGCGGAGGCTCGTGGTGTCCACGGTGTGCTCGGCGCGCGCGTACAGCTTCTCGCGTGCGGTCATCAAGGCGCGCAGCTCGGCGAACGCGTGCGGGTTCTCCGCCATCGGCCGCTGATCCCCCTGGGCGATGACGCGGTTCCAGTGGTCCTCGGCGGTCGCGCGCAGCCACACGGTGCGGCACCGCGAGCGGAGCAGGGCGTAGTTCGTTGGATCGTTGACGATCGAGCCGCCGGTCGCGAGCACCATGGGCGAGGCCGAAGCGAGGAGGCGCGTCAGCACCTCGCGCTCGATACGACGGTAGTAGGCTTCGCCGTGCAGCGCGAACACCTCTGACAGCGGCAACCCGGCGGCCTCTTCGATCTGCTGATCGAGCTCGACGAAGGCCAGGTCGAGCTTCTTGGCTAGCGCCGCGCCCACCGTGGATTTGCCCGCACCTCGCACGCCGAGTAGCGCGATGGGCTTGTCGCTGTTGGGGGCGTCGGCGGCCGCGAGCAGAACCGAGGGGGTGGTGCCCAGCGCGTGAGCGACGTCGGCGAACCGCCGCAGCGAGATGTTGCCGTCACCCGTCTCGAGCTGGGCCAGAAACCGCTCCGAGACCCCGGACGAGGCAGCCAGCTCGCGGCGCGACCACCCCCGACGCTCGCGCTGGGCGCGCACGGCGCTGCCGATGGTGGCGAGGTAGCTGCTCGACGAGGCGGTCACTGGATTGGTGCAATATAGTGCACAAAGAAGACTGGTGACAAGCAGTAAATTGCTTGGTACTCGATCGCCATGGATCCGACCCAGTTCGAGACCCACCCGAGCAAGTACAAGCACTGGAAGCTCACGTTCGACGGCGACGTCGCCACCCTCAAGATGGCGGTGGATGCCGACTACCCGCACAAGCCGGGCTACGAGCTGAAGCTGAACTCGTACGACCTGTCGGTCGATATCGAGCTCGCCGATGCGATCCAGCGCATTCGCTTCGAGCACCCCGAGGTCAAGGCACTGGTCATCACGGCCGACCTCGACCGAGTGTTCTGCTCGGGCGCCAACATCTACATGCTCGGACTCTCGACCCACTCGTTCAAGGTGAACTTCTGCAAGTTCACGAACGAGACCCGCCTCTACCTCGAGGACGCGTCGGCGCATTCGGGCCTCGGCACGCTCGCCGCGTGCAAGGGCACCACGGCCGGCGGCGGCTACGAGTTGGCGCTCGCGTGCGACGACATCATGCTCGTCGACGACGGCAACTCGGCCGTTTCCTTCCCGGAGACGCCGCTCCTCGCGGTGCTCCCCGGCACCGGCGGCCTCACCCGCCTCGTCGACAAGCGCAAGGTGCGCCGCGATCGCGCGGACGTGTTCTGCACCACCGCCGAAGGCATCAAGGGCAAGCGCGCCAAGGACTGGGGCCTCGTCGACGCCGTCGTCTCGCGCTCGGCGTGGGACAAGACGGTCGGCGAGCGCGCCAAGGCACTCGCGGCCAAGCAGGTCGTCACGCGTGGACCTGCCGTCGAGCTGCCGGCGCTCGCGCCGAAGATGACCGACAGCGCATACACGTATCGCTACGTCGAGCTCACGTTCGATCGCGCCGCCCGCACCGCCGCACTGCTCGTGAAGGGTCCCGAGGGTCAGCCAAACGATCTGACATCGCCCGACACGTGGAGCCTCCGCGCGTTCCGCGAGCTCGACGATGCGCTGCTCCGGTTGCGCTTCGACTTCCCCGAGCTCGGCATGATCACCGTGCGGACGGCGGGTGACCGCGCGCTCGTGCAGGCGCACGACGACGCGCTCGCCAAGGCGACCACCGGCTTCGCGCGCGAGGTGCGCCTCCTGCAGCGCCGCGTGCTCAAGCGCTACGACAACACCGCGCGCAGCCTGTACGCCGTCGCCGATCGCGCGGACGCGTGCTTCGCGGGCGTGCTGCTCGAGCTCGCGCTCGGCGCCGACCGCTTCTACATGCTGATCGATGGCGACGAGAAGATCGCCGTCGCAACATCGGTCGCCAACCAAGGCTTCCACACCACGGCGACGGGCATGTCGCGCCTCGAAGCCCGCTTCTATGGCGAGCCCGGTCAGGTCACCAAGGTCCTCGCGCGTGGCGCGGAGGGGCCGATCCCGTCGGAAGAGGCCGAGAAGCTCGGTATCGCGACGGTCGCTGCCGACGACATCGACTTCGAGGACGAGCTGCGCATCGCCATCGAAGAGCGCGCGTCGCTGTCGCCCGATGCCCTCACCGGCATGGAGGCGTCGTTGCGCTTCGTCGGTCCCGAGACGCTCGAGACCAAGATCTTCGGCCGCCTGTCGGCCTGGCAGAACTGGATCTTCACCCGCGCCAACTCCACCGGCGAGCACGGCGCACTCACCCTCTACGGCCAGCCCGAGCGGCCGCAGTTCCAGTGGAAGCGGACCTAAGGAGTTAGCTACCGATGAGCACCGTGCTTTCCGACGAGAAGATTCCGAACAACGTCAACCTGTCGAGCGACAAGCGCCTACAGCGCGCCCTCGAGGCGTGGCAGCCGCAGTTCATCGACTGGTGGAAGCAGATGGGCCCGGTGGGCTGGCAGGAGCGCGACATCTATCTGCGCACGGCCGTCTCCGTCGAGGCGAACGGCTGGGCGCACTTCGACTACGTGAAGATGCCCGACTACCGCTGGGGCATCTTCCTCGAGCCGAAGGATCCGAACCGCGTCCACGGCTTTGGTGACAACATGGGCCAGCCCGTGTGGGACGAGGTCCCGGGCGAGTTCCGCAACATGCTGCGCCGCCTCGTCGTCACGCAGGGCGACACCGAGCCGGCGTCCGTCGAGCAGCAGCGCGCGCTCGGCGCCACCGCACCGTCGCTCTACGACCTGCGCAACCTCTTTCAGGTCAACGTCGAGGAAGGCCGTCACCTGTGGGCGATGGTCTATCTCCTCCACACGTACTTCGGCCGCGATGGTCGCGAGGAAGCTGAAGAGCTGCTCGCCCGTCGCTCGGGCGACGCCGACAAGCCGCGCATCCTCGGCGCGTTCAACGAGCCGACGAGCCACTGGCTGTCGTTCTTCATGTTCACCATGTTCACGGACCGAGACGGCAAGTATCAGCTCGCCGCGCTCGCCGAGAGCGGCTTCGACCCGCTCGCGCGCACGTGTCGGTTCATGCTCACCGAGGAAGCGCATCACATGTTCGTCGGCGAGACCGGCGTGCAGCGCGTGATCAAGCGCTCGTGCGAGCTGACCAAGGAGACCAACGGCGATCCGCGCAAGCTCGGCGGCATCGACCTGCCCACGATCCAGAAGTACCTGAACCTCTGGTACACGCTGTCGCTCGACCTGTTCGGCGGCGAGGTGTCGTCGAACGCCGCAGACGCCTTCGCGGCCGGCCTCAAGGGTCGCTACAAGGAAGACCGCTACGAGGAGCACAAGCTCGTCGGCTCGCACTTCGCGATGGACGTGCTCGAGGGCGGCAAGGTCGTCCACAAGGACATCCCGATGCGCAATGCACTCAACGAGGTGCTGCGCACCGAATACATCAAGGACTGCCAGCGCGGCGTCGATCGCTGGAACAAGACCATCCGCGAAGAAGGCCTCGACTTCGAGATGAAGCTGCCGTCGAACAAGTTCCACCGCCAGATCGGCATGTGGTCCGGTTCGCACTTCACGCCAGATGGCGAGATCATCGACGCGTCGACGTTCGAAGCGAAGCGCGGCGCGTGGCTGCCGACGCAGGCCGACGAGGACTTCGTGAAAAGCCTGATGAAGCCCGTGTACGATCGCGGCAAGATGGCGAGCTGGATCGCGCCGCCGGCCAAGGGCATCAACGGCCTGCCCGAGGACTTCGAATACGTCCGCATCGAATAGGACTGCTCGTGATGGAGCCGCGCACCGCTCGGGCCGATCCGGATCTGGCATTCGCGGTGCACCACTGCGAACGCAATGAGCTCGCACAGACAGGTCGCGCCGCAGCCGGTCATCGGCGTGCTGATCTTCGCGGCCTTCAGTGTGCTGACGCTCAACACCAGCGTCTCTTATCGGGAGTTGATCCCGATCTGGCTCATCACGCTGTTGGCGCTCGTCCTCACGCGCAGCCTCGGCTGGTGGAGCCAGGCTTTTCATGAGGTGCGTCGCACGCCGCCGTGGACGCTGGCGATTCCCGTGTTCCTCGCAGCCGGAACATTCGTCGGCATGCTCGAGGTGGCCTGGTCGGCCGTGCCGGCGCGCACGGCGCTGGTGACGCTGATCGCCACGGCGGGCATCGCGGCTACCGAGGAGATCGTGACGCGCGGCATGCTGCTCGTCGCGCTGCGCGCGCGCTACCGCGAGATGGCGGTGTGGTTCTGGACGTCAGCGCTTTCTGCGCTCCTGCACGCCGCCGTCGTGCCGCACGCGCTCGCCGGCACGTTGCAGCAGCTCGGTCTCGCCTTCGTCCTCGGCAGCTTGCTCTATGGCGCGCGCCGGGCGACCGGGACGCTCCTCGTCCCGATCCTGCTTCACGCGTTGTGGGACTTCAGCAGCGCGCTGGGGGCGCATCCAGGAATGGCCATCGCCTACCTCGGCGCCGTGGTGTTCGCGATCGCTGCGGCCAAGCGGGTGTTATTCCGCATCGGGTTCCACGGTCCCCACCATCCGGCACACGCCTAGCGCGCGTCGAGGAGCTGCTTCGCCGCGAGCGCGATGCGCTTGTAACCGACAGCCGCGGCCTTCGTGTGCACGATCTTCGCGAGCGCTTTGGCCTTCGCCTTGTCGCCGGCGCTGAGGGCGAGCGTCGCCTCTCCGAGCGAGACTCTGAGCACGTCGAGGACATGGTCATGTGCCTCGAGGAGCGCGCGATGCCGCTCCAGGCGCTTGGCCGCGGTCGCGCGTTCCACCGGCGTCGACGCGAGCTCCGCACCAAACAGCTCGATCTCGGTCGTTGCACGCAAGAACGGGGCGTTGAGTTTGTCGGCCGTGACTGCGTCGCGCATCGCGATGGCGTCCGTGCGTTTCCCCATCGCCAGCAGCTTGCGGGCGGTGACCATCTGCACGTATGCGCGCGTGCTTCCGACCACGAGCTTGGAGGCGAGGATGCGCTGGAGCTGCGGCAGCGCTTCTGCGGGCGGTTGATCGGCGAGCGCGAGCGCTTTGACGAAGACAAGCTGCGGGGAGTCGAGACCCGATCCCTCGACGGCGAGAGCGGCCTCCGCGCGTGCCATTTCGGCGCGGAACAGTGCCTCGTCCCCGAACAGGTGCGCACGCTTCGCGCGCGTGGCGGAGAGGTCGCCGACGTAGGTCTGGTTGTCGGTCGTCGTGAACAGCCGGTCCGCCGTGATCGCGTGGCGGCCGGCCTCGTCGGGATCGGCCTTATCCAGGTACAGCGTGAACAGCGTGAGCTCGCTGAGGCCCGTGCGATCCGGGCCACGCTTCACGTCGAGATCTTCGAGGACCGCGATGGCTTCCTTGATGTAGCCGAGGTCGTCGTAGACAGCGGCCAGGTTGGGCCGCGGGCGCGTGTTGGCGATGTCTTCGCGCAGGGCTCGGACGGCCGCTGCCTCGGAGGCCTTGTTGGCGAGGAGTGATTCCTCGATCCGCCCGAACTCCTTCAACGCAGCACCGCGAAGGTTCTGTGCGAGCGAGAGCAGAACGTCGTCGCGGATCTCGGTCGCGGCGGCGATCGACTTGTCGGCCCACGCCAGCGTCTTCTCGTAGTCGCTCTCCGAGTTGTATGCGAACACGCCCATGATCCGGTACAGCAGCGCCAAGCCGCGCTGATCGTGCTCGCGCTCGGCAAGCGTAAGCGCGGCATCGAGATCCTGCCTGGCGAGGTCGGGCTTGCCCTGAAACAGCCGCGCGCTGCCTCGCAGGGTCAGCGCACGACTCTCGAGCGACGGTGCAGCGATGCGCTTGGCGAGCTCGATGGCGCGTGTCGTTTCTTCCTCGATCGCGGCGTGCTCCGGGCTGCTCAAGACAAACATCCGCTGTGCGCGCGCGAGGTGCAAACGCGCCGCGACCGTGTCATCACCAGCCGGGTCGATCGCGTCGAGTACCTCGAGGGCTTCCTTGGTCTTCGCGAGCTCGCCCAGCAGGGTCGCGTGATCGAACGCGACCGTGGGGGTGTCCTTGGCGAGCTTGTAGAGCGCCTCGCTGATCTGCAGCGCACCGGCGAGGTCACCACTGCGCCGCTTCTCGATCAGCGAGCTCGAGAGCTGGACGGTGCGCGGCACCGCAGCGACGAGCTTGGGGATCTCTACCGTTGCTTCGAGCGCCGCGTCCCAGCGCCCGAGTGCTACCTCGATCTGCGCGCGGAGGTACGTCGCCGCGGCCGGATCCGAAGCCGCCAAGGTGCGGGCCTCCTCGCGTGCGCGCGCGAAGTCGAGGGCGAGTAGTGCGCGTTCGCCGGCCGCCGCGCCCTCGCGCGCCGCGCTCGGCGGTGGCGCCGAGTGCGCGACGTGTGCTGTCTCGGGCTTGCGCTGGAGCAGCTTGGCGGCGGCGACGACCGTGCCGATGCCGAGCGCGAGCCCGCCGACGGCGAGGAGCACGCGCGCGACATGCCGTTTCGGTGACGTCGCAGTCACCCCCGTGGCCGTGGGCCCGACGAGCGCCCCCGGTGGCGTCACCTGCGCGACGAGGGCAGGGTCACTTCGACGCAGCGGGCGCCCATCCGGGGCGAGCTCCAGGCGCAATGCGTCGATCGACTCGTAGCGTTCCTCGGCGGGGCCGAGGCAGCGTTCGATGACTTCGCGCCACGGAGACGGGGTGGAGACGGGCACCGGCCCGGGCGGACGCTCCGGCTTCGCGAGCTCGCGCATGATCTCGAGCGTCGCGAGCCGGCGCAGCGGCCATGGCCCAACGACGAGCTCCCATAACAGGATGCCGACCGCGTAGACGTCGGTGCGCACGCTCGCCCGTTCGCCGTCGATCTGTTCGGGGGCGAGGAAGGCCGGACTACCGACGATCGAGCCATCGCGCGTCACGCTCGAGTCGCGCTCGACCGCGGCCGTATTGGCGATCCCGAAATCGGTGAGGAACGCGCGGTCGCGATCTTCGCGACCGACGACCAGAATGTTCTCGGCCTTGAGATCGCGATGGATCACGCCCGCGCGATGGCACGCCTCGAGACCCGCGAGAATGTCGAGGGCGATAGGGAGAGCCGTCTCCGCCGGCAGCGGTCCCTGCGTGCGAAGGCGGGCTTGCAGCGTGACGCCCTCGAGCAGCTCCATCGTGATGAAGGTGATCCGGCGACCATTGGCGAGCTCGGTGTGCGCGAGGTCGAAGATCCGACACACGTTCTCGTTGGTCACGCGGCGCGCGAGCTGGACCTCGCGCCGAACACGTTCCATCGCGGCCTCATCGCGGTAGTCGCGCAACACCTTCACGGCGAGCTTGGTGCGCAGCTCGGTGTCCACCGCCTCGTAAACCGCGCCCATCCCGCCGCGGGCGACGAAGCGGATGATCCGATACCGCCCCGCGAGCAAGGTATCGACGGATAGCTCTTCCTCAGGGAGCGACTTTTCGACCGTCCTTGCGGTCGCGTCACCGGTCAGAGGCGTCGTCTTGACCCCGTCAGCATCCTGCTTGACGCCTCCCATCGCTGTATCATCCCACAAAGCCGGCACGGGAGATGCGACGTGAAGGGCAAGGTCTACGGCGGCTTTGAAGACGCGAATCGAGTACTAGCCGAGGTCGAGTGGCACGGCTGGGCGCGATACGAACGTCAGCGCACGCCGAGGTCAGCGTACTTGGTGCCCGGCTTCACACGCACGTCGTCGTTGGGCCTGGGCAATGCGGTCCACGCACTCGCTGCATCGGGTGGAGCGGCGCCGCCGGTCGATTCGGCCGTCGCGCGATACAACGTCGGCACGCTGCCGTGGGTGACGATGTCGCCGACGCGATACGTGACGGTACGATCGGGGTCCGGCACCGTCGCCGTCGCGACCCACGCGGTCAGGTGATGGCCGCCGGAGGACCAGGGCCCGTCGAGCAGCTCGATGGCGCCCGCGTCTTCGTTGACGTTGCCGATGAGCGTGATGTTGCCCGACGAGCCGTCGCCACCATTGATGCCGGCGACGATCCGATCCGTGCCGGTCCACGAGTTGTTGGAGAACGTGATCGGCGCCTGAAAGCTGCCGTTCTTGCCGCAGAGCACGTTCGGATCCGTCGCCGCGGGGTCGACCGGCGTGTACGCGAAGTCGATGTTACGGAACACATTGCGATCGAACGTGAAGGACGAGCCCGCGGCCGAGGTGCCGTTCAGAAACATCGGGAGGCTGATCGCGTCGGAGAAGTAGTTGTCGTGGAAGTTGACGTGGCGATCACCATCACCCGTCTGCGGCGAGCTGAAGAAGCTGAGCAACGTGCCGGCACCGTCGATAAACACGTTGTGATCGACCTCGATCATGCCCTCGCGCACGAGCACCTGCGAGTTCGAGTCCTGGTAGCGCCCGAGGCCGTTGTCGAGCCAGTGCGTGCCGCCGGAGATGAACGTGTTGTGATGGATGTGCGATCCATCGCCGAGGTCCTGGACCTGGAGGACCTCGTTGCCCGCGCGCAGGATGCGGTTGTTGTAGAACTGGAGTCCGTCGAAGCGGTTCGATGGCGGCGTGCCGGTCCACCCGAAGTACACGCCTTCGCCGGCGGTGTCGTGGATGTACGTGTCGTGGACCCGCACGTTGGACATCGGCAGGTCCTTCGTCTGGTCGTTGAGCAGCCGAATGCCCGCGAACCCGGAGCGCGTGACCTCGACGAACTCGATCTCGAAGTCCGTCGCTCCACCACCGATCGCGATGCCCATGTGAAGGTACGGCGCGTCGAACGCGTAGTCGTCGTCGCTCATGATCCCGTACTTGCCGGGCGAGTCGGCGTAGTTGCCGCACGCGTGCCCGGGGAACGCCGCATCGCCGGTCTTCGAGACCTCGTCGTAGCGCCCGGTGAGGATCCAGTTCGAGCCGCCACCCATCGACCAGATGTAATTGCCCGTGGGGTTGAACCCGACGAGGAACTGGCCCCCCTTGTTGGTGATCACGAGCGGGCGATCGGCGCTGCGGGTTGGCAGGTTGCCGAGATAGAAGTTCTTCCACGTCCCTGCCGGCAGGTAGAGGCGATCGAGGGTCTGCCAGTCGACGTTCGGGAACGACGCCTGGACGTCCTGGTAATAGATCCCGTCCCCGGTCGGCCGCGGCAGGTCGAACACGTTCTCCGGTACGCCGTACTTGCCCGGCGGGTCGCACGAGGACACCGCGCCGTCGTCGGGGGGCTGGTTGCTGCCGTCGCCCAGCGCGTCAGAGGGGTGGCTGTGGCTGCCGTCGTCGCCGCAGGCGGCCAGGAGGAGGACCAGGGAAAAGCGCCTCATATCCTCAGGATGCGCCTGTTCGCGCGGCGCGTGGGGAAGTCTCGAACGGTGGCCGAAACTACCGCCGCGGGTGCGACTACGGAGGCGCGCGCTCCGTCCGGAAGGCCGATGCCGAGCCTCTCCCTATTCGTTACACGGGTCTGCCATCTCCCTGGACGGCATGTCGTCTTCGTTGTCCGGGCGGGCCTGGTCGCGATCGTCGGCGTCATCGCCGCGGCGCTCGGCCTCCCCGGCGTCGGAGCCGGCGGACGGGGTGGAGGCAGACTTCTTCGAACCTCCGCACGCGGCGAGACACAGAGCGATCGCAAACCACCAGCTGCGCATGCGGCGACTCTACCCGGTTTGTTCGGGTGCGCACCGATGAAGCTCTCGCTGGCGTTGCTGTTTGCGTTCGCGGTTGGCTGCGGTGGTAACGCCGCATCAGGTGATGACGACGGATGTGACGACTGCACGCTCGGCATGGCGCTGTGCGATGGCTCGGCCGTGCGCACGTGCATCCAGGACGGCGCATGCACCCGGTTCTCCGACGCGATCCCGTGCGATGATGGCCTCCTGTGCTCCGGCGGAGAGTGCACGGACATGTGCACCGATCAGTGCACGGTCGGCGCGACGCGTTGCGCGGGCGACCTCGTGCAGGAGTGCGAGATGCAAGCCTCGGGTTGCACCGACTACTCCGCGCCGACCGCGTGCGCCGACGGTGATTGCACCAGCGGCTCGTGCCCGGGCCAGTGCTCCGATCAGTGCACCGTGGGCGCGACGCGCTGCTCGACGGCAGTCGACGGTGTCGAGACCTGCGCGACGCAGGGCAACGGTTGCGCCGCCTGGGGCACTGCCGTCGCATGCCAGGGCGCGCAAACGTGCACGAGCGGCGCGTGCACCACGTGCACCAACGGCGCGACGCGCTGCTCGCTCAACAACAACGTCGAGCAGTGCACCAACGGCCAGTGGTTCGAGACACAGAGCTGTGCTTTCGGCTGCATGACCGGAACCTGCCAGACGTCGGTGACCTGCACGCCCGGCGCGCATCGCTGCAATGGTCCCGCTGTCGAGATCTGCAACTCGAGCGGCACCGCATATCTCCACGCGAGTACCTGCTCCAACACGTGCTCGAGCGGCCTGTGCACCGGCGCGTGCACACCCGGCACCAAGCGCTGCAACGGCGGCATGTCGGAGACGTGCAACGCGGGCGGCACGGCCTGGGAGAACGGCACCGTGTGCACGTCGGGCTGCGACGGCGGCACCGGCACGTGTGCGCTCGCCCAGCTCGAGATCACCGCGAACACCAACCTCGACGGCGAGATCGTCGTCAACGGTCCAGTCACGGTGCGCTCGGGCGCGACCCTCACGTCGCCGACGGGCAACCTGACGATTCGCGCGACCAGCATCACCGTCGAGCTCAACGGCTCGATCGCGGCGACGCCGACGGGCGAGAACTCGCAGGGCGCGGGCGGCGCCGGCGCCTCGTCCACGGCGTGCGGCGGCCACGGTGGCGGCTACGGCACCATGGGCAACTACAACAGCTACTGTGGCTCGACCGGGCGAGGCCCGGCCTTCGGGTCCTTGACCGACGCGATCGTCGAACCGGGTGGCAAGGGCGGCAACAGCCCGTCGGGCGCGACCGGTGGTAAGGGTGGCGGCGTGATCCGGTTGATCGCCGGCTCGATCACGATTGCCGGCCAGGTGACCGCGAACGGCAACCAGGGATCGTCGAACACGAGTACGTACGGCGCCGGCGGCGGTGGTTCGGGCGGCGGTATCCTGATCGCTGCGAACACGATCACGATCTCCGGCACCATCTCCGCGGCGGGCGGCGCTGGCGGCATCAACACGTACAGGCCGAGCTACAGCGGTGCTTCGGGCGGCGACGGTCGCATCAAGATCCTACGCGGCCTCACGGCCACCGTGACCGGTACGACGATCGGCGCGGTGACGCAGGGGCTCCTCCCCCCGCTGACGATCTCCTCGTCGACGCACCCCGACCCGAGTCTCATCTACAACGACGACTTCTCGATCGTCGGCCTCTCGTGGGACCGCGCGTTCCCGTCGACGCAGGGCTACTACCACCGCACCTCGACCACGGTGAACCAGCCGCCGACGCCGGCGCCGCCGGCGCAGTTCGTCGCGGGCGAGCTCGTTACCGTGGATCGCACGTCTGTGGTCGCCGGATCGAACTACTTCCACATCGTGCCGGTCGACGCGACGAGCGCCGTCGGAACCGTCGAGAACAAGTTCCGCGTCCAGGTCAACACGGTCCCGCCGACGGTAAGCTCGAGCAGTCACCCCAGCCAGACGGCGTGGAGCGCCACCGTGAATGCGTTCTTCTCGTGGACGCTGCCCAACGCGGACGCCAACCACAAGGGCTACTACTACGTCCTCGACCACTACGGCGACACGATGCCGCCCACGACGGGACCGCTGTTGCCGGTGACGCAGAAGCAGATCCTGCTGTCGAACCTCACGAACGGCATCTGGGCGTTCCACCTGGTCTCGATCGACCAGCGCGGCTACCGCACCAAGGCCGCGAACCACTACAAGATCCGGATCGGGACGGATCCAGGTGTCGGTACGCTCCTCGGCACGGTGACGGCGAATGGCTCGCCGGTGCAGGGCGCGAAGGTGCGGATCAACCGCAGCCTCGTCGGCACCGACCAGACGTCGCTCGCGAACGGTGCATACAACTTCGGAGGCACGATCCCCGCGGGTACGTGGGAGGTGTCGGTGGAGATGACCGGGTACCAAACGCAGACGCAGACGGTGACCGTCACGGCTGCGGGCTCGACGACGGCGAACTTCGCGCTCGTTCCGTAGCTCAGCCGCCGAACGTGAGCTCGACGCGCCGGTTCTTCGCCCGACCCTGCGCCGTGTCGTTCGATGCGACTGGATTCGAAGAGGCCTTACCGACCGCCTCGATCATGTCGGGCTTGACGCCCTGCGAGATCAGGAAGTCGCGCACGGCCTCGGCGCGCAGCTGGGAGAGCTCCTGGTTGGAGTCGACGCCCTGCTGCTCGAGGCCGGGGCCGATCGGCTGGTTGTCGGTGTAGCCCACGACGACGAGCTTGCTCTTCTGCTCAGGCGCGAGCCGTTGCGCGACCTTCGCGATCGTCTCCTTCCCTTTCTCGCTCATCTCCCAGCTACCCGGCGCGAACAGCAGATCGCTCTCGAGGGTGATCTTGACGGCACCCTGGAGGCGCGAGATCTGCGCACCCTCTGCGGCGAGTGCTTCTTGATCGGCACGGTTCTGCGCTTGTAGCCGCTGGTTCTCGGCGACCGTCGTCTCGTACTTGTTCTTCGAGACGCAGCCCGCGAGGAGCGCACTCAACAAGAATCCGCCAGCGACGAGCCGGCTCGTGGTCTTGGTAGGCATGGGTGTTCCCCTTTCTCGAACACCCCAGGAGCAGATGCCGTGCCTACCGTGCGGTCATGGGCGCGGGCGGTTGCAACGACGCATGCGTCGGCACTGCTACGCCAACGAACCTTCGCGCTCGCACGGCGCGCGCTGTGGCCGCACTCGTCACGCTGATCTGGTCTGACGCAGCACGGGCGCGGTGTAGAGAGCCGGTCACAATCGCCAGCGCCGGAAGGCAAGGAATTCCATGCAGATGGCCCTCGGCATGGATGGTGCTTTTGCTTAGGTCCATGACTGCTGGCAAGACCATGCCCGACCTCTCCATCGTGGGTGCCGACCCCTGGATCGGCAAGGTGCTCGCCAGCCGCTACCGCATTCTCCGCCCGCTCGACGCGGGGCACATGGCGCGGGTGTACGTCGCCGAGCAGCTCGCGCTCGGCCGCAACGTCGCCATCAAGCTCGTCCACGAGGACGCCGTGCACGACGATATCGCGCTCGCCCGGTTCCGCCACGAGGTGCGGGTGATCTCGCGGCTGCGCTCGCCGCACACGATCCAGTTCATCGACGCGGGCGAGATTGCCGATGGGGGAATGTTCATCGCGATGGAGCTGCTCATCGGCGAGACGTTGCGCCAGCGGCTCGCGCGCGAGACCCGGCTCGCGCCGCGCGAGGTGGTCGAGGTGGCCGCGCAGATCGGTGCGTCCCTCGACGACGCGCACGATGCGGGCATCCTGCATCGCGACCTCAAGCCCGACAACGTGTTCCTGTGCTCGCTGTCGCCGCGGCCGCTGGTCAAGGTGCTCGACTTCGGGCTCGCGAAGCACCTCGATGCCGACGCGGCCACCGACCTGCGCATCACCGCACCCGGTCGCACCGTCGGCACCCCGGCATACATGGCGCCCGAGGCCATCGTCGCTAACCGGGTCGTCGATCGACGCGCGGACATCTACGCACTCGGCGTGATGTGCTTCGAGATGCTCACCGGCATGCGGCCGTACGACGCCGCCAACCCCTTGCACGTGATGGTCGCGCACGTCGCGCAGCCCGTCCCACGCATCTCGCAGCTCGCGGTCGAGCTATCGCCGGCGCTCGACGGCGTGTTCGACGTGCTCCTCGCGAAGCACGCCGAATATCGTCCGGCGCGTGCGTCGGACGTCGCGCTACTTCTTGGTCGAGCGCTGCAGTAGGTCGCCGAACGTGCCGAACTTCGCGGTGCCTGTTTGAGGCTTGGTGACGGCCGCGACGTCCTCGGCGGAGCCGTCCTTCGACTGCGACATCGAGAGCGAGATGCGATGGCGCTCGGCATCGACCGCGAGCACGACCGCCTCGACCTCCTGCCCGATCTCGACCACCTCCTTGGGGTGGTTGATGCGGCGGCCGGCGCCGAGCTCGCTGATGTGGACCAGGCCCTCGACGTTGGGCGCAATCTCGACGAACGCACCGAACGGCTGCAGGCGGGTGACCTTGCCCTTCACGCGCTGACCCTCGGCGATGGTCGCCGTCGCGGTGTTCCACGGATCGTCGGCGAGTGCCTTGAGCGACAGCGCGATGCGCTCGCCCTTCTCCCCCGGTTCGATCTTGAGGACGGCGACGTCGACTTCCTGGCCGAGCTTGAGCACGTCCTCGGGCTTCTCGACGCGCTGGAACCCGAGCTCGGATACGTGCAGCATGCCCTCGATGCCGCCGATGTCGACGAACGCACCGAACGGCTTGAAGCCGACGACCTTGCCGCGCACGACGAGGCCCGGCACGAGCGTCTTGCGGGTGACCGCGGCGAGCTTTGCCTTCTCCTCCTCGACGAGCGCGCGGCGCGACAGCACCAGGTTGCGCGGCGGCTCGTAGCGCGTGATGCGGAACGTGAGCTTCTGGCCGACGTAGACCGAGAGGTCCTCGACGAACCGCGCATCGATCTGCGAGGCAGGGCAGAAGGCGCGGACGCCCGCGACGTCGACGGAGACGCCGCCCTTGATCACCTCGGTGACCGTGCCCTCGACGGGGATGCCGAGCTCGGCGGCCTGCACCAGCTCCGCCTTGGCCTCGGGGCCGCGCGCGACCTTGACGCGCAGCGTGAGCACCCCACCGGCGTCGGACACCACGCGCGCCTCGATGCGGTCGCCGACCTTCACCTTGAGGTTGCCGTCAGGGTCGGAGACCTGGTTGCGGTCGAGCACGCCCTCGGCCTTGCCACCGGCATCGACGAACACGGCGTCCTTGCCGATCGAGATGATCTTGCCGTCGACGATGTCTCCGACCTTCGGGCGGCGCGACTTGGCGGCCCCCTTCTCGGACTCGGCAAACATTGCAGCGAAATCGTCTTCCTGGTCGGGCATGGCGGCGCACTCTACTCGGTCAACCCGAGCCTGTCAGCCGCTACCCAGGGCTATGGATTCGACATCTGCTCGAACGCGGCCTGCACCGTAGGGTCATCGGCGCACCGGTCCGATAGGGCCTCCATCCGGGTGTCGAGATCGCGGTAGCGCTGCTCGTTGGCCTCGAGGTACGCGGTGGCCGCCTCGAGCTTGGCCTTGTCGCGGTCGAGCGCCATCGCGTCGACGAACGCCTGCCGGTTGGCCGTGAACGCGGCCTGCATCGCGGGCCCGGCTTCGGCGCAGGTCTTGGCCTGCTCGCCGGCCGCGATGACGAGGCTATGTGCGTGCCATGCGCGCTCGGTGATCTCGGCCGGCGTCGCATCCTTGCGGCAGGCAAAGGAGATCCCGAGGACGCCGAGCAGGACGACGAGCGAGCGCACCGCCACAAGGTGCCACGAAATCGGATGCAGAGCGCTGGCGGCGACGCGCGACGCGCGGGCGGGGGGAGGCCCACGAAGGTCCAGGAGCACGGTCTGGGCGGTGCCTGCGGCCACGCGCCGCCACCGAACCCGTCAGTTCGCCGCGTGCACCTCCGTGGTCTTCTGTGCGGACACCCGGCGCGTCGACGACGGGGTGGGACGGGCGGAGACCCCGAGCGTCTTCGCGTCGAGGCGCGCGACCTTGCGCATCGCCCAGTCCCACACGCGCGTTGGCAGCACCGCGCTCATCAACAGCATGAGGCGCGTGCTTGCAGGCGCGACGTAGCGCGCCGACGGACGGCGAGCCTCGGCCGCGCGCGTGATCGCCTTGGCGATGACGATCGGATCTGACGCCAGCTGGTCGGCCATCCGCGACAGCTCCTCGTACTTCGCCATCGCCGGGGCGTACGGCGTCGAGGCGAACTTGCGGAGGTCACCGACGGCCGTCGCCTCGAAGTTGGTGCGGATCACGCCCGGTTCGATGAGTGCGACATCGATGCCGAACGGCTTCAGCTCGTAGCGGAGGGCATTCGACAGCGACTCGAGCGCGTACTTCGTCGAGTTGTAGACGCCGAAGTAGGGCAGGGTGATGCGGCCGCCGATGCTCGACACGTTGATGATGCGACCGCGGTGGTGGGCGCGCATCTGCGGCAGGAACGCGCGCGTCACGTTCATCAGGCCGAACACGTTGGTCTCGTACTGGCGGCGCATCTCGGCGTCGTCGATCTCCGCCGTCGGGCCGAGCACGCCGAAGCCCGCGTTGTTGACCAGCACGTCGAGCGGGCGGCCACCGGTGAGCACGTTGGTCGCCGCGACCGCGGACGTGATCGACGCGGCGGACGTGACGTCGAGCAGTAGCGTGTCGAGGTGAAGACCGACGGCCTCGGTCTTGAGCTTCGCGAGCTCGGCCGACTTGCGGCCGGTGGCGATCACGTGGTGGCCGCGCTTGGCGAGGTGGAGCGCGGTCACGCGGCCGATGCCCGCGGTCGCGCCAGTGATGAGGACTGTCTTCGAGGTGTTCGACATGTGCTTGCTCCGGGGTTCTCGGGGGAGGGGGGGAATGAACGTTCATTCCATGACTTGCCTAAAAAAAACCGAGGTCTTTCCTCGGCATGGAGTGGACGAAAGGTCAGGCGCGGATCGCTTCCCACACCATCTGCTCGGCGAGCTTCCAGTCCGCGTCGGAGAGGGTGCGCTCGTCCTCCACGCACTTGCGGATCACGCCGACGAACGCGCCCATCACGAGGCCCATCATCAGGCTCGGGGGGGCGGCCTTGAGCTCGCCGCGCGCTTGGGCCGCGGTGATGACGCTGCTGAACAGCTGAAACATCTGCTGCTCGAGCGCACGACTCTCCGCGTCCAGGTACGACGCGTGATGGTGGAGCTCCATGAACACGAACGCGCGCTGATTGTCGGTGGCGAACTTCGCCATCCGCATCCACAGCGTGCGGAACAGCTCGCGCGTCGTCGAGCCGGTCGGAAAATCGTCGAGTGCGACCTTCCCGAACCGGGTCTTCTGCGCGCGGTAGATGGCATTGACCAGCGCTTCCTTCGAGTCGAAGTAGCGATAGATCGTCCCCGCGCCCACGCCCGCACGGTCCGCGATCTCGGGGACCGCCGTGCCGAAGAAGCCGCGCTCCACGAACAGCTCGAGCGCCGCGTCGAGGATCGCCTCGCGCTTGTCGCTCGGCGCGGACCGCTTGGCGGTCGCCTCGTTCGGTCGCGTCTTGGTCGCCGGAGGCGTCATCTGCGTGATGGAATGAATATTCATTCCGCGCGCCCTGCGCAAGAGGGAAACCGGGGCCCGTCCCCAGTTTCGCTCAACTGCTCGAAAACACGGGCTCGAGAATGGCCCACAGGGCCAGGTGGTCCGAGACCCCGTTGGCCTGGGCGGTCGCGAACCGGTGCGTATTGAAGCCGCGCGTGTAGATGGCGTCGAGCTTCATCTTCAACCGCCGGAACGTGTGGCCACTGCCGGCGCACGGCGTGTCGAAGCCGTACGCGCGCACCAGCTCCTCGAGCCGGTTGTCCTGGTTGCGATTCGGGATCGGGACCATGTTGCCCACGAACGTGAACGGCACCGTGTTCATGTCGCCTGCGATGATCACGGGGGTTGTCTGCAGCTTCGCGTGCTCGAGCACGGGCCGCATCTGCTCCTTGCGCTCGCCGATCGTGAGCCGATTGGTCAGGTGCACCGCGTAGACGGTGACGGGCTGGTTGTCGATCAGCACCGTCGCGATCAGCGCCACGCGGCGGCTGTTGTTGAAGCCGACATTGAACGCGGGCAGCTCGAGCACCTGGCTCGACAGGATCGGCGCGCGCGAGAGGATCGCCACACCGTCGGTGCCATCGCCTTGCACGTGGCCGGGCGCATACAGCGAGTAGTAGCCGAGGTCTTCGCCGAGCGAGCAGGCGGCGCTGCACGGCTTCGCCGCCGGCTCCTTGCGATGCACCTCTTGCAGGACGATGAGGTCGGCATCGCGCAGCTCGCGATCCCCCTTGATGCCTTCGATCACCTTGTCACCCGACTCGCGGTGCACGTTGAAGGTCACCACGCGCAGCTGGCGCGGCAGCGACTTGTCGGCGGAGGGCGTCGTCGGGAACTTCACCTCGACGCTCTTGTCCTTGGGGGACGGGCGCGAGAGACACCCCGAGAGGATCGCGGCGACGAGGCACGCGAGGCTTTGGCGGCGCATGAACGGCAAGAGCTAGCATTCGCACGCGCGGTTGGCCGGGTGAATCGCGCTGCCGCGCGTTACCGGTGGTTGCCGCGCATGCGAGATCTCCCGGCCGAGGCTACAGTCGGCGCATGAGCTCGCTGCCCTCGAAGCACCCGAACCACATCGACTACGTCGAGTTCCCCGCCGAGTCACCGGCCGCCATCGCGAAGGTCAAGGCATTCTACGGCGCAGCGTTCTCGTGGACGTACAAGGACTGGGGCGACAGCTACGTCGACACCGAGAGCAGCGGCATCTCGAGCGGCTTCGCTGCGCATTCCGATCGATCGCCCGCGCCGCTCGTCGTGATCTACAGCGATGATCTGGTCGCTGCGCGCGAGCGGATCGTGAAGGCGGGTGGCACGATCACGAAGGACATCTTCGCGTTTCCGGGCGGCAAGCGGTTTCACTTCACCGATCCTTCGGGCAACGAGCTCGCCGTGTGGTCCGAGACCTGATCGGGGGCGTGCCTTCTGGTTGTTACCGAGGCGCGCAGGTCAACACCACCGCGGTGCCTCGCGCGAGCAGCGTGCGCGACGTCTCGGCGAAGCCCGCTTCCAGGAGCTCGTGGGTGAACCCACCGCGCACCCACTCGACGACCGTCGTCGGTTCGAACGCGTGAACGAACCGACTCATCACGCGTGGCCAGAACCCACGGGTGGGCAGCGCGTGCTCGACGATCACCAACGTCCCGCCAGGTGCGAGTGCTTGGTGCGCGATCGCGAGAGCGGCCGCTCGACCTGCTCGATCGAGCTCGTGCAGCACGAACGCGCACCACACGATGTCGAAGACGCCGCGCGCAGCTCGGTAGGTGGTGATGTCGCCCTCGACGAGCTCGGCCGTTGGGGCGCGCCGTCGCGCGCGCGCCATCATGTTCGGTGACTTGTCGACCGAGGTGACGTGCGCGGCGCGGGTGCTCAGCAGCCGCGTGAATCCGCCGGTGCCACACCCGAGCTCGAGGACGCGCGCCGCCGGAACGAGTGGCGCTGCGTCGAGCGCTTGGGCGCGAAGCCCTGCGAGGCCGCCGAGTGGTGCATACACCACGGATGCGAGGGCGTCGTAGCCCGCGCCCACCCAGCGGTGCGCGTACAGAGGAGTGCCGTCCATGACGTGATAATGTGAGCAATGCTCGCGTCTGCCAACTCGCGTTTGAGCGCCGGTCCCAGCGCCCGAAAACAGCCTCGACAGCGTCGGTCGCGCGACACGGTCGCGGTGATTCTCGTGGCAGCTACTCGCGTCTTCGCGGAGCGGGGGTACGAGCGCGCCACCACCAACCAGATCGCCGACAAGGCGGGCGTTTCGATAGGCTCCCTCTACCAGTACTTCCCCCACAAGGCGGCGCTCGCCGCGGCGCTCGAGCTCGAGCACCTCGACGTCGTGGGAGCCGCGCTGATCGAGCTCGCGCGCCGGATGCGCGCCGAGCAAGTCACCCTTGCCATGTGGGTGACGCGGTTCGTGCGGGCCGTGCTCGCGCACAACGACGAGCCCCACCACGCAACCCTCTACGGGGTCGTGCCGCGCATGCCAGAAGTCCAAGCGCGCGTCACCGCGCTGGTCGACGCGCTCGCGGCCGAGCTGGCGCCACTCGTCGCGGGGCGTGGTGCGACGGTGCGAGCGCGGCTCGCGATCGTCGCTGCGATCGTGTTGGTCCACGAGCTCGCGCTGCACAGCCCACGCCGCGAGCGCGCGGCGATCCTGCGCGAGATCGAGGCGATGATTATCGGGTACCTGGGGCCGGCGCCGCGTCGGCACCGAGCGTCGTCGAGGAGCGGATAGTCGAGCCGTGCACGCATCGCGTCGTCCGGCGCGCGTCGCGGAGCCGGAGGAGGCGCCTCGCCGCCGTCGAGGAAGCGACGATCCGATGTATGGGAGCGGGCACGCGAGCTCGTGCCGCCAGGAGTCGCCTGCCGGTAGCGAGATCTATTGCGCGCGGACGTTCTTCGCGAGCTTCTTCGGCTTGCTGAGGCCCTGCTTCTCCTCGGCGGCCGCGCGCGCCTTCGACATCGCCCAGCTGCAGATCGGGCACTCACTCGGCACGTGTCCGCGCGCCGGACAGTACTGGCGACCGAAGTAGATCATCTGCAAATGGAGGTCGTGCCAGCGTTCCTTCGGGAACACGGCCTTGAGGTCGCGCTCGACCTCAAGGACGTTGCGCGCACGCGAGAGCTGCCAGCGGCCGGCGAGGCGATGGATGTGCGTGTCGACGGGAAACGCGGGCTGACCAAACGCCTGCACCATCACCACGCTCGCCGTCTTGTGACCGACGCCGGGCAGCTGTTCGAGGGCGTCGATGTCCTTGGGCACGTCGCCGCCGTGTTGCGCGACGAGCAGGCGGCTCGTCGCGGCGAGGGCCTTGGCCTTCGCCGGTGCGAGACCGCAGGTGCGGATGAACGGCATGATCTGCGCGGCGGTCAGCTTGGCCATCGCCGCGGCGTCGGGCGCCTTCGCGAACAGTGCGGGCGTCACCATGTTGACGCGTGCATCCGTGCACTGCGCCGACAAGATGACGGCGACGAGCAGCTGGAACGGTGTGCCGTGGTCGAGCGGGATCGCAGGCGCGGGAATGTACGCGTCGAGCTGTTCGATGATCTTGTTCGCGCGGCTCTGCCGGTCCTTGGGGATGCTCACGGCGCCTCCGCGTCGTCGTCGGGCTTATCGGGCTTCTCGGGCTGGGCGGGCGGCGGCGGCGGCGCGGTTCCCGGTGTGCCACCGAGGGCCGTCACGAGCGCGCGCGCCTCGGTATTGCCGGGTTCGGCCGCGAGGGCGGCGCGTGCCTTCTCGAGGGCCTCCGGGGTGCGGCGCTTGCTCCGCAGGTAGTGCGCCTCGGCGAGGAACGCACGCGCGCGCTTCGGTTCGAGGCGCTGCGCTTCGTGCAGCGCGGCGATGCCACCGGTCTCGTCATTCGTGCCGAGCAGCAGCTGGCCGAGGCGGAAGTGGCCGTTGGGCTCGTCGGGCGCGATCTCGACGAGCTTGCGGTACGCCTGCAGCGCGGTCTCGGTCTTGCCGAGCCGGCGCGAGCTGCCGCCCCAGAAGCGGTAGTAGTCGACCATCTGCGACGTGGTGCGATCGACGACGAGCCAGGTGCCGATCGCGAGCAGGTGGGCGATGCCGATGATCGCGATCGCCGTCTTCGCCCTACCTACGATCCGGATCGCCGCGAGGGTGATGGGGACCAGCGACAGCACCAACGCGACCGGCAGTGCACCAGGGAACCGCACCTGCATCGCGAGAAGCACACCCAGCCAGAGGCTGGCGGTGACCACGAACCCGGCGTACTTCGCGGGGACAGCGAGGCGCGGCAGGCGCAAGCGCTGCGCGAGCCACACGTAGGCGCTGTCGGGGACCACGAGCAGGTAGAACCCGAGCATCAGCCAGGCGAACAGGCCGATCTCGAGGCCGCTGTAGACGATCATCGCGTGGAAGCCCACGCCCAGCGGCAGCGCGACGCGCCACGCGGGCCGGATCCAGATCGTGAAGGCGAGCACGAGCTCGGCGAGGAGCGTGAGGTTTGCGGCGCGCTTGAAGCCGATCGTGTTCTCGATGAGCGAGCGCGCCGGGCCACCGATCTGCTGGCTCAGCGTGCGGCCGTCCATCCACGCCGGCGACATCTTCGAGATCGCCGCCCACAGATACAGAATGCCCAGCTGGATCAAGATGAGACGGATCGCCCACGTGCGCACCGGCGTGTCCGGCGTTGCATCGGGCGGGCGTTGCCACGCGACGAAACACGCGAGCAGAAGGACGAGCGCGACCAGGTAGTGATGCTGGTACGAGTCGAGCTGGCTGCCGAAGTACAGCCACGCGTAGATCGCCGTCGCGATCGGAATCACGAAGCGCGTGGCGACGCCGCACGCGGCGAGCACCAGGAAGTAGCTGCACAGCAGTTGCCCGATGCCATAACCCACGCGACCGGGGCCGAGCGCGTCGAGTCCGGGCAGCTGCGCGACGTTGAAGCCACCCGCCCCGTAGCGCGGTGCGTGCGAGATCTGGAGCAAGCTGTCGACGGCGAGCAGCCCGAACAGCACGATGCGCGCGGCGAGCAGCTTGGCCCACGCGACCTCGTAGCCGAAGAAGAAGCGCGGTTCGGCCGCCGGCGGTAGCGCGGGCGTTTGACCGGCGGTCCTCGTCGGTGAGTTTGCTGCGGGGGCCTTCGACGTGGTGGAGGTCGCGGCGCTGGTCGGCACGCGCTCCGGTTCCGCGCCGAGCTTCGCGTCGTGCGCCTTCGCGCCGCGCGCCTGCGTGCGCTGTCGCTTCTTCGCCATCGCTACAGCTCGGGCACTTCGCACATGTTGAAGCCGCCGAACGTCTGCGGCTCGCGATCGAGATACGTGCACGCGAGCGACACCCGCACCTCGGCACCCTTGTTCTTCGCGCACAACCGCGCGCCCATCGCCTCGAGCACGTTGAAGCGTCCGCGCTGCGCGATGCTGATCCACGCCTCGTGGAACTCGCTGCCGAGTGGGAACGGAGCGCCGTTCAAGGTGATCGTGGGCTCGCAGCGCGCCATGCGCATCGGCGAGAACATGCGCCACGCGAAACGCTCGTCGTGCGGGTCCTTGCGCCCGAGGTAATAAGTCAGCGGCAGCAGCAGCTGCGCGAGCAGGAACACGGTGATGAACCGCCCGCGCCAGGTCGCCAGCAGCGGCCCCAGGAACGGAATGCGGTCGTACGACATGGAGGCCAAAACGCTACCACTTCACGCGCCCGTGTAGCGGATCACCACGAGCGTGATGTCGTCCGTCTGCGGCGCAGAAAATGCGACGACCTCGCGCTCGATCGCCTCGCGCAGCGCGGGGACGGACAGGCCGGCGTTCCGGTTCACCGCGTCGACGAGGCGGTGGATGCCGTACCGTTCGCGCGCGGCGTTCCCGGCCTCCGTGACGCCGTCGGTGTGCAGCACGAGCGTGTCCCCCGGCTCGAGCGCGAACTCGAGGGGCACCAGGCTATTGCCGATCTGCCCCTTGATGCCGAGCCACAACCCTTCCGGGTCGTGCATCTCGCACGCACCCATGCGCGCGCGGTGGACCAGGATCGGCTCGTGGCGCCCGCACGCGACCACGCCTCCCGCGCGCGTGAGCCGCAGCAGCGAAAACGTCACGAAGTCCTCGCCGCCGAGCCGGCGCCGCACGTTGTCGTAGACGACGCGGTTCACGCCCTCGACGATCTCGGTGATCGAGCGCGTGCCATCGGCGGTGAGCGATGCGACCGAGGTTTGCACCATCAGCATGATGAGCCCGGCCGACAGCCCGTGGCCGCTGACATCGCCGATGCCGACCCAGCACCCGTCGTCCGTCGGCCGAAAGTCGTAGTAGTCGCCTCCGACCTCGCTCGCGGGCAACATCGCCGCGGAGACCTCGAAGCCCGGGATCATGACGGCGCGCGGCAGGATCGTCGTCTGGATCTTGCTCGCGATCTCGAGCTCGCGGCGGGCCGAGCGACGCACCAGATCGAGGAGCCAGGTGACCTTGGTCGACGTGCTCCTGTTCGCGAGGCGGCCCGTGATGAACGCGATCGCGAGCACCGACTGCACGATCAACTCGATGCCGGCCATTTGGATGCCGGAGAGCCCGCCGCCGTCGATCACGCCTGGATCGGCGAGCGCGCCCGATGCGAGCGCGCCGAGCAGTGCGAGCCGTCCGAGGCTACTGATGAGCCAGCTGACGAGCCCGAGCACCGCGTAGTTCCCGTGCGCGAGGAAGAACGTGATGAACACGGGCACCAGCGCCGCGGGTGAGAACACCCCGAAGTACGCGGTCGCGGCGACGATCGTCAGCATCTGCACGACGATCAACGCGATGATCTGATCGAGCCGGAAGCGGCCCGGGCTCGTCAGGTGGAACTGCGCGGCCGTCGCAAGGAACCCCGCCACGAGCATGCCGCTAAAGACCTTGGTGACGGTTGGCGTCGCGTCGTACAGCAGCATCGTCAGCGCGGTGACGGGTAGGACGAGCAGGAACATCCCCGCGAGCTTGTGTAGGCGCGCGTGTTCGTCGCGCACCAGCAGCTCGGCCACCGCTTGCGGCGAGGCGATGTCGGCACTCGGAAGCGCTGCTTCCTCGATGGACGGTGCGCGCGCCGATGGCTGCCGCGGCTGCGGCAGGGTGACGAGCGGACGCGCGGGACGACCCACGATGCGCTCACGATAGCGGGACCTTCTCCCGTTGTCGTCGGAGGTGTGCGTAGAACTACGTAGCCGACGTCAGAGCGGCAGGGCGGCTTGCGAGGCGAGCTGAGGCGGCTTGGGCGGCGGGTGGTACGTCAGGTCGGCCTCCACCCGCGCCCCGGGCGGCAGCGGCGCTCGGCGGATCAAGGTCCCTGCCTCGACGGAGGCCACCGCGTGTCCGTCGACAAACAGGATCGCGTTGCCCACCACCGCCGGCACACGCGGCCCGGGTGACAGCACGCCCACGAGGTTCAGCGGATCGGTGGCGGCGATCTTGCACACTTCCGCGGCGGCCCCGGGATTGCGCACCGCGCGCAGCTCGTCGAGCGCCTCCGGCAACGCGAACTGCTCGCCGACGAACCCGGTCACGAACCGTCCGCCGCGAATCTCGCCGCGCGCCTCCAGGCGCCGCAGCGCCACCAGCAGGTCTCGCCACGGCGGCAAGCTCGACTCGCGCGCGAGGAGATCGCGGAACACGACCCCGTAGCGCAGGAGCAGCTGCCGCGCGGACGCCTCCGCATCCATCGCCGACTCGTCCGTCGAGGCCAGCAGCGACCACCGGCCCGCTGCCGTCGGTAACGATCGCAACGCATGTCCCGGGCGACGATGGTCGCGCGTCCGCGCCTTCTTGATCGCGTCCTGCCACTTGCGGACCGGCTCCACGCCCGCATCCTTCGCCGCCATCGCACGATCGAACAGGCTCTTCACCTCGCCGCGCTTGCGATCCACCAGCACGCGCAGGCTCGCGAATCCATCGGCCGTCGCGATGCCGGCGCCGACCAGCTCCCACAGCGCATCCTCGATCTCTGCAGGCTCGAGGTCGAGCTGGGCGACCAGGTCCGCCAGGAACGACGCGCCTTGCGTCGCGAGGATCTCGCGAATCTGCTGTGCCAGCGGGCTCAGCGTCGGCGGTTCGCCCTGACACACCGCCGCGGCTCCACGCAGCCACGTCGCATCACGGCGCAGCATCAGCGCGAGCGGTGCCGAGCGCGAAGGCGCCGTACGAACACGCGAGCGTTCCGACGTCGCTGCTTTTGCACCGTTGGCGCCGTTCACACCGTTGGCGGTGTTGGCACCGTTGGCGGTGTTGGCGCCGTTGGGGGCGTTCGTGCCATGGGGGGCGTTCGCACCGTTGGCGGTGTTGGCACCGTTGGCGGTGTTGGCACCGTTGGCGGTGTTGGCACCGTTGGCGGTGTTGGCACCGTTGGGGGCGTTCGTGCCATGGGGGGCGTTCGTGCCATGGGGGGCGTTCGTGCCATGTGCGCGCTTCGCGGCGCGCGCGCGGACCTTGGCGGCGACTTCGCTCCAGCGGCCACCGCTTGGCATCGAGCCGCGTGCGATCAGCGCATCGGCAACGGGCCCGGCGGCGGCATCGGTACCGGCGGCATCGGAATCGGTACCGGCATCGGTCGCGGTCGTGGTCGCGGTCGCGGTCGCGGCGAGCGCGCCGGCCTCGGCGAGCGCGGCGGCCTTCGCGGCGGCGGCGGCGGCCTGGGCCTCGGAGCGGCGCAGGAGCGCCGAGCTGGTGACGAGCTGCACGATCACCTGCTCGCCGTAGCCGGGCGCGCGTGCACCCGTCAGGGCCTGGGCGGCGGCCATCGCGATCTGGTCGCGCGTGCCGCCTGCGCGCTCGGCCGCGTCGGCGGCGGCCTCGGCGATGTCGTACGGGTTCGTCGGATCGGCCTTGGGGCGCGGGCGGCGCACGGCGGCCTCGACGATCGCGGCGTCCGCTTCGGCCTCGACGGCGGCGGTGGTGCGCGGGCTGAGCCGGCACCACACGACGTGACCCGCGAGGCACAGCTGATCGAGCCAGCTCGGATCGTAGCCGTGCAGGCGGGCCGGGAGGACCTCGCGCTCCCAGGCGCCGGCGGCGGTCTCGAAGCCCTGCAGCTGCTCGACGATCCGGGCGAGCCCGTCGGCGCCGATCAGCTGGGTGTGGCGCGACACGCGCTGCCAGCGGAGGAGGAAGCGCATGAGCGCGGCGGCGCCGACCGGCTCGATCTCCTTGCGCAGCTTCGCGAGCGTGAGGCGGTGAATGCGCGCGAGCACGCGCCGATTGCACCACTCGAGCTGCAACAAGAGATCATCGTCACCCGCGGCGACGAGCGCTTCGCGCATCGTCGACGAGAACCGCTGCTTGGGCCCGCCGGGCGTGAACGAGCCGCGCAGGATGGCGCCGTCGCCCTCGAGCGCGAGCAGCGCGCCGAGGATGTCGCGGACGGGCAGGCCGAGCTCGACGGCGAGTGCGGGCGCGGTAACCGGCCCGCGGTGATCGAGGTGCGCCGAGACGATGCGATGGATCGCTTCCTCGCGTGGCAGCACCTTCGCCCACGTCGGCGTCGGGATCATCGGCGTGCATTCGACCTGCGCGCCGACGATCGCGCGGACCGCGCCGAGGCGCTCGGTCGCGACCCACGCGGCGTGGACGATCCCGTCATGCTCGTCGACCGCCGCATCGCCAATCGGCGATGCGGCGCGCCCCGGCGCGGCCGGTGCTTGCCAGCGCAGCCGACACGCGCGGCCGGTCGCGGTCAGCGCAGCGAACCAGTCCTCGACGCCCGGGGCGAGCGAGCGGGCGAGCGGCTCCGGCACCAGCCAGAGCGCGAGCAGGGCGTCGTGCAGCTCGTCCGTATCGCGGACAGTCGGCGCGACCTCCTCGATGGCCGCGGCGATCGCACCCTCGTCGAGGGCACCGACGTCGTCGATGCCCGAGGCGGAGATGGTGGCGGGCAGGCCGCGGCGCAGCTGCACCGCGCGTGTGCGGCGCTCCTCGAGCGGGGCGTCGTCGAGAAACGCGTACGGGTTCGCGTTGAGCAGCTCGTGCGAGAGCGGGCTCGGCTCGACCGTGTCGCGCGCCATCACCTGGATCTCGCCGCGCTCGAGCTGCTCGATCATGCCGCGCAGGCCCTCGAGATCCATCGCCTCGACGAGGCAGTCGCGGATGGTCTCGAACACGAGCGGGTGATCTGGAATCTCGCGCGGCCCGGTGATGTTCTCGCCGCACGCGACGGCGTGCGGGAACACGACGCTGAGCGTGTCGGCCGCCCGCATCTTCACGAGGTGCGGCGGGACGCGCTTGCCGCCACGGCGGCGCAGCACCGTGAGCGCCCGCGTGACGTTCCACCGCCAGCGGATCTCGAACATCGGTCGATCGAGCAAGGCCTGGACGAGCGTGTCCTCGGCCTGGTGCGACGGCACGTAGCCGAACACCGTGTCGAGCGGGAAGCTGTGCGGCTGGCCGAGCGAGATCACGATGCCGTCGTCGGTCGCCGCGGCCTGCAGCTCGAAGTCGAACGTGACGCAGAACTTCTTGCGCAGCGCGAGGCCCCACGCGCGATTGATGCGGCCGCCGAGCGGCGCGTGCAGCACGAGCTGCATGCCACCACCCTCGTCGAAGAAGCGCTCCGCGACGAGGAGGTCCTTGCGGGGCAGGGCGCCGAGCGCGGTGCGCGCCGCCGCGAGATACGCGACGAGTTGCTGCGCTGCGCTCGAAGGCATGCTGGTCTCGGCGACGAGCCACGCAGCGAGCTCGTCTGCGACACGGCTTCGCTCGCCGAGCTCGACCTTGTCCGCCGCGAGTCGCCGATCGATCTCGGCGCGCAGCTCGGAGACCTCGTCCGACAGCTCGCGCGTGCGCGCCGGTGCTTCGCCAAACCAGAACGGAATCGTCGGCGGCATGCCGCGCGCGTCCTCGACGATCACGCGTCCCATCTCGACGCGCCGGATGCGCCACGCCGTGTTGCCGAGTTGGAAGATGTCGCCGGCGGAGCTGTCGATCGCGAAGTCCTCGTCGACCTCGCCGACCTTGGTCTCCTCGGGCCACTGGATGACGGCGTAGTTGTTGTTATCGGGAATCGCGCCGCCGCACGTGATCGCGGCGAGCCGGGCACCGCGCCGCCCCTTGAGCTTGCCGGCCACGCGATCGCGATGCAGGTGTGCACCGGTGCGGCCGCGGCGATCCGAAACGCCCTCGGACAGCATGTCGAGCACCTGCTCGAGCTTGATCTCGCTGAGCTCCGCGTACGGCGTCGCGCCGCGGATCATGTGCACGAGCTCCTGCTCGGCGATCTCCTCTGCCGCGCACGTCGCGACGATCTGCTGCGCGAGGATGTCGAGCGGCCCATCGCGGAGCACGATCTGATCGAGGTTGCCCCGCCGCACGCCGCGCACGAGCGCCGCACACTCGACGAGCTGATCGCGGGTGAGGGCGAACAGGCGACCCTTCGGCAACCCGCCGAGGTGGTGACCCGAGCGACCGACGCGCTGGAGCAGCGTCGCGATCGAGCGTGGCGAGCCGAGCTGCACCACGAGATCGACGGCACCGACGTCGATGCCGAGCTCGAGGGACGTGGTGGCGACCGCGCACTTCACCTCGCCGAGCTTGAGCTTCTGCTCGGCGGCGAGCCGCAACGTGCGCGACATCGAGCCGTGGTGCGCGACCACGTGCTCCTCGCCGAGCCGGTGCTCGAGGGCCGCCGCCGCACGCTCGACGAGGCGGCGCGTGTTGACGAACACGATCGTGGAGCGATGCTGCTGGACGAGCTCCGCGATCCGGTCGTAGACGCGCTCGAACTGCTCGAGCGAGGCGACCGCGCCGAGCTCGTCGTCGGTGATCTCGATCGCGAGGTCGATGGCGCGGCGGTGTCCGGCGTCGACGATGTGCGGCATGGGCCGGCGCGTGCCGACGAGCAACCGCGCGACGCGTTCGATCGGGCGCTGCGTCGCCGACAGGCCCACGCGCACCGGGGTGCGCCCCGTGCATTGCGAGACCAGACGATCGAGGCGCTCGAGCGAGAGCGCGAGGTGTGCGCCGCGCTTGTCGCCCGCGACGGCGTGAATCTCGTCGACGATCACCGTGCGCAGCTGCCCGAGCGACGCACGGCCCTTGTCGGTGGTGAGCAAGATGTAGAGCGACTCGGGCGTGGTGACGAGGATGTGCGGCGGCCGCTTCGCCATCTTCGCGCGCTCGCCAGCGGGCGTATCACCCGTGCGCACCGCGACCCGCACCTCGGGCAGCGTCACACCGCGCGCGGCCGCGTACGTCTTGAGCTCGGCGAGCGGCGCTTCGAGGTTGCGGTGCACGTCGTTCGACAGCGCCTTGAGCGGCGACACGTAGAGGATGTCGGTGTGGTCCCCCAGCGGCGCTTCGAGCCCGCGGCGCACCAGCGCATCCATGCATGCGAGGAACGCGGCGAGCGTCTTGCCGGACCCTGTTGGCGCCGCGATCAGAACGTCTTCGCCGGCGGCGATCCGCGGCCAGCCTTCGCGCTGGGGATCGGTGGGAGCGCCGAACCGTTCGCGGAACCACCCCGAGACCAGGGGGTGGAAGCTGTCGAGCACATCCTGCACGGATGAGCAGTCTACCTCAACCTCGTGATTTTCGCGCGGGATCTACGGTCGGCCAGGCGTGGGTGTAGTGGTACTCGACCTGCTCGTTCGTGTAGCGCCACGCGCGAAGACTGCAGGCATCTCGCACGCCTACCCACGCTTGCCAGGTCCCTTCCGCGAGCGCCCGATCGAGCGCGTCTTTGCACGGCGCGCCACACACACACGGCTGCGCGATCGGCGGGGGCGTGATCGGTGGGTTCTGATCGAGCAACACCACGGCCCGCAGCGCGAACCACGGGCCGTACGCCGGGTGAACGACCAGCTGACTCGGGGCCAGCGCGCCAAGCCCCGTCGCCACCGCGAGCCGCTGGAACGGCAAGAACGCGCCGTCGTAGGTGCGATGCGCGTAGTAGATCGGCGCGGAAGGAAACGCCGCATCGATCGTCTGCACCGTGTAGCGATCGAGCTTGTTCGCATCGGCGGCGAGCGCGGCGTCCGTGCGCGTCGCTTCGATGAAGTGCGGCCACAACGTTCGCGTATTGCCGACCAGCACGCCGGTGCGGGGTCCGGTCGCGAGCCGCTCCCATCCCGCGGCGCTCACCGCGTGCGCGTCGAACACGTGCGCGATCTCGAACCCCGCGGAGGCGAGGGCGTGTAGCGCGCCGTTCATCGTCCGCAGCATGGCACGAGCTCAGCGCGCGTCGAGCTTGGCGGCCGCCGCGACGAGGCGCGCGACCACGGGGTGCTCGGCGCCCGCGCATGCACGGGCGACCTCGATCGCCCGTGCATAGCTGGCGCGGGCGGCGATGAGACGGCTGCCCGCGCGCTCGGCCTCGGCGCGTGCAGTGAGCGTGGCGGCGAGATCGAGCGAGGGGCCGAGCTCGGCCTCGGCGATCGCGACGGCGCGGGTCGCATCGGTGAGCGCGGCGGCGGTGCGGCCACTCTGCAGATGGACCAACGCGCGCGCCCGCAGCGCCTGGTCGAGCGGCGGCCGCTCGCCAGCCTTGGTGAGGATGTCGATCGCGCGGGCGAGGGTGGCCTCCGCGGCGGGCCACGCTCCAGTCTCGGCCTCGACGCGTCCGCGCAGCGCGAGGGCCATGCCGAGGTTCGGGTGCATCGGTGGCAGCGTACGCTCGGCGATCGCGGCGCCGCGGGTCGCATGGACGAGGGCAGCCGCCGGGGAACCCGCGTCGGCATGCGCGTACGCGAGGTTGATCAGCGTCGGCGCGAGGCTGGCGTGGTCGGGTCCGGAGATCGCGGTCTTGAGCGCGAGCGCCTGTTCATAGTGGGCGATCGCCGCGGCGTAGTTGCCCGCGGTGTATTCGACCTGGCCGCGCGTCGTGAGGACGACCCCGAGACTCGGGTGCGTGGGGCCGTAGTGGCGCTCGATGATCTCCGCGGCGCGGGTGAGCTGCGCGCGCGCCTCGTCGAACCGGCGCAGCTCGAGCAGGGCTTGCGCGAGACGATTGCGCCACCGCGTCTGGTCGACGTCCTCGGCGCCGTAGATCGCCTCGCCGGTCGCGATCCGTTTCTCGATCAGCGGCACCGCCTCGGCGTACTGGTCACGCGCGAGGGCGAGGTCGCCGCGCGAGCCCGCGAGGAGGCCCACGAGCGTCGGTGGCTTGCCGGCGCGCACGATCGCAGCCTCGGCGACGGCGAGCAGCTGCTCCGCTTCCTCCGGCTTCTTCAGCCGGATCGCGATCGCATCGATGACGTTGATCCAGGTGCGGGCGACCAGCGCGTCGTCGTGAGCCTCGGCGGCGAACGTCACCGCCTCCTCGAACGTGGCGCGCACGCCGTCGAGCGTGCCCGTCGCGTGAATCGCCGCGGCGAGCTCGACACGCGCGCGGGCGCTGGCGCCAGGGAGATGATGGTCGTCGGCATACGCGATCGCGTCGCGGCTCGACGCGATCGCACCCTTTGCATCACCCGCGGTGCGCTGGGCACGCGCGCGCGCGATCAGCGCATCTGCGCGGGCGGCGATGGCTGCGCCAACAAGATCGTGCGGCGGCGCAGGACCTCCGACGAGAATGGCGACGTCTGCGCAGTCCTCGACGCGGGGCAGGGCCGTGACGGCATCGAGCGCCTTGCCGGGCGCGACCGGACTCTGGGCGACCAGCGCGAGGAACGCACGCAGCGACGCGCGGCCGCGCTCGAGGCACGCGATGCGTTGATCGTAAAGCGCTGGCGACTGTGCGTGGGTGACGTGCGCTGCCTCGCAGGCCGCGCGACTTCCTGCGCGCCAGCGCGTGACCCACGCATCGGTCGCCGCCATCACGCGCGCGATCTGATCGCCCGGGCCCTTGGTCGCGAGCTGAGCTCCCAGGGCCTCGCGCGCGCTCGCCGACCAGTCCCCGTCGATCGTCGTCGCTGCGGCGGCGCAGTCGATCGCGGGTGCCCCGCGCCCGCGCAACGCCACCGCGACCACGACGGCGCCGAGCCCGAGCATCGCGGCACCGCCGGCGACGAGCCACGCGCGTGATCGACGCGGCGCGATCGCCGCGAGCAGCGCGTCCATCGTCGGCCATCGACGCGCGGGCGCCTCGTCCATCGCGCGCCGCAACGCCGCGTCGACATACCGGGGCACCTTGCCCGCGGGGCCCGCAGCGGTGGGCGTCGTCGGCGGTGCTGTCGCCGGCGTGGCCGCGTCGGCGGGCTCGGTGGGGGCTTGCCCGAGCGTGCTGGACGAGCGTGGCACGGCGAACGGGTGGACGCCGGCGAGCGCTTCCCAGAGTGACACGGCGAACGCGTATTGATCCGCGCGCGCATCCACGGCCTGGCCCGCGCGCTGCTCGGGCGCCATGTAGCCAGGCGTCCCGAGCACGGCCTCCGCGGCGGCCGCGTCGGTCAGGTCCACTGCGAGGCCGAAGTCGGCGACGCGTGCGCGGCCGTCGTCCCCGACGAGCACGTTGTCGGGCTTGAAGTCGCGATGCACGAGCCCGGCCGCATGCGCGGCAGCGAGCCCGGTGCCGGCCGCGCGATACAGCGCGACGATCTCGTCGGGCGTGCGCGGCTTCGCCTTGCGCCACGCACGCGCGGTTCCTCCCCGCACGAGCTCCATCGCGACCCACGGGTGGCCGGCCCACGTCCCCACCTCGTACACTGTCACGACATTGGGGTGGGCGAGCCGTGCGAGCGCGGCGGCCTCGCGCACGAGCTCGTCGCCTGCGCGTGCGCGCGCGTGCAGCTTGATGGCGACGTCGCGGCCGAGGCGTTGATCGTGGGCGCGATAGACCCGCCCCATGCCGCCGGCGCCGATCTCTTCCTCGATCCGGTACGCGTCGTCGATCACCTGACCGGGTGCGAGCCGGGCGACCGACTGCCTCGTGCCCATGCCGAGCACGTCACGCAGATCGCCGGCTGTCGACTCGGGCGTGGTCTCGGGGGAGCGCGAATCATGCTTTGTCACGGAGGAGCCCTCGGAGCTTGGTCTTGAGCCGCTCGAACCGCTTGCGCAGCGCGGCGACATCCTTCGGCGTCGGGGGGGCGTCTTCGCCGGCGAGCACCAGCGCGATCTGATCCCAGGCCATCTTGTGCTCGATGCGCATGCCGAGCAGCACGAGGTCGTCGGGCGGCAGCTGCGCGCGCACGGCCGCGAACTTGTCCCGCACGTCGTCGCGCTGATAGGGAGGTGTCGTCGAGCGGACCTGCGCGACGATGCGCTTCACCGAGGGGATGTCCGACAGCGGCACCGCGCGTCGCGCTCGCGCCACCTCGCGCGTCGTGCGCAGGAACTCGTTGCGCGCGATGCGGTACGCCCATACGCGGAAGGTCGAGTCCCAGCGGAAGTTGGGGAGCCCGCGCCAGATCCGCTCGCACATCGCGCTGAACGCTTCGTCGGCCTGCACCGGGTCACGGCCGAGGCCGCGCAAGAACCCATAAAGCTCGTCGGCGTAGCGCTCGAAGGCGCGCGTCATCGCGGCGTCGAGATCGCCAGTTTCCCACGCCTTCCGGATCTCGGCCTCGCCAACCTCGACCGCTGCGACGGGCACGGGGCGATTCTACAAGCACGGTGCGACGCAATTCAAACCGCCCCGAGCGGCGCGTTTACGCGCCATGTAAATGCAGGTCGCTTCGTTCGCGCGCGACGGGCGTGCGTTGCGCCGCTAGACTGCTGCGTTGCATGGGCGCACGAACCGCATCCGTCGCGTGGCTCACCGCGCGTGGGTTCACGGTATCGCCCTCGTTGCCGCTCCAGCGGACCGCGATCGAGGATCTTCGCCCGCTGCACGAGATCGCCCTGCGGCTCATGGCGCTGGATGCCGTGTTCACGTGGGTCGCGGACGCCGGGCCCGGCGCGACGACGGTCAAGGTCCGGGCCTATGCGAAGCGCAACAAGCTCGAGACCTGGATGACGACGGACGAGCGCAGGATCTTCCGCAAGGACCGCCGCGCCGCGCGCCGCGCACACGTCGACCAGATCGGCTGGAAGCTCGAGAACATGTGGCCACTCGCCTGGGTGCTCGGCCTGAAGCCGACGCCCGGGCTCGACGGACGCATGATCCGATCGTCGGTGCGGACCACGATCATGAACGAGCTCCTGCCGAAGCTCGCGGAGACGGCGGACGTCATGCTCGCGCGGGCGAAGCCGCGGTCGCGAGCCGTCGTCGCGCGCCTCGAAGATCGGTTCTACTGCGCGCACAACGCGGTGCGAAGTGCGCAACTCGGACGGCGCACCGTGCCGCACGGCTTCGATCCTTTCGTCGCGGGGCGCGTGATCGCGGAGCGCCGCCACGCCCTGACGTGGTGCTTGTCGCCTTCGATGCCCTGGGCGAAAACGGATCTCAGCACGTGAAGCAGGATCGACAGCTCGGTGATCTGGCGACGGCGGTGTTCGAAGACCTCGCCACGACCGACGATGTCTGGCTGTCGCGTATCGCCCTCGAGCTCGAGCTACACGCGGGCGAAGGCTATGGATGTCTCGCCTCGATGTACGGTCCGAACGCGACCTCGATCGGCTTCGGCGACGTGATCGGCATCGGCGCTCCGCGCGGCCTCGCTCCCACCCGTGTCTTCGAGGGGACGACGACGGCGCCGCCGATGCTCACGCGGCACATCTACGCCACGGTCACCTGCGATACAACGTCCTCGATCGGGCCGACGTGCGAGCAGGTGTTCCGCCAACATGTCCTCGACTGGGGCGTGCGTGATGCCATCTGCCTGAATGCGAGGCTCGGTGGCCATCGTGGCGCGGCCTTCCTCGTCCTTCGTCCGAAGCGACACCGGCTGCGCACCCGCGAGCGGCGCTGGTTCACCGACCTCGCGTCTATCCTCGAGATCGCGGTCCGGCTTCGCGCCGCGCGCATCGACGGTTTCCCCCGGCTCGACGCGCCTTCGCCGTCACCCCACGCAGCGGAGCTGCACGTGACCGACGCGATGACGCGGCTCCAGGCGGCGGGCTTCGACATCGTTCGAGAGCTCTACGAAGAGGGCCGGCGCCGCCTCGTCGTCGAGCCGGTGCGCGTCGACCCGCTCGCGGTCCTCTCCGCACGAGAACGCGCCGCCGTGCTCGCGCTACGCACGGTGACCTCGAACAAAGAGATCGCGATGCTGCTCGGCCTCACGCCGTCGACGGTGGGCGTGCTCCTGCATCGCGCGGCCGCCAAGCTGCGGGTGAAGAGTCGCGCAGACCTCGTCGCGATCGCGCATGGCTGACGTCCACGGCGGCACGCTTCACCGCACGGCCGCGCCGAGCGCTACACGCGCTAACCAGGAGGCGGTCCCGTCGACCCATCGCGGACATCGACCCGACCTCGCCACGATGCGACGAAATCGGCTGTCACATTCGCCGCGAGGTGGGTCCTCATGACGTGCCGAACCTCGCGTATCTCACCTGCGGCAACATCAAGACCGACACCAAGATGAAAGGCCGCGAGGGCCAGATCGAGGTGCGCGGATATCACCACCACGCGCAGCGACCGATCAACGCCGTCACCGGCGAGGTCGGAACGCGGCGCTCGCACTCGCTGTTCACGATCCGCAAGGACATCGACTACAAGACGAGCGGCCTTCTGCGCTTCGCCCACAAGAACGGCGCTGTCCTGTCGCCGTGGACGCTGGACCTCTATCACATGCCGGCACAGGGCGACGAGGTGAAGTACTTCACGATCTCGCTCACGAACGCGCGGATCGCCGAGTACCGGATGGTGCTGCCAGCGCTCACCGAGGCGAAGAATGCGCTCATCCACGAGTACGAGGAGATCTCGTTCATCTACGACAAGATCTCGTTCCAGTCGCACAAGCACCTGACCGAGATTGGTTCGAACCCGATCGCCGGGCGCCTGTTCGAAGCGGACGCGACGGGCAGCGTGTTCGACGCCGACTGGAAGGAGGAGCAGGCCAAGGTGGCCGTCAAGCTCGTCCTCAAGCTGCTCGGCGACAAGGCCGACGAGTTCGCGAGCGACGCGAACCTCGCAATGGCGATCCGCAACAAGGTCCTGGGCAAGGCGCTGGGCAATACCGCGGGCCCCAACAGCACGGGCTCCAGCGACGGCCAGGGCCAGCACAACGTCAACGAAGATCTCGAATAGGAGTGCGCGATGAGCCAGCTGACTCGACGAGGAATGTTCACGGCGGTCGCGGGCGCGACGGCGGGGGCGGCGTTGACCGTGCCCGCGGCCGCGTTCGCGAGCACACCCGCACCCGCGCCGGTCACGTCGCACGACGCGATCGTCGCGCGCGCCCGCGCCGCGGCTCGGCCAACCACGCCGCTGCCGCAGCCCGCTGCCATCACGGCGCGCGCGCGCGTGGCGTTGTGCCGCGCATGGGATCACCAGGTGTACTTGATCATCGACGACGAGGTGCACGGGTTCGCGACCGTCGATCCGCGCACGTTCGCGATCGTCGTCGCAGCGCAGCTCGTCGGTCAGCCCATCGCGGTCCAGTACTGGGGGCATCGCCCCGGCAGCGACGGCATCGGTGCGTTCGAAGGCGTCCTCGTGGCGGCCGACGAGCGCGATCTCCCTCGAGGAGGCAGCTCATGGCGCTAGCACCCATGTTGGTCGTGAAGTTCAACGGCGAGCAGCTGTACAGCACGTCGCACAGGGTATCGGGCAAGAAGTGGATCCCCGTCAGCTTCTTCGAGCATCGCATCAAGTCCAAGGGGTATCCGCTCGAGGGCCGGCCGTCGAAGGCGCTGACGGGCGAGCGCGAGCATGACGTGTTCGTGATCCGGAAGAAGGTCGACGTCACGTCGCCGTACTTCTACGAGCTCATGCTCAACAGCGACCTCCAGGCGGGCACGAACGACCGGTCCAAGCTGTCCGCGTTCGAGCTCATGCTCGCGGACACGAAGCCCACCAACCCGCCGAAGCCCCAGAACTTGTATGGAACGATCATCCTTCGCGGGGCCGTCGTGGTGTCGATCGAGAGCGTGATGCCGGACTACGGCGATCAGGCAGAGCGCAGCATCCACGAGTACGAGGAGATCTGGTTCGCGTACGACGAGATCGTGTTCAACTTCGCGACCAAGGTCGACGAGCCCACCTCGGCTGGCTCCAGCGGCAAGCGGTTCGCACCCGACTGGTACAACGAGGCGATCCGCGTCGAGGTCTACGAGGGGTTGGCCAAGCTCGACAAGAAGTGACGATCTCGTCTGTCACATCCACGCGGTGGTGGGTCTAGACCGCCATGCATCGCGCAGTCTGCTTCTCTCTTTGTCTCGTCACCCTCGGCAGCTGTTCCCTCCTCAGACGGGCCACCGGCAAGGACGGCGAGGATGGCAAGGGCTGGTCGCAGAGCATGGCCGAAGCTCCCTCGTACGGGCTCGGGAGGTCCGTCCAGGTGAAGGCGCCGCCGTGTAGCGCCAGTGGCTACCTCAAGATCGACGTCGAGAAGGACAAGCCGTTCCACGTTACGACCACGCCATCGAAGGCCGGGAGCTCGTGCGCGTATGTCGAGATCGTGAACGGCGCCGGCCAGACGTCCGGGGCGTCGGCGGACGTCTGCGCCGAGTCAGGCCCCAGGACGCTCGAGTCCAAGGGGCAGGAAGGCGGCACGCTCATCACGGTTTCGGAGCGCTATGGGTGCGCCGGGATCACGGTGTCACTGGCCGTCGCGGAGGGGCCGGCACCCGCTGCCGCGGCCACGGAAGCGGCGCCTGCCGACGGACCGAAACCGGAGAACTAGTCACGGCCACGGCGCGAGCAGCCGGAAGTGCGCACCCTCGAGGACGATGTGACCGGTCGCGGCCAGTCGCGCGAGATCGGCGCGCACGCTCGCGGCGGTGCTACCGTCGTGATTGACGTAGTCGAGCCAGGACGCCATGCCGGCGAGCGTGGCGTCGGCGAGCGCACCCTCGGTGCGCGTACCGTTCGCGGTGAGCGCCGCGAGGACGAGATCGTCGCGCGTGAGCGCTTGCTCCTTGCGAGCGCGCCGGATCGCACGCGCCGACACACCGGTATCGCGCGCGATCGCGTCGACGGAGAGCCCCGGAATCAGTGACAGTCGGGCCGCGCGTCGTAGCGCGGTCGGATCGACTCGCCTTCCCACACACACACCATCCATGAAGCCGAACAACAGAGCAACCAGCAAGCAGCTCGCGCGCATCGTCAGAGAGATCGCGAAGGCGCGCGCCGGGCGCAGCTACCCATCCTTGTTCCGCGTCTTCCTGCTCGTCGCGGCGTCGGGAGACGTGCCGCGCGCGAAGCGCATTCTCGCCTGGATGTACGCCGTCCCGCCGACGCGCGTCGCGACCGCGCTCAGCACGGACGCGATCGACGCATTCTGTGCGGCGGCGGAGCTCGGCGATGTGACGAAGGGCCTGCCGTATTTCGGTCCGCCGCGCGACGACGTGCCACCGCTCCGAGCGCGCGTCGCCGCGGCGGAGGGCATGATTCGCGAGCGCGTCCTGCGCGATGCCTTCAGCGGGGCCGCACCCAAGAACGATGGGTGGCAGAAGCAGGACCCCACGGATCGCATGACGTGGGTCGCGCGGTGGCGACGCATCCAGGCGATCGCGCGGCAGGGGACGAAGACCGCCGAGCAGGACGCGCTGGCGCGACTCGACGCGTACCTGCGCGACATCCCGCCCGGGCAGCGCTTCACGGCAGGGGGCGACGAGCTCGCCCTCGCCCTGGATCTCGCGTACCGGCACGAGGGCGAGGTGCTCGTCGGTGCGTGGCTCGCGAAGCATGGTGCGCGCCTCGTCGAGGCGCCGTTTCTCCTCGAGACCGCCCTGTGTTTCCGGGCGGTCGCGGCGAAGATGGTACAGGGTGTCCTGCGCGAGGCGATCGGGCTCTCGACGGCCGAGATCGAGGCGGCGCTCCGCGCGATCGAGAAGGTGGTTGGGGCCGCGCCGATGCAGACGCAGCGATCACAGCCGCCCCCGAAGATCCAGAAGCGGCGCGTGTCGTGCTCGTACTCGCAGGTGCATCTCGAGCCGGCCGAGCTCACCGCGAAGGAGAGGGCGCAGGTGCACTTCCAGAAGCGGAACGACGCGAAGAAGGGGATGTCCCTGTTCCCCACGATGGTCGGCATCGGTACCCCGAGCGATACCGCCTACGTCGACGCGGAGATCACCGTCGCGCTCGCGGCGAAGCCTGCGGTGCGGCTCGACGGTGTGACGCAAGCGGTGACGTTCCCGCTCGCGGTGCGTGGACCGCTTCGGCTCACGAGCGTCGACAGCGCCGGGGATGAGGAACCAATCGTCATTCCGTCGGGGACGTACGACGTTCTCGCCCGCTTCGTGCCGAAGACGGCGCCGCGCGGGTCGGCGAAGGCAGGCCTGCGCGTGTTCAAGCTCGAGCTCGCGTTCCACGCGCAGGGCGTGCTCGAGGCGCCACGGACGTTGCGGCTCGAGGCTTGACGACAACCGGGGGCGATCGTGCCATGGTGGCCTCGTGCCCGCGCGCCTACATCACGAGCGAGTCGCGCATTCAGGTTCGACGCCGTCGCGCTGGATGCTGTTGACGCACGGCATCTTCGGAGCCGGCATGAACTGGCGCGGCATCGCGCGCAAGCTCGTCGACCGCCGCCGCGAGTGGGGCGTGGTCCTCGTCGATCTGCGCCTGCACGGGCGCTCCGAGGCGGGCGCGTCGCCGCACACGCTCGCTGCCTGCGCTGAGGACGTGCGCGCGTTGATCGCGGAGCTCGGCGGGGTCGCCGTCCTCGCCGGCCATAGCTTCGGCGGCAAGGTGATGGCCGTGACGCGCAACCTCGTCGAGGTGCAGCAGACTTATCTCCTCGACTCGACGCCGAGTGCCCGCCCGAGCCTGATCGATGATCCGCACAACAGCGTCGGCCGCGTCCTCGCGCTGCTCGCACGTGCGCCCAGGCGGTTCGGCAAGCGCGAGGAGTTCGTCGAGCTGGTCAAGGCCGATGGGCACGACGCCGGTCTCGGGCAGTGGCTCGCGATGAACCTCGTCCCCGATACGAGCGGGGAGCTGGTGATGCGCCTCGATCCGGACGGACTGCGCGAGCTGCTCGTCGACTACTACAGCCGCGACCTGTGGGATGCGCTGCGCGACCCGCGCCGCGGCGATGTCGAGCTCGTCATCGCGGATCGCTCGTCCACCTTCTCGGACGCGGACCGCGCGCAGCTCCCGGCGCTGCCGCCGCACATTCACGTCCACCACATCGACGCGGGACACTGGTTGCACATCGAAGCTCCCGACGCCGTGCTCGAGTTGTTCGCGCGCACGCTTCCGTAGCGGCGAGGCTCTTGCACCTACGCGCGCACTTGCCGTTCCGCTTGGGCACAACCGTGAAATCTTGTGGACAGCGTGCCAACGACGTTGGCAAATCGTGCGTGGTGTCAACTGTCCCCACGCCCGTGTCAGCAGCAGTCACGCAAGCGACGCGGTGTCGGGGTGTCGGTGCTTGGATGGTGCGTCCGATGTTCATCGTGCTGGTCCTCGTAGCGCTCTCGGGGACCGCCGTCGCCGAGCCGGAGCTCGCGTGGCGCGCACCGACGAGCTGCCCGAGCGCAGCCGCGCTGCGCAAGCGCGTCGAGCGCCGCCTACGGGGACCGATCGATCCCGCGATCTACGGCATCGATATCGAGGTCGTCCGCGACGGTAGTCAGTTCGTCGCGAACATCGATGCGCGCGCGGTCACCGTGGCGAACGCGGTGCGCGAGCTCCGCAGTCGCTATTGTGACGCGCTCGCCGACGGTGTCGCGGTGATCCTCGCCCGGTTGTCGACGGAGGTCGTGACCGCGCGCACCGAGCCCGAGCCCGAGCCCGAGCCCGACCCGATCTTCGAGCCGGTCACGGCGGGATTCGTCGACGATGCCCGGCTCCCTGGCGAGAACATCGAGCGCCGCATCGAGCGATGGGGCATGCCGATGCCCACGCCCAGGCCGCAGCGCACGTGGGGCGGTGGTCTGCGCTTCGTGGGCCTGTCGGGGATCGGTGCGCTGCCGGGCGTGAACCTCGGCGGCGAGGTCGGCGGCTACGTCCGTCGCGAGAACCACTTCGCCGAGCTCGCGGTCGCGCACTGGGCGCCCCAGCGCACGTCGCTCCAGGGCACCGCGCCGGCTGGCATCGACGTGACCCTCGAGGTGGTGACCGCCCGTGGCGGCTGGGGCCCCGAGACCGTGCCGCTGCGCGCGTGGGGCACCGTCGAGATCGGCTCCATGTCGGGTGAGGGGATGTCGGTGCTCGACGCGCGGACGGGCTCCGGGCAGTGGGCCGCCGTCGGAGGTGGGTTCGGCGTGGCGTGGCCGATGTCCCCGTATGCACGCCTGGTTGGCTCGATCGAGCTGATGATCCCCGTCGGGCGGACCCGGTTCACCCTGGATAGCGGCACCGAGCTGTGGCGCCCCACGTCGGCGGCGGCCCGGTCGGCCCTCGGCCTGGAGGTCGGATTTCGGTGAGCTGGCGTGACGGATCTGGGTCCTCGGCGGCACCAACGCTCCAGATGCCCGCGCTCGCCCATGCGCTCGACCGATCGGAGGACGCCTTGGCGGCGGCCGTCCCTTCGTTCGACGAGATCTACACGGCGCACGTCGCGTTCGTGTGGCGCACGCTCCGCACGTTCGGGGTCGCCGACGCGCACCTCGAGGACGCGGTGCAGGACGTGTTCGTCGTCGTGCATCGCCGGCTCCCCGAATGGGAGGGCAGGGCGCAGATCACGACCTGGCTGTTTGCCATCGCGCGCCGGGTCGCCAGCTCGCAGCGTCGCAAGGTCGGCAACGCGCGCACCGAGCCGATGGTCGACGAGCCCGCCGGCGGCGCCGACACCTTCGCGGCGATCCAGCGCGCGCAGGCCTCGGCGACGGTGATGGCGATCCTCGACGCGATGGACGAGGACAAGCGGATCGTGTTCGCGCTCGTCGAGCTCGAGCAGCTGTCGGTGCCGGAGGTGGCCAAGCTCCTGTCGATCAACCTGAACACCGCCTACTCGCGGTTGCGGCTTGCACGCGCGGCCTTCGAGACGGCCGTGAAGGCGAGGATGAACCCATGAGCGAGCTCTCCCCAGCAGCCCGCGAGCTGCTCGCCGCGGCGCGCGAACAGATGGCCCCGGATGCCGAAGCGATCGCGCGCATGCGTGCCGGCATCGCGGTCACCGTCGGCAAGACGGCGGCGGTGGGCGCGGGCACCTCGCTCGCGCTCAAGCTGGGCCTCGTCTCCATCGTCGCCGCCGTCGCGATCGGCGGCACCCTGCTCGCGACCCACGCACCCACCGAGGTCGCCCCGCGCGTCGAGTTTCCCGTCGAGCGCAGTGCTCCGGCCGCCCTCGTGATCACGCAGCCCGTCGAGGCCGCGCCGGCCGCCGGACCTGTGGCGCCCGTTCCCGAGATCCAACCGCCGCGCACGCGCGTGGCTCCCCGCGCGGATCTCGCGCGCGAGGTCGCGCTGATCGATCAGGCGATGACCGCGCTGCGCGGTGGCAAGCCCGCGGAGGCGCTCGCCGCCATTCGCCTCCACGCCGTCGAGACGCGCGGCCAGGGCCAGCTCGCCGAGGATGCCGCGGCGATCGAGATCGAGGCCGCATGCCGGCTCCACGATCCCACCGTCGCCGCCAAGCTCGCGGCCTTCGACGAGCGCTACCCCACCTCGGCCCAGCGCTCGCAGCTGCCGACGCAGTGCAAGTGACGATGCGCCCGCCGGGCTTCGCAGCGCTCGCGCTCGCGGCGTGCACCAGCTCGCTCGTCGTCGGGAGCCTCGAGGACGTCGCGCAGGTCTAGCCCGAAGAATCGCCGTCGGCTGCGAGCTCGCCGAGCACGACCGCGACCAGCGCGCGCATCACGACGAGCTATCGTCGGAGGGCGGCGCGGGCTCGCGCGGCGCAGGCAGCTCGCGCGGCGGCAGCAGCTCGGGCTCGTTATCGACGGCAGCGGCCATGAAGATCGCGGCGTCGAGCTTCTTGAAGTCGCGCTTCTTGTACCAGTTGAGCGCGCGTTCGTTGTTCTCGGCGACCTCGAGCACGAGGTGGTTGAGCCCGTGCACGCGGGCGAGGTGATGCAGCTGCTCCATCGCGAACGAGCCGACACCGCGCCCGTGCCAGTCGGGGTGCACGGCCAGCTCGTCGACGAAGAGCGGCTTCATGTCGCGCTTCTCGAAGTAGCGCGGGTTGATCCAGTTGTCGGAGCCGGTCACCTCGTAGCTGCACTCGGCGTACGCGACGATGTCGCCGTCGACCTCGAACAGGAGCTGCTCGATGCCCTCCTCCTCGTAGATCTCTTCGAACCGATGCTTGCTGCGCGGTCGCTGGTATTCGACGGTCTCGGCGTTGACCTCGCGGAAGCTGAGCTTCAGGAAGTCCCACACGCGCGAGATGTCTCGCCGGGTCATGTGCCGGACGTTGATCGTCGGACCCGCGGGGGCCTTCTTCTTGCGGGCCGTCTTGGGAGCCGAGACGACGCGCGGGCGCGCCTCGGCGGCCCCGTTTGTCCCTGTCTTGCGTGGAGTGCGCTTACGCGCCATGGACCCCGAGCAAACCGCGACGCCTGGCTGCGCACAAGCGTCCAGGTAGGAAAGCTACGACTCGGTCAGGACCCGACACGCGCGACGAGGGCCTGGACGCGCTCCACGAAGGCGGCCTTCTGATGGCGCTCGAACTCGGTCCAGGTGCTGAACGTCGTCGGGTCGGTGACCCGGTCGACGAACAGCTTGCCGTGGAGGTGGTCGACCTCGTGCTGGAACGTCCCAGCCTTGAGCCCGTGGACCACCTCGTCGATCGGGTTCCCCTGGCGGTCCCAGGCCTTCACGTGCAGGTGGACGTAGCGCTTCACCATGCCGCGCAGGTTGGGCACCGAGAGGCAGCCCTCGTTGTTCTCGAACATCTCGTCCCCGACGGGGGTGAGCACTGGATTCACGAGGACCGTCAGCGGGATGGGCGGCTTGTACGGATAGCGGGGGTTGTTCCGGACGTGGATGGCGCAGATCTGGACCGGCTCGTAGACCTGGATGGCGGCGAGGCCGGCGCCGTCCGCGTCGTGCATGGTCTCGATCAGGTCATCGATGAAGGCCTGCATCGACGGGGCGAGGAGCTCCTCCCGGGTCAGCGCGCGGGCGGTCTGGCGGAGCACCGGATGCCCGATCTGCGCGATCTTACGAATGGCCATGCCGCGACCTTAGCAGGGCGCGAACGCGTCGTAGCAGCCTGCGTGGGTCGCTGATAGGACAACCTCTTGCAACTCCGCCTGGCTCCGCGTGTATAACGCCCGCCCTATGCGTACCCAGCTCGCCTCCCTCCTCGTGGTCCTCGGTTGTGCTCTCACCGCGTGTGGTGATGACGGCGGTGGCTCGGGCATCGACGCCCAGGGAACCATCGACGCCCCGGTCCAGATGGATGCCCCCGCGGCCAAGCAGATCGGTAGCGCCTGCACGCCCGACCAGAACAACCCGGCCGGCGACTGCGGCGCGGGCTTTGTCTGTCTCGTGCTCGAGGGTGGTTCGGCCCCGTACTGCAGCAAGACCTGCACGCAAGGTACGGGAGACATGTGCGGCGTCGGGTACACCGGAACGGGCCGCGCAGCCTGCGTCCTCGGCGTCCAGCCCATGGGCGGCGGCACCGTGCAGACGTTCTGCGGCATCGTCTGCAGCGCGAACGATCCTCAGGTCTGCCCGGCGTCGCAGTGCAACGGCACCTGCCCCGGCACGCTGCAGTGCACGGCTGCGCTCCAGAACCAGCAGATGCAGACCGTCGCGATGGCCTGCAATTGATCCTGGGGCGCCGAATCCAAGGCTGATGTTCGGATTTGGCAAGAAGGCGAAGCTGCAGCGCGCGATCGACGCATCGCTGGCGCCTGTCGACGCCGAGGACGACCTCGCCGACCACGCGCCGATCGAGGCACTGCCCCCGGAGCTCCGTCCCGAAGCCTTCCGGCGGGTGGCGCTCGCGCTGTATCGCGACGACCGGTTTCCGGCGGCGCAGCACAGCATCTCCCGCGCCCTCGCGCTGGCGCCCGACGCGCTCGCGATCAACGAGCTCGCGGTGATGATCGCCAGCGAGCTCCGCGACTACGATGCGGCGATCTCTGCGCAGCGTCGCGTCATGGCCGCACGCCCGCGCGAGCCGCACCTCGCCGAGGCGCTCGCGGATATCTTGCTCGAGGCCGAGCGCCTCGACGAGGTGATCGCACTGCTCGAGCCGCTTCGCGCATTGGGAGATCCCGAGGTCGACGCCCGGTATGCCGAAGCGCTGCACCTGCTCGGTCGTAACGACGAGGCGTTCGAGATCCTCGACAGGGTGTGCCGCGAATACGAGGCCAACCTCAAGAGGTTTCCGAACGGGGGAGGCCACAATCGTTCCGAACAGGCGCACCGGTTGCGCGACGACGTCTATGCCGAGCTGCATGGCCGCGAGGCAACGATCGAGCTCGCGGCAGCCGACGGGCGGCTCGACGCACGCGCGGGCGCGAACTACAAGCTGCTCGGCGCGCAGCTCGCGACCCAGAGCGAGCGCATCGCCGAGGTTCTCCAGCTCGAGGATCCAGACACGACCGAGCGTCGCGGTCGCGAGCTTTGCGCACGGAGCGAGGCGCGCGGGCTCGTGCTCGTCGGTAGCTCGCAGCTCCGGCGTGGCGAGGTCGCCGCCGCACGCAAGACGTTCGCGCGGGCCTGCGAGGCCGACGGGCGCTGCTTCGCTGCCTTCCTGGGGCTCGGCGCGGCGATGGAGCACGAGACCCACGACCTGCACCGGCGCGCGCGTCTGCTCGCTATCCCGGAACAACAGTCGCCCGCGCTCGACGCCGTGGTGCCAGATCTGCCGGCGCTCACCGACGTCGAGCGGCGTGTGGTGTGGGCGTCGGTGCAGCCGTTGATGGCGGTGCTGCCCGCGCTCGCCGAACGAGGGGTGACCATGCGCATCCTGCCGATCGACGTCCGGCCCACCGATCTGGGCCTGTTCGAGGAAATCGCCGGCGCGCGTCACCACGATCAGCGCAGCTACGACGCGTTGTCCGGCGTCGCGACGCACGGGGGCGCGGTCGCCAAGATCGAAGAGCTGCTCGACATCGCCGGCGCCAATGGCTGGACGTTCGCGCACGAGCTCGCGCACATCGCCTTCTTCCACATGCCCGAAGCGCAACAAGCGCCACTCGCCGCGCTCTACGACGACGCACGCGCGGTCGGCTACGCGAACACGCACTACGCGCTGTCCGACATCGACGAGTTCTTCGCGGTGTCGTACGCCGACTACCTCCGGACCCGACACGACCCGCGGCACGCCCCGATCCTCGACGACGCAGGCATCCAGGGCGCGCTCGTGACGTACTTCGACTCGCTGGGCGAGGCGCCGCCCCGCCTCCGGATCTAGCCGGGCTAGAGGTCTGCGCCGATGGCCGCCTCGATCGAGGACAGGCCGGCGGCGCGCACCTTGACGGCCAGCTGACGCTGGAGCTGGCGCGGCCATGCCGGCCCGCCGTAGATGAAGCCGGTGTACGCCTGCACGAGCGTCGCGCCGGCGCGGATCCGTGCCCACGCGTCGTCGGCGGTCTCGATGCCGCCGACGGCGACGAGCAGGACCTTGGTCCCGGTGCGCGCGCGCAGGCGCCTCAGCACCGCGAGCGAGCGCTCCTTGAGCGGCGCACCCGACAGGCCACCGGCACCGAGCTTCTCGACGATCTCGGCGGGCGTAGAGAGGCCGGTGCGCGCGATCGTGGTGTTGGTGGCGATGATGCCGTCGAGGCCGAGCTCGAGCGCGAGGTCGGCGACCGCATCGATGTCCTCGTCCGCGAGGTCGGGGGCGATCTTCACGAGCAGCGGCACGCGGCGCAGCGGCGACGCCTGGTCGCAGGCCTCGCGCACGGCAGCGAGCAGCGGGCGCAGCTTGTCGACCGCCTGCAGGTTGCGCAGGCCCGGTGTGTTCGGCGAGCTGACGTTGACGACCATGTAATCTGCGGACGGCGCGAGGCGCGTCGCACTCGCCGTGAAGTCGGCGATCGCGTCCGCTTCCTCGACGCGCTTGGTCTTGCCGATGTTGACGCCGATCGTGCCGGCCGGGCGCTTGACCAGCCGTTCAGCGGCCGCGGCGGCGCCGTCGTTGTTGAAGCCCATGCGATTGACGAGCGCGCGGTCGGCGGGGAGGCGGAACAGGCGCGGCTTGGGGTTGCCGGGCTGACCCTCCGCCGTCACGGTGCCGATCTCGACGAAGCCGAAGCCGAGCGCGAGCAGCGCGCCCGCGCCCTTGGCGTCCTTGTCGAAGCCGGCTGCGAGGCCGAGCGGGCCGGGCAGCTCCTTGCCGAACGCGGTCACGCGCAGCGCCGGATCGCGCGGTGCGAGCCAGCGACGCACGAGCGCACCGAGTCCCGGGGTCGCGACGAGGAGCCGAAGCAGCGCGAACGAGACGCGATGCGTACCCTCGGCCGGCAACCGCTGCAGCACGAGCCAGTAGAAGAAGCGATACATCGGGCGCAGCCTACCGCTGCCAGCGCACGGCGAGGTCGAGCTCGATCGCATCGAACTCGCGAGAGGCGACCATGCTGATCCGGTAGGTCGCACCGTCCAGCTCGAGCACCTCGAGCATCTGGGCGAGCGGGTCGACCTGGTTGTCCGGGACGCCGAGGAGATCCTCGTAGGTAGCTGGGCTCCGTCGCGGCGCGACCATGACGCCAGTCTAGCAGGGACGTGCTTACGCGGTTCGCGTAGGCTGCGGCCGTCCATGGCCGAGTTTGTGTTCGCGACGTGCTTGCCCGGAAACGAACCTGCGGTGAAGCGGGAGGTCGCGCGCACGCGTCCGGAGCTGCGCTTCGCCTACAGTCGCCCGGGGCTCGTCACCTTCAAGGCACCGGGGCCGGTCTCGCCCGACGACGTGCCGGGCTCGGTGTTCGCGCGCGTGTGGGGGCGCAGCGTCGGTGCGGCAGCGGATGTAGCGACGGCGGCGGCGCAGCTCGCAACGATCAAGCCGGACCGCGTGCACGTGTTCGCGCGCGACAGCGAGACACCGACGGACCTCGCGCCGTGGCAGGCCCTCGGGCCCGGAGGGGACGCGCGCGAAGGCGAGCTCGTCGCCGACGTGATCGTGGCGCCCGACGAGCCGGTCCCCGTGTCCTCAAACCAGCCGACCTCGGCGAGAACCGGGGGCGCCTGGCTGGGCGTGCATCGCCACACCGCCGCGCGCCCGCCGGGCCCGGGGGGCGACATCCCCGTCGACATGCCGCCCGAGTCGCCGTCGCGCGCGTACGCGAAGATCGAGGAGGCGATCGCGTGGGCGAAGCTGCCGTTCGCAGCGGGCCAGGTCGCGCTCGAGATCGGCGCGGCGCCGGGTGGTGCGGTGCTCGCGCTCGCGCGGCGTGGCCTCGACGTCTGGGCCTGCGATACCGGTGACCTCGCGCCCGCGGTGACGGCGCTGCCGAACGTCCACCACCTCGCGAAGAAGGTGGGCGCGGTGCGCTGGGAGGAGCTGCCCGCGCGGATTGACTGGTTGCTCGTGGACGTCAACCTCGCGCCACAGGTCGCGCTGCACGAGATCAGCCGGCTCATGCCGAAGCTGCGCCCGACGCTGCAGGGCGCGGTGATCACGCTGAAGATGAACGACTGGAGGTTCGTCGACGAGCTGCCGCGGCTGGTCGCGCGCATCGGCGAGCTCGGCCTGCCCGACGTGCGGCTACGGCACCTCCCGTCGAATCGGCGCGAGGTATGCGCGGTCGCGCTCAGCGCGAGAAGCTGAGCACGGCGCTCGGCCGGTGCGGGCGCTTCTCGCGCTCCTTGAACAGGCGCTCGAACTCCTCGACCGCGTAGCGCACGCCCATCGGGGGCGGAGGATCGATCTGGATGAACGCGTTGTCGCGAATGCGTAGGGCCCGCACGCGCGCGAGCGTGGCTTCGGGGTCGGTGGTCCCCTCGGTGCGCCCGAGCATGATCACCGCGGCGTCGAGGGCGCGCGGCGACACGGGGATGCCGCTCTCGTCATCGGTGCGGAACTCGCACGCCGCGAGCGCGACGCGTGCGATGCCCCACGATGGGCTCTGGATCGCCGGCGCGAGCTGCTCGAACCTGCCGGCCTCGAGATCGCGGCAGGCCTGCCGCTCCATCGAGGCCTCCTGGCTCTTGTACACGACAGGCTCGGACTGCCCCACGATGCAGTCGAGCGTGTCGAGGAGCTCGGCGGCGATCGCACCGTCGGGGTGCAGCTCGCTCGCAGCCTTGGCGTAGGGGTGGGCGTCGACGTGGCGACCTTGCCCCGCGAGCGCGCGCGCCATCGCGTGCAGCCCTGCGAGCTTGTTCTCGCGCGAGCCGGCCTCCGCGATCAGCGTGCGCGCCAGATCCTCGCACTCCACGAACTCGCCGAGGCGATACAGGCTGGTCACCAGCCCGACGAACATCGTGAGGTCCTTGCTACCGAGCGCGACCGCACGCCGACCCGCCTCGACGGTGACGCCGTCGTCGCCCGCGCGGGTCGCTGCCGTTGCGAGCGTCGCCCAGTCCTCGGCGGTGCGGAACCGAGGCGCGGCGTAGCGCAGGACGTCGACGGCCGCGGTGGCGTGGCCAGCCTCGAGCAGCGCGCGCCCGACGATCCGCGGGGCCTCGGTGCGCTCGTGCGCGGCGTACACGCGCAGCGCTTCGTGACCACGGTTCTGCTTCGCGAGTGCGACGGCCAGCGCGTGGGCGCGCTTGGGGTTCCCGGGCTCGACGGCGCACGCCCAGCGCAGGTGTTGCACGCCGGTATCGAGCTTGTCCTCGGACAGCGCCGAGATGCCGGCGTCGAACGCGGCGTCTCCGTCGAACGGCACCGCGACGCCCGCGGCCTTCCAGGCTCCCGCGAGCTCGGCCAGTGCACCCGAACGGTCTCGCGCCGACGCAGCGGTCATGCCGCGGCACGCGCACGCGAAGCCGTCGTCGGCACGCCCGGCCGCGAACAGGCTGGTCGCGAGCCGGATCCACGGCGCCGAAGACGTCGGGTTCGCATGGGCGGCGAGCCAGTGCACGTCGAGCTGCGCCTGCAGCGATAGCCCTGACGCCGCGGCCGCCGTCGACCAGGCGAGCGGGGCCGTGCCGCCCTCGATGGCGCGCTGTGCGCGGGTGAACATGTGCGCGGCCGGCTCGTATTGGGAAGGATCGAGCGCGAGGTCGTGCGCGAGGCGGAGCTCCCAGCCGATGCGCTCGTCGCCGCGCAGGAGGCGCTGGATGGTCGGCATCCCCGCGATCATCCCGTCGAGGTAGGCGCCGTGCTCGGCCTCGAGGTCGAGCGCGCGCTCGACCCGCAGGAGCCAGGTGTCGAGCAACCACTCCGGCGCGCCGCCGAGCGCGTCGATCACGCGCAGCAGCGCCTGGATCGCTGTCGGATCGAGCTGGTAGCGCGAGCGGCGCACGAGGTGCAACGCTTCCGTCGCGATGTGGCGGTATGCGCCGGCGATCGGCGTGGGCGCGCCCGACGCGGCGATCAGGTAGTTGGTGAGCGAGATCGCGAGTGCGAGCACCGAGCCGGCCGCATGTGCGTCGCGATCGCGCGCCGGCGGCACGAGCACCGTCCACCAGTCCTGCGCGAGCGCGTCGGCGGCGGCGAGCGTCTCCTCCGTGGGCCATGCGAGGCGCGCGATGATCGCACTCGACGAGCTCTGCACTGCGGGCATGGCTCCGATCAGCTCGGCGATGAGCAGCGGATCGGCCGTCATCTTGGTGTGCTCACCGAGGGCGCGCCGTACGATCGGCGTGTCCATGCCCGGGACGAAGTCCGCCAGGTCACGCGCGGCGAGCTGCGCGAGGCGGAGGGCGCCGCGGTCGAGGTGGCGCTCGAGCACGCGCTCCCAGTCGGCAGCCGGGCGCGTCGCGGCGAGGCGCCACACGCGGTTGAGGTCGGCCTCGAGCCGGCTCTGGCTGCGGCGCAGCTGCGCGAGCTGGATCTGCTCGAGCGCGTCCTCGAGCTTGCCGTTCAGGATCAAGGCGCGCGCGGCCGCGACGCAGGCCTTGCCATCACCGAGCACGCCGTGGCCCTCGATGCCGGCGCAATGCCAGAACGCGACCTCGGCCTGCTCGAAGCGGCCGATCGCGATCAGCGCATCGATCAACATCGCGGCGTCATCGTCGTCGCTGATCCGGCCGCGGCTGAGGCCGGCGATCACGCGTCCCGGATCGCCGCGGTGGTGGCCCTCCCACGCGAACGATCGGGCGAGCAAGCCGGCGTCGGTCTTCCAGTGCGCGATCCGCTTGTGCGCCCACGTGAACGCCTCGCGTACGGGCGCGTCATCGGGCAATCGCGACATCGCTTCGTCGGCGAGCTCGATCGCTTCGGTGAGTCGGCCGACATCGAGGTGCGCGAACGCGATGAGCAGCGCGGCGTGATGGGGCGCCTGCCAGTCCGCCCCCGACAGCGTCCCCGCCGCCGCGCGATCGAGGATCTCGCGACAGCGGTACTGCGCCTCGGCGAACGCCTGCCCGGGCCGCTCGACCTGGCGCAGCCGGCGGACGCAATCGAGGTGCGCGGGGCCAAAGCTCGGGGCGGCCACCGTCGCGCGGTCGGCCCATCGGTAGCTCTCCTCGCGACGGCCCTCGTCGGCGAGCTGGAGTGAGTAGTTGTGGCACGCGTACGGATTGGCGGGCATCAGGCTCGCCGCGATGCCCTGGTGGCGCACGCCCATGTTCTCTACGCGCTGCTCCTCGGCAAACGCTTCGCCCCAGATCGAGAGGTGGGGCTTGCCGAACATCGGGGCTTCTTCGACGAGCGGGAGGATCTCGCGTCGATCGATCCCGCCCCCGAGAATCTGCCCGATGTAGCGATTGCGGCGCGCGACCGGGTGGGTCGGATCGAGCTCTAGGATCGCCTCGTCGAGCGAGCGTGCCTCCTCGCGCGCGAGCTCGGCCACCACCCGCAGATAGGGCACCGCGAGGCGGAGGGGTGGCTGGAGGTGGGCGGCCGGGAGCGCCGCGAGCGTCTTGCCCTGTGCGAGCTGCCGCTCGACCTCGACCAGGCGTTCGGCGGTCGCCAGCAGGTCCGCAGCGGAGAAGGGCTCGAACCCGTGGACCAGCTGGAGCCGGCGCGCTTGGAGCCAGGTCGTGATGCACTGCCCGAGCTGCTGGGACAGGTCGAGGTCACCGTGGGCAGCCCACTCGTCGACGGCGCCGACCGGGCGGCGCGACGTGAGCACGACGGGGGCAGGGCGCCGCGGATCGAGCGAGACCTCGAACCACAGCACCTCGTGCCGGCGCGACACGCGGAAGAACCAGTCGATCGAGTCCTCGATCTGCGGGTGGTTGGCATCGAGCAACACCCCGTTGTCGTCGATGAGCCGCTCGTCCTCGTGGTCGCCCAGGGTCAGCACGCGGTGCCGCACCAGGTGGTCGAAGACGAGCAGCGAGAGGAGGCGTGCGAGGTGCGGTCGGGTCGCGTCGAGCCCGGCCGGAACGACGAGCGTGCTCGCCAAGAACGTCGCCCTGTGCGGGTACGGCAGCGGCCCCATGAACGCGGGTAGAGGATACGGCAAGTGCCGCCCACCTATCCGCCGACATCACCACTCATCGAGCGGCTGATTGTCGCTCGCCTTCCGGCCAACACCCTGTGATACGCTAAACCCGGGCGTGGGATGTCACGTGAGGCAGCTGTCGCCCTTATCTCTGTAACCCGTCGCAGTGCAGAATCGGCTAGGAGACCGTCCGTGGGAACGAAGCTCTACGTGGGCAACCTGAACTACAACACCAACGAAGCCACACTCCGAGAAGCTTTCGGAGCCAACGGACGAGAGGTGACCAGCGTCTCCGTCATCATGGACCGCGAGACCGGTCGCTCCCGCGGCTTCGCGTTCGTCGAGATGGCGACGGCCGAGGCGGCGCAGGCGGCCTTGCAAGAGCTCGACGGCCAGGAGCTCGACGGCCGCATGCTGCGCATCAACGAGGCGCGCGAGCGCGACTCGCGTGGTCCGGGCGGCGGCGGTGGCGGCTATCGTGGTCCGCGCCCCGGGGGCCCGGGTGGCGGTGGTGGCGGCTACGCTGGTGGTGGCGGCGCTGGCGGCGGCTACGGTGGTGGCGGTCGGCCCCCCGGTGGCGGCGGCTATGGCGGCGGGGGTGGCGGCGGTCGTCCGGCCGGTGCCGGCAACTTCGGCCCACCGCGCCCTCCCGGTGGAGGCGACCAACGCCGCAAAAAGAACGAGCGCGAGCGCGACCGCGGTGACGACGGTGGCAAGAAGCGTCGGCGCGACATGGGCGACGACGGCGACGATTGGTAGCCGTTGCTAGCTACCGGTCCTGAATCAACGCCCGGCCGCGAAGCGGGCGCCGGCGCGCAGCGATGAGCGCGGTCAAGGAGCGCGTGGCGGGAATGAACGCCGAAGCCGGACAATTCCCGGGCTGGATCGCTTCGCAGCTTCCGCCCGGATGGCGCTCGTCGACGATCGACACGCTTGGCGAGCGCATGCATGTTCTCGAGTGGGGCCCGGCCAAAGGGCCCGCACTCCTGCTCGTCCACGGCAACCCGACGTGGGGCTTTCTGTGGCGCAAGGTGGTGGCGGCGATCCGCGCGCGCCCTGATGGTGACGAGCTGCGCCTGATCGTCCCGGATCTGATCGGCCTTGGCCTGTCGAGTAAGCCTGGCATCGAGGCACACACGCTCGCGCAGCACGGCGCGTGGATGGGGGCCGCGATCGATCAGCTGGCGGCGGGGCCCCTCGTGATCGCCGCGCAGGACTGGGGCGCGCCGATCAGCCTGCTCGCGATGACGACGCGCCGCGAGCGTCTCCGCGGGCTTGTCCTCGGCAACACGGGCATCAGCCCGCCGCACGAGAGGTTCAAGCCGACGCTGTTCCATCGGCTCTCGCAGCTCCCCGTGGCGAGCGACGTGCTGTTCCGCGGGCTCGGCTTCCCGCTGCGCTCGCTGCACCTCTCGCAGGGCGATCGCCGCAGCATCCGTGGCGACGTCGCGCGCGCATATCGGTGGCCGCTCGAGCGCGGCACGCCCGCACCTCTCGCGCTGGCGCGCATGGTGCCCGATTCGCTTTCGCACCCCTCGGTCGCCAGCCTCGAGATGACGCACGCGCTGTTCTCCACACTGAAGGCGCCGATCGCGCTCGTGTGGGGAACGCGCGATCCGATCCTCGGGCGCGTGATCAACCACCTCGAGCGCACGCGGCCCGACGCGAAGATCACGCGCACCGAGGCCGGGCATTTCCTCCAGGAGGAAGTCCCGGGCGCGCTGGCGGATGCGATTCTCGACGTCGCCGGACGTGCGTAGCCCATGAAAGAAGCCTTCACCGTCGCAGCCGACGAAGACGGGCTGCGCCTCGACCAGGTCGTCCCGCGCCACGTGCCCGGGTTGTCGCGGCGCAAGGCGCGCGAGGTGATCGACCTCGGCGGCGTATTCGTCGATCGCGCGCGCGTGAAGGTCGCGGGGCGTCCCGTGCGCGCCGGGCAGAAGATCGAGGTCAACGTGGGAGGTGTGCTCGATCGCAAGGAGCCACCACCCGAGCCGGCGATCATGTTCGTCGACGAGCACGTGATCGTCGCCGACAAGCCCGCGGGCCTCGTCACCGCACCGACGCCCGAAAGCGATCGCGGCGACCTCCTCGACCAGCTGAGCCAGCGCTACGGCGAGGTGTACCTCGTCCATCGCATCGATCTGCCCACGAGCGGGCTGCTCGTGTTCGCGCGGACGCGGGAGGCTAACAAGAAGCTCGGCGATGCCTTCAAGGTGCACGACGTCGATCGCGAATACCGCGCCGTCGCGATCGGCGAGGTGCACACGCAGACCATCGATCGCCCCGTCGACGGCAAGCGCGCGGTCACCCACGTCGAAGCGATCGAGCAGCTCGCCGGTGCGACGCTGATCGCCGCGCGCCTCGAGACCGGGCGCACGCACCAGATCCGCGTACACCTCGCGGGGCTCGGCACGCCCCTCGCGGGCGACACGCAGCACGGCGGCGAGAAGAGCCGCACGTTCGTCCCGCGCTCGCCGCGGCTCGCGCTGCACGCGGCGATGCTCGGCTTCACGCATCCGGCGACGGGGGAGCGGGTCCGCTTCGAGTCCGCCCTCCCCGACGAGCTCGCGCGCTGGATCGCGCGCCTGCGCCGGTAGTTCAGATCGAGCGAAGCCCTAGGACTTCTTGCGTAGCGACCGGCACACCCGGTCGGCGATCGGGTCGACCGTCGGCGCGCTCTTGCCCATCGAGATGCACTCGATCGCGCGCTTGGCGTCGATCGGGAACGTCACGTGCAGCCGATCGCCACACGCGCGCACGATCGCGCCACTCGGCAGCGTCTCGGAGACCGCCTTGGTCGTGCACGTCTTCACGCGCTCGTCGAGGCTGACGCGCAGCGCGGTCATGTCGGCGACCAGGGCGCGCGCCAGCCGGACCGGGTAGTCCCCGAGCACGCCGACCGTGACCTCGTTGATCTCGAGCTTCCAGCTCGCGGGCACGTCGATCACGACGCCATCGCCGAGGTCGCGTGTGGTGAAGGCCTCACCGCCCGCACCACCGCAGGCGCCCAGGCTCAGGAGGAGCAACGTCGAGAGGAAACGCACGCGACCATCGTACCCCGATCACTGGATCGAGGAGAAGGTCCACGCCTTGACCACGGCGGCACGCCCGGCGAGCTCGTCGAAGACGCCGGTCATCGCGGGTGTCGCGGCGAGTGCGTTCCACGCTTCGACGGACGCCGCGCTGATCACGATCGAGAGATCCCACTTGCGGGCGCTGTCGTCGGCAGGCAGCCCCACGACGACGTCAGCACCGGCAGAGATCAACTGCGCGCGCAGCATCTCGGCGAGCTCGCCGCGAGTGCCGACTTCGTCGTCGAGGAGCTTCACGAAGCAGAACCGCTGGATCACCGGATCAGCGTAGCGTCACGGGGCGAGCCGGTCGAGCAAGTAGGTCGGCGTGATCTTCGCTCGGGCATCCCAGTGCGAGACGCCCGCGAGCAGCGCGACGTCGATCCCCGCGGCACGTGCACCCACGACGTCGGTCTCGAGCTGATCGCCGATCATCACGACACGCGGGACACCGAGCTGACGCTGCCCCTCGAGGAAGAGGTGCGGCATCGGCTTACCGAGGCGATCGAACTCCAGGCGTTGATCGGGGAACCGGCGCGCGAGGGCGGTCTCGACGAGCAGCGCCATCGCCCCGGCCGTGAACCCGAGCTCCCCGGGCCCCTTGGGATAGACGAGGTCCGGGTTGGGGAGGACGAGCGCGGGCCGGCGTCCCGCATCGACCGCACGCACGATCGCCGAGAGCGCGAGCTCGATGCCCTCGAGAAAGGGTGTGCCGGAGTCGTCGCACACGGCAACCGCGTCTACCTCCATGCCCCGCTCGACGGGGACCGATACGCCACCGCCTTCGACGACAAACGCGACCGAGTCAGGTGTGCCGAGCACACACGTGCGCGCGCCCGCGAGCCCCTTGCGACGGAAGTAGCCGGGGATCAGGCTCCCGGCGCTGACCACGCGAGAGCCCGGAATGGCGAGGCCGAGGCCCACGAACCTGCGCTCGTACGTGGCCTGCGATCGGGAGGCATCGTTGGTGACGATCGCGTACGGCGTGCCGCGTCGGTTCAGCGCGGCGATCAGCTCCGCCGCTCCGGGCAGGGCACCCCGCCCGTCGACGAGGACACCGTAGGCGTCGAGGAGGAGGCCGTCGTACGAGGCGAGGAGCTCGGAGATCGTCGCGGAGCGGGGCACCACGGCGGCCATCATACGGTGGTGCTACAAGGAGGCATGAGGCCGTACCTCGATCTTCTGCGCCAGGTCCTCGAGCACGGCGAGCGCCGTACGGATCGCACCGGCACGGGAACGATCTCGCTGTTCGGCGCGCAGACCCGCTACGACCTCCGCGAGGGCTTCCCGCTGGTCACCACGAAGAAGGTGCTGTTCCCGGCGGTCGTGCGCGAGCTCTTGTGGTTTCTCCGCGGCTCCACGAACATCAACGACGACCTCACGCAGCACACGCCGATCTGGGATGCGTGGGCCGACGAGAACGGCGAGCTCGGGCCGATCTATGGCTACCAGTGGCGCAACTGGGGCGGCACGGGCATCGACCAGATCCGCGACGTGATCGCGACGCTCAAGACCAACCCACAGTCGCGGCGGATCATCGTCAGCGCGTGGAACGTGGCCGATATCCCGAAGATGAAGCTGCCGCCGTGCCACGCATTCTTTCAGTTCTACGTTGGGCTCGACGGCGACACGCCCACCTGGCTCGACTGCCAGCTGTACCAGCGCTCCGCCGACCTCGCGCTCGGCGTGCCGTTCAACATAGCGAGCTACGCGCTGCTCACCGCGATGATCGCGCAGGAGTGCAAGCTGCGCCCCCGCCACTTCGTGCATACGCTCGGCGATGCGCACATCTACCTGAATCACGTCGAGGGCGTGAAGATGCAGCTCGAGCGCGAACCGTATCCGCTGCCGCAGGTCGTGCTCGCCGACAAGCCGGTGTTGGAGATGACCTTCGAGGACATCCGCCTCGAGGGCTACCAGCACCACCCGTTCATCAAGTTCCCGGTAGCCGTTTGACCGAGCCGCCGAAAGGTATTCGTGCCCGCGCGAAGCAAGGATGCGAATCACCCTACGGCGAGGTCACCCCCTTACGGGTAAGGCGCTCGATCCTGTAGCGCACGCCGGAGTCCTCGCCCTCATACGCACCCTCCCACGCGTCGACGACGAAGCCGCGCGCATCGAGGTCGGGGAGCTTCGCGTCGGTGCCGAACGCGCCGTCGACGCGCGTCAGGTAGACGTAACGCAACTGCGGATGGTCGAACGCCTCGCGAAAGATCTGCGCGCCACCCACGACAAAGGTACTCGCGACGCCGACCGCCTTGGCGAGCGCGCCGTCCAGCGATGTCGCGGCGAGCACGCCTTCGGGCACGGCGAGGGCCCGGCGCGAGATCACGATGTTGAGCCGGCGCGGCAGCGGCTTTCCAGCGACCTCCGCACTCTCCCATGTCTTGCGTCCCATCACGATCGCGTTGCGCTGGCCTTCCGGCGCCTCACACGTGATGCGCTTGAAGTGGGCGAGGTCGCCCTTCAGCTTGGGCCACGGCAGTGCGTTGTCCTTGCCAATGCCCCACTCGCGATCCGCGGCGACGACGATGTCGAACACGCCGCTACTGTAGCTCGATCACGGCAAGCGTCGGATGCTCGTTGTCCGCGGTATACGCGATGTAGAAGTACTTGCCGCGGCGCGCGACGGCGGCGTTCTCGCCGGGGATGCCGAGCGCCGTCGTCGACCACATCGTGCCGTTGCTCTCCCGATAGACGGCGAGCCCCTTCCCGACGGCGGCGAGCTTGCCAGCCGTGTCGACGAACATCACGGGAGTCTCGAACCCCGTCGGCCCTGTGATCGGCGTGACCTGCCACGCATCGTTGTCGCCCGATCCACGCTTCGCCATGAACATCGTGTCGATGCCGCCGTTCATGCGCGTGAACAGGAGCTCGCGCGCATCATTGGCGGCGATGCGCAGCGTGTGGCTCGAGAAGTAATCGAACCCGGTGTACAAGCCGGCTGCCGCGGAGTCGAAGGTCTCCAGGATCCAGCGGTTGCCGTTGTGCCAGAGGTACTTCTTGAGGCCGTTGCCGCTCTCGTACCCGTCGTAGACGATGTGCGGGCGATCGGCGAACCCGAGCGCGATGTCGGGGTTGTCGAAGTTGCCCTGCTGGATGTCGGGCGTCTCGCTCACCCATTGCGTGTTGACGAGGTGCTTGTAAGCGAACTCGTGCTGCGAGGAGTACTGGGCGTAGACGATGTGCGGCTGGCCCAGGCTGTCCACCTCCAGGTCGAACACGCCGCCGATGTCGAGCGTGCCGACCGTGTACGGCGTCGTGAACGACACGCCGCGGTCGTCGGACCTGCGGTACACCACCGCACCGTTGTTGCTCGCGTTGACCACGTGGAGCCGTCCCAGGTGGTCGAGACGTACGCGATTGCGATACGTGCCACCCCCGAGCGGCACCGAGCGCCAGGTGCCCGGTGTGGGGTCGTAGATCGCGAGCGTCGACGTCCAGGCGCCGCTGCTCGGCGTGGTGTACGCGAAATAGATCGTGCCGTCGGCGGCGACCGCGATGTCCGCCCCATAGCTCGCCTTGTTCGACACTTCCCAGCGATCGACCGGGCAGCAGCCCGTCGGGCAGGACAGCGTCAGCAGCGGGCACCGGCCGCAGTTCTCGTCGACCTGGCCGTCGCAGTTATCGTCGATGACGCCGTCGCAGCTCTCGGTGGCGGCACATGTGGTCACGTTGCCGTCGGGCGTGCCGCCGTCATGGTCGACGTGGCCGTCCATCATTTGGCCACCATCGACATCGCCGGGGTCGTCGTCGCCACCACCACCGCCACCGCCACCGTGGGACGGCCCACAGCCGACGAGGGCCAAGGTCGCGAGGAGGCTCGGCAAATAGGATCGGACATAGAGGTGGCTGACGGCCATGGCGCTTCGGACGATCGGTCTACACAATCGTCGCGCCTGCCCGACCCGATAGCATCTGCCACTGTCGCTGCTGTAGCCTCCCCTCGTGGCGACCGTCACCTTCACACCCAACCTCCAGCGGCACGTCGAGTGCCCGACCGAGGTCGTTGCTGGCGCGACGGTGCGCGAGGTCCTCGAGGGCGTGTTCGCCGCAAATCCGCGCCTGCGCGGCTACGTACTCGATGACCAGGGCGCGCTGCGCAAGCACATGAGTGTGTTCGTCGATGGCGAGCAGGTCGCCGATCGCGAACGGCTCTCGGATCCCGTTCGCGCGACGAGCGAGCTCTACGTCATGCAGGCACTCTCGGGAGGTTGATATGCACACGCTGCTAATTTCGACGCGCAAGGGACTGTTCGAAGCGGAGGCGTCGGGCACGGGCCTGCGCGTGGTTCGGGGGCACTTCATCGGCGACAACGTCTCGATCGCGATGGCCGACCCCCGCGGTGGCTGGTACGCCGCGCTCGACCACGGCCACTTCGGCGTCAAGCTGCATCGCTCAGACGATCGCGGCGCGACGTGGACCGAGGTCGCGACGCCCACATATCCCAAGCAGCCCGAGGGTGCGGAGCCCGAGAAGAACTTCTTCGGCGCCGAGCTCAAGTGGTCGACCCAGCTCATCTGGTCGCTCGCCCCCGCGCTCGATCAGGACGGTGCGCTGTGGTGCGGCACGGTGCCGGGCGGGCTGTTTCGCTCCGAGGACCGCGGCGCGTCGTGGAGGCTCGTCGAGTCGCTGTGGTTCCACCCAGACCGCAAGAAGTGGGGAGGCGGCGGGCGCGACTTCGCGGGCATTCACTCGATCTGCGTCGACCCTCGGGACCCGAGGACGGTCGCGATCGCGGTGTCGACGGGCGGCGTGTGGCGCACGAGGGATGTGGGCGCGACGTGGACGCAGACTGCTACGGGCATGCGTGCCGAATACGTGCCGCCGGAGCTGGTCAACGACGGCAACAACCAGGACGTCCATTGCCTCGTGCAATGCGCCTCGGTGCCGCACGTGTTCTGGGTGCAGCACCACAACGGCATCTTCCGCTCGACCGACGACATGGCGACGTGGACCGAGATCGACAAGGCGGACGGCCCCTCGGTGTTCGGGTTTCCCGTGGTGGTCGATCCCGAGGATCCCAACACCGCTTGGTTCGCGCCTGCGATCAAGGACGAGAAGCGCATCCCGGTTGCCGGCAAGCTCGTGGTGACGCGCACGCGCGACGGTGGCCGGTCGTTCGACGTGCTCGGCAGCGGGCTCCCCGGCGAGTTTGCCTACGACCTCGTGTACCGCCACGCCTTCGCGCGCGCGCCCAACGGAACGCTCGCGTTCGGCTCCACCACCGGCAACGTGTTCGCGAGCACGGATCGTGGCGACACGTGGAGCGTGGTCTCGAACTACCTGCCCCCGGTGTACGCGGTGACGTTCGTTCCCTGAGCGGGAAACAGTCAAAAGCGACTTCGCGGGCAGCGGCTCGATGACCGAAGTGGTGCGCCTGTTCTTCGGCACCGACGCGGTGTCGTGGGACGTAGACACGGTGTGAAGCCCGCATCTTCGGCGGCCTCCACTACATCGCCGACAACTACTTCGGTCGCGCGAGTAGCCGCTACTTCAGGTCGAACGCCCCCCACATCACGACCCCCTTGTCGTTCACGTCGGCCGAGAACGTCGCCCGGCCAAACACCGAGGCCATGCTCTTCACCATCTGCTCTTCGGCCGGATCCATCCCCCCGGTCATCCGCGCCATCGAGAGCTGGATGTCGAACAGGCGGCCGTAGTCGTAGCTCATGACGAGGAACGGCGACTTGCCGGAGGCGCTGCCATGCAGGCCGCGCTCGGCGAGCTCCTTGCCCTTGGTGCCGGTGCCGACGACGATTGCCTTGTCGCCGACGGCGCCGAACACGTCCTGCGGTGCGAAGCCGGCCGGGATGTTCAGCTTGTTCAGCTTGCCGTCGGTGGTCAGCCCGATCTGGTCGAGCGGAACCTGGTCCTTGATGAGGTTGATCAGGTCCTTCGCGGACGTCGCCGTGACCATGCCGAACGCGTCGAGCTTCGCGAAGCCGCCACTGCCCATCTCGAACGCGTGCATCGCACCCGCGAACCCCGTGAACATCGTCAGCGGCTTCGGGATCGGCCGCGAGAGAGAGTCAGCGACCTCGTTGGCGACGTCGACGGCCGGACCGTATTGACATGCCTCCGCCGTCGCGCGGATCGCGTTCGCTGCGCGCGTGAGCAACGCGGCGCCCTTGGCGATATCGACGCCACCACCCATCGCGATGAGCGGCTGATCGCTGAGCGCCGTCCCGAGGCCGGGCACCTCGGTGCGCAGCGCGGCGACCTCGGCGAGCAGGCTCGTGTCGAGCTCGACGACCGCGCCACCCGACGCGCGCTTGCCGGAGATCTCGGTATAGCCCATGGCGAAGCGCGGCACCTTCTTCGCGAGGTCTTCGACGGCGGTGGTGCACGCGGCCGGCGGCTGCGTGGGCACGAGCGCGAGCCCCTGCGCGCCGAGCCTGCGCGTGTCGACATATCCGATCAGCTGCGGCCCGAAGCCATGCCGCTGCATCACCTCGATCAGCGCCTTGCCATCGGCCATGTTCTGCCCCGGCTTCTGGATGCCGAGGATGAGATCGAGCTTCGCGTCGATCTCCACCGGGGGGCCATACCCAATGACCAGCTGCTTGTCGACGAGCGCGATGACCGCTTCTGCCGTCGACCCGGGCGACTTGTCGCCGAACCGCCAGTACGCGCGTCCGTCCTTGGTCAACGGCGGCGGCAAGGTTTTGTTCGTCTTGCTTGCGATGCGTTCGATGGTCGCGCGCAGCGTCGTCTCGTCCTTGATCTCGAGGCGCAGCACGAGTGGCACCACGCCGATCCCGTACAGCGCGAACCGTGGCTGCGCGGAGAGGCCGAGCGCCTCGACGCTGTTCACATCGACCTTGCCGCCGAGCTCGTCGATGATGACATCGAGCAGGTCCGGTGTGCCGTCGCTCTCGGCGCGCTTGTCGGCCATTGCCTTGGCGAACAGCGGGCCGAAGCCCTGCTTGAGCTTCGCATAGTAGTCGAGGCCCACGGGTTCGAACGCGGCGACCACGTAGGGCGTATCCGCCGGGATGTGCGCGAACAGCGCTGGCGCGACCAGCTTCGACGCATCGAACGCGGCCCTCGTCGGCTTGAGCTCCGCGGGGAGCTGCTTGTCGGTTCCGATCGACTTCTTCTCGCATGCGGGAGCCGCCGCGAGCGCTCCCATCATGGCGACCACCATCCAGCGACGTTCGAGCATTCATAGCCTCCTGCGGGCGAAAGCTAACATTGCGGGGTACGGTGCGCTCATGAAAGACGTCGCCGTCATCGCGTATTGCCGCACCGGAATCGCCAAGGCGCAGCGCGGTGCGCTCAACATGGCGCACGGGATACCGATGACGGCGCACGTGCTGCGCGGCGCGGTGGCGCGCGCTGGCATCGAGGCGCGCGAGATCGAGGATGTCGTCGTCGGGTGTGGCCTTCCCGAGGGCGCGACCGGCCACAACCTCGCGCGCAACGCAGCGCTCGAGGCCGGCTTCGGCGTCGAGGTGCCGGGGCTCACCGTCAATCGCTACTGCGGCTCCGGGCTGTCCGCTGCGTCGATCGTCGCCAACCGCATCGCTACGGGTGAGGCCTCCATCGCGATCGCCGCCGGGGTCGAGAGCATCAGCCTCGTCCAGTTCAACCTGAATCTGAACGGTTTCTTCTATCCACCCCTCCAGCAGCGCATGCCCGCGGTGTGGTGGACGATGAACCAGACCGCTGACTACGTCGCGCACAAATACAACATCACGCGCGAGGCCCAAGACGCGTACGTGGTGCAGAGCCAGGAGCGGGTGGAAGCGGCGCGCGTCGCCGGGAAGTTCGCCGAGGAGATCTTGCCCTTCACCACGACCATGAAGGTCGTCGACAAGGCGACCAAGGCGACCAGCGAGCAACAGGTCACGCTCGCAGGCGACGAGGGGCCGCGCCCCGACACCACGCTCGCCGGCCTCGCGGCGCTCAAGCCCGTTCAACCCAACGGCACCATCACCGCGGGAAATGCATCCCAGCTCTCCGACGGTGCGGGCGCGGTCGTGATGATGGACGCCGACCTCGCGGCGCGCCGTGGCCTGCCCATTCTCGGCCTGTTCCGCGGCATGCAGCTCGCGGGTGTCGCGCCCGAGGAGATGGGTATCGCGATCGCGCCCGCGATCGAGCGCCTCCTCGCGCACCACGGTCTCTCCGTCCCCGACGTCGATCTGTGGGAGCTCCACGAGGCGTATGCGCTCACCGCGATCTTCGCGCAGGCAAAGCTCCAGACGCCCTGGGAGATCACCAACGTCAACGGCGGCGCGGTGCCGCTCGGCCACCCGTACGGTATGTCGGGCATTCGCTACCTCGGCAGCACGCTGCTCGAGCTCGCGCGCCGCAAGAAGCACAAGGCCGTGATCGGCGTATGCACGGCGGGTGGCATGGCCACGGCCGCGTACCTCGAGCGGCCGTAGCGGGAGCTGTCGCCCGGCGCTAGATCGCTGGATGGACGGCGCGATCCATCTGCTGCTCCTCCTCGGCGTCCTCGTCGTCGTGGCCTTGATCGCGCAGCGCGTGCACACGGCACCGTCGATCCTGCTGTTGCTTGCGGGCATCGTGCTCGCCGCGATCCCCAGCATTCCGACGATCGATCTGCCGCCGGAGTTCGTGCTGCTCGTGCTGCTGCCGCCGCTGATCTACTCGGCGGGCGTTGCGATGAGCTGGCGCGAGTTCCGCTTCAACCTGCGTCCGATCAGCCTGCTCGCGATCGGCGCGGTGGTGTTCACGACGCTCGCGATCATGGTCGCGTTGCACGGGCTCCTCGGTATGCCATGGGCGCTCGGGTTCCTGCTCGGAGCGATCATCGCGCCGCCCGACGTGGTCGCGCCGCTCGCGATCGCGCGGCGCTTGCACATGCCGCGGCGGCTCGTCGTGGTGCTCGAAGGGGAAGGCCTCGCGAACGACGCGACCGCGCTCATCCTCTACCGCTTTGCGGTGGTGGCCGTCGTCAGCGGCGGGTTCTCGCTGGGCCGGGCGACGGGCACGTTCGCGCTGATCCTGGTCGGCGAGCTGGTGTTCGGCATCGGCGTCGGGTGGCTCAGTCTGCGGTTGCGCCACTGGGCGCACGACCCACGCATCGAGCTGACGATGTCGCTCATGACGCCGTACGTGGCGTACTGGATCCCCGCGCACCTCGGCGGCTCTGGCGTGCTCGCGACGGTCGCGACCGGGCTCTACGTGAGCTGGAACGGCCCGCTCTTGATCTCGTCGGCGACGCGCCTGCAGGGCATCTTCTTCTGGGACTTCATCATCTACCTCATCGAAGGCGGTGTGTTCCTCGTGACGGGCCTGCAGATGCGCACGCTGCTCGAGCGCGTCGACAGCGATCGCCTGCCCGAGATGCTGGTCGCGACCGCGATCACCGCCGCCGTGGCGATCGTCGCGCGGTTCACGTGGGTGTTTCCGGCCGTCTACGTGCCGCGCTACCTGAGCAAGGCGCTCGCACAGCGCGATCCGGCGCCGACCTGGCATTCGGCGTTCGTGGTCGCGTTCACGGGCATCCGCGGTGTGGTGTCGCTCGCCGCGGCGCTCGGTCTACCGATGGTCGTGGCGAACGGTCGCCCGTTTCCCGAGCGCGATCTGATCTTGTTCGTCACGTTCGGCGTCATCGTGATCACGCTGGTCGGGCAAGGCCTCATGCTGCCCGCCGTGATCCGCAAGCTCGGGCTCGCGCATACGGGCAAGGCGGAGCGCCATCAGGAAGAAGAAGCCGAGCGCGAAGCACGCGCGCTCGCGCTCGCCACCGCCGCTCGGCAGCTCGATGCCATCGAGGCCGAGCGCAACGTCTCGGCGGACGTGGTGCGCCTCCTGCGCACGGGGCACGAGGATCGAGCGCAGCGTCTGCCGAGCGATCTCGAAGGTGGGCTCGCGCTGACACGGAGGAGTGCGGCCCTGCGCACCGAGATCATCGGCGAGGAGCGGAAGGTCATCCACCAGCTGTTGCGCGAAGGCAAGCTGAGCGACGAGTCGCGCCGGCGGATCGAGCGCGAGCTCGACCTCGAGGAAGAGAGCATCGCATTCCGCCGCGAGGGCGAAACACCTCTCTAAACAGGATCGCGCAGGATGAGATCCTCGGCTGGTGACGAGTGTTCCCGAGAGGATCATCGTGCGGCGATCGTGGCTCGATCTCAACCAGGGCAAGCGATCCGTCGGGCCCGCCGCCGTGGCGTGCAGCTGAAACAGCTCGACGGGTTCGTTCTTTGAAGCGCAGCTCAGGAACGACCTGGGCGAATGGCGCCGAGGCCGGGCGGTACGCGCGTACATCGAAGCTGACCCAGCAGCGAACCACCCACAGGTCGCTGGTCGGAGGGCGATAGCGCCAATCGGTACAAGATCGCTCGCGGTGAAGCGATGGAGTGCGCGGCATCGCGCGACGTTATGAAGCTGCGCAACGTCGTCCCCGAGGCGCAGTACGCACGTGGAGGCCAGCTCCATGAAGGCGTCGTCGCGATGCTCACCAAGATGATCTGAGCGTCAACCGTGGCGTCCACCTCCACGTCGCCGTCGCCGTCAAGGTCCACGACCACGTCGCCGACCAGGTCAACGTCAACGAACGTGATCCATAGGTCATGCGACTGTGTCTAGTTCAGGAGGGCCTCTTCCTTCTTCTGCGATTCGGAGGTGGCCGAGGATTTAGCCGACGACTCGGACGTGGGCTTGGTTGACGATTCGGAGGTGGGCTTGAGCTCGCTCGTGCTGACGATCGGCAGCGTCGACGACGAGTTACGCGCTTCTTTGGTCACCACGGCGAGCCGCTTCGCGTTGCGCTCGAACATGAACTGCGTGATGTACGGGAAGCCAACGTGGATGCCGTTGAGCTTGGGCGCGATCGTGGCCTGGAGGCCGAACATGATCACGGCCGCGCGTTCGACGTAGAACCAGCCGTCGGGGTACGCGATCGACTTCATCAGCTCGCGCAGCTCGTCGCGCTTCATGTCGGGATCGGCGAGCTGCTGCGCGACGGCAGGATCGATCTTGCCGAAGTCGGTGATGTTGAGGTTGAGGAGTTTCTCGAAATACTTGCGCGTCGTGCGCTCGAGGAGCTCGCGATCGCCGTTGGGCGCGATGAAGCCCATCGTGTTGATGCCCTGCACGACGAGATCGTCCTTGCGGGTCATGAGGCCCTGGAGGATGTCGAACATGCCATCGGCGAGGTTGTCGGTGAGGTCGGTCGCCGAGCCAAGGTCGAGCACGACGATGCGTACCTGCCCCTCGGGGCCTCTCTGCACGAAGAAGTTTCCGGGATGCGGATCGGCATGGAAGAAGCGATCGATGAACAGCTGCTTGTAGAAGACCTTGGTCAGCTTGGTCGCGACGTCGTACGGGTCGAGCTGCAGCTTCTGGAGTGCGTCCTTCTTCGTGATCTTGACGCCCTCCATGAAGGTCATCGTCATCACCGTCGACGACGACCACTCCGGGAACACGCGCGGGAACAGCGTGTCCGGATCGCCGGCGAAGTTGGCGGCCATCCGCGTCATGCAGCGCGCCTCGTTGGAAAGATCGCTCTCCCGCGCGAGCATGTCCGCGAGCTGCTCGTGCACGCGTGAGATCTGCTGGATGGGGACAAAGTTCTTGTAGATGGCGAGTGCCCAGCCAAGGATCTTGAGGTCGACGCGGATGATCGTCGCGACGTTCGGATAGAGGATCTTCACCGCGAGGCGCTCGCCACTGGCGGTGCGCGCTTCGTGGACCTGACCGAGCGAAGCGGCGGCGATCGGCTCCTCGGTGAACGTCGCGAACATCTCGTGCGGCGTCTTCTTGAACGACTTGATGAACGTCGTCCGGATCTTCTTGAACGACTGCGGCGGCACGTCGTCCTGGAGGGCCTCGAGCTCCTCCGTGTACTCGCGCGGGAGGAACGTGCCCATGACGCTCAAGATCTGGCCGAGCTTGATGTACACGCCGCGCAGGCGAACGAAGCCCTTGTACATGCGACGGGCATTGCGCCGGTTGATCTTCTTCCAGCGGTCCTTCGTCTCATAGCGGGACGGCCACAGACGTGCCCACGACACCTGCCACAGGTAACTGAGGAAGATGACCGCGAACACCCGTGTCGCGCGGAGGAGTCGAAGCGCTGCCCACATCGGCTAGGTGGACTTCGAATGGTAGCATCGCGAGCGTGTCGGACCTCTTCGATCGCGCCGCGAAGTTCTTCTCGGATACCCAGGCCGCCATTTGTGCGGCGCTGACCGACGTCGACACCGGGGCCGAGTTCTCCCGAGACGCCTGGCAGCGGCCGGGCGGGGGCGGAGGCGTGGCCCGGGTCCTCGAGGGTGGGGCGGTCTTCGAAAAGGCCGGAGTCAACTGGTCCAGCGTCGACGGTGAGCTGCCCACGGAGCTGGCCTCCCACATGCCCGGCGAGGGCAACACGTTCCGCGCCAGCGGCGTGTCGCTGGTCCTTCACCCGCGGTCGCCGATGGTGCCGACCACCCACGCCAACTTCAGGTGCCTGACCAAGGGCAGCGCCCTGTGGTTCGGGGGGGGGGCTGACCTGACGCCGTACTATCTGTTCCGCGAGGACGCGGTGCACTTCCATAAGGAGCTCGCCGCCGTCTGTGACACGCACCGCCCCATCGGTGACTACGACCGGTTCAAGGCCTGGTGCGATGAGTATTTCTTCCTCCCGCACCGAGGAGAGACCCGCGGCGTCGGCGGCGTGTTCTTCGACTATCTGGGCGCCAAGGGCGATCCGCACCCCCCGGAGCAGATCTTCGACTTCGTGCGCGACCTCGCGACCGCGTTCATCAGGGCCTACGTGCCGATCGTACAGCGTCGGCAAACAGAGCCCTATGGGGACGCCGAGCGGACCTGGCAGCTCCAGCGCCGTGGGCGCTACGTCGAGTTCAACCTGATCTATGACCGCGGCACCTTGTTCGGCCTCAAGACGAACGGGCGCGTCGAGTCGATCCTCATGTCCCTGCCACCGCTGACGCGCTGGGACTACGACGTGATGGCCAAGCCAGGGTCGCGCGAAGCGGAGCTCATCGCTCACCTGCGCCCCATCGACTGGCTCGCTCGCACTCGTTGATCATCTAGATCGACGAGTGATCTCCACGCCTTTCGTTGATCGAAGCGCGTGATTTCCTGAGCTGAATGTCAGGCCCGGGTGATATGTCTTTGCGCGTCAGACGGGAGTCCAGGGCTAGTAGGAACGCCTTGACGGTGCACTACCCGTAGCGTAAGGAAAGATCATGGCCAAGAAGCAAACTCGACGGAGCATCAGTGTGAGCCGCACGACCTACGAGCGGCTAAAGGCCTTCTGCGAGGCCAACAACATCTCGATGAGCCAGCTCGTCGAGACTCGCGTGAACGATTTCCTCGGCGAAGGCGTTGCCGCCCCGCCGGTGGCCGTATCGCTCGCCCCGCGGCCTGGTGTGTCAGTCGCCTCGGTCGCCACGGCGCCCGCGGCTCCGCGCCCGACGCCGGCGGCCCCGACCCCTGCGCAGGCCAAGCCCGTCGCCGAAGCGGCGGCGGCTCGTCCGTCAAGCCCGGCCATCCCGATGACCTCGGCTGCCGCTCGCTACGCGGTGGATCCACCGCCGCCGATCATCAAGCCGAAGCAGGAGACGGCCGCGCCCAAGCCGGCCGAGAAGCGCCCGGACCAGATTTTCACGTTCTAAATTACAGTCGTAGTCGCCCACCCTTCGTGGGCATGGCCATCGAAACGTCGTCGCGGTTCGTATCCGACGACGTTTCGCATTTTCGGAGATAGGGTCGGACCCTATTTGCCCAACTTGGAGTGCACGTAGGAGCGTCAACCGAGGGCGGGCACACAGCTACTGCACTCCAAGTTGGGCAAGTAGGGTCCGACCCTCTTCCGAAAATAGAACGGGCCCGGTCAGCCGGGCCCGTTTGCTCATTCACTTGTCGAGCTGAGCCCCGAGATACCCAGGGGCGACTCGGATTTTGTCAGCTCGGACGGCTCCGGGGTCGGTGCTAATTGACCCACCCAAGAGCTTGAAGTGCCGGGAGGCTAGGAACGCCCCTCCGTTGAGCTAGTACAGTGACTTTTCATGTTCTCGTTCCTCCCCTGGCATAAGCCAGAGCCCAACGCGCCGGCCCGCCAGCAAAATTGCAGCGGCTCCCGGGGTTGGGCCTTCGTTATGGGCACAGCGGCCCGTCTCGAAGCCCACATTGCGCGCTGTCCACATGGTCATCGCGTTGTGTTCTCGGCGACGTGAGTCGCAAGACCATTGTAGGGGAACTCCTCGACGCGCGCCAGTGGTCCGAGTGGCGGATGTGCTATTCCGCGCCGCATGACTACGCGGCCCACCAAACAGCTCGAGACCTTCCCCAATCCAAAGCCGAGCCGCGACTACCACATCGTCTTTGATTGCCCGGAGTTTACCTGCTTGTGCCCGATGACCGGGCAGCCGGACTTCGCGACGATCCTGATCGACTACGTACCGGACGAGCGCTGCGTCGAGCTCAAGAGCTTGAAGTTGTACCTGTGGAGCTATCGCGACGAAGGTGCCTTCCACGAGGCGGTGACCAACAAGATCTGCGATGACATCGTGGCGGCAATCTCCCCGCGGTCGATCACGGTGACCGGGAAATTCTGGGTTCGCGGTGGGATCACGACGAACGTGATCGTCACGCACGCCAAGTAGTGGCGCGGATCACGGCTGCGTGAAGAGCAGCTGATGATCACCCAGCGTGCGCTCGGCGAACGCAGCCTCGCTGAACGCGAGGTACATGAGCCAGGTGCGCACGAAGGGCTCGTCGAAACCGAGCGCGCGCACGGCCGGGAGATGCGCGAGGACCTGCGCGCGCCATGCGCGCAGCGTGGGGGCGTAGCTCGGTCCGATGTCGGTGCCCTCGACGAGCGCGAGCCCGGTGGGCGCGGACGTGCGGCGGATGACCGCGAGCGACGGGATGCACGAGCCAGGGAAGATGTAGCGTTGCATCCAGTCGACGCGCCGGCGATACGTTTCGAAGCGCTCGTCGGGCATCGTGATCGTCTGCAGCGCCATGCGACCACCCGGGCGCAACACGCGCGCGCACGTCGCGAAGAAGCTCGGCAGGTAGTCATAGCCGACAGCCTCGAGCATCTCGATCGAAACGAGCTTGTCGAACGTGCCGATGAGCGCGCGATAGTCGCGCAGCTCGATCGAGACGCGATCGGTGAGGCCCTCCGCGGCCACCCGCGCGGAGGCGAGCTCGTGTTGGGCGCGCGAGATCGTGATCGCGGTCACCCGACAGCCGCGCGTCTTCGCGGCGTGAATCGCCATGCCGCCCCAACCACAGCCGATCTCGAGGAGGTGATCCCTCGGGGATAGGGCGAGGAGGTCGCAGAGGCGATCGAGCTTCGCGCGTTGCGCATCGGCGAGCGACATCGCTGGATCGGTGTAGTGCGCGCACGAGTAAGCGAGCGTGTCGGGATCGAGGAACAGCTGGTAGAAAGCGTTGCCGAGGTCGTAGTGCGCGTGGATGTTACGCGCGCTCCCGTCTTGCGAGTTGTGGGCGAGCCAGTGACGAACGAGTGAGGGCAGCTGCGCGAGGCGTGTGAGCGGCGACTCGGCGCCGAGCGCGGCGGTGCCGCGCAGGAACACGCGCAGGACAGCGACGAGATCGTCACTCGACCATTCGCCCGCCACGAACGATTCGCCACCGCCCATCTCACCGCGCACGAGGAGGCGCAGGAACAGGCGATCGTCGTGGACGCGCGCGGTGGCCTCGGCGGGCCCCGCACCCCCGAGCCGCATGCATTCACCCGATGGCAGGACGAGATCGAGGCGACCTCGCGCCCACGTCGCGCGCAGCCGCGCGAGGAGCATCCAACGCACCGCGAGTCCGATCGGCGGGGCTAGCCTGGGCAGCGGAACGATCAGAGGATGGGCAACAGCAACGGACACCGCCTGCGAACGTTACTGCAACTTTGCCCCCGTTAGGATGCAACAAGGCCAAAGCTAAGCCGAGGCATTAGCTCGCAAGCGCGGGCCTTGCTCTGTGGGCTTCGGGAATGGCGGCACAGGTCATCGTCTCGCCCATGGTCGGCGTGCTGACGTTCGCCGGCTTCGTGATGGCGATCGTCGGTGGCGTGCTGTGGTGGCGAGCGAAGCAGCGCAACTCGTAATAAGGTGCCGCCCATGCGCTATCCGTTTCTGTCTGCCGAATGGTTCGCGAAGGTCGACGAGCTGATCGCCGCGGCGGGCGATCTCCGCATTCCCGACGCGATGAAGGCCGTCGAGGTCAACGTCACCGTCACGCGTCCCACAGGCAATGCCGAGGTGTTCCTCAAGGACGGCCTGTTCGCGCGTGGTCATCGCCCCGGCGTGGCGACGTCGTTGACGCTGTCCGAGACCCTCGCCCGCAAGATCTTCCTCGAGGCCGATGCCGCGGCGGGCGTGATGGCGTTCATGACGGGTGAGATGACGGTCGAGGGCGACCTCACCAAGCTCGTCGCGATGCAGACCACCGATCCGAGCGCGCAGCAGGTCGCGCTGACCAAGCGGATCGCCGAGATCACCGAGTAATCAGCGCCGGGCGCTCGAGCTCGCGCGGCCTTCGGGCACGAGCTCGAGCAGCGCGCCGTTCTCCTCGTCGGTGAGCACGTAGACGTCGCCGTTAGGCCCGACGCGCACGTCGCGCACGCGGCCGCGGCCTTCGAGCAGGTGCTCCTCGCCGACGACGCGATTGCCGTCGAGCGTGAGCCGCGCAAGGTACTCGTCGACGAGGCCACCCACGAACAGGCTGCCACGCCACGCGGGGAAGGCGGTTCCCGTGTAGAACGCCATCCCCGACGGCGCGATCACCGGATCCCAGTAGTAGATCGGCTGCTCCATGCCCGCGCGCTGGGTGAGGCCCTCGCCGATCTTCTTGCCGCTGTACTCGCGCCCGTAGGAGATCACCGGCCAGCCGTAGTTCTTGCCCGGCGCGATGATGTTGATCTCGTCGCCGCCCCGGGCACCGTGCTCGACGACCCACAGCTCGCCGGTCGCCGGGTTCAGCGCCGCCGCCTGGATGTTGCGATGGCCATACGAGTAGAGCTCTGGCAACGCGCCCTTCTTCGTCCGGAACGGGTTATCGCTCGGCACCCCCCCGTCGGGCCGGATACGGATCACCTTGCCGAACGCGCTATCGAGTTGCTGCGCCTGTTTGCGCCCTGCGAGGATCGAGCGCTCCCCGGTGGTGACGAACAACGTCCCGTCCTTGGCGAACACGAGCCGGCTGCCGAAGTGCTTCGTGGACTCGAGCACCGGAGACATGCGCCAGATCACCTGCACGTCGTCGAGCTGTGGCTTCTCGCCGCGCACGAGTCGGCCGCGTGCGACGGCCGTGCGGTTGCCGCCCTTCGCCGGCTCGGCGTAGCTCCAGTACACGAGCTGGTTTTCGGCGAACTTCGGGTCGAGCACGACGTCGAGCAGGCCACCTTGCTCGCGCGCATCGACGCGAGGCAGCCCCGCGATCGGCGCCGAGAGCCTGCCCTTGGCGTCGACGACGCGCATGCGCCCGGGCCGCTCCGTCACGAGCATCGCGCCGTCGGGGAGGAACGCCAGCGCCCACGGATGCTCGAGGCCCTTGGCCACCGTCTCGACCGTGAACTTCACTCCCGCCGTGCGGAGCGGCGCGCGCGTCTGGCCCGGAAACGCGGGCTTCTGCTCCGGCGCATTGGGTGGGCGCGTCTCGACCGGCCGTGGCGTCTCCGCACGCGCGCTCGGGGACGCGGACAACAGGCTCACGCCAACGACGAGGATTCGCAAACGCATCCGCGCGTTCGAGGCACGTCGCGTGCCATGCGTTCAATCCCTCTCACGGGCGTGATTCGATGTTGGCTCAGTCGTCCAATGGCCGGTGATCGGGGCCGGGGCGACGATAGGGTACACCGGCGAGCCGCAGCTTCATCGCCTCGAGGTGAATGAGGCCGATCACTTGTGCCGTCATCAGCGGATAGCGCAGCGCTGCGGCGGCGAGCACGCGGTCGGAGAGCGCGCTGCGCGTCCCCGCGAGGGTTGCATGGAAGTTGCGCTCGCCCGCCGGCGTGTCGACGTGCATCGTGATGGCGAGCCGGTCGCCGTCGAGCGGCGCGTCGAACCAGAACTCGTACTCACGCGGGCCGTGCAGGAATGGCGACACGAACAGCTCGCGCCGATGGCGAAAGCCCACGCGCGGTCCCGGTAACCGGTGCGCCGCACCGAGGACGTAGCGGTAGCGCCCGCCGTACGTGTTGTTGACCTCGGCGATGACTGCGGTGAGCGCACCGGCGCTGTCGTAGTCGAGGAAGAAGCTGACTGGGTTGAACACGTAGCCAGCCACCCGCAGGTTGGTGACGAGTCGCGTGATCGCTGGCGTGGGAAGCGCGTGGGTCGTGCGGACGCGCGCGAGCGAAGCCGAGAGGTCGGCACCGCCTTCGTAGTCGGCCTCGTAGAACGAGAACAGATTGCGCCGGCGGTGCGAGAACAGCCGCAGCTCGCGATCGAGCGCGGGCAGCTCGGTGAGATCGAGCACGGCGGTGTAGACGGGATAGCGAAACGTGCGGTGCGCGAGGTGATCGCGGCGCGTGTGGACGAGGGTGCCGCGATACAGCGCCGAGCGCGTCATGTCGCTGCCTCGTCGGCTAGCGCACGCGCCGCGGCGGCGAGACCGGTGCGCAGGCCGTCTTCGTGAAAGCCGAATCCGAAATGTGCGCCTGCATAGTAGGTGCGGTGGATGCCAGCGAGGCGTGGCAGCGCGGCCTGCGCCGCGAGCGCGGCGCGATCGAGCTGCGGGTGCGTGAACACGGCCTCGTGCAGCGCGTGGGCCGGGCGCGTGCGCGGATTCAGCGTGACGAGGTACGGCGGCACCTCTGGGAGGCCCTGTAGGCGCGTCATCGAGTAGGTGACGGCCACGCGCGCAGTGTCCGGATCGGCGACGTAGTTCCACGCGGCGTGGGCGGCGGGCCGCCGTGGCAGGAAGCTCGGGTCGCGGTGCAGCACGGTGGTGTTGGTGCTGTAGCGGAACGCGCCGAGCACGCGCCGTTCGTCGTCGCTGGGCTCGGCGAGCAGCGCGAGTGCGGTGTCGGCGTGTGTCGCGACGATGACGCGATCGAAGCGGCGCTCGCGCCCATGTGCGATCACGGTGACCCCGCGTCCATCGCGGTGCACGCGTTCGACGGGGGTGGCGACCTCGACGGTTGCGCGCGGGAGCCGCGCGAGCAGCGCCTCGACGTAGCGCTTGCTGCCGCCGACGACGGTGCGCCAGGCGAGCGGGCGAACTGCGCGCAACATGCCGTGCTGCTCGAGGAAGCGCAGGAACGTGTCGGCGGGGAAGGCGCCGCACAATGACGGCGCGAGCGACCACAGCGCCGCGGCGAGGGGGATGATGAAGCGCTCGCGCAGCTCTCCGGGGAGGCGCACGTGCTCGACGTAATCATCGAGCGAGAGCCGTGCCGTGATGCCGGCCTCGAGATCCTGGCGCGCGCGGTCGAGGAAGCGCACCACCCGTACGAGGAAGCGCCAGTGCCGAACATCGAGCAGCCGGCGGCGATCCGCGAACATCGCGGACAGGTGCGCGGAGCCCCACTCGAGCTCGCCGTCGGAGACGGAGAACGACATGGTCGTGGGCCGAGTCTCGACGCCGAGGTCGCCGAGCATCCGGAACATCAACGGATAGCGCTCGCGGTTGCAGACGATGAAGCCCATGTCGACAGGGCCGTCGACGGTATTTACCGTGTAGACATGGCCCCCCGGGCGCGCGGCCGCCTCGAACACCGTGACCTCGTGCGGGCCCGCCAGCGCACGCGCCGCGCCGAGCCCGGCGATTCCGCTGCCGATGATCGCGATCCTCATCGCGGCGCATCCCCGAGCACGGCGCCCTGATAGCGGATGGGCGTCGACGGTGTCGTGCCGTGCGCATCGCGCAGCTCGATCGACAGCTCGATCGATGCACCACGCACCGCCATCGCGGCCTGCGGCGATAGCGGGATGAGCAACTCGCGCGTGATGCTCGCTCCTTTTGCGAGGTGACCGACGTACATCACCCGGCCGTCGATTGCCTTGGTGCTCGAGGTCAGGGCGCCGCGCAGCGCGTACGCGTCACCCGGGCCGTCGTTTCTGAGTGGCAACACCACGCGAAGCGCGGCACCGGCCTCGGTCGACGTCAGGCTCGCGCGCAGTGTGCCGGCGGCGATACCGGGCACCAGGCGCATCGGCTCGATCTTGGCGTCGAAGTCCGCCTGTGCGAGGAACGCCGGCGCGTGCGTCGCGAGCGTGGCGGAGTCGAGATCCGCCTGTACGGTGTACTTGCCTCCATCCACCAGGGCGGTGATGCCCCAACTCGGCACCGCCTTGGTGTCGAACGCATCCACGAGCTGGAACGGCGAGACAGCGAACGTGCCCTCGGCGTCGATCGCGCCGTGGACTTCGATGCCGCGCAAGGTCAGCGTCGCGGCGCGGGCGGAGAGCGGCCGCGCACCACACGGCTCTTCTGGGCCGGGCCGCGTCTCGGTAGTCCCAGGCCCCCCGGGCTCGATGACCGTGCGCGTCCCGATCCAGGGGCCCACGGCCAGCGGTAGCCCGACCACGAGGCCGGCCGCACCTGCATACGTCAACGGGTTGCCCGCGGGGTCGTCGCCGGTCCCGCCCGTGACCGCGAGGACGCCACCGACACCCGTCGCGATCACCCCGACGATGAAGGTCGCGAGGTTCGGCTGGGTGTCCACCTCGACGCCATGCTCGATCGCGACCGTCTCCTGCGTAGGACACCGGAGGGGTTCGATGAAACGCAGCGTTCCGCTATCTGTCAGGATCAGCTGCGGCGCGTGAGGCACCGCACGCTCGGGCAGCGGAGTGCGCTTGGTCACCTGCGGCCGCGTGAGCTCGCTCCGGACCGTGACGTGGCAACCGGCGAGGAGAAACAACACGAGGCCACGACGCATTCGCTCCCGACGATACCAGGCCCTGCCGGCAGATACGTACTGTGCAACTGTCGACAGGCCTCGCGAGTTGCCAGTGCCGGCTACCGCGGTGGTCGACCGATCGCGCGAGCGTGGAATCGTGCGGCGGCGCTGCATCGAGATTTCATGCGGAATCAAAAACACTCGACCCGAGTGAACATCGCTGATGGCATGGCGAGTGCTTCATTCTGCTCGCGTAGGGTCGAGAGTGGCGTGGGCGGGGGGGGCGCCACATCGGGGGGCCCGGCGGCGGCGAAGGGGGGCCCGGGGTGGGGGCTTAGACGGCGCG
>JANRKM010000237.1:0-5702 GCA_033763475.1 Kofleriaceae bacterium
GCCACGATTCCGATCGCCGCGAGGCCGAGCCCGATGAACAAGGGGCGCCGGTTGGCCACGAGCGCAGGAGCTCCGGCCTCCGCGGATGCATCCTGCGAGGCGTCGCCGCGCGAGTACGTGTCACCACGCGTCACGCCGTTACCGCTCGCGTATCCGTGGCGCGTGCTCGCGATGGGCTGCGCTCCACTGACAGGCCCTGCACGCCGCACGCGACTTTGCGAATTTGATCCCGGAGTCGCCGGAAACTGTCCGGCAGGCGGACGTCCCGTACCGACGAGCGTCGGCGCAGCGCCGGCCGGGTTCGGCACCGGACGTTGCGGAGCAAGCCCCTGCACGATGGGAGGCTTGGTCAGCGGCGGCTCCGTCGGCTGCGTGTGGCGCGACGCGACCGCCGGATCGAGATCCGTCGCCGAGCTCCAGCTAGGACCGCCAATACCGTCGTCGGCATTGGGACCGCTTCCCATGAGGAACGTCTTGGCGGCCTCGTCATCGTCGTCGAGGCCGTCGCTGGCGGCGGCGGCGGGCTGTGCCGCCACTACCGGCGACCGCGGCTGGCCCTTCGCAGCCTCCGCCTGTACAGCGTGCCACGCCTTGTTCGTGTTCGAGATCGTGGTCTCTTTGGGCTCGCCCCCGTCATCGGCTCGGCCGTTTTGGGTGAGCCACGGTTCGGGCGTATCCCCGAACATGTCGCGCATGAAGCGCCCGAGCGACATCGTCGAGAGTGACATCCGCGAGGACACCGCGAAGCTCTCGATCGCCTCGAGCAGCGCACCCGCGCTCTGGTACCGCATCGACGGATCGATCGCGAGCGCCTTCATCACGATCGCCTCGAGCGCCTGCGGATAGCCCTGGATGATGCGCGTCGGCCGCACGACGTCGCCGGTGACGATGCGGTGCATCGTGTCGAAGTCAGAGTCGGCGCGGAAGCAGCGATGCTGCGTCGAGATCTCGTAGAGGATGATGCCGAGCGAGAACACGTCGCTGCGGCGATCGACGTCGCGCCCACGGCACTGCTCCGGTGCCATGTACGCGAATTTGCCCTTGATGATGCCCGACTGCGTCTCGACGGTGCGTGCCGCCGCCTTCGCGATTCCGAAGTCGAGCAGCTTCACCGAGCCGTCGTAGCCGATCATGATGTTCGACGGCGACACGTCGCGGTGCACGATGCCGAGCGGCGTCCCGTCGGGCGCGCGGCGCTCGTGGGCGTGATTGAGCCCGGCGGCCGCACCTGCGACGATCGTAAGCGCGAGCTCGAGCGGCACGCGCGTGCCCTGACTGCCGGCCTTCGCGAGCAGCGCGCGCATGTCCTGGCCATGCACGTACTCCATCGCGAGGTAGTGAATACCGCCGTCCTCGCCCACCTCGAACACCAGCGCGACGTTCTGATGGTTGAGCGAGGCCGCGAGCCGCGCTTCCTCGAGAAACATCTGCACCGCGACGGCATCGTTCGCGCGCTCGGGCGTGATCAGCTTGAGCACCACGTGGCGCTCGAACATGCCGATGCCCGTCGTGCGCGCGATGTAGATCCGCGCCATCCCGCCGGCAGCGAGTGGCAACACGATCTCGTACTTGCCGAGACGCTGGGGTAGCCCTGCAATGGCTACGGCGGGCACGATTCGATCGTTTCACCCGGGGGTAGGACTGTCAAGCAAACGTCGCGAAACCAGACGGGTTGTGACCCGTCCCGCCATGGTTGGCGTACTAGGTCGCGGCGCTGGTGCCTGCGAGCGTCATGTGGGAGACGCGGAACGTCGGCGCCGCGGTCGAGCTGCGTAATTCCAGGTCATCCGCCACTGCGTCGATCCGCTTGAGGATCTCGTCGAAGTTGGCCGCGATCGTCACCTCACTCACCGGGAACGTCAGCTCACCGTTCTCGATCCAGAACCCTGCGGCACCGCGCGAAAAGTCGCCTGTGACGGGATTGAAGCCGAAGCCCATGAGCGAGGTCACGTACAAGCCCCGCTTCGTGTCACGAAGCAGTGCGTCACGCGTGAGCGGGCCCTTCTGCATCACGAGGTTCGAGGTCGTCGGTCCGGGATTGCCACCGATGCCCCGCCCTGCCGACCCGGTCGATGCCTTGCCTAGCTTGCGCGCGCTGTAGACGTCGCACAGCACGGGCGCGAGCACGCCCTTGTCGATGACCATGTTCTTGCGTGTCGGCAGACCGTCACCGTCGAACGGGCGCGAGCCCGGGGCACGGGGAATCAGGGGATCGTCGACGATCGTGACCAGGGGCGACGCGATCACCTCGCCTTCTTTGCCGACGAGGTAGCTCGACTTGCGCCAGAACGACGAGCCGTTCGCGACGCTGAAGATCGTGCCCACGATCGCGCGCGCGACCTCGGGGTCGAACACGATCGGGCACTCCTGTGTCTCGACCTTGCGCGAGCCCAGCGTGGCGACGGTGCGCCGCGCAGCCTCGATGCCCACGGCCTCGGCGGCCTCGAGCTCGCCGAGGAACCGCGAGGCGGTCCACCAGTAGCCGTTGCGCTTCTTCGGCGTCGCCGGATCGGTGGTGTCGTCGCACAGCGGCTCGACAACGAGCGACGCATAGCTGCCGCGGTAGCCACCGACGAAGCCACCGCTCGTCGCGAACGCGGTCGCACCAAGCACGCGGGACCACGTCGCCCCCTCGGAGTTCGTTACCCGTTGGTCGTGCTTGCGCGCAGCGGCTTCGCCGGCGATCGCTTGCTTGAGCGCCCACGCCGCATCCACCTCGGCGACCTTGGGGTCGTAGAGATCGAGCTCGGGGATCGACTTCGCCAACAGCGCCGGATCGGGCGGCTGCGCGAACTCGTCGGGCTCGGCGTAGTTCGCGAGCGTCACCGTCTCCTTACACAGCGCCTCGAGCGCCTCGCGCCGCAGATCGCTCGTGTACGTCACGGCCCGCCGGCCGCCACGCAGGACGCGCAGGCCGAGAGCGCGGCTACCGGCTTCCTGCACGAGCTCGGGCTCGCCGAGGCGGATCTTCGCGGTCAGCTCGCTGCCGTCGCGCACCAGTACTTCGGCATCGTCGGCGCCCGCCTTCTTGGCCAGCTCGACGGCGAGCTGCGCGACATCGCACAGCTCCTTGATGGTCTCGTTCGTAACCTGGACGCCGCTCATGCCTGGGTTCCTCCGACGGTGATCGACGCGATGCGCACGGTGGGGGTGCCGACGTTGACGGGAACCGACTGGCCGTCCTTGCCGCACGTCCAGATACCATCCGACAGTGCGAAGTCCGAGCCGAGCATGTCGACGCGTCGGAGCACCTCGGGACCGTTGCCGATCAGGTTCACGCCCTTGAGTGGCGCGGTCAGCTTGCCGTCCTCGATCAAGTAGCTCTCGGTCAGCGAGAACAAAAAATCGCCGTTCGAGATGTTCACTTGCCCGCCGCTGAAGCGCTTGGCGTAGATGCCGCGCTTCACGCTCTTGATGATGTCCTCGGGGTTGTCTTTACCGCCGAGCAGGGACGTGTTGGTCATGCGCGGCAGAGGCATCGACCGGAATGACTCGCGCCGTCCGTTGCCGGTGGGCTTGATGCCGAAGTGCTTCGCGCTCAATCGGTCGTGCATGTAGCCGACGAGCACGCCATTCTCGATCAGCGTGTTGTGCTGCCCCGCGTAGCCCTCGTCGTCGACGTTCACGGCGCCGCGCGAGCTGACGCTCGTCGCGTCGTCGACGACCGTGCACAGCGGCGACGCCACGGGCTTGCCGATCTGGCCCGAGTAGTTCGACGTCTCCTTGCGGTTGAAATCGGCCTCGAGGCCATGCCCGACCGCCTCGTGCAGCAGGATGCCGGAGTCGCCGGGGCCGAGCACCACGGGCATCTCGCCCGCCGGTGCGTCGCGCGCGTCGAGCATCGCGATGGCAACGCGTGCCGCCTCACGTCCGTGCGCCGCTGCATCGCGCTTCGCATCGGCGAAGTAATCCATGCCGTAGCGTCCGCCGCCGCCGCCCGAGCCCGCCTGGCGCTTGCCCGCCTGCTCGGCGACCGCGCTCACCCCGAACCGCATGAGCGGCTGGATGTCCGTCGCCACGCGGCCATCGGACGTGAACAGCAGCACCTCGCGGATGCTCTCCGCGAACGAGGCCTGCACCTTCACGATCCGCGGGTCATACGCGCGCGCTGCCTTGTCGGCCGTGCGGAGAAGCGCGAGCTTGTCTTCTGCCGACACGACGAGGGACGGCGTGGGGACCGCATAGAAGCTCGGAAGCGGCACGCTCGCGAGCGGTGCGATGCCGACCGGCGAATGTCCCCCACCCGCGGCGATCTGGCCCGCCGTCCGCGCGGCATGGGCCATCTTCTCCCATGAGAGATCCTCGCAGTACGCGTACCCGGTCGCATCGCCGCGCGTCACGCGCACGCCGAGGCCGAGCGTGATGCCGCGTCCCAACGTCCGGATCTGCTCCTCCTCGAGTGCGTAATCCGCCGAGACACGGAACTCGAAGTAGAGATCCGCGTAGTCCCCGCCGGCTTCGAGCGCGATGCCGAGCAACCTGTTGGCGAGCGCGGCGTCGATCGCGTTCGCTCCACCCACCGCGAACGGCGCGCGAAGCGCCGGCGGGAGCGTCGTCGTGATGGTCATCGCGGGACTGTAGCAGCCGTCACGCGTGCGCGGCCCTGACCAAATGAATAGTTTCTCGGAGGATCTACTTCGCGTCGCGACCGGTGACCTTCGCGAGCGCACCCTCGGCAGCCGCCGCGGCCGCTGCAATCTCGGCTTCGCTGCCGCCGAGCCACAACCGCCCGAACGCGCCGAACGTGATGACTTCCATCAAGTGGATATCCGCGGCCTTCTCCGCCTCGTTCGCCGCGAGCGCCGCGTAGGCCGCGGGATAGACCTCGAGGATATAGAGCGTCTGGCCGCGCATGATCATGTCGCCGTGGCGCATGCGGTTGATCAGCTGGCTCTGGTGACCGTCGAGCCCCGTGATGATCTGCGACGACACGACCTTCGGCTTGATGCGCTGCTCGCGCGTCACGCCCATGTTGCCGAGGATCGCGTCCACCGCGGCCTCGACCTGCCCCTTGTCGTTGTTGTGCAGCTCGAGCATGCCGTACGCGCGCTCGACGATCTGCATGCCCGGCCGGCACGACGTCGCCTTGAGCGCCGCATCGGTCAGCTGGTTGATCGCGATGCCGGGTGCGATCTCGATGAACAGCGCCGCTTCTTCCTCGAGGGGCATGAAGCCCGAGCACACGGTCTGGAGGAACCCGGTGAACTGCGGCTGCAGCGAGTCGAGAACAGTCAGCGCACGGAGCTCCATCGAGTGGCACGCTACCACAAACGCGGGATCTCCCGAGGAGCAGCGTGATACGACTGCCGCCGAACCTTCGGCCACCCACGATCGAAAAGCCGCTTCTCGGCGATAAGCCGCCACGATCACGGTGCGTGCAGTAGTCGTTCGCAGCGAGCGCGACATCGCTGTCGCGCCACCCCGATATCGAATTAGCGACGGCCGCCGCGCTTGGCCGGTTTCACAGCGCCGAACGAACGGCTCTGGCCCCCGCGACCGCCGGCACTGCCGGTTCCGCGATCGCCCGCACCACCAGCTCCACCGTCGCGACCGCCGCCGGCGCCACGCGGCCCCGCACCACGCGAACCTGCGCCACGCGGACCTGTGCCACGCGAGCCAGCGCCGCCGTCGCGACCGCCGCCGCCTGCGCCACGCCCACCCGCGCCGAAGCCACGACCCGCGCGCGGAGCTTCGCCACGACC
>JANRKM010000238.1:0-95360 GCA_033763475.1 Kofleriaceae bacterium
CGTTGCGTGGCCTCGGCGCGGCGCACGGCCGGGTCGCGATGGCCGGCAAGCCCGCCCCCGTGATCCATCGCGACGGGTCGCCGCACAACGTGCTGCTCGGCATCAACGGCGTCGTCAAGCTCAGCGACTTCGGCCTCGCGCGCGCACGCGATCGCATCGCGAGCCTCACCGCTCCCGGCACCGTGAAGGGCAAGCTCAGCTACCTCGCACCCGAGGTGGCGTTCGGCAAGCCCAACTCCGTGCAGTCGGACCTGTTCGGCGTCGGCAACATCCTGTGGGAGACGCTGCTCGGCGAGCGGCTGTTCGACGGCAAGACCGACGTCGAGATCTTCAAGAAGATCCGCAACTGCACGATCCCGCCGATCGCGGCGAAGCGCCCGGATGTACCTGCGGCGTTCCTCGCGGTGATGGAGGTCGCGCTCGCCGCGGATCCCAACAATCGCTACGGCAGCGCCGACGAGTTCGCACACGCGCTCTCGCAGGTGATGAAAGAAGCGGTCGGCACCAACGTCGCCACCGCGCTCGGACAGGTCGTCGCCGACCTCCGCACCTCGAAGAACGCGCCGGTCAACGCGAAGTCGATGGAGATCGAATTCTCGACGGCCGATCTCGCGGTCGATCCGGTGCCCCTCACGACGATGAAGCGGCCGACGCAACAGGTCACGGTACCCGACATCAAGAAGAAGCCGTGAAAGCCCTGGCGCTCCTCGCGCTGTGTGCCGCGGGCTGCGAGTCGCGTCCGGAGGGTCGTTACCTGTTCGTCGATGGTGACGCGCGTGGCATCGAGTTCGATCGCGTCGAGCTCATCTTCGGCAAGCCCATCGGCGACGCGCTGCCGTTCGGCGTGCCCGGCTACGTGACGTCGCTCGATGGGACCGAAGAGCTCATGAAGCGCGTCGAGGTGGGCGCGGCCGGTGGCGAGCTCGCGGAGACCACGACGACGCAGGTCGACCTCTATCTCGCGAGCGGCGATGCCGAGCGCGTCGGCGAGTACGTGCTGGTGATCGCGTACCTCGGCGACGAACCACGCGGCATCGGCGAGGTCCGCAACTTCGGCCAGGACTGGGCCGACATCACGCGCTATCAGGTCGTGCTCGCGCCGTTTCCCACGGACAGCAGGGTCTTCGGGCGGTGGGGAGCGGCCGGGGAGCTCACGGGAGCGTGCGTGCGGTGGACGCGCGATGGGTTGACGACCGCGATCGTCCCCGACGGTGATCGCGACTGCGACGGGTACGCCGACGCGGGCGTGGACTGCGATCCATCCACGTATTGCAGCGGTGGGGCGACCTGCACGTCGGACGTGCCCTGCGTCTCCGACGTCGATGGGTGTTCGATCGGCGCGTGCGTGAACTCGGGCTCCGATCGCCGCGTCTGCACGCCGACGGTGTGCCTGCCAACGGCCGCGTGCCCGGCGTGCGAGGGCGCGGGCAACGCGAACGACGTGATCCGCTGCGTCCTCGAGAGCACGGCGACCCACGGCGATGACCTCAGGATCCCCGTCAGGCCCGACCAGACGCTGTGCACGGTGCCCTACGAGTTCTTTCTCGAGCTCCCCGACGGTGCGGTCTGCCTCGAGGGCCCGATCGAGATGGCGCGCATCTACCAGTCGGATGCCCCCGTGCCGTTCCTGTTCTATGCCACCCCCATCACCGGCGGCTGCAAGATCAAGATGGAGCCGGTGGCGCAGGATGCGATCTTCGAGGGCATCTACCACGTGCTCGTCAAGGTCTCGGCGGGCACCGGGGCGACGCCTCGCTCGATCGTCGTCGGGATGCAACCCGAGCTCAAGGCGTGCGGTGGGGTGCTGCAGGTCATCCCGCCGGTGTACCTCGAAGGCTGTCCCTAGCTCGCGGCCTCGACGGCCTTGACCTGAAACACCATGCGGTCGTCGAGGCGGAGCGCGGTGAGCGACTTGCCCCACACGCAGGCCGTATCGATGCCGAGGTGACGCGCGCCGATCTCGAGGCCGAGCGCGGCCCAGTGCCCGAACACGACCGTGTGCGTGGTCCACGCACGATCCGCGACCGCGAACCATGGCAAACAGCCGGGCGGGGCCTGCGTGGGAGGTCCGTCGAAGTCGGGCTCGAGGCGGCCATCGGGACGCACGGTGCGTGCACGCACGAGCCACCCGAGGATCGCGCGCCAGCGATCGGCGCCGCCCAGGCGATCGTCCCAGCGCGGCGGGCGCCCGCCCGCAGTCTGCGCGAGGAACGCGCGCCAGCCAGGGCCCCGGAGCTGCGCCGAGATCTCGTCGCTGTGCGCGCGCGCCTGATCGATCGTCCACGCCGGATGTAGGCCCGCATGCACCAATCCGAACGTCGCGTCGTGATGGAACAGCGGGCGGTGGCGCAGCCAGTCGACCATGCGATCCAGATCGGGCTCGGCGAGCACCTCGTCGAGCGTGTCGCGCTTCTTCGCCTCCGCCGCTCCCGCCGCGCGCGCGAGCAGATGGAGGTCGTGGTTGCCGAGCACCGACGTCACGCGTGGCCCGAGGCTCATCGCCCAGCGCAACACGTCGAGGGAGCGCGGCCCGCGATTGACGAGATCGCCGACCAACCACAGCTCGTCGTGCGCCGGCGAGAAGTTGATGAGCGAGAGCAGGCGCTCGAGGCTGGCCATGCAGCCCTGGATATCGCCAATGGCGTAACGCGGCACACACCTACCTTACACAGGCCTTGTGCGAGGTGCCTTGCCGTTTCATCATCGACTGATGCACAAGCTCGCTGCGCTCGCGCTCGCCCTCGTCACGGGCGCCGGTTGCTATGCCACGGGATACGGATACGGATCGACCGGCTACTACAACGGCTCGACGAGCTACGGCTCGACCGGCGTCGTCGCGTACGGCTCGCCGCCGCCTACCGAGGTCGTCGACGTCGACCTCTACTACGACCAGCGTCCGGGCTACGTCTACGTCAACGGTCGCCACACCTGGGTCAACAACCAGTGGGTCTGGCAGAACGGCTATTACGAGCCCGAGCGCGTCGGCCACGTCTACGTGCAGGGCTACTGGAACAACGGCCGCTGGATCAACGGCTACTGGGCCCCGAACCGCGTCGGCTACACGTACGTCGACGGCTACTGGGATCGCCGGGGGCGCGGCCACGTCTGGGTCAACGGCGGCTGGCAGGCGAACCGCAACGACGGCACCTACTATCAGCGCGGCGGCTGGACGAACAGCGGCGGCGTGCGCGCGTACAACCGGGGCGGATGGGTGCGGGGCAACACCGGGGCGACGATCCGCGTGAATGGCGGTGGGTCCGTGCGCGGCGGCGGCACCGTCATTCGCGACCACCGTCGCTAATCAGAGCGAGGGACGGTTTCAACTTGCCCAACTTTTTCTCGGCAAGCGCTGAGAATCGTTGAGGGCACCAGGGACGGATTCAACTTGCGCTGAGCTCCGCGTCGTCGAACGCCGAGGCTCGGCGTTCCGATCGGCGGCCAGGAAGTTGTGCGCGATCGTCGACACCCATCTAGCGGCCCGCGTGCGCGCAAGTTGAAACCGTCCCCGCTCTTCTCAAGGATCTCGAGAGGTTCGGTCCCCGTAAGTTGTGCAAGTTGAAACCGTCCCTCAGAGCGAGATGCGCGCGGTGACAAAGCCCGCGCGACACGAGCCGACCTTCACGTCGATGACGCCCTGTCCCTGCACGAGGTACGTTGCCCACGCCGCATTGGTCGTGCCTCGCGTGCCGGGATAGGCGGGCAGGTTCTGCCCCGTGTGCAAGCCGTGGCCCCAGCCGTCGAGGTGCCCGAGCACCTGGTGGGCCGCGCCCGGATCGACGAGCTCGCAGCGCTCCGTCGACGCGGTGGCGTACACGGGCTCGTTGAAGTCGAGCGCCTTGGCTGACGGCACGCCATAGCTGCCGAGGTAGCCGTCGTTGATCACCTCGACCTCGACGCGCGTAAGCGTGCCGGCGAGCGGCTCCCGCTTGATCCTGCCGATGCGCAAGCGCGGTGCGAGCGCGGCGACGCGCAGGAACACGTCGGCCTGCGTGGCACACAGCTGCGGCAGCTCGTGCTCGGGCGGGTTCCAGATGCCGATGCGCGGATCGATCCCACCAATCTCGACCTTGCCGAGCTGCGGGTGCTCGAACGGCCGCCACGGCGGGAACGCACGCCGCGCGTTCTCGTCGCGGTCCCACCAGCCGAGCTTTACGATGTCCGCGCGCGTCACGCGCTCGTAGTACTGCGCGAACTTCGGCGGGCGCGGAATGCCGAGCCGCGCGAACAGGTCGTAGAGCTCGACGACGTACGCGATCGCACCGCGCTGGTTATACGCGTAGTCGGTCAGGTCACCGCGCAGTGGCTTGTCGGGCTCGTAGAGGAATTCCTCGTACCCGGAGACCGTGGGATAGCCGGTGTGCTCGGTCATCCACTTCTCGATCTGCCGGAAGATCGCGAGGTCCTCCTGGTTCATCTTCGCGTCGGGCCCGTGGCCGAGTGGGCGAATGAGCACGCCACCGAACGTGTGGAAGTCGAGCCACGCGAAGATCTCGGGATGCTTCGTGGCGTACTCGATGATGCCACGCGCTTCGGGCTCGCTCGCGGGAAAGGGGCCCGCGCCGACCTGCTCGTGCGACGGCGCCCACGACCACGGGAAGCTGCGGTTGAGATCGATCGGGTTGTCGCCGAGGAAGTTCGGCGACGGGATGGTCTTGCCGTCGAAGTGCTCGATCGTGCCTTCCGGGTAGAGCTTGTAGAACGGGCCCTCGTCCTCGATCGAACGCTCGACGAGCAGGCCTGGTAGCTCGCGCGACTCGACGAGCTCGCCCCCCGGATCCTGCACGCGCATCGCGAGCGCGAGGCCATCCCCGTCGACGTCGCCGATGAGCCAGCGCGGGCGACCGCGCTCGACGCGCTCGTCACGCGGCACGGAGCGCACCGAGCGCCCGGTGGTGAGCACGGCCTCGGCGCCGTCGGGCGAGATGCGCGGCACGATATAGAACAGCACCTCCTGAAGCCGCGCGATCAACGCGGCAGGAAGCTCGAGCGTCTGGGGCTCGACGTGCAGGCGCAGCGCATCTTCGGCGACGGCGAGCGCACAGCTGCTGCCTGCGAGCTCGGCCGCGTGCATGTTGCCGTCGACCCACACGGCCGGTCGCACGCGATCAGGCTCGGGGCCGATAACGAGGAGCCACACGTCGCGGCCTTCGGGAGTCTTGGCGATCGAGGTGAGCCGGCACAGCTCCGGGTAGGTGCGCGCCCACCTCTCCAGCTGGGCGGTCAGCTGTGCGTAATCGAGATAGGCGCGACGAAAACCCGAGGACACATCGGCGGGTGAGACGGGCATTGGTGAGCAACGTTACACCGATGTGATGGGCAACGTGGCACGGCTCACCGTGTCTCGATGGGCGAATACGGTACGGCTTGGCGACGTCTCATCTGCGAGTCACGCTCACGTGGAGACCCTATGTTGACCTCCCTTCCACAGGCTCGCATTGTCCGCTCCGCCGGCCAGCTGGTCGCGGCGCCGCCTCGGCCGCCCGAGCCGATGAGCGATCGCACGCGCGAGGCGCTGGGGGTGATCGTGGGGCTATGGCCGCTGATCGCGGTTTGCTTGCTCGCCATGGGTTTCTTCGTACTGGCGTCTGTTGCCAGCGCTCCTTAGGCCCTTGGATGCCTGGCTAACGGCCAGGTAGTCAGTAAAGTCGCCAGATGGCGGATTCGCGCGGCCCAGCGGAGCGAGGTGCGGCGTCACGGCCTCGGCTGGTCGTTCGGCAGCTGCGCAAGAGCGACCTCCGCACGATCCAGGAGATCCAGCGACGCTCGTTCCCGATCGAGCCGTGGACCCGGGAGCAATTCGAGAGCCAGCTCCAGATCTTCCCGGAGGGGCAGATCGGCGTGGAGATCGACGGTCAGCTGGTCGCGACCTCGAGCTCGCTGATCGTGGACGAGGAGGACTTCGGCGCGTACCACACGTTCGACGAGGTCAGCGACAAGGGCTACATCCGCAACCACGATCCGGAGGGCGACACGCTCTACGGCATCGACATCGCCATCGATCCGCGCAACCGCGGCGTCCACCTGACACGCCGGATCTACGAGGCGCGCAAGGAGCTAGCGCGACAGCGCAACCTGCGCGCGATCCTGATCGCGGGCCGCATCCCCGGCTACATGAAGCAGGCCGACAAGATGAGCGCCGAGGAGTACGTGCGGCGCGTAGTCAAGAAGGACATGAAGGACAAGGACCCGGTCCTCACCGCGCAGCTCTCGCAGGGCTTCAGCGTGCGCGCCGTGCTCAAGGACTACCTGCCGAGCGACACCGAATCGGGCGGCTACGCCGTGTTCATGGAGTGGCTCAACCCGGAGCACCACCCCGACGGGAATCCGCCGGTGCGCAACGTGCGCGTCGCGGCCGTCCAGTACCAGATGCGTCCGATCTCGTCCTTCGACGAGTTCGCGCAGCAGTGCGAGTTCTTCATCGACACCGCGTCGGAGTATCGCGCCGACTTCTTGTTGTTCCCCGAGATGCTGACGAACCAGCTGCAAGTCCTCGTGCTCTCGCGCGACTCGGCGGCGACGGCGCGGCGGCTCGACGAGTTCACGCCGCTCTACGTCGACTTCTTCACCAAGATGGCGATGAAGTACGACGTCAACATCATCGCGGGTTCGCACCTGACCGCAGAGAGCGACAAGCTCTACAACGTCTCGTCGCTGTTCCGCCGCGACGGGACCGTCGAGCGTCAGTACAAGCTGCACATCTCGCCGTCGGAGCTCCGGTGGTGGGGCGTGTCGGCGGGCGACGACGTGCGCGTGTTCGATACCGACCGTGGCAAGATCGCGATCCTGATCGGCGACGACGTCGCGTTTCCCGAGCTCGCGCGGATCGCGACGGGGAAGGGCGCCAACCTCCTGTTCGTGCCGTTCAACACCGACATTCGTTCGGGCTACATGCGGATCCGGTCGTGCGCCGCCGCGCGCTGCATCGAGAACAGCATGTACGCGGTGCTCGCTGGACCGATCGGTAACCTGCCGTTCGTGCAGGGCGCCGACATCCACTACGGCGAGGCCTGCATCCTGACACCGAGCGACGTGGCGTTCGCACGCGACGGTGTGGCCGAGGAAGCGACGCCCAATGTCGAGACCATGGTGCTGCACGAGCTCGACATCGAGGCGCTGCGCCGTAATCGCCTGACCGGCAGCGTGCGCACGTGGCTCGATCGCCGGCAGGACCTGTACGCGATCCGATACATCGAGAACGGCAAGCGGAGCGAGGTCTGATGTGGGGCATGCGGTTCGGTGGAGGGCTCGAGGTGGTGCAGACGCGCGCGGAGCACGCGGAGGGGCTCGGCGAGCTGCAGAAGATCGTGTTCCCGACGCTCGCGCCCGAGGAGCTGTTCGAGGCGCAGCACTACCGCAAGCACATCGAGCTGTTTCCTGAAGGGCAGTTCTGCGTGCTCGACAACGATCGTGTCGTCGGCATGACGTCGACGGTCCGCATGGACTTCGACTTCGCCCATCCCGACCACACGTTCGCCGAGGTGATCCAGGGCGGCTGGCTCACCTCGCACGATCCGGCCGGCCCGTGGCTGTACGGCGCGGATCTCGGCGCACATCCGGACTATCGCAAGCGCGGGATCGCACGCGCGCTCTACGCGGCGCGGCAAGCGCTCGTGAAGCGGTTGGGGCTGCGTGGACAGCTGACGGTCGGCATGCCCTCGGGCTATGGCGCGGTCAAAGCCACGATGACGATGGATCAGTATTACGCGGAGCTCGCTGCCGGCACCCGCGTCGATCCGACCATCTCGGCGCAGCTCCGGATCGGCTTCGAGCCGCGCGGCGTGGTACCCGGCTATATCAATGATCCGGTGTGCGACCGGTACGGCATCGTGCTGGTGCTCCCCGTCGACCACGAGGTGAGGTTTCCGCCATGACAGCGATCAACCGAGTCACCGACATCCCCGGGCCCAAGAGTCGCGCCGTGCTCGCGCGCCGCGAGGCTGCCGTCGTGCGCGGCCTCGGAAAGTCCACGGACGTTGTCATCGAACGCGCGGAGGGGGCACTCGTCCACGACGTCGACGGCAACACGCTCGTCGATCTCGCGGGCGGCATCGGCATGATCGCGACGGGGCACTGCCCGCCGGCGGTCGTCGAGGCCATCGAGGCGCAGGCGCGGAAGCTCGTGCATCCGTGTGCGCTGGTCGCGACGTACGAGCCGTACGTCGCGCTGTGCGAGCTGCTCAACGAGGTCACGCCAGGCGCGTTCGCGAAGAAGACGCTGCTCGCGAACAGCGGCGCTGAAGCCGTCGAGAACGCGATCAAGGTCGCGCGCGCGTACACCAAGCGTGCGGGGGTGTTGTGCTTCGAAGGTGGCTACCACGGCCGCACGCTGCTCACGCTCAGCCTGACCAGCAAGTACGGCTTGTTCAAGCAGGGCTTCGGACCGTTCGCGCCGGAGATCTATCGCATCCCGGCCCCGGAGCCGTATCGCCGCCCCGCCGGTATGTCCGAGGACGACTACGTCACGCTGTGCATCACGCAGCTCGAGCGCGCACTAGTCGCGCAGGTCGATCCGTCGGCGCTGGCGGCGATCATCATCGAGCCGGTGCAAGGCGAGGCAGGGTTCATCCCGATGCCCAAGCGGTTCCTGCAGCGCATCCGCGAGTTGTGCACTCAACACGGGATCGTGATGATCGCCGACGAGGTGCAGACTGGCTTCGGGCGCACGGGGACCCTGTTCGCGATCGAGCAAGCGGGCATCGAGCCCGACGTGATCACGATGGCCAAGGCGCTCGGTGCGGGCATGCCGATCAGCGCCACCACCGGCCGCGCGGAGATCATGGATGCGCCCCACCTCGGGGGCCTCGGCGGCACGTACGGCGGCAGCCCGGTCGCATGTGCGGCCGCGATCGAAGCGGTGAAGCTGATCCGCGCGCCGGCGTTCCTCGCGCATGCGCGCCGCGTCGGCGACGTGTTGCGTGAAGAGCTGCTGCGCATCCAGGAGGCCTCGCCACTCGTCGGCGACGTGCGCGGGCTCGGGCCGATGATGCTCGTCGAGCTCGTCACCGATCGCGAGACCAAGGCGCCGGCCGCTGCGCACGCGCTCGCTGTCATCAAGCGGTCGGTCGCGCACGGCGTGGTGCTGATCCGCGCCGGGCTCTACTCCAACTGCGTGCGGTTCATGCCACCGCTCGCGATCACCGAGGCGCAGCTGCGCGAAGCACTCGGGGTCGTCGGCGCCTCCATCGCGCACGTCGGGGAGCATGGGCCATGAACAACACGCAGCAGTTCATCGACGGTGCGTGGGTCAACGCGGCCTCCGGCGGCCGGCGCGAGGTAATCGATCCCGCTACGGAGCACGCGATCGCCAATGTGCCGTACGGCGGTGCGCCTGACGCAATTCGGGCGATCGACGCCGCGCACCGCGCCCTCCCCGCCTGGCGCGCCCGCACCGTATACGACCGCGGCGCGATGCTGCTCCGCACAGCGGAGCTGATCCGCGGCCGGCTCACGCCGCTCGCCGAGCTCACCGTGCGCGAGGCCGGCAAGCCGATGGCGGAGGCGCTCCGCGAATGGCAAGTCGCCGCCGACTTCTTCGATTGGTACGCCGAAGAAGGAAAGCGCGGTGCGGGTTACACCATCCCCGCGCGCACGCCCACGCGCCGCCTGCTCGTGCTCAAGGAGCCGATCGGCGTCGTCGGTGTGATCACCGCGTGGAACTTTCCGGCCTACAACCCGGCGCGTGCGATCTCCGCCGCGCTGGCCGCGGGCTGCACCGTGGTCGTGCGGCCCGCCGAGCTCACGCCACTGTCCGCGATGGCGATCGTCGCGCTCCTCGAGGAGGCGGGCGTGCCGCCCGGCGTCGTCAACCTCGTCAACGGCGAGCCGCATCCCATCGGACAGGCGATGCTCGACCATCCGGCGCTCCGCAAGCTCAGCTTCACGGGCTCGGTCGCCGTCGGCAAGCTCCTCATGGACGGCGCATCGCGCACGATGACGCGCCTATCGCTCGAGCTCGGCGGCAACGCGCCCGTTCTGGTCTTGCCCGACGTCGACATCACCAGCGTCGCGCGTGGTGCGGTCGCTGCGCGGTTTCGCAATGCGGGCCAGGTCTGTGTGTCGCCACAGCGGTTCTATGTCCCTCGCGATCTCCTCAAGACCTTCGAGGAGGTCGTCGTCGAGGAGACGCGCAAGCTGCCCGTTGGCTCGGGGCTCGAGCAGGGCACGCGCATCGGCCCGCTCATCTCGTCGCGCCACCGCGACCGCGTCGAGGAGCTCATCGCATCGGCCACTTCGGCGGGTGCCACCATCCGCACCGGCGGCACGCGCCCCAAGCGCCCGGGCTACTTCCTCGAACCCACCGTCCTCGGCAACGTCGTGCCCACGATGAGCGCGTTCGCCGAGGAGGTCTTCGGCCCGCTGTTCGCGATGACCTCATTCGACCAGCTCGACGAGGCCATCGCCGCCGCCAACCGTACGCGCTACGGCCTCGCAGCCTACGTGTTCACCAACGACCTCGCCGCCGCCACGCGCGCGTACGAGCAACTCGACTTCGGGATGATCGGCGTCAACGAGTGGGCGCCGCAGACCGTCGAGGCGCCATTCTCGGGCCGCAAGGACAGCGGCATCGGCCACGAGTGCGGGCGCGAGGGGTTGCTCGACAACCTCGAGACCAAGCTCGTCGCCTTCGGCGCCCTCACGTGACAGGGCTCTTCGACGCCAACACGTCCTCGTGGATCGTCGAGGCGCCGCCCGACACTCCCGCGCCACCCCTCGCTAAGGATCTCGAGGTCGACGTCGCGATCATCGGTGGCGGCTTCACCGGCGTCTCGACCGCGTATCACCTCTCGCGCCGCTTCCCGAACCTCGGCATCGCGCTCCTCGAGGCCACCCAGCTCGGCAACGGCGCCAGCGGCCGCAACGGCGGCCTCGTGCTCAACGGCATCACCGTCAAGGATGTCGACCCCAGCCTCGTCGCGCGCGAGCACGCGATCACGCGGCAGGCCATCGATGACATCGAAGCGCTCATCCGCGACCACCAGCTCCCCGTGCGCTTCCGCCGGACGGGCTGCGTGCACCTCGCCACCACGGCACGCGCCGCCGAGGAGGCCGAGGCCTTCATCGCGCAGCTCGCGCCGCACGGGCTACCGCTGCAATACCTCCAGGGCGCGGCGCTCGCATCGATGCTCACGGCCCAGCACGTCCACGGCGCGATCTTCGATCCCACCGAGGCCTCCATCGCGGGCGTCGATCTCGTGCGCGCGATGCGGCCGCTCCTCGTGCGCCAGGGCGTTCACATCTTCGAGGGCACCCACGTCACGCGGATCCGCGAGGGTGCCACCTGTGCGCTCGTCACGCCTGGCGGTACCGTGCGCGCCAAGGCCATCGTGCTCGCCACGAGTGGCTACACGATGCACCTCGGGTACTTCAAGACGGGCCTGCTCCCCGTCATCTCGCACGTCGTCGCCACCGCCCCCGTCGAGCCGGCCATTCTCGAGCGCACGGGCCTCGGTCGCGTCGCTGGCTTCTTCGACGACTCGCCGCGGCTCGCGTATGGCGCCGTCGACCCCGCGGGCCGCGTCATCTTCGGTGGCGGCTCCACCTCGGCGTACGCCTATCGGTTCGGCAATGTCACGCGCTACGACGCGCGCCCCGACGATACCGGTGCGCACGCCGTTCGCGCCTCACTCGATCGCTACTTCCCCGAGCTCGCGGGCGTCGCTACCCAGCATCGCTGGAGTGGTCCACTCGATCTCACCCTCGTCCGCCATTGCGCCATCGGGGTGATGGGCGAGCACCGCAACATCTTCTACGGCGTCGGCTACAGCGGCCACGGCATCACCCTCGCCAACCTCGCGGGCAAGGTCATCACCGATCTTTACGCGGGCGACCACGACCGCTGGAAGGACGCCGCGTTCTACATGCGTCGCCCGGGCGGCATTCCGCGCGAGCCGCTGCGCTGGCTGGGCTATCACCTCTACACGCGACTCACCGGCAAGTCGCCGTTCAAGCGGCTCGACTAGGGCTTTCCCTACGCCGCCTTCTTCGCTCGGTTCCGTCAGTCGCCGTCGAGCGGCATCGCACGCAGCGTCTTCGGCAGCTCGAGCAGGCTCTCGGTCGGCGAGCCCACGAGCATCGCGGGGCTCATGTTGGTGAGGCCCCAGGGCTCGACGGTGCCCGACGTGACGGCGAACGCCCCCCCGTCGATGCGGCCGACGACGCCGAACCCGGAGCGCATCGGCACCCGCGCCGTCTCGATGGCGAGCTCGGGCAGGTGGCTGACGTCGACCTCGACGAGGCCGCGCTCGCAGGTGAGCACGAGGCGGTACTGGAGCACGCGTCGCTCGACGAGGAGGATGTTGCCGAGCTCGCTCGTGAAGACCTCGTGCCAGCCCACGGTCGGCGTGCCGTGCTGTGCGAGCGCCTGGAACTCGAGGTGGTAGAGGCGATTGCTATCGATCTTGCGCGCCAGGAGTCCCGACGCGGTGACCACACAGTCGAGGAAGCCGAGGTTGTGGAGGTCCGTCACCGCGGACATGTGATCGACTGTCCACCACGAGCCGGGCACATGCGCGTTGCAGCCGAGGAACACGTTCTTCGCCGAGCTGCCCTTGAGCCACTCGCTGATCGCACACGCGACTTCGGGCGCCGAGCCCGTGTCGCCGAGCCGGCGGTCGCCGTTCCACAGCACGCTGTCGCCGGGCAAGCGGTGCACGGCGTCGAAGTGGAAGTAGCGCCCCTCGAACGGCGACACGAGCGAGAGCTTGTCGCCGACGCGAATCGACGCGACCGCATCGATGTCCTCGGGGATCGCGATGTTGGTTTCGCCGCGCGGATCGAGCGCGACGAAGAGGAGGCCGCGCGGGGTCAGGCCCTGCTTGCGGAGCTCCTTGAGCCCGAGGATGACGGCGGCCGGATCGCGGTAGTGATAGACGCGCGTCGAGAACATTTAGAACTTGATGCGGATGCCCGCCTGCACCGACCCCGGCTGGTTGGACCCGGTATCCGGGCGCCCGAAGCGCTCGTCGAGGATGCGCTGCGACGGATTCGCGCCGCCGGTGTACGAGATGAACAGGCTGAACAGCGCGTCGCGCTGATGCTTGCTGAGCTCGGCGACGTTGGAGACCTTGTCCTTGAACACGTCGAACTGCAGGCGGGTCTCGAGCACGCCGTCGTGATCCATGACACCCGCGAGCGTGAGCGCGGTGCGCTGGCTCGGCGTGAACGTGAGCCCGGCGCCGAGGTGCGCGGTCGCCTGCTTGCCCGCCTCGAACGTGCTGCCACCGAAGCCCGACGCGTACCAGTTTGGCGCGACCTGGCCCGCCACCGAGCCGCGGAGACCGAGATAGTCGCGGTCACCGCGGCCGGCATCGATGTCGAAGCCGTGCACGAGGTTTGGCGACGTGTAGCTGCCGCCGAAGTGCCCGCGCGTCTGGTTGCCGCCGTTGTCGATGTTCACGTGGTCGACGGCACCGTGCAGCTCCCACTCCTTGTTGAGCTGATGCCGCCCGTTCGCCTGGAACGCCTGGTAGCCCGTGCCACGTGTGTAGCTCGCGCCGAGCGACGTGTTGGTGTCCTTGTACGCCGTCGAAAGTTGGCCCGTGGTGCCTTCGGCATCGTGGTGCAGCCAGCCCGCGCTGGTCAGCGTGCCGCCGTCGCCAAACGTGTGCACGTGCTTCGCGTCGGCGGTGGTGCCCGTCGAGTCGTGGCGAATGCCCGCTTCGAGCGCGTCGTTCTGACCCAGCTTGGTCTCGAGGTTCGCCGAGCCCGCGAGCTCGCCACCGGAGATGCCCACGCCCGCGTCGACGCGGGTGTCACCCTTGGTGTACGCGCCGTAGACCTGCTGGCTGTGGCCCTTGTCGCGGTTCCTGCGCAGATCGTCGAGGTACTGCTCGCGCTCACCGCTCGGCGAGCCGTACATCGTGCCCTCGAGGTAGGGGACCTCGTGGTGTGGGTTCTTGTTGGTGACGTTGCGGATGCCACCCTCGACGGTGCTGCCGTTGTCGAGCTCCCACTCGCGGCGCAGGCCGGCCTCCACGCGGTTCTTGTCGCTCCAGTCGCCGTAGAGCTCGCCCTGCGACTGGCCGTCGCGCTCCCAGCCGATCGTCGCGGTCTTGTCCTTGAAGTTCGATTGCGCGTGGATCGCGTCGTCGTCGTCGATCTTGTAGGTGCTATCGAGGCCCTTCTTGTCGACCTTGCCGGTGAAGTCACCGTCCGCCGTGCTCCACGAACCGCCGTCCTTGCCGGCCTTGGCGTCGAACCCACCAGCCGTGTGCAGCGTGGCGCCTTCCTTGTTGGCCACGAACGACGTTGTCTCGGGGTTGCCCGGATCGCCGGCCGTAACCTCCAGGCGCTTCGTATCGACGCGCAGGCCATTCATCTCCTGCACGACCTCCTGCACGTAGGCATTGCCGAGCTGCTTGTGAAGCATCGCCATCAGCGCATCGCGCTCGCCGCGGTACGTGTCGAGGACCGTCACGACCTTCTTCGGCTCGGGGCGTCCTTTGGCCAGCAAGGCCTGCAAGGCTTGCTCGCCGGGACCTGGCGTGTGCTCCTGCCCCTCGTGCTCGCTGCCTTCTGTCTCGGCGTTGCGGGCCTGGGCGACTTCTTTGGCCATCGACGGAGCGTATTACAGGAGTACACCCGTGAGCAGCAGATTCGCGATCCCGAAGTAGATGAGGATCCCGCTCACGTCGACGAGGGTGGCCACGAACGGGGCCGAGGCACTTGCGGGGTCTGCGCCAAATTTGCGCAGGATGAACGGCAGCATCGCACCCGCCAGGGTCCCGCACAGGACGCACCCGAGCACCGACAGGCCGGCGACGATCGAAACGAGGACAAAGTGTTCGCCGTAGCGGCCCCAAGACCCCCAGATCGCAACGCGCAGCAGGGCCATCGCGCCGAGGACGCCGCCCAGCGCGAGCCCGGTCAGCAGCTCCCGGCGCATGATCAGCCACCAGTCGTTCGGGCGAATCTCACCCAGCGCCATCGCACGGATGACCAGGGTCGACGCCTGCGACCCTGAGTTTCCACCCGTGGAAACGATCATCGGAAGGAAGAGCGCGAGCAGCGGCACCGTATCCAGCTGCCCCTGAAACGACTCGAGCGCGGTCGCCGTGAGCATCGAGCCGGCAAGCAGCAACACGAGCCAGCCGACGCGCTTCTTGATCATGTCGCGCCGGCTGCTCTGCAGGTATGGAACCTCGAGGGCCGCCATACCACCGAACTTCTGGATATCCTCGGTGGCCTCTTCTTGCACGACGTCGACGATGTCGTCGACGGTCACGATGCCCTTCATCTTGCCGTCCTGATCGACGACCGGGACGACGGCGAGGTCGTGCTCCGCGAACACGCGCGAGACCGTCTCCTGATCCATCTCGTCCGTGACCCGGACGACGTCGGTCTCCATGATCTCCGCGACGGTCATCTTGGGATCGGCAGCGAACAGATCGCGAAACGAGCACACGCCGAGAAGGTGCTGCTCGAGATCGAGCACGTACGCGTAATAGATGGTTTCGATCTTGTCGCGCGCCTGCCGCCGCAGATAGCTGACGGCCTCGTCGGCGGTCATGTGCGGGCGCAGCCGGGCGTAGCGCGTCGACATGAGGCCACCGGCCTCGTCCTCGGCGTACGCGAGCAGCGCGGTAACTTCTTTGCGCGTCGGCGCGTCGAGCAGCGCGAGCAGCAGCTTCTTCTGCTCGGCATCGTCGACCTGCTGGACCACGTCGGCCACGTCATCGGGCTCGAGCAGGCGCATCCACTGGCGCCGCTGGCCGGGCCGGAAGTGGAGTAGCAGGGCCGCCTGATCGACGGCGTTGAGCGCGACGAAGTACTCCTCCGCGTCCTCGCGCGGCAGGACGCGCAGACCATCGCCGCGCTCGTCGAGGTCGAGCAGGGGCCAGGCATCGCGCAGCTCCTCGACAGAGAGCTCGTCATCCGACGGCGCTTCGGCAGGCGGCGCCTCTGCGAGGGTCGCCATCGGCGGCAGCAGGCTACTAGTGCGCTTGGTGCGACCGGTCGCCTGCAGGTCGACCTCGGCCGACTCCTCGTCTTCACCACGACTCTCGGCGACCGCCTTGATCTCCGCGACGACCTTCTCGGCCTCCTCGGGCGGCAGCATCGAGATTTCGCCCGTGGCTTGTTCCGGCCGATCAACGACCGGTTCCGGCACGTTCTCCTCGGGCGGCACCACGAGCACACCCTGCCCAAACAGCGTCGATTCGTAAAGCGGGATCAGGCCGAGATCAGCGGCCACCGCGCCGGTCCGTGCGAAGTGCAGCGGGGACGGGCCCGCGCCGCGAAGAGGTTGCGTTCGAGCCCGCGGATGGGGTGCTACAATTTCTATATGTCCCGGGCGTTCTTCGTCGCGCTGCTCGCCGTGCTCGCGACGACTGCGTGCTCGCGCGCCAGCGATGAGAGCCAGGCCAAGCAATGGGCGCAGCCCTCGCCTCCGAACGACATGCCTCCCCCGGCAGACCTCTCGATCGCCATCACGGTGGATGGCGCCCTGCGCGGCGCGATCACGGCCGATACGCTCAGGGCTGCCAAGCCTGACTTCACGGATGCCGAGCGCAGCGCGTGGCTCATCCCGACGCTGATCCCCGATGCGGCCGCCAAGGGCAGCACCGTCGAGGCCGTCTCGCCGGCCGGCGTCAGCGTGAAGTTCGAGCGGCCGTCGAGCGCGGGGCTCGAGCCGGTGTTGTTCCTCACCCGCCGCGGCGAGGTCATCGTGTCCGCAATCGATCCCAGGGATCCGTTCCCCCGCTACCACGGACAGGGCGGGCGCCTGCGGCGTGCCGGCGACTCGTTCCCACGGGTGGCGCCGGTTCAGCGGCTCGCGATCACGCGATCCACGCCGTGACGCCGTCCCCGGCGGGAGCGATCAGCACCGTGGCACCTGGCGGTGGCGCATCGAAGCCGAGCCGCGTGACCCCGAACCGGCGCCCGAGCGCGCGCGCGACCCAGCCAAACGTGTAGCGCGCGTTGATCTCGCACAGCGGGTGGAACCGGCGCATGCCATCCGCGCCGCGATAGACGAAGGCGTCGAGCGCGTACGGGCCGGCGTAGCCGTAATCGAACAGGGCGCGGCCCGCCGCCTCGGCGGTCTCGGCGAGCAGCGCACGCTCGTCCGGCGCGAGCGCGGGGGGCGCGAGCTCGACACCGACGAAGCCACCGCGCGTGTCGGTTCGCAGCCCGTGCGGCGGCTCGGCGGTCACGCTGCCGTCGCGCGTCACGCGCGCGCACACGCCGACGTCGAGCTCGCGCTGCATCCACGGCTCGAACACGAGCGCCCCGAACATCGCGAGCAGGCGCGAGATGCGGGTCCGCTGCTCGGTCGTCGGTGGGCCGTCGCCCCGGCAGCGGTCGCGCCCGGCCGACGTCCACGCCGCCTTGACGACCGACGCGCCGGTCACGTCTGCGAGCTCGTCGACACTCGCCAGCACGCGCGTGCCGGGCAGCGCGACACCACGTGCGCGCCCGAGCGCGAGCGCGAAGCGCCGATCGTTCACCTCGCGCGCCAAGGGTTCCGCCCAGCGCAGGTCGGCCTGGGCGGGCGCACCCACGTGCATCCTGGGTGGCTGCCAGCCCGGCACCTCGCACAGGCGCCGCGCATCGACGGCGACCGGCGCCCAGATCTCGGCGGGCTCCTCGGAGAAGGCCGCGAGCAGCGACGCGTACAGGCTGATCCGCGCGCCCACCGCCCGGGGTAACGTCACCCCGGCCCATCGAGCCTCGCAGTCCAAGTTCGCGAGCACGCGCATCGCGCGTGGAGTCTACGCGGCGGCGGCGCGCTTGGCGATCCGCGGACGACAGCGCCGCTGCAACGCTAGCGCGGCTCGCCAGAGGGACGCGTCGGTGCGGTGGCTTCGAGCGCGGCGATGAATGCCTCGTCGAAACCCGCGCGTTCGCGCGCCTCGCGATCGAACCGCGCACCGCGCGCGCGCTTCGGGCCGAGCGGAAAGGTCACATGATCGAGGTACGCCTGCCATGGGTCGATATCGCCCGCGAACCGCTTGAGCCAGACCCAGCCGAAGTGCACGTGCGCGATCTCGTCGGCGTGCACGCGATCGAGCACCGCGGCGGTCGCGTCGTCGCCGCATGCCCGCGCGGCCATCGCGTAGTCACCGGCGAAGTCGAGGTTCGCATTCTCGAACGTGAGGCCCATCGCGCACACGAACTCGAGCGGCCCCGTCAGGTGATCGAGCTTGTTCCAGAAGTGCCCGGTCACCGGGAGATCGCCGAATGCGAGCCCGTGGGCGGCCAACCGAGCCGCGTACAGGCCGAGATGGCGCTGTTCGTCGGCGAGGATCGCGACGAGGCCGCGGCGGAATGCGACCGGTGCGTCGGGATACGCGAGCAGCGCCCACGCGAACAGCTCGATCGCCTGCAACTCGTGATTCGCGAGTGCGTGGAGGATGCGCGCGCGCTGATTCGGATCGCGCATGCCCGCGAGCGGCGGGACTTTGGCGCTCCTGCCCGGCACGATCGCGAGCTCGGGCGGCCGGCCCGGGGCAGCGAGCCGCACCGCGGGCTCCGCGTCGGCGAGCTCGAGCCCATCGGGCGGAGGCACCAGCTTGCCGGCGAGCGTGTCGGCGGTGACGATCGCCGTCGCGTACGCGCGCGCGCTGGTCGTTGTCAACGTCATGCGCGGCGACGCCGGCGCAGCAGTAGCGCGACGATGCCGAGCCCGAGCAGCGAGCTGCCCGCAGGCGAGCCACCCGCGTCGCAGCAGCCACCGTCGCCGGTCTGCCAGCACACGCCCATGTCGGCGCCGGTGGCGACGCACGAGAAGTCCTCGGGGCAACTGCCCGCGGAAAGGTCACACGACTCCACGCACTGCATGATCCCCGTCGAGTCCGCGACGCAGCGATTCGACAGACACTCGGTGTTGGCGTTGCACGGGCCGCCGATGCCGCCCGGTTGCTCGGGACCGGGGACGCATACGCCCATCACGCACACGTCCGTGCCGCTGCAGCCGCTCGACGCGGAGCACGGCGGGCCGACCTCGACCTCCACCATCGCGCTCGCCGGCGTCCCTTGAACGTCGAACGCCTTGATCTCGACGCTGTGCGGACCTTCGTCGATGTCCTTCGGCGCCGCGAGGACGTACGGTGGGTCCTTCGCGACCACGCCGGTGTTGGCGCCGTCGATCCACATCTCGAGACGATCCACGCCGACGTCGTCCATTGCCTTCGCGCGGACGAAGAAGCCGGGCTCGACCTTCTTTCCGGCGCTCGGCGCATTGATCGTCAGCGTCGGTGCGGTCGGCGCGCCGGGGCCAAACATGGCGAGGATGTGCTCGTACGAGTTCTGGGTCGCGCTGCCCGTGCATCGGCACTGCACCGGCGAGAACTCGCCGCACGGCGAATCGGTCGCCTGGAACCGCTTCATCGATGGGCCACCGTTCAGGTAGGTCATCGGGTCGGCGGCGTTGTACTCGTGCTCGAGGCCGAACGCGTGGGCCGTCTCCTGCGCGGCGGTCCAGCACAGCGAGTCCGCATCGGGGCCGTACACGTCGAACGTGAACGAGATGGCATTCGGAATCTCGTCGCAGGTGAACGGCGCCACGCCGCCGGCGCCCGCGAGATCCGCGCGCAGCTCCGTGGCGCGCCCGCCGACCACGTTCTCGTAGTGCGGCACGTTGCCCGGATCGACGTCGGTGACGCCGATGTTGAACGGTGCGTACGTCGCGCGCATGCAGGTCATCACCCGGTCCCAGACTTCTTGCGTCTGCTTGAAGCCGGTGAGCGTGACAGCGCTATCGGGGATGCTCGACGTGTCCGTGCGCGCGTCCTCGACGCCCGGGCGGATGAGGCAACCCGACGGCGGGCAGCGGCGCATGAAGATCAGGCGCGACGACGGCTCGGCCGCGGGCGGCGTTTGCTGCGGCACGCGGACGAGGCGGGGCAGGGGCCGGCCCTGCCGAGTCTGCGCGGGCGCCTGCGCGGCTGCGACAGAAGGAACGAACGCGAGAGCGAGAACAGCGAGGCGCGTGATCATTGCTTGCGGCGGCGACGAGCGAAGAGGAGCGATGCGAACGCGAGACCCATGGTGATGGCGCCGCCGCTCCCACCCGCCGAGCAGATGCCGCCGGTGCCGTCGTCGTAGCCGGGCCAGCACACGCCCTTGCCACCCGCGTCGAGGCAGCCGAAGTCGTCGGGGCACTGACCCGCACCGAGCTCGCACGACTCGACGCAGTACTTGCTGCCGGCCGAGTCCTGCGCGCACTGGCCCGAGGCGCATTCGAGACCGGAGTTGCACGTGGTCCCGAGCCCGCCCTGCGTGCCGGGGCCCGGTACGCAGCGGCCGCCGATGCAGGTGTCGGTGTCCTTCGTGCAGTCGGCCGGCTTGCTACAGGGGTCGCCGATCACGACGCTCGTCGTCGCCTCACCCGACGTGCCGAACAGATCGAAGGCGATCGCCTTCACGTTGTGCGTACCCTGGCCGAGCGACATTGGCGCATTGAACGCGAACGGCTGCGAGATCAGCGTCTGCGCGAGCGTGTTGTTGACGTAGAGCTCGACGCGGCCGATGCCGTTATCGTCGGTGGCCTCGACGTTGACCGGGAAGCCGGGAGCAACGACGGCGCCGAGCTTCGGGTTGATGATCTTCACCACCGGCGGGGTCGGTGTACCGGAGCCGAACAGCGCCTTGATCGTCTGCACCGAGTTCTGGGTGTTCTGCCCCGTGCAAGCACACGGGTGGTTCTGTCGATTGTTGCCCGTGCACTGTGCGTTGAACGGAGACACCCCGTTGACGCAGTCGCTACCGCACTGGACCTGTGCATCCTTGAACTGACGGCGGCCGCTGTAGCCGAAGTACGTGAGCGGATCGCTCGCATCGGTGACGTGATCGAGCGTGAAAGAGTGCGCGATCTCCTGGGCCGCCGTCGAGCAGATCTCCTCGACGTCGCTGCCCCACACCTTCTGGAAGGCGAACACCAGTGAGTTAGGGATGTACTGCTGACCGCATGAGAACTGCGACACACCACCGGTCGATGGGCTCATGCCGAGGTCCGTCGGCGAACCCGCGATCATGATCTCGAAGTGCGGCGCCGGGCTCGGGTTGGTCGTCGTGATCTCTACGCCGAACCTCGTGAACACGTCCTTCACGCATGCGACGACGTTGTTCCACGTCGCGTCGCTGCCAGAGAACGGGGTCAGCGTGCGCGTGCCGTTGATCGGCCACGTGCCCTGGTAGCCGGAGCCGTCGAGCGAGCTCGCCGAGCCGCCGCCGCGTACCACGCAGCCGTTCGGCTTGCAGTTGTTCAGGTAGATCTTGTTCGAGTTGACCGCGGGCAACACGGTCGACGGGTCGATATCGACCCAGACGCGCTCTGTGCGCGGGCGGGCCATGAGGACCTGCGGCGCCGTGTCTTCATCGATCGAGTCGCCCTCACCGGGGCGCCAGGTTTTCGATTGAGCGGAGGCGCTGCCCACGCCTGCGACAAGGACAGCGACACACAGCAGCACGCGCTTCATGGCCTGCATTCATATCGCGCCAAGCCCCAGCAAACCTAGAGGAAAGTGCTGACTTTAGATCGCAAGCCCGACGGAGGTCGGGTGCGCAGCAGCGCCGCAGGCGGTGCGGAGTTAGACCGTCCGAAAGAGACGAAGGCCACGCAACGCGCGGCCTTGGTGAGCGGACGTACCCTGGTGTCACCCGAGGGTGGGACAGCGCTTAGCGGCGGCGGCGGCGGCCGATCAGCAGCGCCCCAAACGCGAGACCGAAGAGTGCGAGACCCTGGTCGCCGTGCATCGCGTTGCAGCCACCGTCATCGGCGCCCGGCCAGCATACGCCATTGTTGCCAGCCGCGATGCAGCCGAAGCCGTCGGGGCAGCCCTCGTTGCCCATCTGGCACGACTCGACGCAGTAGCCGGCGGCGCCGTCGTTCGCGCACTGGCCCGACTTACACTCGCCGTTGTTGGTGCACGTGTTGCCGAGGCCGCCCGTCACCGAGGCACCCGCCACGCAGCGGCCATCGACGCAGACATCTCCCTGGCCGGTGCACGCGTCGTCGTCGCTGCACGGTTTGCCGCGCGTCACGGTGATCGTCTTCTCCGACGGCGTGTTGCCGATGTCGTAGCCGATGACCTTGATGACGTGGTTGCCCTGGGCGAGATCCTGCGGCGCGTTCCACACCCACGGCGCGACGGTGAGCGTCGAGATCAGGCGGTTATCGATGTAGAGCTCGGCCTTCGAGGCGCCGAGGTCATCGACGATGTCCGCGCGGATCGGGAACCCGGCATCGACGTTAGCGCCGTTCGAAGGGGCGGTGATGGTGACCGTCGGCGGCGTTGGCGTGCTCGAGCCGAACGTCTCCATGATCTCCTTGAAGGAGTTCAGCTTGCCGCCGGCGTACTGGCACTGGCACTGGCGCGCGCTGAACTCACCGCACGAGCCGCCCTCGTTCTGAAACGTCTTGCGCGACGGACCTGACCCCAGATAGGTCATCGGGTCGCGGTTATCGAACTTGTGGTCGAGGCCCCACGAGTGCGCGGTCTCCTGGGCGACCGTCCAGCAGATGTCGTCGACATTGCCGCCGTAGACGTTCGCGAAGCTGAACGAGATCGCGTTGCCGATGTAGCCGCACGTGAACGGCGACACACCGCCAACGCCTTGCTCCATCTGCACGTTCTGCGGCACGCCCGCGACGATGGCCATGTGGTAGTCGCCGGACGCGGGGCGCTGGGTGACGATCTGGACGCCGAACGGCGCGTAGGTCTTCTTGACGCAGTCGACGACCTGGTTCCAGTTGTCGTCGCTGTACGCGTACGGCTGCACCGTCGACGTGCGGGACGGGATGGTCGACCGGTTGGTCTTCGAGTCCTCGTTGCCCGGGGTGATCTGGCACCCGTTCGGCTTGCAGTTGTTCAGGTAGATGACGTTCGAGATCGCGTGCGCCGAGACGCCATCGCCCGAGAGCGTGGGGAGACCCGGATCGATGAAGCGGTACGTCGCCTGCGGGCGGCTGTACGGAGTCGCCAGCGGATTCTCCGGGGCGTCCGCGACGTTCGCCTGCGTTTCCGCAGACGCGATTCCGACGGACCCGAAAAGCAGCGACACCAGCACGGCAGAGGAGCGCTTCATGGGCCGGCGTTTTAGCGAACTGTGAAGCGCGCTCTCCACCGCGCGGTTCTGTCTTCCCCTGCCTGCTGTTAGCGGACTGATGCGCGCGCGCTGCTCACTGTTGTTATCGATCGATTCCGAGGAGATCTCGCCAACCTGCGCGTGCTCACAACAGTGAGCACGCGACGATAAACCCGATATAAGCCGCCACCAGGATCGCGCCCTCGACGCGGGTGATCTTGCGCGAGCCGCGCATCATCAGCACGCCGAGCAGCGTGATTGCCACCAGTCCGACGAGATCGACCAGGTGCATGCGCTCGCCGACCCGGATCGGCTGGAGATACGCGGTGACGCCGAGCACGAGGAATACGTTCAGGAGGCTCGACCCGATCACCGAGCCCACCGCGAGGGCGCCATGGCCCCGTGCGGCCGCGACCAGCGAGCCGATCAGCTCGGGCAGAGATGTGCCGAGCGAGATCACGGTCAGGCCCAGCATGCGCTCGCCCATCTGGAGCTCGGTGGCCAGCCCGCGGCCGCCGCGGACGAACACGTTCGACCCGGCGACCAGCAGGACGAGGCCGAACAGCGTCATGACCAGGGCGATGCCGCGGGCGGCGCGAGGACGCGCGCGGCCGCCCTTGGCCACGCCGCTCTCCTCGGCCGTTCGAGACCGCTCCTGGTCATCATCGCGCTCGGTCAGCTCGTCGTCTGGATCGATCCGCACGGACACGGTCAGCGTGACGATCGTGAACAGCACGGCGCAGCCGATCAGGATGCCGCCCTCGAGCTTGGACAGCACGCCGTTACGGAGCAGCAGCGGCACCGCGATCGCCGAGCCGAGCAAGATCGGCACCTCGCGGCGGATGAGGCGGGCGTCGATCGTCGGCGGCCGGATCAGCGCGGTGAGGCCGAGGATCAGCGAGATGTTCGCCGCACACGAGCCGATGACGGTGCCGAGGGCAATGGGCTGGTGGTGGGTGAGGGCGGTCTCGGTGGCGACGGCGAGCTCGGGGGCCGAGGTGCCATACGCGACGACGGTGAGCCCGACGACCAGCGGCTTGACGCCGAACGCGCGCGCGACCGATGCGGACCCGCTGATCAGCCAGTTCGCGCCCCAGTACAGGATCGCGATCCCGACGACGAGCTGGGCGATGTAGAGCGCGGAGAGCAACGCTCCGCGAGCATATCAGCTGCCGCCGAACTTGTAGGTGCCACTAGCCGTGCGAGCGAGATAGCGCGCGTGCCGCATCATCTCTTCGAGCTTGGGCAGCTCCGCGGAGTCATAGACGCCGCGGATCTTGAGGTCCCCGTCGACGAGCATGAAGTAGCCGCTGTGCGAGATGGCAGGGGCGCCCGCGGGGCTCAGGCCCTCGACCTTCATGAGCCCCATGAACGGGCCCTCGACCAGGCGCTTCACGCTGTCGATGGGGCCGGTGAGGAACCGCCACTTGTCGGGGCGCGCCTGGAACTTCGCGCCGTAGGCCGCGAGCTTCTCGGGCGTGTCGTGCAGCGGATCGACGGAGATCGAGACCAGCTTGATGGCCTCGGCGCGGCGATCCGACAGCTTCTCTTGCATGCGCGCCATGCGCGCCGAGATCACGGGGCAGATGGTGTCGCAGCGGGTGAACACGAAGTCGATGATCGTCGGGTGGCCGCGCAGCGCGGCCTCGGTGAACACCTGGCCTTGATCGTCGATGAGCGAGAACGCGGGAACGGTGCCGAGGTCCGGCAGGTCGTACGCGTTCTGACGGCACGCCAGCGTCGGGATGATGATCGTGGGCACCGTCGCGACCACAAACACGGTGAGCAGTCCCAATAAGAGCTTCTTCCCGGGGATCCCCGAAGACGACACGGGCGCACCCTGGCAGATTTCAGGGGGCGGTGCACGCGGCAAAGGGTCCGATCCCGGGGTCGGACCCTACTTGCTCAACTTCGCGTTCACGTAGCCGCGGCCACGTAGATGTGGACCGCCACAGCTAGGTGGGCTACGTGAAATGGAAGTTGCGCAAATAGGGTCCGACCCTACTTCCGTTTCATTTGACGAGGTGCTCGGCGTCGATCTCGGTGATGCGCTTGCCGGTGACGAGGCGGTTCACGCCCCATAGCACCGCGCCGATGCCGACGAGGATCGCGGCGGTCAGGTAGATCTTGGCGGGGCGGCCAGTGATCGGGCTCGCGAGTAGCAGCGTGGTCGCGATGCCGAGCACGGGCGCCCAGGTGGGCGTCTTGAAGTGCGCGTGCGCGACGGGGCGCTTGCGCAGCGCGAGCACCGCGCAGTTGACGATCGCGAACACCACGAGCAGGAGCAGCACCGTGGTCTCGGCGAGCTGCTTGACGTCTCCGGTCGCGATGAGGCCCGCCGAGATGAGGACGGTGAACGCGATCGCGACGATCGGCGTGCGGCGCCGCGCGTGGACCGTGGCGAACGCCGCCGGCACGATGCGCTCGTTGGCCATGCCATAGAGGAGGCGCGAGGCCATGATCATATTGATGAGCGCCGTGTTGCCGATCGCGAGCAGCGCGATGCCCGCGAACAGCTCGGGCGGGAACGCGACGCCCGCGGCGCGCACGACGTCGAGCAGCGGGCCACTCGAGGTGGCGAGCGTCGCCGGTGGGACCAGGGCCACGGCGATGACCGAGATGATGACGTAGACGACGCCGGTGATCGCGATCCCGGTAAATAACGCGACCGGGAACGTCTTCTGCGGCGCGTGGCACTCCTCGGCGAGGTTGACCGCATCTTCAAAGCCGATCAGCGCGTAGAACCCGAGCGCTGTTGCGCCGAGCACACCGAGCATGGCGCCGTCGGGCGCCTCGAAGGCGAGCGCGCGCGACGTGTCGCCGGCGCCGCTTAGGATCCCGATCACGCCGACGACGATCACGATGAGGAGACCGAAGACCTCGACGATCGTGAGGACGAGGTTGACCTTGATCGACTCCGAGATACCGATGAAGTTGACCAGGGTGATCGCGGCGAGGAACCCGAGCGCGGCGAGCACGGGCGGTGCACTCACGAACTGCGCCAGATAATTACCGCCGAACGCGAGCGCCGCGGCGGATGCTGACGCAACGCCCGACATCATCACGGCGAACGCGACGAGGAACGTGAACAGCGGCCGCTGGAAGGCGCGGTGCGTGTAGAGGGCGGCCCCCGCGGCGCGTGGGTACTTACCGACGAGCTCGGCGTACGACGCGGCGGTGAGCGCGGCGACCACGAAGCCGATGGCGATCGGCAGCCAGACCGCGCCGCCGACGTGCCCGGCGAGCTTGCCCACGAGCGCGTAGATGCCGGCGCCGAGGATGTCGCCGATGATGAAGACGATCAGCATCTTCTGGCCGATGACGCGGGCGAGCCCTGCATCTGCGGTCCCGGTGATTTCGGTGGTCGTCATGGCGATTCGGACCGTGGCGCGGCGATGCACACGTTGTACCTCATCGAGTCCCTGAACGAGCACGCGCGGTGGAACGGGCCCATGGGAAGAGCAGGACGTGTGCGCAGGCGCGCGACGAGTGTGGCTCGGGAAAGCTCGCGCGGCACACGTCCGGATCTGTGACATCGGTCCGACGAGGAATGTTCAACCCGCGTCGTCGCCGCTCGTCGCTGTTACGTTCGCGAGATGCAGTACCGTCGCTCCTGGCCCTTCGTTGTCACCTCGCTCGCCGCAGGCTGTGGCGACAACATCAAGCTGACGCCCGACGGTGGCGACGTCGATGCGATGCCCGATGCGCCGGTGGCCGTCGCGCCGAAGCTCGAGGTAATCGATCTGCCGTTCCCGATCGACCTCACGCCGAGCGGCGACATCGCGCTCATGCAAGACATCGATCCCGACGGTACGTTCCACTTCTACGACACCGCCACCGGCACGCTGACGGCGAAGGGCACCGTCGGTGATCCCTCGCGCAATATGGTCACGGGCATCTCGCAGAATCGCCTGGTGACCGCTCTCTACGGCGAGCCGGTGCAGGCAGGTCTCTGGACCGAGAGCGGCGGTTGGACCTACGTGCCGAGCCCCTACAACAACTCGAAGGGCGACTGCGCGAGCGAGATCGGCGCCACGTGGGACGTCACGGCAGCAGGCTCGACCGTGGTCGGTGCGCTGTGGAACGGATGCATCGTCGAGGCCTTCACGCATGCACCTGGGGCGGCGGCGGCGACGAAGCTACAGACGATCGGCGTCCCGTTCCCGGGAATGGCGGCGCCGAACAATCGCGCGACCAAAGTCGCGGACAACGGGATGTTGATCGGAGGCTTCGCGATGACCTTCGAGGTCGATCGGTGGCCTGCACTGTGGCGCCCCGACGGGTCCGGCTTCTTGCTCGAGGGGCAACCCGAAGGCACGCCGGGCGAGGTCATGGCGGTGAGCCCCGCCGGCACGATGGCCGCCGGCTATTGGGGCGCGGGCAATGCATTCTATTGGACCGAGGCTGGCGGCGCGGTGAACCTCGGCACGCTCGCGAACCATCCCGACGAGCTCACCTTCGTCAACGCGATCGCTGCCGACGACCAGTTGCTCTTCGGTCGGGCGGGACAGCCGCCCTTCGTGATCCCCGACGCGTTCGTGTGGTCGCCCGCGGGTGGCATGCGCAAGCTCCAGGACGTCGTGACCGCCGCGGGGCTCGTGGTGCCGGAGGGCTATCAGCTCACCAACGTGCTCTCCGCGTCCACGGACGGCACCGTGGTCGCCGGCACCGCCATGAACGCCGACTTCAACCAGGTGTCGTTCATCCTACGGCTGCCGGCATCGGCCTACGGCCTGTAGCGTTCCGCAATGCGCTGACGCCGTTCCCCGAAGGTCATGTGTGACCACGACGTCACCGCGCCGCTGGCGCGGCCGATGCACCGGCGTCACCTCATGCACTCCCTGAACGAGCACGCGCGCTGGATGGGCCCGACCGAGTACGAGAACGATCCAAAACAGATCCGGATCGTCATGCTGGGGCTACCGATCGCCGCCGCGCTCTTCGCCTACATCATGGCGCGTTTCGCCATTTTCATGTGAGCGCAGCCGCGCACGCGGCGTTCTCTGAACCGCATTAGGGGCCGTTACCCCGGAGGCCACGGTGTGGCGCGTACGCTTTGTGTACCGTGCAGCAACGTGAAGCGCGCAGCGGTGGCCTTGGTCTTGTTCACATTCAGCTGTGGTGGGGGAACTGGCGGTGAGGTGGGACCGGATGGCGGAGCCGAGGTGGATGCGCCTCTGATTCCGCCAGATCCCGATGCCAGGGAGCCCCGATGCGGCGACGGCGTACTGGATCCTGGCGAAGTCTGCGATGATGGCGACGCCGAAGGTGGCGACGGCTGCGCGGCGGACTGCAGCAGTATCGAGCCGGGGTTCGCGTGCGGTGATCCAGGCACGCCGTGCGTACCGACCCACATCTGCGGCAATGGCATCGTCGAGGACCTCGAGACCTGCGACGACCGCAATACCAACAGCAGCGACGGATGCTCCTTGACATGCGCTCTCGAGATGGGCTGGCGTTGCGACGTGCCGGGCATTCGGTGCAGCGCGGCCGAGTGTGGCGATGGGATCATCGCCGGCTTCGAGGAGTGTGACGACGGTGGCGCGGCCACCCCTGGCTGCTCGGACTCGTGCGTCCTCGAGAACGGGTTCCAGTGCCCGACCCAGGGCACGGCGTGTATCGCGACCGTGTGTGGCAACGGCGTCCGCGAGGGCACCGAGCAGTGCGACGACGGCTCGATGAACGGCAGCAACGTGGTGCCGAACAACAACCTCGGCGACGGATGTACGCCCCTGTGCGCGCGCGAGCCCGTGTGCGCCAACGGCACCTGCACCGCGGTGTGTGGTGATGGCGCCATCCAGACAGGCGAGGGCTGCGATGACGGCAACCTCCATGACTACGACGGCTGCTCGTCGACGTGCACCGAGGAGTACGGCTTCGTGTGCACGCCGTCGACGTCGGTCGAGCCCACCACGCTACCGGTCACGATCGTCTACCGCGACTTCAAGGGCAACGATCTCACGGGTGGCCACGTCGACTTCGAGAACAAGAACGACGACCTCCAGCTCGGCATGGTCGAGACCAGCCTCGTCAACAACAAGCCGCGGCTCGTCAACGACATCGACTGGGGCTCGCCGCACTCGTCGATCAAGAACCGTACGACGTTCGGCCAGTGGTACACGGACAATGCGCTGGCCAAGACCGTGGTCTCGACGTTGCCGATGACACGCACGGGGTCCGGGACGTACGTGTTCGACGACGGCACGTTCTTCCCGCTCGACGGCATCGGCTGGCAGGACACCTCCGTGCCGGTGGGCGAGCGCGAGATCTCGCGGAGTAGCCACAACTTCTCGTTCACGTCGGAGCTGCGCTACTGGTTCAAGTGGCAGGGCAACGAGGAGCTCGAGTTCAAGGGCGATGACGACGTGTGGGTGTTCGTCAACGGGAAGCTCGCCGTCGATATCGGCGGTGTGCACGGCGTGAGGACCGGCACCATCACGCTCAACGCGGCGACCAACACGAACAAGGGCCTCGGCATGACGAGCGGTGGAACCTACGAGGTTGTGGTGTTCCAGGCCGAGCGCCACACTGGTGCCTCGAACTACAAGCTGACGCTCAAGGGGTTCAACACGCAGAAGAGCGTGTGCGACGACGCGTGTGGTGACGGCGAGGCCTCGTCGTACGAAGCGTGCGATCTCGGCGCGGCGCAGAACACGGGCGGCTACAACGGCTGTACGGCCTCCTGCGAGCTCGGCCCGCGCTGCGGCGACGCCATCGTGCAGGCTGGCGAGGAGCAGTGTGACGACGGCATCGCGCAGAACACCGGCGCCTACGGCAAGTGCAAGCCCACGTGCGAGCTCGGCCCGCGCTGCGGCGATGGCGTGGTGCAGACCGCGAACGGAGAAAGCTGCGACGACGGCAACACCAATGGCAACGATCTGTGCCCCGCGAACTGCACGAGCATCATTCGTTGAGGTCTACAGCGCGTCGTCGAGCTGCCGGTTGAGCTCGTCGAGCTGCCGGTTGATCTTGTTCTTCGTCCGCTCCCAGCTCTCCGCTGACTGATCACGCATCGCGACGATCTCGGACTTCACCTGATCGCGCGCCGCCCGGAGCTTGTCCGCGGTCTCTTGCGACTTCGCGTCCGTCTTGCTCGCGAGCTGATCGAGCTTGGCGTCGATATCGGCCGTGCGTTCGTTGATCGCCTTGGTGAACTCCGAGCGCGCCTCGGCGAGGTCCCGCTGCGCCTCGGCAACGTCGCGCTGCTCCTTGGTCGTGTCGCGTACCTCCTCGGCGACATCCTTGCGCTCTTCGCGTAGCTCCTCGCGCGCGCCCTGCATGTTGTCCGCCGCTCTATCAGTCTCCGACCTCTCGCAGCCAGCGCCGATAAGGGAGCCGAACAGCAGCGTCGCTACGAGCGTTCGCTTCATGGTGCATCTCCTGGTCATGGCAGTGGGATGGAGCATCACGTGTGCCTGGGCGGCTACGCACGACCCCTAGATGAGCGCGCGCGAATTCGCGCGGTTATCTCTGCGCGACAAATCTGCGCTGCAGCGTAACTGGTTCAGATGTCGCCCTCCGTGTCGTTGTCGTCGGGCGCACGGTGCGCGCTCCCGCTCGGGGTTGGCCTGAAGCGGAAACCCGAGCTACAAGCCCGGCTTCTTCGAGAAGCGGTTCGGGTGACCTAGCGGCTGGGGGGTTAGAAGTGCACGGCGAACGCGACCTCGATCGCCGTGTCGAGCTCCTTCACCTGATCGGGCGGCGTCGCGTCGTACGCCACGGTGATGCTGTTCTTGAGCGCGAAGTGCGCGCTGAGCTTGCTCTGCACGGCCACCTCGGCGAGCAGCCGCACATCCGACGGATCCACGAGGCGAGGCTGCGCATACACCGTCTGCACGAGCTCGTGACCATTCGCGAGCAGGCCACGGCCCGAGAGATAGGCTGACGCGCGCTGCGTGTGGCTGCGCCCGCCGCTATCCGTGGTGCCTATGCGCTCATCGAGTCGTTCGAGCTCGAGCATGTACGCTGCCCCCGCAAGCAGTGCGAACGACCGCGTGTTCACGATCTGCAGCGCGGGACCGGTGCCGAGCAAAGCGCGCAGGGACAGCCGGCGGAACTCGTCGAACTCGTGCTGTCCGAACGCTTCCCATCTCCACACGCAGGAGAGCGTGACACGCGCGCGCACGTGCTCGAAGCTGCGCTTGGTGAACGTCACCCCGCGGCTGCGGCCATACCCGCCGCGTGCCACCACGAGCCCGAGCAAGCGCCCCTCGCGCACCACGATGCTGCCGCCGCCCCCCAGATCGAGGATGGGATTGTTGCCCTCGCGCCAGTTGACCTTGAGCTCGACCTGCCCGCTGAGGCCGTTCTCATCGGGCGCCTTGGCCAGCGCGCCCTGCACGTTGACGATCTGCGCCCAGGCAGGCGACCGACCTGCGACGCACAGGGCAAGGGCGAGGACGATCAAGCGCAACAACGGCTCCCACAGGTAACACAGCCGCCGCCGCGTGATGATCTGACGTGGGCGCCGACGCTGAGCCACGCCGGCGACACCATCCCCGTGGCGCCGCGTTCACGCTGCGCTCCGTGCACGCTCGGAGCTGTGGGGAGCATCGCCGCGCTGCTCGGCACTTCCGCTCATCACGCCGCGGCTCGCGCGCGGCCAGACCTAGTTGTCGGCAAACGGGGTCGATTCGATGCGTTCGCAGGCTAGGCACGTGGTTTCAAGCGTGCCGTACGCATCACCTGACACCGGATGCACGGAACTTACACATTCCCGCGTTACGACCGGCCCGCTGCCGCAGTAACGGCACCCGCGCCGCCCGCCCGCACGGTCTGCGATCGCTGCCACCAGAAAAGACCGGAGCTCTGCTGCGGCCGTGCCGCCGAGGTTCACCACGTTCGACGGCCAGCCTGCCGCAACGGCCTCCCACGTGCACTCGCTGTAGCGAACGGGCTCGGCTGGGTCGACGAACTGCCGATAGGCTACCTGTCCGTCATCGTAGACGAGGACCTCCGCAGACCACTCGCGGTTCATGGTTTCAAATCTCCGAATGGTGTTCCGTGTTTTCGACACCGTGGCCGCGCTCCTATGGTGGCTTGATGTTTTGTTCGTTCGATTCCAGCTTGCTGGCTGCGTGGCCGTGTTGGTTCCCGCTACTCTGGGCAAACGTCTAATGAGTCGAAGCTGAGGTGACACCCGGAGAGAAAGTGGCAGTGAGCCACCTGCGGTTCAAGAGGGCGTTGTTCGAAGCGTACTACAGCGCGCCTCGATCGGCGGACTCGAACAGAGCAACAGCAAGCCCAGCTCTCGACCGTCAGCTGGCAGATCCGCGATCTCGAGGCCGCCGGTGTGTCGATGTTCGCCGACAGGGCGCCGGGTTCGACGGACGAGGGCCGGTGAGCGCTTCGACCTCACAGGCGATGTGTGTCTTCACGCGACGCGGTGTCGTGCCGATGCCGCTGCGACCAGCTGGTCGAGGAGCTTGCCTGCGTCGTGCGGCGCTCCTACGAGCCCGGATCCGCACACGGTGATCGCGCCGCGTCGTCCATCGTCGACGACCGTGATCACGCAGCTGCCGAACGGATCGCGCGCGGTCGCGAGGCGCGCCGGTGACGACACCGCACACGTGGGCGCGAGGGGGACGTCGACGACGATGCGCGAGAGGAGCGCACGTCCCCCGATCACGTCCGCCAAGTTCTCGAGCCAGCGCGGGCGCGTCGCGCTGACACCCTTGCGTTTCCAGGCGTCAGGCAGCGGGACGGCACGCGCGGCTGCCAGCAGGCGCGAGATCAGGCCGCGCGCCTGTGCTTCCCGCGCGAACACCCCGCGGACGCGCGCGTCGAAGACATCGAACGGCTCCGGGACTCCAGCCGCGAAGCGCACGCTCGTGGTCGCCGACACGATCCGATGGCGGAGCCGCAACGGATCATCCCTACGGCCCCGCGCGACGGGGATCTGGATCGTCGGCGAGAACCGTGCGTTCGGCCGTCCGGCGCGCGCATGGAGATACATGCCCAGCTCGTAGGCGAGCGGGATGACCCGCGTCGTCGGCGAGTCCAGCTCGCGCCAGGTCACGGAGAGGGGAACGGCACCTGCGGGGATCGCGAGCGGCGGGGCTGGCGCGAACGGGGCATCGCGCGAGGTCCGCGCTTCCGCGACGAGCTCGGCGATCCGGGCGGCCACCCGCGCGTGACCATACCCGTCGAGTACGAAGTGGCAGGTCGACGTCACCGCGAGCTCGCCCGAGCGGCCGAGCCCGAGCCACGGCCCCCCGCGCTCGGCCCACGCCCGCCGATGGCCGTGCCGCGCCGTGCTCAGAGGCTCGTCGCCGATCGAGACGCAGACGAACGGTGGCGCCCCGGACCACCTGGGCGGCGCGACGCCTTGAAGTACGGCCGTGAGCACTGCGGCGAGCCCAGGATCGTCGAGCGAGCCGGTCACGCAACGTGCGCCGATCGCGAAGGCGACGACGTCCAGGCGGCTCGGACGAATGCCACCAGGCCAGGTGTGGTCGAGGGTCACCGCGAGAGGTTGATCCGGCAGTATCCCGTGAAGCTCGCGCAGCGCGGTGCGGGCCGCGCGCGCCCGAACGAGCGCGTCGGCGACGAGATCGCTCGGTGGCGGGGACCGTTGTCCCATGAAGGTGTCCGCGTCAGGTTCGACGCCGCACGCGAGATATGCGTGGGGGCGCGTGCGCGTTTCGGCGAGGGCGACGCTTCCGGCGAGCAGCCACCAGCGCGGGTCCAGCTCGGCGATCTCGGCGATCTCGGCGAGCTCGCGGTGCAGCTCGAGCGTCCGCCGCAGCCAGCGGCTCGTGCCGCTCACGGAGCCCGGCGCTTCGCGGCGTGCCGCCAGCCGTCGCGCGAGCGCTCGGACGTGCTCACCTTCGCGGCGGCGGTAAGACTTTCGACGAAGCCGCGCTTCGCCGGCCGCGGCTGTCCCGGCCGCCCCGCGCCGTAATAGAAGCGCTGGATGAGCCAGGTCAGGAAGGACGGGCGATCCAGGAAGAGATCTGCGGCGAGGGCGAGCTGGGCCTCGTTGTCCCAGAACACGCGCTTGGCGACGCCTTCGGCACGACGCAACTTGAGGACGTCGTTCGAGACGGGGCAGCGGGTGATGCACGCCCTGCACATGTGATCGCGCCGCGGTCCGAAGAAGTCACCCGAGATCACGCGATCGCAGGACTCGGTGCGCGTGATCACGTAGTCGTCGAACGCGCCGACCGGGCAGGCTTCGACGCACAGGTTGCACGTGCTGCAGTCCGGAAGCTTCCAGGCATGATCGTCGGCGGGAAGTGCATCGTAGCGATCGATCGCGGCGTTGATGAAGATGACGTTCAACTTGCAGTTGAAGCCGAACCGCGGTGAAAAGAACAGCGCGTTCTTGCCGATCGTTCCGAGCCCTGCGGCGACCGCGACCTCCTTGAGCGCGACGGGGACGTTCGCCTGCGCGTCTGCCACGGCGACTCCCACGCCGTAGCGTTCGTTCGCGCGGGTGGCGACATCGGCGGCCATACTCTCGACGAAGTAATCAGCGGCGACATCGCTGAACAGCACCAGCACCACCACCGCCTGGCTCGGGATCCCGCGATGGGTCATGCGCACCTTGCCGTGCATATGGAGGCTGCGGCGAGCCTGAGGTCCGTCCCCGAGCCGCGCACGCAAGGTGGCGCTGTCGACCGCGATCGCCTCGAAGGGAATGCCGGGAGGTGCCGCCTCCCGGAGCCATTGGTCCAGCAGCGTCCGCTCGACCACGCACGGGGGCTCCACCCGGCGCGCGAGTGTCGTTCGGGCCTGCGTGAAGACGCGCTGGACGTGCGCGGTCGCCACAGTGCGTACCGCGCGCCAGCCGACGTGCCACGCCTGATCGCTCGCGTGCGCGGCAAGCTTGTGCAGTCGATCCCGAAGCCGTTCCATCACGAGCGTTCAGCGTAGCAGCAGGCAGCCGGGACGTATGACGGTCGACCAGCCGAGTTGACCTAAACACAGTCGCATGACCTATGGATCACGTTCGTTGACGTTGACCTGGTCGGCGACGTGGACCTTGACGGGGACGGCGACGGCGACGTGGAGGTGGACGCCACGGTTGGTGCGGTGCAGGACATGACATCGCTGACACTTCACCGTGCACCTGAGTGACGAGTGTCTGCGTGTGTCAACCCTGTGTTGATGGGCGTCAGTCGCAGCGCGATGTAGCTGGTCCGAGGTCCGTGGGAGCTGAGCATGTCGAGTGCACCCGGTCGGACGAGTGGTCCTGCACCAAGCCAAGGTGGCGTCCACCTCCACGTCGCCGTCGCCGTCGCCGTCAAGGTCGACGACAACGACGACACGACCAGGTCAACGACCACGTTCTGCCGATGTACGCGCGTACCGCCGGGCCTCGGCGCCATTCGCCCAGGTCGTTCCTGAGCTGCGCTTCAAGAATGAACGCGTCGAGCTATTTCAGCTGCACGCCACGGCGGCGGGCCCGACGGATTGCTTGCCCTGGTTGAGATCGAGCACGATGATCCTCTCGGGATCACTCGTCAACAGCCGAGGATCTCATCCTGCGCGATCCTGTTTAGCGAGCTCGCCAGCGGGTCGGGGCCGCGCGGCACGTCGGCGATCGGACAGACACCACTCGCTTTGGAACGGTGCGTCCGGCCGCCGAGCCTTGCGAGGCACGCGCGCGACGCGGTCTTCGGCATACGCCCCTCGTCGATCTTCGCAGGCCTGTCGCGAGCGCTCCTGGCCCTCCGAGTGCACATGTCGAGCTGCATAAGGAGCTGACATGCCCAGCATGCTCTCAGGTGCTTCTACGCTTCCGCTCGTCCACGTCGACACGCACAGCGAAGAGCTCAAGGACGACGACGGATTCATTGGGGACCGCGCCAACCGGCGCGCCTTCAACACCATCCTCCAGGATTGGCGCGACCGCGTGCGGGCGATCGTCGAGGACGACCCGCTGAGTGAGCGCGAGGGTGCGTTGTCGAAGAAGCGGCTTGACCGCGTGCATGCCAAGGGCGATGCGCTCGCGGCGGGCTTGATGCATACGGCGATCGAGGAGTTCTCGGGCGAGCTGGCGGACATCACGTGCGCTTCCTGCAGTCGGAGGGATGGCGAGACACGCAGCACATCGTGGTCGGTGGAGGGTTGAGCTCGAGCCGGGTGGGTGAGGTCATCGTTGGCCGCACGTCCGTGCTGGTGAAGGCCGCGGGGCACCCGGTTCGCATGACGCCCATCCGGTATCACCCTGACCAGGCGGCGCTGATCGGCGCGGCACAGCTCGCGCCCTCATGGATGTTCAGGGGGAGCGACGCGATGCTGGCCGTCGATATCGGAGGTTCGAACATTCGCGCGGGGCTCGTCGAGCTCCGGCTCGAGGTCGCATCGGACCTCTCCATGTGCAAGGTCCGCGAGTTTGACCTGTGGCGCCACGCGGACGAACCGCGACGGCCGACGCGCGAGGAGACGGTCGGCAGAATCGTCGCGATGCTCGAGAACCTGGTCGCGCTCGCAGCGCAGCGCGGGTTCGAGCTGGTGCCGATGATCGGTGTCGCCTGTCCGGGCAACATCGCCGACGATGGCTCGATCCTGAGCGGTGCCCAGAACCTCCCCGGGGACTGGGAGAGCCGCGACTTCAATCTACGCGCAGAGCTCGAGGCGGGACTTCCCGTGATCGGTGGGCACGCGACGAAGGTCGTGCTTCACAACGACGCGGTCGTTCAGGGCCTATGCGAGGCACCGTTCATGCGGGACGTCGAGCGGTGGGGGGTGCTGACGATCGGCACCGGTCTTGGCAACGCCCGGTTCACGAACCTCCAGGCGCCCACGCACGACGCGAGGCGCGCGGTCGAGGCACGGTGAGCGCCGGCAGGACACCCGCGGCACGCACATCGGGGCCTGCGCGCCGCGGGCCTCGCGCTCGTCCTGGTCACGGGGCGAGCGCTCGACGAGCGGACACCGTCCGGGTGCGGGCGCACGATCTGTCGGCCGTACGCGGTACGGATGTCGCGCGATCTCGGTGAAGGAGATCGACATGCTCAGGAAGAAGATCGCTGCAGAGCTCGTCGGGACCGCGTTGCTCGTGTACTTCGCCGTGGGCACGGCGACCCTCGCATTCGGGTTCGGGCTGCACGGCGGCAGCATCGCCGCCGGTGTCGTCATGACCGCGTTGGCGTTCGGCCTCGTCCTGGTCGCCCTCGTGTATGCGATCGGTCCGGTTTCCGGGTGTCACGTGAACCCGGCCGTTACGCTCGGGTTCTTGATCGCCAAGCGGATCAGCACCAAAGAGGCGCTCGCCTACGCGTGCGCCCAGGTCGCCGGCGCGATCGTTGGCGCCGTCGCGCTGTGGTGGACGCTGCGGAGCTCGGCCGCCTACACGGCGGCGACCGGGCTTGGCGCCGACGGATGGGGGGCGCACTCGATGATCGGGCTGGCGGGTGGAGGGGCCTTCGTGGCCGAGGTGGTGTTGACGTTCCTGTTCGTGCTCGTGGTGCTCGCGACGACGGGCTACGTCCAGACGGCCAGCCTCGCGGGGCTCGCCATCGGCGCCGCGCTGACGCTCGCCCACCTCCTCGGCATCCCGCTCACCGGCACGTCGGTGAACCCGGCGCGCAGCATCGGTCCGGCGCTGATCGTCGGTGGCGATGCGCTCCGGCAGCTGTGGCTGTTCATCGTCGCGCCGCTCCTCGGAGGCGCCGCCGCGGCGGCCGTATGGCGCGTGCTGATCGCGTCGCGCGGACGTGTCGAGAGCACCCCGCCCCCCGGCACGCAGCCGACGCTGAGCTGACGCGATCGCCGGTCCGCAGCTCGCGAGCGGCAGATTCGCGGAGCCCCGCTCGTCCGCGTCGACACGGCACGTCACGTCTTGGCAACGCCTAGTTCGCCTAGTTCGAACCTCCAGGCGCCGGTGCACGATTGGAGGCGCGCGGTCGAGGCCCGGTGAGCGCCGGCGGGATACCCGCGTCACGCACCTCGCTGCGCCCGGCATGGCCCGTGCAGCCATTTCGCAGCATGCGGTACCGTGCACTGGCCGCCGACTACGACGGCACGCTCGCACACGACGGGCAGATCGACGAAGACACGTGGACCTCGCTTCGTCGCCTGCGCGCCGCAGGCCTCGCGCTCATCATGGTCACGGGGCGTGAGCTCGACGAGCTGCTGGCCCTTCTGCGCTACCCCGAGCTGTTCGACCGGATCGTCGCAGAGAACGGAGGGCTGCTCTACGAGCCGCGTACGCGCGAGATCCGCATGACCTCCGGTCGCCCGCCCGACGACTTCGTCAAGGCCCTGCGCCGCCGCGGCGTCGAACGCATCGCGGTGGGGCGCACGATCGTCGCGACCTGGGAGCCGCACGAGGAGACGGTGCTCCAAGTCATCCGCGAGCTCGGTCTGGAGCTGCAGGTGATCTTCAACAAGGGCGCCGTCATGGTGCTGCCGTCCGGGATCAACAAGGCCACGGGCCTCGCGGCAGCCCTCTTGGAGCTCGGGCTGTCACGGCACAACGTGGTGGGTGTGGGCGACGCCGAGAACGATCATGCGCTGCTCGGCCACTGCGAGTGCGGCGTGGCCGTGGCGAACGCGCTGGCATCGCTCAAGCACCGCGCCGACCTCGTCACCGAGGGGCACCACGGCGCCGGCGTCCGCGAGCTCATCGCGCACCTGCTCACCGACGACCTCGCGATCGCCGCGCCCAAGCTCTCGCGTCATCACGTGCGGATCGGCACCGCCGACGACGGCGAGGTCGCGTTCGATCCCTACGCCGCCAACATCATGGTTTGCGGCACATCGGCACGCGAGACCGCGACCGTGTCCACGGGGATCCTCGAGCGGCTGGCGGCTGGCGGCTATCAGTTCGCCGTGTTCGATCCCGAGGGCCAACGCGCGGCGGTCGAGTGCGCGATCATCCTCGGCGATACCACGCAGCCTCCCCTCATCAGCGAGACCGTGGACTTGCTCCTGCATCCTGCCGAGAACATCGTGGCTGATCTGCTCGGCGTTTCGCTCGAACACCGCCCGGCGTACTTCGCGCACGTGCTGACCGTGCTCTCGGGGCTCCAGGCGTCGACCGGCCGGCCGCACTGGCTCGTGATCGATCACGCGGATCACCTGATCCCGGCGAGCGCGAGCACGGCGGCCGAGATCGCGCCGCCCGCCCGCGGGATGCTCTGCGTGACGGCACATCCTCGGCGCGTCCAAGCAGCGGTGCTCTCCGCGATCAACACCCTCATCATCGTCGGGGACCACGCGGAGGTCACGCTCGCTGAGTTCTGCGAAGCCGCGCACATCGCCCCCCCGCCGCCGGTCGCGGGCAGCTCCGCCCTCTCGCCTGGCCAGGCTCTCTACTGGTGCGTCGGCAGCCCGCGCGCCGTCCTCGTCCGGCCCGAGCCGCCGCGAACCGAGTGCAAGCGTCCGTCGCGCAAGTCCCTGGACGTCAACCTCGGCCGCCAGCGCGCGTTCTCCTTCCGTGGGCCCGACGGCAAGCTCGATCTCGCGGCGCCCAACGTCCAGATGTTCCTGTACCTCGGTGATGGGGTCGACGATGACACGTGGGAGTTTCATCTGCGCAACGGCGACTACTCGCGTTGGTTTCGCACCGAGGTCGAGGACGCGGACCTCGCCCAAGCGATCGAATGCATCGAGCGCAACGAGCGGCTATCGCCGGATCGGAGCCGCGCCGCAATCCGCACTGCCGTCGAGAGGCGCTACCTGGTGGGTGACGAGGGGGACCGCGAGCGCATCAATGCGCCGGGGTGATCGAACGCGTCGTCGTCGATCACATGCACTCTCGGATCCACCCTCGAGGATCACCGTATTCGCTCGGCGGTCCGCGTCGACTTCTCCGGCGCGCACATGATCCGCGCCGGGTCGCTGTCCGCTTCGTTCATGGTCACTGGCATCTTGCTCGTCCTGGTCGGCCTCACGCTGTGCATCCGCACGATCATGCGGCTGCGCTGGGTTAGCCAGCTGCGCGATGTCCTCGTCGAGACCGCGCGGGGCGTGATCCACCGGCGTAACCGCGAGCAGCGCGCGCTGTCGTTCGGTGCGGTATTCGTCGTGGCGGGGCTCGCCTGCTATCTCGGCGCGGTCGTGATCGCGCGCGGTGGTCGGACCTCCAGGTCACCGTCGGTCGGATCCTGCGCCTAGGGCGTCGCGCTGCCCGAGCCCGAACCCGCGCCCGGCGGCGGGGGCTCTTCGATCTTCGCCGGGATCTCGACCGGGACCTCGGCGGACTGTGTCGCCGGCGCCGCGCTCACCGTGAGCTGCTTGCAGAACGCGTGGAGCTCGTCCCCATGGCGCTCGGCGTACCCCATGGCGGCCATGCCCTTGACCTCGGAGGGGAACGGCACGACGCACGCGGTGTAGCGGCCCGTCGCGACCTCGGCGAACCGGGCTGGCTCGCCATTGCGGATGATCACCCACTGCGAGGCGCCCGGCCCCAGCGCCGCCATGCGCAGCGCGAGCTCCGCCGCGGTCGCCGGCGCGATCTCGCCGCTGGTCAGCCAGACGTTCGCGACGCCGAGCTGACCGGCGCCGGGCATCGCGGTGATCACGAGCGTCACCGTACCGGGCTCGACGGTGAGATCGACCACGGTCTCCTTGCCGCTCACGACCTCGACCTGCTTCGAGTAGAACTTCATCCCGGTCATCGGCATGCCGAGCGTGGCCGAGACCTTGTAGGAGTCGGGCGCGAGCCTGTCGAATCGGTAGGAGCCGTCGGGGCCCGAGGCGACGTTGTAGAGCGCACCCGGGGTGGTCGTCGATTGCGCGGTCACGAACACGCCCTCCGCGGGCTTGCCGCTTTGGCGGAGGATCCCTGCCAGGGCACCGAACGGCTGCAGCTCGAGGGTGAGCTCGGTCTGCCCGGGCATCTGGCTAGGAACGCGAAGGCTCCGGGACCGCCCGATGGTTGGCTCCTCGGCCACGATCGTCAGATCGCCCCCGAGGAACCCCGACAGCGCGAACGTCCCGTCCGCGGCGGTCGTGGCCTCCTTCGTGCCTCGCCCCATCGGACCGAACTGCGCGCTGCTCGACGAGCCGCTGCCGAAGATCATCTTGCCCGCGTAGACCTTGGCGTTCGGGACGGGCCGGCCGTCCACGGTCACGATGCCCGCGAGTCCCCGGCCTTGCTCGACGGTGATCGTCCCGACGTCGACGGTCTTGCCGCCCTCGATCACGACCTCGACCACGCGCGGCTGAAAGCTCGGGCCGCGGACGGCGAGCTCGGCCCGACCCGGGGCGAGCGCGTCGAGCTCGAACGCGTCGCGCGCGAACGACTGTGAGGTCATGCCGATCGATACGGTGTACGCCGCCGGCGCCGTGCCATCGGCGAACACGACCTTGCCCCTGACCGCTCCTTCCGGCTGCAGCACGAGCTTTAGGTCCGTGCGGCCGGTCTGCGCCGCGACTCCCTCCCCGAAGCCGCGACGACCGCGGCTCGCGGCCTGCGGCCGCATCGCGTTGACGAGATAGCTGCCGGGCGCGAGTCCGGTGAGCGTGAACCGCCCGGCGGCGTCGGTCAGCTCCTGCGGGAACCCGCGCAGCCGCCACTGCGACATGTCCGGGTTCGCGCCTGGATCGCGGAAGTTGGGCCCCGCCGAGACCTGCACGCCTTCGATCGGCTGCCCGGTGGGATCGACCACCACGCCGGCGATCGTGCCGGTGACATCGAGCATCAACGTCACGCCGGCGACGTCGCCTCGGGTCGCGTCGACCTTCACGCTCGGCGACGCGGCGGTCTCGTGGATCGCCACGGCCACCAACTCGCGCCTCGGCATCGCCGCGATCTCGAATACGCCGCTGGCGTCGGTGAAGGCCTGGCGTGGGGGGGCAGCGAGCATCGCCGCCGCGGTCGAGGCGACGCCGATCCGGACCCGCGCGGACGCGACGGGCTGCTGGTTGGCGTCGAGCACCCGCCCGCGGATCGCTGCCCCGGCGGTGAGCGTGATCGTGACACCGGTGCGCTCGTTCGTGCCATCGAGCGTGATCAGAGTCGAGGTGCCCTGTGCGAGTTGGTCGTGGTTGGCGACGAACCGAAACGAGCCCGCGGGCAGCGCCTCGAACGCGAAGCTGCCGTCGGCCTGCGACATCACCGCGTCGCGCCGCTCGTCGCCCTGCGCGCTCCAGTCGGAGGCCCCGCTGTAGACCACGCGTGCGCCGGCGACCGGCGCCCCTTTGTCGTCGAGCACGGTGCCTGACACGCGCGCCCCATCGACGAGGGTCAGGGTCGCCTCGCTGACGCCGACCCCGACCTGGAGCCACTGGAGCGCCCGCGCGCGTCCCCGCGCCCAGGCGGCGACCTGATAGCTGCCCGGTACGACGGTCGCGAATGTCGCTTGCCCCGCCGTCGTGGTCGCGCGTTGATCGTCGATCCCGCGTAGCTCGACGGTCGCGCCATCGACCGCCGTCCCTTTGGCGTCGACGACGGCCACGCGGACCTTCGACGCCGGTCGCAGGTGGAGTACGACCGGCTCGCTGGTGGCGGTGAGCTTCGCCGTCACGGGACCCGCGATCCCGGCGTCGCCGCGTGCGACCAGCGTGTACGGTCGGCCGACGAGCGCATCGAACTCGAATCCACCGTCCTCCCCCGTGGTCACGCTGCGTGGTGGGTTCGCGCCAAGCACCACCGTGACGCCCGCGACGGGCTTGTCGTCGGCGTCGATCACCATCCCTTCGAGCCGGAGCTCGCCCCGAGGATCGGCGTCGATCATCACTCGCAGCGGCACGGATGGGACGTCCCCGGCCGACCCGGATCGTCCCGGCGCCTCGGCGGTGGGCTTCGGCCGTGTCGCGACTGCGGGTGTGGTGGGCGGTGCCGGATCGCGGCGCCACCACCACCACGCGACCGCGAGGCCCGTGAGCAGCCCGAGCGCGACCAGGACCTGCTGCCTGCGAGACATGCGCAGAGGAGTAACACGCGGCCGGACCTGTGGAGCGCGCTCGACGAGCTCGGCGGGGCGCCAGAAAGCCACCGCGCGCGGTCGATGGCGTCTCGCTGCGTCCGCGAACATTCCGTGTCCGGACTTCGGAGCGAACGTGATTACGTGGCGCCCGCGTGGGCGCAATGCTCACTGGGCGCGGCGGCGGCTCGCCAGGTAGTGCTTGCGGAGCTCGGGGTCGCGTAGCTTGGCGGCCTTGGCCTCGACCTCAGCCACCGCACGCGAGGTCGCGGCCTGCGCCTCGGCGGTGCGGCCGGCGGCCGTGAGGATCTTGGCGCGCCAACGGTATACGTGCTCGGAGCCGTCGGGGCGCGCGCCCTCGGCGAGCTGGACGGCCTCGTCGACGGCGGTGATGGCCTCGGTGTGACGACCGAGCTTGGAGAGGGCGAGGGCCTGGAACGTCAGGCCGTAGATGATGCCGACGAGCATGGGCATCTTGCGCGCCCACTCCGTGGCGGACTTGGCCATCTCGAGGGCCGCTTCGGGGGGGTCGCCCGCGGTGAGGTGCGCGAGCGCGATGTACTCGAGGGCGCGGACTTCCTGATAGCGCTCGCGGGCTTCGGTAGCGAGGGCGAGGCCGCGCTCGAACTGGACGAGGGCGGCCTTGGTGTCCCCGCGCTGCAGCTTGGCCTGGCCGAGGGAGACTGCGGCGTCGGCGGCGGCCGAGAGGTCCCCCGTCTGCTCGGCGATCTTGAGGGCCTTGTTGAGGTACGACTCGGCGCGGTCGACGTCGCCGAGGTCGGAGTAGCACTGGCCGATATTGCCGAGCTTGAGGGCGATGGAGGACCGATCGCCGAGGGCCTGGTCGATCTTGAGTGCCGACTTGTAGTGGGCGAGCGCCTCCTCGTACTCGCCGAGCGCTGCGAACACGATGCCCATGTTGTTGAGCGACCGCGCTTCCATGCGCGACATGCCGATGGCGCGGTAGATGACGAGCGCTTCAGCGTAGCTCTCGATCGCGGCCTCCAGGCGGCCGATGTTCCACAGCGTGGTGCCGCGCTGGTTGAGGATCGTCGCGCGCGCGACGAGGACCGGCTGTGTGGGGCGGACTCCAGAGCTCGTGCCGCCCGGCGAGCCGTCGCAGAGGGCGAGGGCTTCTTCGACGAGCTCGAGCGATTGTTCGACGTTACCGACGAGGCGCGCGATGGCCGCACGCAGGCGCAGCGCCTCGGCCTCGAGGAGGGCGTCCTTCGCGTCGCGCGCGAACTGCTGGGCGGGGTTGGCGGCGCGCAGGGCGGCCGGCGCCTTGCCGATGTCGATGTAGAACTGCGCGAGCGCGCAGTGCGCGACGGCGAGCTTGGCCGGATCCTTGAGGAGCTCGGCTTCCTTGCGCAGGGCGTGGAGCTCGCGCAGCTGCTGCGGGCGCTTGCCGAGGCGGCGCAGGATCTCCTCGCGCGTGCGGTGCGCGGTAAAGCGACGGTTGTGATCGTCGACGGGGAGCAGCTTGAGCGCGCGCGTGAGCTGCCGGAACGCGTCGGCGTTGCCGCCCAGCTCGACGGCGTGGTTCGCGGCGCGCATGTAGCGCTCGGCGGCGGCGAGGTCGTCGCCCGCGAGCTCGAGGTGGCGCGCGATGAGGGCGTCGTCCTGGCCGGGCTTGTAGCTGGACGAGTTGCCGATGCGATCGGCGGTCGCGCGGTGCATGGCGACGCGCGCGTCGTGCGGAATCATTCCGTACGCGACGGTCATCGTCATGTCGTTCTTGAACCGGTACTCGCCGTCGGCAGGGGAGAGGAAGCCACGGCGCACGAGCTCGTCGAGCTCGAGACGCACCGGGTGCCCGAGGAGCGTGGTGAGCTGCGCCGCGGTGACGTGGCGCCCGAGGACGGCCGCGTGGACGAGGGTGTCTTTCTCGCCGGGCGGCAGGCTATCGATGCGTGCGAGGAGGAGATCCTCGACGGAGGAGGGGACGTGGATCGGCGCGTCGCGCTTGACCCAGCGCAGGAGCCCCGGATGTTCGTCGTTGTCACCGTCGGGGACGCACACGCCTAGCTCGACGAGCGTGTCGAGGAGCTCCTGAATGAAGAACGCGTTGCCGCCCGCGCGCGTGACGATCTGGTCGGCGAGGTCCTCGATGTCGTGATCGGGGACGAACCGCTCGGCGATCAGCTCGCGCCGCGCGAGATCCGGCAGCTCGTCCAGCAACACCAACTCGGTGCCTAGCTCGCGCGCGAGCTTGACGATGCGCGGCTCGGGCCGGCTCGTCATCACGCCGAAGATCGGGCGCGGCGTCTCGACCTTGAGCAGCGCGGCGAACAGCTCCTGGCTGTCCTCATCGGTCCAGTGGATATCCTCGCCGACGAGGATGATCGGCTTACGGTTCTCGAGCTTCTGCTCGAACCGGTTGAGCAGCGAGAGCAGCGTCTGCCGGCGCGTCGCGGCATCGATCTCGGGCGTCTGCGCCTTGGTGCGCGAGCCGAGCAACATGCCGAAGATCTGGAGCGCGGCGCGCGCCTGCGGCGAGGTCTCCTCGCCGGGGAACACGAGCGGCATCGCGCGCAGGAGGCGCCGCTCCACCTCGTGCGGCTCTGCATCCTCGGCGAGTCCGAGCACGTCGCGCGCGAGATCGGCGACCACGCCGTACGGCGTCAGCTGGCTGCCGACGCGGCCCTGCGTGCGAATGATGGCGGCCTCGTCGGACGACAACCCGTCGAGGAACTGGCGGACGAGGGCGCGCTTGCCGACGCCCGCATCGCCGACGATGACGATCTGGCGCTTGCGCCGCGTGACGAGGACGTCGCGCCATGCATCGCGCAGTGCCTTGAGCTCGAGATCGCGGCCGTGGAGGCGGCCTCCATCGCGCCGCTCGCGCATGCGCTGCGCGCGCTCCTTGGGGCCGCGCAGGCGGAACACGCGCGCGCGCTTCACGCCCGGATCGGTGTCCTCGTCGACCTGCGCGCGCGAACCGCCCTGACTGGTGCCGAGCGGCGCGTCGTCGGGCAGATCGATCGCAGGCAGTGCCTCGTAGTTCCACTCGCCGCGCGTCGCGCGATAGACGCGGCCACCGACGAGAATCTCCGCACCGCGTGCCTGTCGCGCGAGGCGATGAGCGAACGCGGCGGTGGGCTCCTCGATCTCGAAGGTCGGTTCGCCGTGGCCCTGCGCCTTCGCCGTCTGCTTGCTCGGTGTGCGCACGAGCGCGACACCGCGCTGCACGGCGAGCGCGAGCCGGAGCTCCGGCTCGACGTCGGAGCCAATGCCGTCGAGCGCGTCGACGAGCGCGAGCGCGAGCTTGATCGCGCGGCCTGCATCGTTCTCTGCCGCGATCGGCAAGCCGACGACGACGCGGATCGTGGTCTCCCCGGGGATCACGCCCGGCAACGGCGTGAACGCCGTGATCTCGGGAATGGGGATGTCCTTGCCGTCCGAGGGCAGCCTAGGCGAGTCGAGCAGGGCGTCGTGCTTGAACGCGACGTCGCGCGCGACCTTGAAGAAGTCGTTGACGAGGCGCGCCGCACCCGCCGCACCGAGCTTGCGCTCGAGCGCCGCCATGCCGCGCAAGATGCCCTGCAGCACGTAGACGTGCTTGCGCTCGCGGTCGCGCGTGGGGCGATCGCTCATCACCGGCGGCGCCGTCTTCGCGCGCACCACCGCGATCGGTACCGACTGTGCCGCGCTCGGCTCCGCCGCGATCGCTTGTGGCACCGCGGGCTCGGAGACGTCGTCCGCGAGGTCGGCGGGAGAGCTCGGCTCGCTCGGCGCATCGCCCTCGAACGCGGGGCGCGGCGCGACCACGCGCTGCTCCGCCGGCATCAGCTGGTGAAGGATCTGCGCGACGTGGCCGGAGTCGATCAGCTGCCCCGCCTTCTGGCCCCACTCGAGCTGGAACCGTCCCAGCTCGTGCTGGAGGTCGCGCGCGGTCTGGAACCGATCCGTGCGATGGAACGCGAGCGCCTTGAGGATGATCCGCTCGAGCGACTCGGGCAGCTCGGGCGCGTAGTCCTTGGGGCGCGGGATGGCGCCGCTCTTGACCATCTCCAGCGCCTCTTTGCCCTTGCCGTGGAACAACGGTCGCGCGCACACGAGCTCGAACAGCACGATGCCCGCAGCGAACACGTCGCTGCGGCAGTCGACGGGCTCGCCGCGTGCCTGCTCGGGAGACATGTACGCGAACTTGCCCTTGATGACGCCCTGTTCCTCGTGGACGTCACGCGCGCGCGCGATGCCGAAGTCGACGATCTTCACCGCGCCGTCCCACGAGAGAAGGATGTTCTGCGGCGAGATATCGCGATGCACGATCGCGAGCGGCTGCCCGAACTCGTCGGTCTTGCGGTGCGCGTAGTCGAGGCCCTTGGCGACCTGCTGCACGATGTACGCGGACAGACCATAAGGCAGGCGCTGGCGCGCCTTCGCCGACTCTTGCAACAGGCGCAGGAGGTCGAGGCCCTCGACGTACTCCATCGCGAGGAAGAACGTGTCGCCGACCGCGCCGAAGTCGAACACCTGGATGATGTTCGGGTGGTTCAGGCCGAGCGCGATCTTCGCCTCGTCGACGAACATCGTCACGAATTGCTTCGACCGCGCGTAGGCGGTGTGGATCTTCTTGATGACCAGGGTCTTGTTGAGACCCTGCGCGACGGTGGTGCGCGCGAGATAGACCTCGGCCATGCCGCCGGTGCCGATCTTGCGGATCAGCGTGTATTTACCGAACTGCTCCATCCCCGGGGTGAGGGCAAAGCTTAGCTCACAGCGGCGTGATCACGAGGTTGTCGAACCAGGTATCCGTCTCCCAGTTGTTGAACGCGAAGAACTCGTGACCAGATCCTTCGAGCGGATTGGGATCTTTCAGCTCCAGGAACGGCGGCTCGGTCATCGCCGCGCCTGCGGATCCTGCGGATCCGGCTTGACCTGCATCACGCTTGCCCTCGCCCTGCTTGCCATCACGGATCCACCAGCGGATTGTATTGGTCTTGTCGCGCTCGATCCGCCAGTAGTAGTGGCGGTTGGGGACGACCTTGACGTCGACGCGCTGGACGACGTCCTTGCCGTGCTCGTCGAGCCTGGCAATGATCGACTTCGAGTTTCCCCAGCCGCCGAAGATCAGCTCGTAGCCGGTGGCCATGTACGCGCCGCGGTCCGGGTCGAAGGACGTGCCGTCGCCGAAGAGCTCGACCTTGATGTCGCCGCGCGGTGAGGTCGAGAACGTGTCGAACTCGATGCGCACGTTGCGTGGGAGCTTGCGCGCCAGCCACAGCGGGTGGTTGTGCGCTCCCTTCGCGGATAGCTGGCCGTTGACGATGCGGTAGCCCTCGCCGGTCACCCGATAGGAGTCGCCCAGCTCCGTGCGCTCGAACCCGTCGTAGAAGGGGGCGTTGATCGCCGGGGGATCTTTGACCTTGCAGGCGACCAGAATCGGGAGCAGAGCCAGCCAGTGCCGCACGGGGCCACTCTAGCGGACCTGGGGGAGGTGATCCCCTGGAACGCTAAGGTATTCGATCGCTTGGCGATCTGCGCCACGTCGATGTCAGAGGGCCCCCCTAGGGTGGAGACGTGGAAGGCACTCTGTCGCTGTTCGATTGGCGCCCGCCGCCGCCGCCGCAGGAGGCTGCGGCTCCGGTCGCGGCGCCATTTGCGGCGTGCCCACCGTCGACGCGCATCGTCGTTTTCGACAGCGAGACCACCGGCACCGACCGCACGCGCGATCAGGTGATCGAGCTGTGCGTGCAGTACGGCCTCGATGACGGCGCGCCGAGCCGCGTGTGGCGGATCAAGCCGAGCGTCCCCATCCATCCCGGCGCCCAGGCGGTGCACGGCATCTCGATGGACCAGCTCGAGGGTAGCCCCTCCTTTGCCGAGGTCGCCGACGAGATCGCGGCCATCTTCGCCGAGGCCGAGATCATCGTCGGCTACAACCTCACGTTCGACATCGACATGCTGCAGGCCGAATACGCCCGTATCGGCAAGCCGATGCTCGACTTCGCCAGCAAGAAGATCATCGACGCGTTCCGGCTGTGGCAGCAGTTCGAGCCGCGCAGCCTCCAGCACGCGCACCAGCGCTTCGTCGGCAAGGAGTTCGCCGCGGCGCACACCGCGAGCGCGGACGTCGCCGCCACCGGGCGCGTGTTGGCCGGGATGCTCCGTCACTTCAACCTCGAGGGCACGGGCCAGATCGACTGGGAGCAGGTCGCGACCAAGGCGGATCCTCTGAGCGCGCAGCGCGCGAGCTGGGTCGGGCCGTCGCGGCACTTGCGATGGGAGAACGAGGTCATCGTGCTCGGCTTCGGCAAGCACAGTGGCGCGGCGGTGCACGACATCGCCGCCGGTCCCGACCGCAGCTTCTTACAGTGGGTGATCAGCAAGGACTTCCCCGTCCACGTCGGTGAGGTCTGCAAGGCCGCCCTCGAGCTCCCGGGCGACCAGTTCCTGTCCTGGGCGCGCGAGCGCTATGGGCAGCCGGCGCCGACGTCAGCGCCGCCGTTCACGAAGTAGCGTGCCGAATTCGGCATATGATGCCGGCCATGCGAAAGCTCTTCTTCCTCACGCGCGTGGTGTTAGGTCTTGGCGTCGGTTTCGGCCTGGGTGCTTGCGGCGGTGGCGATGCATTCGACGAGGTCCTCGGCAAGATGGAGGGCTTCAAGAAGCAGATGTGCGAGTGCAAGGACAAGGCGTGCACGGAGAAGGTGCAGGACGAATGGCGCGCGTACCGCAAGACGATGAAAGAGAAGATCGGCAAGAACAAGCCGAACGATGCGCAGGAGAAGAAGGGCAACGCGCTCGACGAGGAGATGCGCAAGTGCCGCAAGCAGTTCGACGCCGCCGAGACGCCGACGCCGACCACGCCAGAGCCGTCGGGCACTCCGCCCGCAGGTAGCGCCGCGCCGACTGGCAGTGCCGAGCCGACGGCCGCGCCGTCCCTCACGAAGTAACCTTTTTGGATTTCGGGTATGGTCCCGGCCATGCGAAACCTGTTTCTTCTCACGAGCGTGGTGTTCGGTCTTGGTGTCGGTGCTTGTGGCGGCGGCACCAACAAGTGGGACGAGCTCGTCGGCAAGCAGGAGGGCTTCAAGAAGCAGATGTGCGAGTGCAAGGACAAGGCGTGCACGGAGAAGGTGCAGGAGGACTGGCGCGCGTACAGCATGTCGATGAACGGGCAGCTCGGTAAGCCGAGCGATGCGCAGCTGCAGAAGAGCAGTGCGCTCGACGACGAGATGAGCAAGTGCCGCAAGCAGTTCGACGCCGCCGCGGCGCCGACGCCAACCACGCCGTAGCCAACCGGCAGCGCGCCAGCGGGTAGCGCCGCGCCGGCAGGCAGCGCCGCGCCGTCGATGTACGTGGTTAGCTGCGGCCGAGCATGCGATCGAGCGAGAGCGCGCCCGAGCCGCGCACCGCGATCAGCAGGAACACGAAGCAGTAGATCACGGCGAGCTCGCCGCCGTTGACGATCGGGAACAACCGGTCACCGACGTCGAGCTTCCAGTGAAACTGGATGTACGCGACCGCCATCGTGCCTGACGCGAGGAACGCGGCGGGTCGCGAGAACAGACCGACTGCGATCAGGATGCCACCGACGAGCTCGATGATGCCGCCGACCCACTTCTGGCTGAACGCCTCCGGTCCTGCCTTGCTGGTCAACACGCCGAATAGCTTGGCCATGCCGTGGAATGAGAACAGCGCTCCCGACACGATGCGAAGCAGCGCGTAGGAGAGGTTCTCTAGCCGAGTCCGATCGAGCATGGAGAACAGATAGCCCCATCGGGCGCCGGACGCACGTGCCGCGCCCAGAACTCACCGTTGTCGCTATCATCGACGTGTGCGCGCGCGTGATTGGCTCCAAATACCGGCCCTCGTCGTCGTCGCAATCGGTGGATTGTTGTTCGGTGGGCACACGTCGTATATCGCATTACGGAACCTCACGCCGACGGAGCTCACGTGTGCTGCGTACCTCGCGGACCCAAGCGCGGTCGACTGGGTGCACCTACGCGAGTGCGAGCCTGGCTTCGAACAGATCGCGACGGTGCGCCGCGGCCCGGCGACCACCGGCCGCGGCGCGGTGACCGACGTGTACATCCCGTTGCGGCCGCGCGGCGAGCCGCACCAGCCGGCGAGGCTGCTACTGCACGTCACCGACGGGCCGTTGCTGCAGCTGGGCGGCTACGCGTCGCCCGACGTCGCGGCGGAGCTCGACCGCTCGCTTCACCGTGTCGACGGGCTCGTCGAGCGTTTTCGCAGCGCGCGGTACCGCGACCAGATCCGCGACACGGGGCTCAGCCTCGACGCAACGTTCGTGGTGATCGCACACGGCGATCGCCCGACGCCGCTTTGGCTCGCACTCGGCGTCACCGCGTGTGGCCTCGGGGCTGCCGGGTTGCTCGTGCGGCGGTACCTGCGTTATCGGCGCCAGCCGCGGCCGGACGATTCCCTGCCGCGCGCGAAGGCGCGGATGGTCGCCGAGTAACGGCTACCGAGTCGTCTACGCGGTTCCGCTGTGGGCAACCACCACCGCTGTCACTAAGGCTATTCGATCCCGTACTTCTCGAGCTTGTAGTACAGCGCCGAGGTCTTGATGCCGAGGATGCGCGCGGTCTCGGTCTTCACGCGGCCGGCCTTCGCGTAGGCCTTGAGGATCAGCTGGCGCTCCAGATCGTCGAGGATGTCGGGCAGCGAGAGCTCGCGCGGGACGCTGAGCGCGTCCTCTTCGGCGCCCCCCTGGAGGAACTGGGGCAGGGCCGCCGGCATGATCTCTTCGCCCTCGGCGAACACCAGCGCCTGCTCGATCGCGTTCTCCAGCTCGCGCACGTTGCCCGGCCAGTGATAGGCCATGATCCGCCCGAGCGCCGCGTCACCGACGGACTTGATGCGCGGGTTGGTCTTCGGTCCGAGCTTCTGGACGAAGTGCGCACACAGGTGCGGGATGTCCTCGCGGCGCTCGCGCAGCGGCGGCAGCTTCACCGGCAGCACGTGGAGGCGGAAGTAGAGGTCCTGGCGGAACCGGCCCGCCGCGACCTCGGCCTCGAGGTCCTTGTTGGTCGCCGACAGCACGCGCACGTCGACCTTGATCGGGGACTCGCCGCCGACGCGCTCGAACTCCTGCTCCTGCAGCGCGCGCAAGAGCTTCACCTGCATCGACGGCGGGACGTCGCCCACCTCGTCGAGGAACAGCGTGCCACCGTCGGCGAGCTCGAACCGACCGAGCTTCTGCTTGATCGCGCCGGTGAACGCGCCCTTCTCGTGGCCGAAGAGCTCGCTTTCGAGCAGCGTCTCGGTCAACGCGCCGCAGTTCACCTTGATGAATGGCCCGTTCGCGCGCTTGCTCAGGCGATGGATGGCGCGCGCGATCAGCTCCTTACCGGTGCCGCTCTCGCCGGCGATGAAGACGGTCGTGTCGCTGACCGCGACCTTCTCGACGGTGCGCCGTACGATCGACATCTTCTCGCCCGAGCCGACAAGGTCCGGGAACTTCGAGGCGGCATCCGCGGCGAGCGTCTCGCTCAAGGCCTCGGTCTTGCGCCGGCCGCGGCGCATCGCGCACACCTCGAGCGCGCGCTCGATCTTGAGGCGCACCACCTCAGGCTGGATCGGCTTCGTGATGAAGTCGAACGCGCCGAGCTTCATGGCCTCGACGGCGGTCTCGACGGTGCCGAAGCCGGTGACGATCATGATGGGCACGTCGGGGTCGATCGCCGAGATGCCCTTCAGCACGTCGACGCCGGTGCCGCCTTCCATCTTGAGGTCGGTAATCACGAAGTCGGCGCGCTTGGCCTTGAACGCTTCGATGCCCGCGTTGCCGCTCGACGCCGTCACGGCCGTATGGCCGAGCTTCTTGGCGACGTGCGACAGGCCCTCGCGCACCGTCTCGTTGTCGTCGACGATCAGGATCACCGCCATCGACGCGTTCGTATCATGGTCCGGCCTACGCGGGGATGACGATCGTGAACGTGGTCTCGCCGTCCGCGCTGGTCAGCTCCACCCGTCCGCCGTGATCCATGGCGATCTCGCGCACGAAGGCGAGGCCGAGGCCGGTGCCCTTCTCGCGGGTCGTGAAGAAGGGCTCGAACAGCTTCCCCGACGTCTCCGGGGAGATCTCCTTGCCGCGGTTCCACACCGACAGCGCGAGCTCGCCGTTCGCCGACGTCGCGGTGAGCTTCACCACGTCGCGGCCCGTGTTCCCCGCCGCGGCCGCCGCCTGCACCGCGTTCTTCGCGAGGTTGAGCAGGGCGCGCCGCAACTGCGAGCGGTCGGCGTTCGCGGTCAGCGTCGAGGACTCCACGGCGATCGTGATGTCGTCGCTCGACGCGAGCTCGGCGACCTCGGGCAACAGCTCGCTCAGTGGCACCGGCGCGAGCTCGGGTCGCGGCCTGCGCGCGAACTCAAGGAACTCGTTGACCACGCGCTCGAGGTACCCGAGCTCCTTGCGGATGCGCACCACGTGCGCGCGCCGCTCGTCGTCCTCGGGCAGCTCGTCCTGCAGGATGCCCGCGAACAGCGCCATCCCGGCAAGCGGGTTGCGCACCTCGTGGGCAATGCCGGCGAGCATCTGCTGCATGCGGGCGTCGCGCTCGGCGAGCTGGCCGCGCATGCGGTCCATCGTCTGCGCGAGCACGCCGAGCTCGTCGCGAGACGTGATCTTCACCGGCTCGCGCAGATCGCCGCCGCCGATGCGCTCGGCCGCGGCCGCGAGTCGCCGTACGTTGCGCGTGATCAGCAGCGTCGCGACCACCGCGGCAAGGATACTCACCACCGCGAGCCCGCCGCCCCACAGGAACAAGCGCTCGCGTAGATCTGCGAGCCGCGCGAAGTACGCCGCTGGCGCCTGCGCCCCGATCGCGAGCACGATCGGCGAGCTCTCCTCGAGCTCGGCGCGCACCGGTGCATACCCCGCCTTGTAGGTCTTGCCATCGTTGCCGTCGAAGGTCACGGACGCCACCGTCTCGCCGTGGTCGAACACGCGATCCAGCTCCGCGCGATCGAGCTCGAGATGAAAGTAGTGCGTGCCGATCGGGACGTCCTTCGCCGTGTCGAGCTTGCTGTCGAAGCGGCGGTCGAAGACGTAGAGGTGCGCGCCCGTGGCGGCCTCGAACGACTGCAGCTTGTTGAGGTAGTTCTGATAGCCGCGGTCGCCCTCGCTGCCCGCCGCGAGATCGACGAGGTACTTGCCGCGCACCTGGGTCGCCGCCGAGCTCGCGATCGCCTGCAGGCGCTGCCCGACCTCCTCGTCGAGGTCGCGCCGGCTCACCTCGTGCGCGACGAACGCGAACAGCGTGAACAGGATCAGCGCCGGCAAGACGAGCGCGACCAGCAGCTTGACGAGGATCGTCGCCCGGGGGCGCACGCCCGGAACGTACTACGGGACGATCGTCGCTGCTGGGGACACCGTCGCTCCTGTCAACGGATGGTTCGACTGGATGTAGCCGCCACCACCGCCGCCGCCGCCGGCCGACTCGCGCGATCCGCCGGCGCTGCCGCCCGCCTGTGCGCTCGCGCTCCCCGCGAACCCCGCGCCGCCGTTGGCACCGGGGCCATTGCCACCGCTCGCCGCCGACGTCGGTGAGGTCGCCGTCGGATCCGCACCGACGGCGCCCGTCCCACCGTCGGCGCCGCCCGAGCCACCGCCTCCATTTGCGAGCAGCCGCGCGCCGGTCGCCATCGTCAGCTCCGACGAATACAGCACGATCATGCCGCCCGAGCCGCCACCACTGCCGCCCGCGGTGGTGCCGCCGCCGTGCGCCCCGGACCCCGACGCGTTGATGATCCCCGAGGACGAGAACGCGATCAGGTTGGCCGCGATGTAGATCGCGCCGCCACCCATCCCGGGCGCCCCTGCCGGCGCGACACCGTCGCCACCCTGTTGGCCCGGGCAGCCGGCGCGCAGGATCGTCGGCGCCGCCGAGTCCGCGCTGGCCGCGACGCCACCCGTCGAGCCGCTGCTCTCGCCGTGGCCTCCAGGCCCACCCGCGCGCATGAAGCTGCCGCCGGCGCCGCCGCCCGCGCCGTTCGTCGCGCTGACCGGCGCCATCGGGAACGCCTGGCACTGCGCCGCCGGCGCGCCGATCGCGTTCACCGGTGGCGAGCGGTGACTCGCGACGTCGAGCGTGGCCCCGATCGTGACCGTCTGCGCGACCAGCACGAGGGGCCGGCGGTTCGTCGAGCCCGTCACCGCGACGTTGCCTGTCACCATGATCGCGTTCGCTGCGATCAGACAGGCGTCGGGCTGACCCGCGAGCGCCCAGCTCGCAGGCATCGCCGCGCAACGCGCATCGGTGTCCGTGTCGAGCGTGCCAGCGAGCGTGATCATGCCCATGGGCGGCGCACCGTCGAAGCACAACGCATACGCGCCGGACCCGAAACACTCGCGTGCATCGATCGGCGGTGGTGCATCGATCGGCGCGTCGACCACCTCCATCGCATCGCCGCCCGCGACACATGCGTTCGCGTAGCCGCCGCCGGCGAGCGCGCCGTAGCGCAGCCCCGAGTCGCACGTATCGTCGTCGAACGCGCAGTAGCCGGCGGGTCCACACCGTCCCTGGGTGCCGGCCTGGATGCACTCCGCGTTCGCGTTGCATCGATACTCCGACGCGCGAAGGCAGCCGCTCACGCTCACGGCCGCCGCCATCACCGACCACGCCCTCATGTCTGCACCATGGGTCACTGCTGCGATGTCTGTCAAACCCGACGGCGGTCAGAACCGTCCGGATAAGGTGACGAGCCCTCCGGAGGTGGTCGGCACGACACCCACCTGACGCGTCTCGCGCCGCTCGACCCTCACGAGGTACACGACTCCGCCCGCAATCATCGCGATCCCCGTCGCTCCCAGCACCACGGACATCGTGCGCGATCGGCGCGCATCTTCGACCAGCCGCGCCGCCTCGTCGTACGTCGGCGCATCCTCGGCATCCGCAACGGTGCCGCGCGCGCGCACGTACAGCAGCGTGCCCACCACCGTCGACGCGGCACCGACACCCATGAGCGATATACCCAGCCTGCGGTCGCGGTACCAGGGCCGCTCGACCGCTCGCACGGCCGGCACGGCACTCGCCTCGCTTGCCGTCACATCCATCGCTGGGGCCGTCGCGGGCTTCGCTGTGGTCTCCGTCGCAGCGTGCACCTCGTGCTGCGTGCGCGCTTCCGCATGCGCGAGCGCCACTTTGCACGTGACGATCGCCTGGTTCGCCGACTCGCGCGCCGCGTCCGGCGGACCCGAGCGCACGAACTCCTCGTAACGCGCGATCGCCTCCTCGCACCGCCCGAGCTTCACGTGCACCTGTCCGAGCGCATAGAGAAGCTGGGGCTTCGGGTCGAGCGCGTACGCGGCCTCGAGCTCGGCTTTCGCATCTTCCCAGCGGCCCTCCCGGTGGGCGACCATCGCCTTGTCGACGTGTACCTTCGCGTCGCTCGCGCCATCGGCGAACGCATCTCCGGCAACCGCACAGACGAGCAGAGCAGCAAGACGCAGTGACATGAGGTGCTCCTTGAAAGCCTTCAGTCAGGAAACAGCTGGTCGGGGTTCCACGTGCCCTTCGCACTGGTGGGCTTGCCCCCTCCTGCGCGCGGGCGCGTGACGCGCTTACTGCCATGTGTCGTCGGCTTCGCCGCGCTGCTCGGCGTCGCGGTCGCCGGCGAGGCGAGGGCCGATGTGGGCACGTTGGCCGTCGGCGTCGTCGACGTGGGCGTGATCGGGGCCGCGGCGGGCGCTGGCGCGGTGTTCGTCGTCGAGTGCACCGACGTCGTGGTTGGGTTCGCGGCGGGCGCTGGCGTGGTGGTCGAGGGCGAGCTCGCCGACGCCGTCGTTGTCGAATCAAGGGTGTTCGCGGTCGTGGTCGTCGCGTTCGCCAGCGCGCTCGAGGCTGGGTTCGCGGCCTGCTCTGGCGTGGCCTTCGTCGGATTCGCTGTCGCGTGCGTCGTCGGGGCGCTGCGGTTCGAGGTTTCGCCGAGCGTCGTATCGCCATCGCCGTCGAATGCGTTGCCGAGCAGAACGGCGGCCACGGCGGCAACGAGCACTCCGACGACGAGTAGGCCCAGCCGAGCTCTCGATGTCGCCTTCGCGGCGGACACTTCGAGCGCGACAGACGCATCCACGGTGTCGAGATTCGAGCGTGGCGTCGAGCTCGATGCGACCTGAACGAGCGCGGCCTCGTCGAGGAGCTCTGCATCGACCAAGGGCATCGCCCTACCGACCGGCGATGTGTGAGCCGGCGCGGCGCTGTCCGAAGCGGCTGCGGCCGTCCGCCACGAGGCCCCGCGGTCGCTTCGCGTCGTGCTGGTGGATCGTGCACGTGCCGCGCTGATGACCCGCGATGGCCTGTATGGCACCGCCTCCGCTGCGCCCGTGCTCGCGGCGCGCGCCTCGCCTGTTCGTCTCTCGGCGGGCTGCGCCGACTCCTCGGTGTTTACGTGCAACGGATCCATCGCGGTCGTCGGACGCGGCGCGAAGGGCGCGGCACTCTCCTTCCGTGCGCGGACCTCGGTCGCAGCCACCGTGCTGGTCGTGCCGAGCGAATCGCGTTCGCTCGTGCGGATGCCGCTTGGCGCCTTTGTACGCTCGGGGATCGTGACCACGCCACTCGTCGGGCGTGCGGCCCTCGAGGGACCCGATGCTTGCGTGGAGATCGTCGCGGATGCCGTACGGGCGACCGCCGGCCGGCCTGGCACGGGGGGGACGCCGCCCGGTGGCGTTGCGAGCGGGACCACCGCGGGCGCGGGCTTGGGGGGAATCGCAACCCGTGCGCTGTCTCTGCTCGCCGTGCGCGCGACGAACGGAACTGGCAAGGGCGAGGACCTGGGCGGCGAGAGCGACACAACCGGAGGCGATGACGACGCAGCTGCGGTGGACGGCGGCTGGGTGGGGGCCTGTCGATCCACCGATGCGGATGGCGGTGGCGACGGCGCCGTGATCGGCGGCGGTTCCGTGGGGCCCTTGGGCACAGGCGATGGCTGATCCGATGATGTGACCCCGACGCCACGTGCGGAGCCATCGAAGTCGATCGAAAGCTCGAGGGGCGGTGCATGCGTGTCCGTGAGCCACGGTTCCGGGCGCTCGCCGAACAAAGACTTCATGTAGTCCCCGAGCGCGGTCGTGGACGGGCGGAGCCCGTGCTGGGAGGCGAACTGGTCGAGCGCGCGCCGCATCTCGTCGGCGGACGCGAACCGACGGTCAGGCGCGACCGAGAGTGCCTTGAAGATGATGTCCTCGAGCGCGGGCGGCACGTCGGGGCGGTACTTGCTCGGGAACGGCACCGCACCGGCGACGATGGCACGCATCGTCACGTAGTCGTTGTTGCTCTTGAACAGACGACGCACCGTGACGAGCTCGAACAGCACGACGCCGAGCGAGTAGACATCGCTGCGACGATCGACGGGCTCGCCGGCACACTGCTCGGGCGCCATGTACGCGACCTTGCCCTTGAGCATGCCGCCGGTCGTGTTGGTCTCGCGGAGCGCGGCGGCCTTGGCGATGCCGAAGTCCACCACCTTCACGTTGCCGTCATAGCCGACGATGATGTTCGCGGGCGACACGTCGCGATGGACGAGCCCCAGGGGCCTGCGATCGGGACCGCGCAGCTCGTGGGCGTAGTGCAGCGCCGAGGCCGCCGCCATCACGATGCTCACGACGTGCTCGAGCGGGACCTTCGTGCCGCGCCGGCTCACCTCCATGAGGAGGGTGCGCAGGTCCTCTCCGTGGATGTACTCCATCGCGAAGAAGTACTCGCCACCCTCCTGCCCGATGTCGTGGACCTGGACGATGTTGTGGTGATGCAACCTCGCGGCGAGGCGCGCCTCGTCGAGGAACATCTTCACGAACATCGGATCGCCTGTCCGCGTCTGATGGATGCGCTTGACGACGACGTGGCGCGAGAACCCCTCGATACCCGTGGCGCGCGCGAGGAGCACCTGCGCCATCCCGCCGTTCGCCAGGTGCCTGACGATCTCGTATCGCCCGAGTTGCCCTGCCTTCACGCTCACCGCCACCGAGATCCCAGGGTGCGTGTGAGTGGAATTGCGGGTCAAGCTGTTCTGGGTTAGCTCGCCTCTCCGAGTGCATCCCTACGTGGTGTCACGGAGGTAAGCCACCCGTGAGGCCACCTCCCGCACGTTAATCGTCGTCGAGAATTCGCGCGCGCACACTTGCTCGACACCGCGAACGCGCTAACGAGCGTTCGTTCGTGCTCGGCGCGCCGCGACGTGAAGGTGGTCGCTGACGCGAGCGCGGCTGCATGGTGCGTCGTTCGAGGTTGGCCTCACTTGCGCCGCGCGGACCGACGTGCGCCAGGGGCATCGAAACGCGCAGAGCGCCGAAAACGCAAAAGCGCCGTGCACGCATGCACGACGCTGGCTCTTCAGAGAGCGGACCTTGCTTAGCGCTTGCTGAACTGGAAGCGAGCGCGAGCGGCCTTCTGACCGTACTTCTTACGCTCCTTCTTGCGCGGGTCACGCGTGACGTAACCAGCGGCCTTCAGCTTCGGACGCAGCTCGCTGTCGATCTTCATCAGGGCGCGCGTGATGCCGTGGCGGATCGCGCCGGCCTGCGACGAGATACCGCCGCCGCGCACCGTCGCCTCGACGTTGTACTGGGTGAGAAGGTTGACCTCCTCGAGACCCTGGCGAATCACCATCCGCGCGGTCGGGCGCGAGAAGTAATCCTCGTCGGAGCGGTTGTTGATAATGATCTGGCCATCACCGGCCGTCAGCCAGACGCGCGCGACAGCAGTCTTGCGGCGGCCCGTAGCGTAGGTCTTCGTCATCGACATCAGTCCTTAGTTCTTGATTTCCAGCACGCGGGGCTTCTGCGCGGCGTGATCGTGCTCAGCGGTCTTGTAGATCTTGAGCTTCTTGATGATGCGGCGGCCGAGGGGACCCTTCGGCAGCATGCCCCACACGGCCTCGCGGATCGCGCGCTCGGGATCGTCCGCGAGGACGTCCTTCGCGAGGCGCTGCTTGATGCCGCCCGGGAACAGGGTGTGGTGCGTGTACAGCTTCTTGTCCGGCTTGGTGCCGGTGAGGCGAACGCCACCGGCATTGAGGACAATCACGAAGTCGCCCATATCCACGTTCGGGGTGTAGGTGGCCTTGTGCTTGCCGCGGAGCACCAGCGCGATTCGCGATGCAAGGCGACCCAGCGTTTGGCCAGTCGCGTCGATCGTGAACCACTCGCGCTGTGCCTCGCCGGCTTCTTTGGTGAGCCAGGAGCTCTTTTGCGTCGTCATCATGGGCGTTACCGAAGGGTGGATCGTCTACAAGGTTGCGAAACGCTAGTCAAGACACGCTTGCGAACCTGGTCGGGTCAAAGCTGATTCTCGGCCGCGGACCTTAGCTGGGAATTCGTTCAGTGTCAGCCTCTCGTGATACGAAAGGGGCTGTGAGAGTCGGTTTCATTCTCAAGCCCGACAAGACCGAGGCTGGGGCTCTGCTCGAGCACCTCGTTCCATGGCTCCGAAATCAGGGGCATGTTCCTGCTGTTACAGCAGAGGACCAGATCATCCCAGCGGGCGCCGAGGTAGTCCCGGAGGCCGAGCTCGGCGGCTCGGTAGATCTCGCCGTGGCCCTGGGTGGCGATGGGACCATGCTCCGTGCGGCCCGCCTGGTGGCGGACCAAGGACGCCCCGTGCTGGGGGTAAATCTCGGCCAGCTTGGCTTCTTGGCCGGGTTTTCACCTGCCGAAGCCCAGACAGCGCTCGCGGCAGCGCTCGCTGGCAAGCTCTCGACGACCGAGCGGATGCGGCTCGCGGTGACGTTCACGCGCGCGGGCGCCGAGCCCGTCACCAAGTTCGCGCTCAATGACGCGGTCCTTCATCAGGGCGCGATGGCACGTCTCGTCGAGATCGATGCATTCGTCGATAGCGAGTTCGTCGCGTCGTATCGCGCCGACGGCCTGATCGTCTCCACACCTACGGGCTCGACGGCCTACAACATGGCCGCCGGCGGACCGATCGTGGTGCCCGGTCAGGCAGCGATGACGCTGACGCCGATCTGCGCACATGCGCTGACCAACCGTCCCTTGGTCGTCGGCGCGGCGGCAACGATCCGGCTCCAACTCGGCGCGGACGTGCGCGGTGTGCTCCTCACCGTCGACGCACAGTGGGGCCACTCGTTCCTCGCTGGCGACATCGTGGACATCACCACGGCGGCCAAGCCACTCGTGATGTTCCGTTCGACGCAGAGCTTCTTCGACGTGATGCGCGACAAGCTCCACTGGGGCGCGCGCTCGGATCAATTGGCCAAGAGAAAGGTCCTCGAGGGCCGCTCCGATGATGGAAAGGCAGGTGCGTGATGCTGCGGCATTTGCGCGTGACCAACTTTGCGATCCTCTCGGATGTCGCGGTCGAGCTCGGCCCCGGCATGAACGTGCTCACCGGTGAGACGGGCGCGGGTAAGTCCCTCATCGTCGAGGCCGTCAACCTTCTGCGCGGTGGACGTGCGTCGGCGGACATTCCGCGCGCGGGTGCCGACGAGGCGGTCGTCGAGGCGATCGTCGAGGTCCCTGACGATCTACGCGCGCGGGTCGCCAGCGTCATCGAGGGGGCGGGGCTGCCGCGCGGCGAAGATGAAGACGAGGTGTTCATCCGACGCGTCATCCAGCGCGGCGGACGCAGCCGCACGTACGTCAATGGTGCGCTCACCACGGCCGCGCGGCTCGCGGAGCTTGGCGCGCTGCTCATCGATCTCTCGGGCCAGCATCAGCACCAGGGCCTCGTCGAGCCGTCGCGGCACCTCGAGCTTATCGATGCGTTCGCGGCCACATCGAGCGGCTCGGGCGCTGCCGGCGAGGCGACGAGCGCGCAGCTTGTCGCCGCGATGACCGCAGCCTGGGAAGAGCTGCGCCGGTGCGACGAAGAGCTCGCTGCTCTCGGTGGTGACGAGCGCGCGCGCGAGGCCCGCGTCGACTACCTGCGGTTCCAGCTCGAAGAGCTCGACGGCGCGGCGCTCCAGCCTGGCGAAGATAAGGTGCTCGAGCTCGAGCGCGTGCGGCTCGCCTCGGTCGATCATCTCCAGAGCGCCGCGCGCGGTGCCGAGGAGCAGCTCTACGGCAGCGATGACAGCGCACGCGATCGCGTCGCTGCAGCCGCCCGCGAGGTCGAGCGTGCGCGCAAGACCGATCCCACCCTCGATCCGGTGGCGCGCCAGCTCGCCGAGATCGAGACCCTGATCGACGACGCTGCCGACCAGCTCCGCACGTACGCGGACAAGCTCGAAGGAGATCCCGAGCGCCTCGCCCATCTCGACGAGCGGCTCGCGCTCATCCGCCGGCTCACCCGCAAGCACGGTCTATCCGGAAGCTCGGCCCTCGACGAGGTGATCGCCAAGGCCGCCGCGCTACGCGCCGAGCTCGAGTCGCTCACCGGTCGCGACGCGAAGCTCGCCGAGCTCACCGCCGCCCGCGCGAAGGCGGAGGGCGCTGCCGTCGCCGCCGCCACGGCGCTCAGTGCGTCGCGGAGGAAGGCGGCGCGCAAGCTCGAGAAGGATGTCGGCGCGGCGCTCACCGAGCTCGGCATGGGCTCGGCCCGCCTCTCGGTGGTCATCGAGCCGCGGGCACTCGGGCCCACGGGCAGCGATCGCGTGGAGCTGATGCTCGCCTCCAACAGGGGCGAGGACACCCGTCCGCTGGCGAAGGTCGCCTCCGGTGGCGAGCTCTCGCGCATCATGCTCGCACTCAAGCTGTCGCTGCGCAGGGCCGACGAGGTCGCGACGTACGTCTTCGACGAGGTCGACACGGGCATCGGTGGAGCGACGGCCCAGGTCGTCGGCTCGCAGATCCGCGCGGTCGCTGGCGATCGGGGTTCAGGCGACACAGGACGGCAGGTCCTCTGCGTGACCCACCTGCCGCAGATCGCGGCCTATGCCGACCACCATTTCCATGTCGAGAAGGCGGAGGTCGGCGGACGCACCGAAACCCACGTGCGCAAGCTGTCCGCCGCGGCCCGCAAGGACGAGCTCGCGCGCATGTTGGGCGGCCACGCGACCTCCAAGGCGAAGGCGCATGCGGCAGAGCTGCTCGCCGAGGCGGCGCGCTCGACGACCGCACCCGCGAAGAAGCCGTCGGCGCGCGCCTAACGTCTGGGCGGCGTTGCCGCGGTCAGCGAATCTCGCTGGCACGCACCGCGCGCTTGCGCGTACAACCAGTGCGTGGGATGCCCAGACGCCGAGGCGCTTGCGCGACCCGACGCGCTCTCTGCGGAGGTGGTTGCTCACCTTGCTGTGTGCGCCGAGTGCGCCCGGATCGTCGAGGTACTTCGGGGCGAAGCGGACGCACCAAGCGAAGCAGATGCAGCAACCGACGCCGACGCACCGGGCAACGCGGACGCACCAGGTAACGCGGACGCTCTGGGCAGAGAAGACGCACCGGGCGATGTGGGCAGAACAGGCGCATCGGGCACAGCGGACGCAGCGGGCGCAGCGGGCGAACCGGACGCACCGAGCAAGAACGTTCGATCGGGGGCGGCGAATCGCGCCGTGCTCGGAAGCAGTGACGCGCCGACGGCCGAAACAATCGCGCGCGATCCAGAGCCGGGCGACACAGTAGGCCGCTACGTGCTCGTCGGCCGGCTTGGAGCGGGTGGCATGGGCGTGGTGATGGCGGCATACGATCCCAGGCTCGATCGAACGGTCGCGCTCAAGTTCATGCGCGCCGACCGCGCGACGGACGCGATGGCGCGCCGGCTCGAGCGCGAAGCTCATGCGCTCGCGAAGCTGGCGCACCCGCACCTGGTGCGCGTGTACGACGCGGGTCTCGAGCGAGGGCGCCTGTATCTCGCGATGGAGCTCGTCGACGGCGTCACGCTGCGTATGTGGCTCGAGGAGCAGGAACGCACGACGGAAGAGATCGTGCGCGTGTTCTCCGAGATCGCGGCGGGGCTGTCGGCCGTGCACGCGGCGGGCTTCGTGCATCGGGACATCAAGCCCGACAACGTGATGATCGATCGCGACGGCTCCGCACGAGTTGCCGACTTCGGCCTCGTCGCGCGCATCAACGTGGAGAACGCACGCGACCAGGAGTCGGCCACGAGGTTGTCGTCGTCCGCGCTGTCGCCGTCCGCGCCGTCGCCATCACCCGCGCTGTCATCGGGTGTATTGCCGATGACCGAGCCATTCACCGCGGTGGGCACGCCCGCATACATGGCGCCGGAACAGAAGCGTGGGGCATCGGTGACGGCCCGAACGGACCAGTGGAGCTGGGGCACGGCGCTCGCCGAGGCGCTCGGTGCGCGGCAGGTATCGGCGCGTATTCGCAGAGTGATCGCACGCGCGACGCACGACGAGCCGAGCGCGCGGTTCACCGACCTCGCGACGGCGGCGGGGGCGTTGGTGCCGTCGACGCGCCGTGCGTGGCCGTGGGTGGTTGGCGGCGCGATGGTGGTTGCGGCTGCGACGGTGGTGCTCGCGCAGCGAGGGGGCGCGGAGTCGGCGGATCCGTGTCTCGCGGAAGCGCGAGCGGTGACGGCGGCATGGGAGGCGCGTGGGCCGGCCATCGCGACGGCGTTCGAGGCGACGGGGCATCCATCGTGGAAGGGCCGGTTCGAGGCGACCGAGCGGGCGGCGCGTGGGGCGGCGAGTCTGTGGAGTGATGCGATGACGTCGGTGTGTCGGACGGCGAAGGCGCGTGCGGTGGATGCGGAGGCGGCGTGCCTCGACCAGCAGCGCGCGAATGCGGTGTCGCTGTTCGACGAGCTCGCGCGCGCAGACCGCAAGCTCGTCGATCAGGGGCCACTGGCGACGTCACGGTTGCCGCGCCCGGCGGCGTGTTTGGAAGCGAATGTGCTCGAGCACGTGCGGGCGCCAATGATCCTCGGGGCGCCGCTTGCGGCCGAGCTCGCCGCGCACAAGGCGAAGGCAGGGCTGCGTCCACCGGCCGACGTGGTGGACGGGTTGGCTGCCCTGGCGGCGCGCGCGAAGGTGTTCGGGGCCGCCCAGATCGAGGGCGAAGCGCGGCTGTTGCTCGGCGAGATGCAGAGCCGGCTGCGGCGCGATGGTGAGGCGAACGCGACGCTCGAAGAGGCTGCGCAGGCAGCGGCACGGGCGCGCGATGATCGGGTCACTGCACTCGCGCGGTTGCTGCAAGCCGGGCAGGCCGCGCTGCTGACGACCGACCGCGATCGCGCCACGACGCTCGGGCAGGTTGCGGCGGCAGCGGTCGAGCGGGCGGGCAATCCGTCGGAGCTTCGCGCGCAGCTCGAGAACATTCGCGGCGGCATCGCGTACGCGCGCGGCGAGTACGAAGCGGCGCGCGCGCACTACCTGGCGAGCGTGGCGGCGCGCATCGAAACGTTCGGGCCCGATGCGCCGACGGTCGCGCACGGCAAGCAGAATCTCGCGCTCGCGCTCGGCCAGCTCGGCAAGAAGGACGAAGCGCGCCGCGAAACTGAAGAGGCGCTGGCGATGATGGAGCGCGTGCTCGGCGCCGACCATCCCGAGCTCGCGGTGCCTCTGAACACGCTCGGGACGCACCTCGCCGATGCTGGCAAGCTCGACGAGGCGCTGGGCGTCCTCGAGCGCGCGAAGACACTGCGGGTGGCCGCGTTCGGGCCCGATCATCCCGATGTGGTGACGACCAACAACAATCTCGGCAAGCTCGCGCAGCTGCGCGGCGACCCGCGCGCGGCGATCGGCTATCTCGGCGAGTCCGTTGCGACGCTCGAACGTACGCGGGGCAAGGATGTCGTCGAGCTCGCGATGCCGCTATCCGGCCTCGGCGCCGCGCACGCGGACCTCGCCGCCGCGCGCGCGGACCTCGCCGAGTGGGCGACCGCGCAGCGCTTCCTCGAGCGTGCGATCGCGCTCGCCGAGCTGCGTCGTGGTCCCGACCATCCCGCGTTGATCTCGATGCTCATCACGTTCGCGAACGTGCGCGCGAATCAACATGACGTCGCGGGCCAACGCGCCGCTCTCACGCGCGCACTGGCCATCGCGAAGGCCAAGCTCGGTCCCGACCACGCGCGCACCAAAGAGCTCGTCGTGAAGCTGGAGACGGTGAAGTGAGCACGCGCGCACCAAGGAGCTCGAGGCGAAGCGCGCACGTTCAGTGTCAGGGCCGCGAGGCGAAGGTGGAGCCTGCGGTGTCGGGGCGCGCGAGGCACTGCGCTGTCGGGGCGCGCGAGGCGAAGGTGCAGATGGCGATATCCGGGCGCTCGTGGCAATGCGGTGCTTGGCGGTCTGGATGATGAAGAGAGCAGTGGTTCGCTTGCGGGCGGCCGCCTCGATTACTGCCCGGCTGGAGCACGCTGCGTGAGCACGCCGGACGTTGCAGAGCTCGGGCGCCTGATGGCGCCATGGCCAGGTGCGGATGCCGAGGCTTTTCGCGCGCACCTCGTGGGGCTCGGGACCTGGGAGCCGGCGGGGCTCGCCGACATCGCGCTCGCGTTTGCGGCAGGCACCGGCGTCGTAAGTGCGGTACGCGAGCTCACGACGAGGGTCGAGGCACCATTGCTTGCCGCGGTCGCGCGTGCAGGCTACCCGCGCACGATCGCCGAGGATGCGACGCAGGAGGCGTTGATCCTGCTGCTGGTCGGCGCGGATGCGAGCCCGCCCGCGCTGCTCACCTTTCGCGGCCGCGCGTCATTGGTTACGTGGGCGAAGACGATCGCGCTGCGGTTGGCGGCCAAGCAGCACGCGGCGCTCGCCGCGGCGAGGACGCGCGACGAACAGGGTGGTGCGCCCGTGTTCGAGGTGGTGCCGGATGGCGTGGCGCGCACGCTGCGCAAGGAACTGCGAGGCGCGGTGGAGCGCGCGTTCACCGCATCGGTGGCGACGCTCTCGCTGTTCGATCGCGAGCTGTTGCGCGCGACCATCATCGAGGGCCAGACGATCGACCAGCTCGCCGGGCGGCACGAGGTGCATCGCGCGACCGCCGCGCGCTGGATCGGCCGGGCGCGCGGCGCGCTGGACAACGCGCTGCGGGCGGCACTGGCCAAGGACCTCGCGCTTTCCGAGGCCGAGGTCTCGAGCGTATTGCGGGCGGTGCAGACGAGCTTGGTGCTGCCGCTCGACCCGCTCGACCCGCTCGCGCGGTGAAGCGAGGTGGTCGAGGTGAGCGAGGTGAGCGAGGTGAGCGATGTTCGTGGGTTACACGATTTTTTGCGACATGTCGTGCGCGGGGCGCACCGGAGGGCATGCGTGCCTCCTTCGTGTCCGTTCTGTTCGTGATCGCAGCCTGCGGCGGCAACGATGCCCCGACGTCGCCGGGCGCTCAGACCTTGCCTCCATCCACACCGCCACCCTCGGGCTCGACGACCACACAGACCACGTGTTCGGCGTCGGACCCGTGTGACTACTGGTTCTGTCGCTGCGATGACGGCGCCGTCGTGAACGCCGCGTACTGCAGCAACGGGTATTGCTCGACGGCAGACGCGATCTGCCCGACCGCATGCACGTCTTTCCAGCACGGTGGTTGGACGGGCATTGCCGGCGGCGGCCCGGACCAGGAGCAACCACCGAGCTCGACGTGTGGTGGCCTCGGCTCGTCGAACGGAGCCTGCAACGCGTGCTTCGAGGACGAGTGCTGCGCGGAAGGCTCCGCCTGCGGCGCGAACGGCGGCTGCCTCGATGCGTGGGATTGCATCGTCGCGTGCCGCGGCGACGTCGAGTGCCGTTCCGCGTGCGAGGCGAATGCATCATCGAGCGGCCTGGCGGCGTACGAAGCGCTCGAGAGCTGCCTGCTATCGTCGTGCAGCGGAGAGTGCTCGTGATCGAGCGCGCGATGATGGTGCTCGTCGGCGCGCTCCCAGCCTGTTGCGGAGGCGCGGGCGACGAGGCAATGCCGGATGGCGGTGTGACCGGCGAGGCGAGGCCTGCGAGCGACGGCGGCGTCGCCGATGCCCGATCTGCGTGCGCGTCAACGACGACCGCGGCGTCGAGCCGCCGTGACTACCGGCCGTACGGATCGTGAGGTCGAACAGGAAGCTGCGGTCGACACCCGTCGGTGGCGTGGGCTGATCGCACGGGCCCGCACACGCGGGCGGTGCACCTTTGACGTCACTGCGCGGCGCGAGCGTCACGCGGAGGCCGACGGTGAGGCTCACGTGGTCGGTCTCGCCGAGCACCCAGGTGCCGATGCCCATGCCGAGCGAGAGGTCGGGACGCGTCCCCATGCCACCGTCGTCCCACCGCAGGTGCTGGAGGCCGGCGCCGCCCTCGACGTAGACGTCGAACCCGGCATCGTTGCTACCGAGGCGCGAGACGCTGTAGCGCACGATGCCGCCGAGACGGTGCACGAGGCCGTCGCCGTCGCCGACGCGCATCGGATCGACGGCCCGGGTTGCCAGCTCCTCGGCCGGCAGCGTGGTCGCCATCAGCGCGTAATCGGCGCCGAACCACCGCTGCTTGTGCAGGCCGAGGTCGAGGTGCGCCTCTTGTCCCGGTAGCTGATGCGCGGCACGGTTTCGGGGCTCTGCAGCCGCTGCGGTTTGGTCTCGATGACGCTCGGCTCCTCGGGGTCGAATTCGTACGAGGAGGGCCGTGATCGAGCCCACGCTGTGCTGGACGAGGCGATCAACCCGACCACGCCACGAGGCGAAGCGACGACGCATACGGGGCAGGACGGGCGAAGATCGCGACAGTTGCGTCATGCCCGCGCTGAATGCACATGGGGCGCGCCTTGGCGGTCTCGCCTCGCGCAGGATGTGTCATCAGCTCCGACTTCCGTGCCGACACGGCGGCATGGTGAGCTTCAGGAGATGCTCAGCCATGCCATGGGAATCATGGTGGTCGTGGTGCCCGCGATCGCGAGCGCGCAGCGCTTCGCCGACGCGACCGATCGCTGCTTCGCGACGACCGCCGAGCGCACCAACCGCGTCGAGCTCGCCGACATCGACGGTGACGGCACGCTCGACGTGCTGTTTGCCAACGGCGGCGACCTCGACACCGCCGGCGACGCCGAGCCTGTTCGCGCGTGGCGCAACCTCGGGAGCTGGAGCACCGCGGGCGCTCGGTGCACGGAGGTGACAGGCGACGTCGGGCTGACGACGCGGTCGCGCGTGGTGCGGGCCGTCGATATCGACCGCGATGGCGACCAGGACCTGATCGCCGGCGGCGCCTTCCAGAGCCAACTGCGCTTGCTGGTCCGCGGCGCGGGCGGCTGGACCGATGGCACCCCGCGCTTGCCGCAACAGCTGACCAGCGTCGGCGATCTCGAGGCCGGCGACGTCGATGGCGACGGCGACCTCGACCTCGTGCTCGCCGAGTGGGGCGCTGAGTTGCCGACACCCGGCGGCGCCGGTGGCCGTACGCGGCTCTATCTGAACAACGGCACGGGCACGTTCACCGAGGCGACGGCGACGCGCATGCCCGACGTGCTCGTGAAGTGGGCGCGCGACATCGAGCTCGTCGATATCGACCGCGACTGGGACCTCGACATCATCGTCGCGTGCTCGTACTGCATCAGCAGCTTCGTGTTCACCAATGACGGGCAGGGCACGTTCACGAATGCAGACGGTGCGCTGCCCTCGCTGGTGACGGAGGAGATCGAGCCGCTCGATCTGGACGGCGACGGTGACCTCGATCTCGTGGCCCTCGACGCCGACGTCGATCTGCGCGAGCACTTCTACCTCAACAACGGTGGCGTGTTCAACGCGGCCGCGCTGCTCCCCAGCGCACACAACCCCGCGAATGTGGATGACACGTCGGTGACTGGATTCGACGTCGACGCCGATGGCCGCATCGATCTCATGATCGGCGGTGCCTCCGACCGGCTGCTCGTGCAGCAGACCAACGGCACGTTCGTCGCCGAGGACCTCGGCACCGACGCAACCCCGAACACGCTCGCCCTCGCGGCGGCGGATCTCGATGGTGACGATCGCATCGACGTGGTGAACGGGCAGGGCGGCGGCACGAGCACCGACACGCTCGCGCTGGGGGGGAACACGGTGTCCCCCGATTCGCGCACGGCGCGCGTGGTGGCCCAGGCGTATACCGCTGCGCTGCAGGCCGAGCGCATTCACGCCCACGTCCTCGATGCGCGTGCGCCCGTGCGTGCGAGCGACTTCACGCGCGTGTGGGTCGAGCACAACGGCTACGTGCGCACGGCGTTCGAATCGCCGCCGCAGTTCTTCGAGATCGACATGGTGTGGGCCGGCGGCACGCTATGGAGCTCCCCGGAGCTGGAAGCCGTCACCAACTATCGCGTGTGCGCGACCGATCGCGCGCAGAACACCGGCTGCTCCGACTGGATCTACGTCTACAACGTTCCGTCGGAGTTCCCGTCCATCCACGACGGCGCCATCACCACCGGTGATGCGGGAACGTTGGTTCCAGGCGATCCGAATGCGGGCGGCTGCTGCGATGCAGGTGCGTCGAGCTCGTCGTCGATGCTGCTCGCGCTCGCCGGGCTCGCCCTGACGCGTCGCCGCCTACGCTAACGGCAGGCCGGCGACAGCTCGTTGAGCTCCAGGCGCGGGTTGAACACCTGCGCCTCGGCGAGCACCGTGCGCGCCGTCTTGCATTCCTCGCGTACGCTGAAGCAGTAGGCGACCTCGCGCAGCAGGCTGCCCACGAGCGACTTGTCCTGATCGGAGCTCGCGACCTTCGCCGACGCACGCACGTGCGGCAGGTACGTGTTGCAGTCCATGGTGCGCGCGAACATCGAGATCTGCTGCTTCAAGCGACGCAGGCGCACGACCGGATCGTTGGTCACCGGGCAGTAGAGGTCCGCGGTGATCTCGGCGGAGTCGGGCGGGCTGCCTTCGCGGGCGAGGAGCGCGCGCTGGGCGCGAAGGCCGCCCTCGCAGTTGCCGGCCACCATCTCGCACACCGAATGCGCGCTCGCGACGCGGAAGTCGCTCGGCGGCGGCGACGTCAGCTGTGCGAGTGCTGCGCGACATGCCTTGCCGTCGCGGCGCTGAATGGCTGCCTGGACGTCTTTCAGCGTCGCCGTGCTCGACGCCGGCGTTGGCGTCGTCGCGTTGCCGCTGCCGGCATCTGGAGCGTCGGTGTCACCCGGCGGATCGTCGGGGATGGCGACGCGTCTCGGTGGTGCGCGGCGCACGGTCTTCGACGGTGGCTCTGGCGGCTGCGTCGTCGTCGGGCCAGCGTCGCTGGCGCTGCCACTGTTCGCGTTGCTCGCGCTGCCCGCGTTCGCGCTGCTCGCGCTGCTCGAGCTGCCCGAGCTCGCGCTGCCGCTGTTCGTGCTGCCACTGCCGGCGACCGCGCTTCCCGTCTCGTCGATCGGGTTCGCGGCGAGAGGCGCTGCGTGCTTGTCACTCTTGTCGCGCAGGAAGAACGCCGTCGCACCGCCGACCGTCGCGAGCGCGGCCACTGCGATGCCGATCCTCATCCTCGACGTCGTGCGTGCGCGCTCCGAGGGGCGTTCCGTCGGCGGCTGCTCGCGCACCTCCACCTTCGGTGATGCGGTGGCCGCCGCGGCGCGCGTGCCGGCGAGGTCCTCGAGGAGCCCGGCGAGCGTGGCCATGTCGGGAAAGCGCTCGGCAGGGAGGAGCGAGGTGCCGCGCGCGATGATCGCGCAGAGCTCGTCGAGGCCGGGCTCGCGGGGGCGCCGCTCGGCGACAAACGCGATCATCTCTTCGCGCGTGGTGGCGACGGGCGGACGGCGGCCCGCAATCGCTTCACCGAGCGCGACGCAGAGGGCGAACTGATCGGCGGGCGCCTCGGGCGGATCGCCGGCGCGCTGTTCCGGGGCCATGTACGCGGGCGTGCCGGCGATGTGGCCGGCGGCGGTGATCGACAGGCCGCTGCTCGCGATCGAGGGCGTCTCGGTGGGGCCCTCGGGCGAGACGTGCACGCGGTTGGAGTCGGCGCGCACGGCGAGCCCGAAGTCCGCGACGCGCACGCGTCCGTCGACTCCGAGGAGGAGATTGGACGGTTTGACGTCGCGATGGACGAGGCCCGCGGCGTGCGCGGCGGCGAGGCCGCGAGCGGCCTGCGCGTAGAGGCCGACGATCACCTTCCAGTCGACGCTGGCACCGCCACGGGTGGCGAGCGTGTCGCCGGTGACGAGCTCGGTGGCGATGAAGACCTCGCCGTCGATCTCGCCGACATCGTGGACCGCGACGACGTTGGGGTGCGTGAGCCGCGCGAGGGCCTGCGCTTCGCGGAGGAGGCGGGCGCGCTCCTTGCCATCGTCGGCGCGGTCGGGGCGCACTAGCTTCACGGCGACCTCGCGCCGGAGCTTCGGGTCCCACGCGGCCCACACCTCGCCCATGCCGCCGCCGCCGATCTTGCGGTCGAGCTGGTAGCGCTCGACGGTGCGGGCCTTGGGCGGCTCGTTGAGCGCGCCGAGGCCGGCGACCACCGACATGCAGAGCTCGCACGTGTTGATGTGTGCTTCGATTCCCGTGAGCGAATCCGAGGACAACGCGCCCTCGACCATCCGAACCAGCTGGTCTTCGCTCGGGCACTCGCCCGTCGTCACGCGTCCTCGCTCTCGGAGCCGTCGGCGATCTCGGGCTCCTTGAGCACGCGCGAGAGGCTGAGATCGATCCGGCTGTCCGCCGCGCGGACGACGCTATCGAGCGTATCGTCGGAGACACCGAGGGCGAGGCCGAGCTCCTTGCGCGTGTTGTCGCTGAGCTCCTGGCGCGCCGTGGCGAGAGTGCGCGCGACCGTGGCGCGATGCACGCCATAGAGTGCGGCGATCTGGTCGAGCGTGAGCATGTCGACCTGCGCGTGACGGAGGAAGTTGCGCTGGCGGGGCAGGAGGCCCGCGACGGCCTTGGCGAACGCGGCCTTGATCGCGCGGCTGATCTGTTCGCGCGTGTATTTGCTCGCGAGGTCGGGGCCGATGGCCGGCATGCCGAGCATGTCGTCGTCGGCGAGCACCTCTTCGAGCCGGCGCGCGCGCTCGCTGCGCGCGATGTCCACCAGCGCGCGGAGGGCCGTCACCCGGAGCCAGTTCTGCAGGAACCCGAACCCGGAGTAGTCCGCGATGCGCGCGGGGCGCTCGCCCGTGCGCACGAACAGCTTGATGCGCAGCGTTTGCTTCAGCTCGTCCGAGGTGACGGGGAGCTTGCGGAACCGCGCGAGCACGGCGTCGAGGTCGGCGCGGTGCTGGTGCTCGAACGCGATGATCGCGCGCGCGTCGCCTGTCGCGCACCACTGGGCGAGGAACAGATCGTCGATGCGCAGCCGCGTCAGCGCCGTCGCCACGTCCTTCTGGCCGGCGAGGCGCGCGCCAAGCGCCGCGGCGAACGCGTCATCCGCGATGTTCGCTTCCGGCCACTTCGCATGGGCGGCCGCGAGATCCGCGGTAAAACGCGCACCGAGCCCGGGCTGGGCAAGCGCCGCCCGCGCGCTCTGGGGCGCACTCGCGACGACCTGGTTCCACCACGAGCTCACGGCGCGCACATACCATAGAGACCCGGGGCGTCTCGCGTCAAACGCGATCCCATCGTAATCCCTCGGGGTTGGCCATGCTGGCAGACAGGCAACAGCCGCGCTCACGGGGATACGGACGTGCGGCCGTGCTCAAAGTCGCGCGAACGGTGCGAGGTCGCGGTCAGCCCGTCTCGATGGCTTGCTTCGCCTTCTCCCAGCCGGCAATGCCGTCCGGCATGACGTACACGTTGTGGTAACCGTATTCTTGGGCGCGCCCGGCGCCCGCATGGCAGCTGTGTCAACCGGGGCCCGAGCAATAGAAGACGAGCGTCGCGCTCTTGTCCGCGGGGAGCTCGGCCAGATCGAAGCTGTAGGCGTTCAAGTTCTTCGCGCCCGGGACGTGGCCGCGCTTCCAGCGACCCTTCCCGTTGTTGTCGAACACGAAGAATCCGGGCTGCCCGATCTTCGCGGCAACCTCGGCGACGCTGAGCTCGGGGATGTCCATGATAGGACCTTACCGCGCCCGCGAGGAACCAGCGACGAGACCGCTTACGAGACGGGCTTACGCGCCGGCGTCGTGCGGTTCTTGGACTTCTTGGTCTTCTTGCCCTTCTTGCCGTTGCCAGGGCCCGAGCGATCGGTCCACCGGTAGCTCGGCTCGCCGGGCGCGCGGAAGTCGACGTGGATGAAGTTGCTGGTCGGGTAGAGCCCGATGCCCATGTTCCCGACGTCGAGCGACTCCGCGAACGCGTACATCTCGCGGATCGTCGCGCCCTTGATGCGGATATCCATCGCGGACGCGTGGAAGTGGCGGCTCGACGAGCGCTCGGCAAAGCGGAACCCCGAGACGAGGTCGACGCGCTTGCCCCCGAAATGATCGTAGATGCGTGACAGCTGCTCGTAGAGCTCCGGCTTCACCGCGCGGACCTCGCCGGTCTTGCGGCAACGGAACACATCGTCGAGCTTGGCGAGCGCCGCCTCGTCGAACGCACCGTCGGGCTTGTAGATGTTGACCTTGACCTCTTCGGCGAGGTTCTCGGCGTAGATCCAGATATCGCCCGACGGCTTCTCGAGCGGCTCGGTCCGAAGCGTGGACTTGGCAGCGCCGTGGCCCTGGAAGACCGCGATGCGCCTGCACTTCTTCTTTCCCTTGGTCGTGTTGCAGACCCTGGTCGTGCCCTTGTTCGAACCGCTCTTGCGTTTACTGACGGAGGTCTTCTTTGCGGAGCGGGTTCCTGAGGGCGCCGCTTCAACCGTTGGTGCTCCAAGCAGGAACACCAGGGCTGCGGCGATGAGCAGGGTCATCCGACGCATGGACCGATAAGCTAGGCTCAGGCCGGGATCGATCTCAATAAAACCGGTCAGAGATTCGTTCCATACAGAAAGAAAAGTACGCCGGAGCGCATTTCCCACCGCTGGAGAAGCTAGATCAGTGTTCAGTGATCAGGCAGGCGGGACCGGGAGTGGAGGCAGATTCACTCCGGGGAGGCCGACGTGCACGAGCTCGATCCCGACCTTCGAGGCGACTTCAAAGATGCGGTTATCTCGGTAGAACTCGCCGAAGCAGATCCGCTGCACGCCCGCGTTCGCGAGCTGCTTGAAGCAGTTCCAGCACGGGCTCGCGGTCACGTAACAAGTCGCGCCGTCGATGTTCACGCCGTTCTTCGCGGCCTGGATGATCGCGTTCGCTTCGGCGTGGATGGTCGCAACGCAGTGGTTGTCCTCCATCATGTGCCCGACGTCCGAGCAGTGGGGCATCCCGCGGATCGAGCCGTTGTAGCCCGTCGACAGGATCGTCCGGTTTCGCACGATCACCGAACCGACGAACTTGCGGGGGCACGTGGATCGCGTCGCCACCACCTGGGCGATGCTCATGAAGTACTAGTCCCACGATGCGCGCGGCTTGATGTCCTCGGCCATAGTTCAGCATCGTACTCGCGAGGCTGACACCCGTCCTGCCGGGGGATCGGACAGGTCAATGGTATGGTCCGCCCTCATGTCGTCGGGCCAGTCCAAATACAAGGACACCGTCAACCTTCCCGAAACGCCGTTTCCGATGCGAGGCGACCTCGCGACTCGCGAGCCCGAGATTCTCGCGGACTGGGAGCGGACCAAGCTGTACGAGCGGATCCAGGCGGCGCGTGACGGTGCGCCGACCTACATCCTCCACGACGGCCCGCCGTACTCGAACGGCCACATCCACTACGGCCACATCCTCAACAAGATCTTGAAGGACATCGTCGTGAAGTCGCACACGATGTCCGGCTTCCGCTCGCCTTACATCCCGGGCTGGGACACGCACGGCTTGCCGATCGAGCTCGCCGTCGAGCGCGACCTCAAAGAGAAGCGCGCGGGCATGAGCCCCGCCGAGGTCCGCAAGGCGTGCCGCGACTACGCGATGAAGTACGTCGACATCCAGCGCGCCGAGTTCAAGCGCCTCGGCGTCCTCGGAGACTGGGACCGCCCGTACCTCACGCTCGACCCTTCGTACGAAGGCGCGATCGCGAAGGCGCTCGCCGTGTTCACGCGCAAGGGCTTCCTCTATCGCGGCAAGAAGCCCGTGTCGTGGTGCCCTGTCGACAAGACGGCGCTCGCCGAGGCCGAGATCGAATACAAGGACAAGACCTCGCCCTCGGTCTACGTGCGCATGCCGCTCGTCGATCGCGGCCAACTGCCGAAGCCGCTCGAGGGCAAGAAGCTCGCATACGTGATCTGGACGACCACGCCGTGGACGCTCCCGGCAAACCTCGCGATCGTCGCGCACCCGGCGTTCACCTACGTCGCGATCCCGAACCCGAAAGATGCAGGTGAATACTTGCTCGTCGCGCGAGAGCTCGCCGAGACGTTCGCGAAGGCGATCGGGGGCGCGGACTTGACCGGGGCCGTCGAGATCTCGCCGACGCAGATGGCGACGCTCGAAGGCGGCCGCTACGAGCACGCGTTCCTGACCAAGGCGCCCGACGGCATCCCTGCCGACAAGGTGTATCGCCTGTGGTTCGCGGACTACGTGACCGCGGATGCCGGTACCGGCTTCGTGCACACCGCACCGGGCCACGGCGCCGACGACTACAAGACCGGCATGGCGCACGGGCTACCCGCGTACGCGCCGCTCGACGACAGCGCGCGCTACACGCAAGGCGTCGTGCTCGAGCGCGGCGACGCTCCGATCGACCTCACCGGCAAGAGCACCAACGAGGCGAACCCGGTCATCGTCCAGCACCTCGCGTCGACGGGTTACTTGCTCAACCCGCCAACGGACAAGATCCACCACAGCTACCAGCACTGCTGGCGCTGCAAGCAGCCGATCGTGTTCCGCGCAACGCCACAGTGGTTTATCGCGATGGACCACGAGCAGTTCCGCTCGCACGCGCTCGAGCAGATCGACAAGACCACGTGGGTCCCGCCGTGGGGGCACGATCGCATCTACGCGATGGTCGCGAACCGGCCCGACTGGGTGCTGTCGCGCCAGCGCCTGTGGGGCACGCCGATCCCGGCGTTCTACTGCACCGCGTGCGGCAGCGAGCACGCCGACGCCGACACCATGGATCATATCGCGGCGATCTTCGAGAAGGAGGGCGCCGATGCGTGGTGGACGCGCAGCGTGGCCGAGCTCGTGCCCGCGGGCACCAGGTGCGGCCACTGTGGTGCGGGCGCCGACAAGCTCGAGCGCGAGAAGGACATCGTCGACGTTTGGTTCGAGTCCGGCGTGTCGTGGCTCGCCATGGAGAACCGGGGTGGCAAGGAAGGCGAGGACTTCCAGCACATCAACCTCTACCTCGAGGGCAGTGACCAGCACCGCGGGTGGTTCCACTCGTCGCTGCTCGCCGCGCTCGGCGTGAAGGGCAGCGCGCCGTACAAGGAGGTCATCACGCACGGCTTCGTGCTCGATGCCGCCACCGGTACGCCGTTCTCGAAGTCCGAGATCGCAGCGGCGAAGGCCGCGGGCAAGAAGCTCGACTACATCGAGCCCGACAGCGTCATCAAGAAGAGCGGCGCCGAGATGTTCCGCCTGTGGGCGGCGTCGACGGAGTTCCGCAACGACATCCCCTACAGCCAGACGATCCTCGACGGGCTCTCCGAGTGGTACCGCAAGCTGCGCAACACGGCCCGGTTCCTCCTCGGCAACCTGAAGGGCTTCGATCCCGACGCGGCGACGCGCACGCTCGTGCTGCAGTCGGGCCTCGCGGTCGATCGCTACTTGCTCGCCCGGCTCGACGAGGTCGTGGCCAAGGCGCGCAAGGCGTACGAGGCATACGAGCTGCACGTCGTGCACCGCTTGCTCGTCGAGTTCGTGACGGTCGAGCTGTCGGCGCTGTATGGCGACGTGACCAAGGACCGCCTGTACTCGAACGCGCTCGCCTCGGCGCAGCGCACCGCGGCGCAGGTGGTGATGTACGAGGCGCTACGCGCGATCACCACGCTCGCGGCGCCGATCCTGTCGTTCACCGCCGAGGACATCTGGAAGTACATGCCCAAGCGCGCGGGCGATCCGGACTCGGTGCACCTCGCGTTGTTCCCTGAGGTACGGGCTGACGACAACGCGCAGCTCGTCGCCGACTTCGAGGTGCTGCTCGCGTGGCGCGAGAAGGCCACCAAGGCCCTCGAGCCGTTCCGCGCCAGCAAGAAGAAGTCGGTCGACGCCAGGCTCGTGCTGCGGCCGACCGCCGCCGAGCGTGCGGTGCTCGAGCGCTACATCAGCGAGCTCGATGATCTCTTCATCGTCTCCGCCGTGGAGATTGCAGCTCTCGGCGGCGCTGAGGGCGACGGCAGCGTCGAGGTCAGCGAGCACACGGGGCCGCGCTGCGAGCGCTGCTGGAAGCATTACGCCCAGCTGGCCGCCGATCCCAACGATGTTTGCGAGCGTTGCGCGACCGCGCTCGCCGGGCGAAAGGGCTGACCGATGTCGGAGACCGAGGAAACCCAGGCCGCCGAGTCCACGCCGGCCAGTGCCGCGCTCGAGCGGTACAAGTGGAAGATCTTTGCGATCGTGGGCCTGCTCTCGTTGATCTCCGACCAGATCACCAAGATCTGGGCGCGCGCCGTGCTGCCGCTCAAGGGGCACGGTTCGCTCGCGGACGGCGTGTGCGCCATTCCCGACGACATCGTCACCGGGCGCTGCAGGGCCGAGACGGTCGACTTCATCGACGGCGTCTGGCAGTGGCGCCTGTCGATGAATCCGGGCTCCGCGTTCGGCCTGTTCGGCTCGAACCAGGCCGCGGCCCGCGTGTTCCTGTCGGTCGTCGGCATCGCCGCGGTCGGCGGCATGTTCTGGATGCTCTGGAAGTCGCGCACGGACCAGAAGGTGCTGCACTGGGCACTCGCGTTCGTCGCCGGCGGCGCGATCGGCAACCTCATCGATCGCATCTACTTCGGCTACGTCACGGACATGGTGCTCTGGAGGTACAAGACCCACGAGTGGCCGGTGTTCAACGTCGCCGATGTGTGGCTCGTGGTCGGCGTGGGCCTCATGTTCATCGACATCCAGAAAGAGTCGAAGCGGGAGAAGGCCCTCAAGAAGGCCGCGCAGGACGAAGCGAAGGCCAAGGGCCACATCAAGTACTGAGCGCCCTGCGCGCTCGCGACGGCGGCGCACGCCGATCGCACAGTAGCCGCCTCGTGCACCGACGGTACGGTTCGAGCATGGCGGCGTGCCCCAAGCTCGGATGGCTCGGAATGGTGGTCGCTCTCGCCGGCTGCGACCTCGACGATGACGACGATGACCGGCCGATCGTGCCGATCAGTGTGGCGCCCACGATCGACACCAACGTCGTGACCGGGCGCGTGTGCCGCGTGACCAACCTGACCGATCTCGCCCTGTGTAGCTCGCTCGACGTCGATAACCTCACGATCGAGTTTGCGGGCTCGACGGCGACGACGCTCGCGGACGGCTCGTTTGCGATCACGGCACCGACGACGTCGGACAGCATTGCGGTCGCCGGTGCGACCACGACACCGACGCTGTCGCCGTTTCCAGGCTCCGCCTTCAACCCGTTCGTCCCCGTCGTCGACGCCGACGTGTTCGCGCGCGTGTTCACGTCGAACAACATCCTGCAGGCCCCCAACACGGGGACGGTGCTCGCGTTCGTCCAGCGCAATGGCGTCCCGGTCTCGGGCGTGTTCGCGAGGACGGTCCCGGTGTCGACGGTCTCGGCGCCACTGTTCGATGGTGTGACGTCGGAGGTGTTCACGATCGGTGGGACCGGGCCGCGCGGCGTGATCCTCGCGCCGGGCCTCGTCCCCGGTGGCACGCAGGTGATCCTGACCGACTCGACGGGCAGCTTCGAGCTCGTCCTCGATCCCGTGCGCGTGCTCGAGAACGGCGTGACCATCGTCAACGCCGAGCTGCCATGAGGAATGTTCCGGGGGCGGTGCCGGTTCCCGGCGTATGGCCCGCCGGATCGCTCGCCTCGCCGTGTTCGTGACCGTGTTCTTGCTCACGGCGGGCTTCGACCAGGGGACCAAGGAGTGGGCGCGCTCGCTCCCCACCACGCCTGCGGACTGCGCGATGGCAGACCTCGCGGCGCACCGCTGCGCGGGCGTCCCCCAGCCCGTCATCGATGGCTTCTGGGACTGGGAGCTCGCCAAGAATCCCGGCGCAGCGTTCTCGTCGTTCACCGGCGGCGTAGGCACGCAGATCATCCTCTCGGTGATCGCGATGGTGGCGCTGATTGTCCTCGGTGTCGCCGCGGCGCGCACGCGTCCCGAGGAACGGTTGCGGCGGCTCGGGTACGCGTTGATCGCCGGTGGCGCTCTCGGGAACTTGCTCGACCGCCTACGTGACGGCGCGGTCACGGACTTCGTACGCTGGCGGTATCACGACCTGAAGTGGCCGATCTTCAACCTGGCCGACGCGGCCCTGCTCATCGGCGGCGCCCTGTTCGTGATCGATGCCGCACGGCTCTACGTGCGCGACCGGCGGGCGGCCCGCGCCGCGTGACGTGACGTTTCTTGGCATCCGCGTGTGGCTGCGTATGCTGGAGGCATGCGCGCCCTCGCACTTCTGCTCGTGGTCGCCGCGTGCCAGAACAACGGCGGCGACGACGACTATCCGATCATCCCGAGTGGCGACGACACGACGATCGGCCCACCTGGGGATGCGGCGGTCATCGACGCCGGCGTCGTCGACGGCGGCAACGTGATCGAGGGGCGCGTGTGCTTGCTCATCGATCCGCGGAATCTGACGACGTGCGCCCCGATGGGGGCCGGCGGACTCGCCGTGGTGATCGGCACGGAGTCGGCGCTTACCGGCGACACCGGCGCGTTCACGATTCCCACGCCCGACGGGTCCAACCTGGTGTGGCGCGTGACGGGCGAGGGCATCGTGCCGTCGGTGATGGCGCTATCGTCGATGCCGCTGATCCCGGCATTTACCACCGCCGACTACGCCGAGCTTCAGCTCGACAACGGCATCCTCCCTGATCCGACGCAGGGCGCGATCTTCACCCGTATCCTGCAGAACGGGCAGCCGCTGGCGAACGCGGTCGCGACTGCCTCTCCGTCGGGGACCGAGACGACGCTCTACGACAGCAACAACCCGAACCTGTGGAACGAGGGCGCGACCGGTGCGCTCGGCGTCGCGTGGCTTCCGGGGCTCGGCGCCGGAGCGACCACGGTGACCGTGACGCCGCCCGAGGGAGCCGACGTTGCCGCGCTGGTGCCCGTCGAGCAGGGCTCGGTCACATTCGCGACGATCGTGGTTCCCTAGGATCGCGCGAGCCGCTCGAGCGCGGCGCGCCAACCCGCGGCCTTGGTCTCGGTCTCGGCGAGCTCCGCGAGGGGATCCGAGTCCGCGACGATGCCTCCACCGACGTGGATCCGCAGCTCGTCGTTCGCGAGCACGCCTATCCGGATCGCGATCGAGAGATCGAAGCTGCCGCGTCCGAAATAGCCGAGCGCACCGCAATACGGGCCGCGCCGGGCGGGCTCGAGCTCGTCGATCAGCTGCATCGCGCGGACCTTGGGGGCACCGGTGATCGAGCCGCCCGGGAACGTCGCGCGCAGCAGGTCACCGTAGCCAAGGCCCGAACGCGGGCGGGCGCTGACGCGTGACACCTTGTGATAGAGCGCAGGCAGCTCGACGATGTAGCCAAGCGCGTCGACGGCGACGGAGCCGGTGGCGGCGATGCGGCCGAGGTCGTTGCGCTCGAGGTCAACGATCATCAGGTGCTCGGCGGCATCTTTGGATGATGCGGCGAGCTCGCCGGCGCCGGTCGGCGAGCGCGGACGCGTGCCCTTGATCGGTCGTGTCTCGATGCGATCGCCGACGGACGCGAGAAACCGCTCGGGGGAGCCGGAGATCACGGTCAGCCCATCTGCTTCGATCAGCGCACCGTAGGGGGCGGGCGCGACGTCGACGAGCGCGCGATATACCGCGAGCGGATCGCCCGGCATCTCGGTGCGCGCGACGAGCCGGCGCGCGAGGTTGACCTGATAGACGTCACCCGCGGCGAGATAGTCGCGCACGCGCTCGACGCGGGCGACGTGATGGTTGGCGTCGTCGTCGGCGCGCAGCGGCCCGAAGCGCGGGGGGAGCACTTGCGGGGCAGGGCGCGCGAGGAGCGTGTGGAGCTGCGCGCTTGCGTCGGCATCATCGCCCACCACCTCGCCGCGAGTTGCATCGCCTTGCCAGCGTGCCACGGCGCCGTAGGCGGCGAGCCAGAAGTCGGGCCCATCGTGACCGAGCGTGGGCCCACCGGGCAGCTTCTCGACGACGCGTGCGAGCTCGTAGCCGACGTAACCGATCACTTTCGGCAGCGGATCGCTCTGGCCTGCATCGCCGAGCGTGCAGCCGTGCTGCGCGAGGAACGCTTCGATCGCCGCGAATGGATCGCCCGTGTAGCGGCGCGTGGGGCGTCCATGGACGCCCAGCTCGACGAGGGAGCGGCCGCGCCCGAACAACGTGGCGATCGGGTTCGCCGCCGCGAACGACCACCGGCCGAGGCCATCGTCGTCGCGCCCGGAATGCAGCAGTACGCGGCCACGCTGGCGCGCGAGCCGCGCTGCCCCGTCGAGCGGGCCGGCGGCAACCTGCAACAACGACATCTCAGATCTCGTCGGTGGATGCCGATGCGAGCGGCTGCTCGAGCACGGCATTGACCTCACTCATGTCGAGCTCGGGATCGATCTCGGCAGGCGTTTGCGGCTGCGGCGGAGGCGGCGGCTTCGGGCGCTCCTCGATGACGGGCGCCGGCGGCGGCGCGGCGATCACGACGGCAGCGGCTGGCTTGTCGGGGCGCGGCTCGACGAGCACGATGCCTTCACCCGTGCACTCGACGCACATCGCGCCCATTGGGCCGTCGGCGGGCGGCACCACGGCGCGCGGGATGACCCGACCGATCCAGCCGGCAAGGCGCTCCGCGTCGACGAACACCACGCCCGAGGACGCGAGCTTCACGCGCACGAGCGGCTGCGCGAGCCGCACGGCCAGCGCACCGTCGCCGCGGAACTGCACGACAGGCAGCTTGCCGCGCATGCCGGGTACGTTGCCGCTCTCCCAGCGCAGGGTGGACTCGAACGCGAACACGAGATCCTCGCGCAGGTAGAGGATGTCGTCATCGAGCGTCACCGCGGAGAACGTCTGCTTGCCCGGGACCGCGACGAGGTAGCCGCTGCCGCTCACCGCGTGCAAAGGTGTGCCGCCGAAGTCGAACCGATCCTTCGTCTCGTGGCCGCGCGAACGGCGCATCGCCACCTCGTAGCTGAGATCGCCGCCGGTGATGTGCACGCCATCGAGCCGCGTGAACACGCGATCTTCGACGCGGATGATCAGCGCGCCGCTCGCGCTGATCTCGAACGGCTCGTCCCCATCGTCGGGACGCAGCAGCTCGTCGGTCGCCAGCTCGGTGAGCGGCTTCGGCGGCGTGCCGCCCGACGTCTTGTGCGTGTTCATCGCGCCCTGGCTGGCAGGGTTCGCCGCGGCGAGCGCGCTCGACACCATCGACGCACCCGAGGCCTTCGGCACCGAGTCGGCTTTGGGCAACACGAACAGCATCGAGTCTTCGGAGATGCGCGGCGCTTGGGGCGTCAGCACGGCCACGCCAGCGGGCGGCGTCGCGGCGGGGCGCTCGATCACGGTCTCTGGCGACGACGTCACGGGTGCCGCCGGAGAGGGCGCCGCCGGAGGGGGCGACGGCTGCGGGGGCGACGGCTGCGGGGGCGGAGGCGGCGTCTTGGTGCGGCTGACCACCGGTGGCGGCTCGGCGGCGATCGGGCCGGTCGGCGTGCGGCCGAGCTGCTGGTGAATGCCGTCGCGCTCGGCGGCGGTGAGGTTGATCTCGATCTCCGTGGCGAGCTCGTTCTGCCCGGCGAGCAGGAACGAACGGTACGCCTCCGCGTAGCGGCCGGCGCGCGCGTACGCGAGGCCGAGATAGCTGATCGCGCGACCCTGGCTCGGATCGAGCGCGCGGCTCGCCTCGAGCGACGTGATCGCCTTCTCCGACTCGTTGAGCTTCAGGTAGACAAGGCCGAGGTTGAGCCGGTGCGATGCGTCGCCACCGGCCTTCTCCACGAGCTCCTCGTAGATCGGCCGCGCCTCGGCGAACTGGTTCGCACGGAAGTAAGCGAGGCCGAGCAGGGCGAGCACGCGTGCATTGCCGGGATCCGTCTCGAGTGCTGCGCGGAACGAACGCTGCGCCTGGTCGAGCTTGCCTGCCTTCAGCTGCTCGCTACCCCGCGCCAACGCCTCATCGAACGCTTCGCGGTCGCGCGCCGTAGTCACCACCGGAGGATTGAACCACAGATCGCCTTAGGTCACCACGCGAGGCGGCCCTGCTCGTCGATGGTCACGGTGACCGTGCCCTCGGTATCTGTCCGAGTCGTGGCGGCACCCGCGGCGGCCCAGCGTGCGAGCACCTCGGGTGAGGGGAAGCCGAATGGGTTGCTGCGCCCACACGAGATCACGGCGAGCACGGGACGCGTGGCGTCGACGAAGGTCTGCGTCGACGAGGTCGGGCTGCCGTGGTGCGCCACCTTCACGACGTCCACGTGCGGCAGACCAGCGGCCACGGCGACCGCCTCGCCCTCGTGCTCGAGGTCCCCGGCGAACAGGATCGAGCGGCCGCGATAGCGCACGAGGACGACGAGGGAGTTGTCATTCACGCTGCGCACGGGATCCTCGGCGCCGACCTCGCGCGCGCCGTCGGCCGGTTGATAGCGCGGGCCCCACACCTCGAGCTCGACGCCAGCCTGGGTGCGCGCGACGCCGAGCGGCGGATGCGCATGCTTCGTACCGCGCAGCGCGAGGGCCGCGACCACCTCGGGGAACGAGGGCAAGCGGCCGCGTGCGGCGATGTTGGGTGACGATGGCGATGCCGACCACAGCTCCTTGATCGGCACGCCGATGCCGAGCAACCCCAGGTAGTGGTCGGGGTGCGGGTGCGAGAGGATCGCGAGGTCGATGTGGTCGTGGCCGTAGGCGGCGAGGGCGCGGCGGATGGTGTCGCCGGGACCGATCGCCGCGGTGAGGTGCCCCGCATTCGGCAGGCCGCCGGCGTCGACGAGCCACACGTCTCCGTCGGGCAGCTCGACGAGTGCGGCGTCACCCTGCCCGACATCGAGGAACGTGACGCGCAGGGTGCCGGTAGGCACGGGCACCCGGCTCGTCATCCAGGTGCCGCACAGCGCGGTCCACAACACGAGGTCGCGCCACGTGCGCCGCCTGCGCGCGACCAGCAGGAGCGAAAGCCCGACGAGCACCACGAGCACCACGCCACGCGCGACCGCAACGTGGCCGACGATCGACACGTGGGCGAGGAGGCCAGCGCCGCGATCCACCTGGGTGACGATCCACGTCGCGGCGTGGATCAGCGGCGCGCCGACGGCGCCGATCGCGATGCCCGCGAGCGCGAGCGGGAGCGCCACCATCTCGACGAGCGGTGTCAGGACGAGGTTGCCAACGATGCCGCCGAGAGAGATTTGCTGGAAGTGGTAGGCGGTGATCGGCGCCGTCGCGAGCGTCACAAACGTCGACGTGCGCAGGCCGCGCCACAGCCAACCGCGCACGCCGGGAGCCTCGATCGGCGGCAGCAGCGCGAGCACGAGCGCCGCGGTGAACGACAGCTGGAAGGATGGCTCGAGGATGTCGCCTGGACGCCACGCCAAGATCGCGAGGGCCGCGGCACCGAGCGCGTCGACGAGGCGCAGCGGGCGATCGAGCATCGCGGCGACGAGCATCAGCGCGACGACGAGGAGCGCGCGCACGGTCGCGAGCTGAGCGCCGGTGATCAGCGTGTACGCGATCGCGATCGCGAGGGCCGGGGGGGCCGCCCATCGCGCGGGCTGCGCGTGCGCGCCGAGGGGCGAGGCTGCGACGAGCCTGCGGAGCAGCATGAACACGAGGCCCGCGACCACGGCGAGGTGCAGGCCCGACACGGACAGCGCGTGATAGATGCCGGTCGCTCGCCAGCGCTCGTCGAGCTCCGGTGGGATCTGCGTGCGCTGTCCGGCGACGATGCCGGCAAGCGCCGCTCGCCCGACGGGATCGCCGCCCGCGGCCTCGATCGCTGCGACCCACCGCGCCTGGGTACGAGCGGCGCGGCGCCAGAGCTCGTCGCGCCAGTCGGGCTCGTCGGCGAGGTGCTCGAGGCGCTGCGCGGTGAGCTCGTATGCGGGGCCGCTCGCGACGGGCAGTCCGGGGCCACGCGGAGTGTGCAGCGAACGTACGAGGCCGGTCGCTGCCACGCGTTCGCCGGCGTCGATGCGCTCCGCGGTCCACAACCGCAGCGTCAGCGTGCCCGTGTCGAGCGCCGCGGCGAAGCCACGCGTGGTCACCCCGACGGGGCCATCGACCACGCCGACCACGCGATCCGCCATGCGGTCATCGGCGCGGACACCGTCGGGCAAGTCCGTCGATTCCGGCGCGCCTCGCGCGGTGCCAAGGGCGAGCGCGACGACCAGGAACGCATGCCGCACCCCACGCGCGAACAGGACAAGACCGATCGCGAGCGCCCACCACGGCAGCGCTGCGAGATCCGCGGAGCGCGCCGCAACGATCCCAGCCGCGAAGGCGAGCGCGATCGGGAGCGGGCGCACCCATGGCGCTGCTGACATGTGGGCCCTATCGGTCGCAGCCCCGTTCGGTTGCGGGCCCGATCAGTTGCGGGGCAGATCGGTTGCGGGCGGGAGTGTGGCGGCACTACGATTTCCGCGTCCATGCTCAGATCGTTGGCCGTTGTGGTGTTCGGGTCCCTGACATCGCTGGCGAATGTGGCCGCCGCGGGGACCGTGTCCGGCAAGCTCGAGCTACCCACCGCACCCGAGCGGCCCCCCGCTGCGACCCGCGGCTTTCTCGATCGCGTGGAGAACCCGCTCGCGCCCGCGCGGTCGGTGCCCGTGACCACCGAGATGATCGTCGTGCTCGAAGGCGCGAAGCCCAGCTCGCCGGGCCAGGTCACCTGGGAGCTCGTCGGCGAGTCGTTCAGCAAGCGCGTGATCGGCGCGCCCGTAGGCGCCGAGGTGCTGATCAAGAATGTCTCGCGCACGGCGCGCACGCTCGTCGCCGCCGAGGACGCCAAGCTGATCCCGAGCGGTCCGGTCAACCCGACCGGGAACAAGTCGTTTCGCCCGTCGGAGCCGAGGATCTACACCGTCGGCGACAAGGACGCGCCGCACCTCAAGGGCGTCCTCGTCATCGTCGACTCTCCGTACGTCGCCAACGTCGACGACAGCGGCAAGTTCGAGATCGATAATGTCGCGGAGGGCTCGTACAAGCTCCGCGTGTTCTACAAGAACGCCTGGCTCGACGGCACCACCGACGTGACCGTCAGCAGCAAGAGCAAGACCGAGGTGAACCCCAAGGTTCCGGCGCTCCCCGTGGCGTCGGGGAAGAAGTGAGCCGCCGGTGTTCTTGTCCAAGATCTGGTTGTTTCTCGTCGCGCTGGGCGCGGCCGTTGCCCTGACCATCGCGCTTGTCCTGCCGCAACCGGCGGCGCGCGCACTCGCCAAGGAAGAGCAGCAGCGCGTCATCGTCGCGTGTGGTGTCGTCGACATTCTGCTCGGTGACGATGCGCGCAATCGCGTCGACCTCGTGAGCGCGTTCGCGCGCACGCCCGAGATCGTGAGCGCGCTCGACCAGGCCTCCGGCATCGAGCGCATCGACGAGGCGCGCATGAAGGCAGTGCGCGACGTCGGCGAGCAGGTGATGAAGACCATCCAGGGCAGTCGCAAGCCTGACTTCGCGATGCTCGTGGATCGCAAGGGCCGCGTCGTCGCGCGCGTCCGGCTCGACGAGAACGACTTCGGCGACGTCGTTGCGGGCCGTCCGCTCGTCGACGACGCGCTCAGCGGCTTCCTCCGCGACGATCTGTGGGCCTACAACGGCACGATGTACTTCGTGAGCGCCGCGCCGGTGATCAAGCGCGACCCGCCCGTGCAGTATGTCGGCGCGATCGTCCTCGGCCATCAGGTCACCAACGACCTCGCGAAGCGCCTGGTCTCGTCGCTCGACGTCGACATGGGCTTCTACCTCGGCAAGGACGCGGTCGCCGGCAACAAGACCATCACGGTCGACAACGCGCCGATGCTCAACGTCATCCAGAAGGCGACCGAGGAGGACATCGACGGCGATTGCATGCGCAGCCCGCTCCTCCCCGTGACCACGGGCAAGGAGGACTACACCGCCGTCGTCGCGCGCCTCCCCGGCGAGGTGCAGCAGAAGCAGGGCTTCTACGCCGTGTTCATCAAGCGCCCCGAGGCGCTCGGCTTCGCCGGCACGCTGCGCAAGGTCACCAAGGGAGACATCTCGTCGCCCAAGCTGTGGATCCTCGCCGGTGGTGGCTTCGTCCTGATGCTCGGCCTCGGCATCTTCTTCATGTTTCTCGAGAGCGATCGCCCACTGAAGAAGCTCACCGGCGACGCCCTTCGCCTCGCGAAGGGCGAGACCGAGAAGCTCAGCGAGGACGCGCACGGCGGCAAGTACGGCTCGATCGCGCGCAGCGTGAACATCCACATCGACAAGGTCGGCCGCGATGCGAAGAACGCGAAGAAGGATCTCGATCAGCTCCTTGGCCCGGCCCCCGAAGGCAGCCTCGGTACGATCGACCTCCTCGCCACGGCGCTGCCCGCTGTGCGTCCCGGCGGCGGAGGCCCGGCCGCGTCACCGCCGCCATCCGACTTCAAGTTCACCGACAACGCGCGCCCGGCCGCGCCGCCGCCGCGTCCTGCCATGCCGCCGCCGCGTCCTGCCACGCCGCCTGCGGGAACGGCCGCGCCGCCGCCGCGGCCACCCGCGTTCCCTTCGGCGACGCCGACGACGGAATCCACGCTCGGTGACGCGCTGGTCGACGACATCCTTGGGGGCGGCAACTCCGGGCCCACGGAGGCACCTGCGCACGAAGACCCCTACTTCAAGGAGGTCTACGACCAGTTCGTGTCGACGAAGAAGACGTGTGGCGAGCCCACGTCGGGCCTCACGTTCGCCAAGTTCGCCGAGAAGCTCGTGCGCAACCGCGAGGACCTGATCGCGAAGACGGGCTGCAAGGAAGTGAAGTTCACGGTCTACGTGAAGGACGGCAAGGCCGCCCTCAAGGCTACGCCGGTCAAGGACGAGGCGTAGTCAGGGGCGCGGTGCGTCGGCCCGGGTGACGTACTCGAGTTCGACCTCACCGCCGCGATAGTCGCCGTCCCCGTCGTTCTGGGGGGCATCGAAGGTGACCCAGACTAGTGTCCCGGAACGACCGCGAATGCCCCCGTGCGCCAGGCGATCGACTTCTCCTTCGCGCCACGCGGCCACGCCGTTGCCAGCCTGCGCCTCCCGGTGCCGAGCGAGCCGAGAAACTGCAGGTCGCTCGGACGCTGAAGCGCCTCAGCCGCCTCCGCCCCACTGATCGGCACCACGTCGGTGTACTGATCGTCCTCGCCGCCCTGCCAGTCGACAAACTCGGTAAACACGAACAAGAACGTCTGCCCGCAGCGCGTGCAATGCCGGATCGTCACGCCGAAATGCGAGTCGTCAGACAGCCGCTCGTCGATCTCGAGACCGCCGGACTGGTAGTAAGCGAGGACCGCCTGGGCGTCGTTGCCGTAGCACGCCGTGCAGCCGAGGGTCGTCGCGTCCGCCATCTGAACGAGCTTACATGCGTGTTGGGAACCAGGCTTCGACAGTCACATCGACCGGCAGCACGTTGAAACCGGGGCCCGTCCCCAGTTTCGCAACCGGTGTTAGGTCGCGGTACTCGCGGCGATGAGCCGTTCGCGCAGGCGCTGCGACTCGGCGAGGGCCTGCGCTGTCGTCGGGCGCTTCGCGGGATCGGGATCGCCTAGGCGCATGATGTGATCTTGCACGTCGTCGGCGAGGTCTTTGGGGATGCCGGCGAACACCTCGGGCGGCAACACGAAGTCGTCGGCGCTGCGGACGGCGGCGGTGAGGGCGCGCTGCCACGGCGTGCGCGCGGTGACGTTCTCGAAGAGGACGACGGCGCTGGCGTAGATGTCGGCGGCGGGCGTGACCTCGCCGCGTCGCTGCTCGGGCGCCATGTACGCGAGGGTGCCGACGGCTTCCTTCTTGGAGCCCGCACCGACATGGCCGCTGGCGTCAGGGAGGTGAGCGACGCCGAAGTCGCCGAGCATGACCTCGACGCCGGGGAGGTCGACGTCGCGGCGAAACATGAGGTTCGCGGGCTTGAGGTCGCAGTGGACGATGCCGCGGCGATGCGCGGCGTTGAGAGCCGAGAGGATCTGACCGTGGCGCTCGATGGCACGGCGCAGGGGGCGGGCGCCGCGCTCGCGCAGGACGTCGCGCAGCGTGCCGCCCGCCGCGAGCTCCATCACGATGCGCCGCGAGGGCTCGTCCATGTCGAGGACGGCAACGATGTTGGGATGGCGCAGCGAGGCCATCACGCGGGCTTCGTGGAAGAAGCGCGCGAGCTGGTCGGCGCGCTCGGTGCCGGCGAGGTGCGGGTGGAGGAGCTTGACGGCGACGTCGCGCTCGAGCTCGGCATCGCGCGCGAGGTAGACGACGCCGGTCGCGCCACGGCCGAGCTCGCGGACGAGGCGGTAGCGGGCGCCGGCCTGCACGCCAGCGACGTCGCCCGCGGCGATGGTCTCGCCGGCGACCGGGGCACCGCGGCCGATCTGCTGGCGCAAGCGCTCGACGCGCACGCGCACGTTGGGATAGTCGACGTCGCGCCCGAGCACGGCCTCGTAGTGGCGCAGTGCGCGCTCGTGATCGCCCTTCTTGCGCGCATGCTCGGCAAGCATGTAGTGGGCCTCGAGCGCGAACTTCTCGTCGGTGAGCAGCTCTTCGAGGTGGCCGATGGCCGTGTCGAGCTCGCCGCGCTGTTCGTAGCGCTTGACGAGGGCGTGGCGGAGCGGGCGCATCTCGTCGAGCGCGATGCCCGGGACGGAGAGCAGCTTCTCACCCCACTCGATCGCGAGGCGCTCGTGCCCGGAGGCCCACACCGCATCGAGCTTGGAGAGCGTGTGAGGATTGCCGGCCTCGGGGCGACGCTTGCCGTCGGCGAGATCAGCGACGAGCTGCGCGAGGAACACTTCTTCCTCGCTCGCGAGGTGCTGCGGCTCCTGCGCGGTGCTCGCCGGAATCGCGGGCGGCTGCGCCGGCGCGCGCCCGAACAGTCGTTGCCACCAGCTCGCCATGTCAGCCGATATCGATCTCGTCGCCGTCGGCGATCAGGCGGTCGTCGCGGATCAGCTGCACGCGCACGTCGCCGAGCGGCTCGTCGTTGAAGGTGACGTTCTTCGCGGCGCCGCGACCGAGCAGTGGCCGGCCCTTCTGGAACACCAGGTCGAGCGCGAGCCCGGTCGGGGAGAGGTCGAGGCGCTGGCCCTCATCGCCGGCGACGAGCGTGATGCCGCGGTCGAGGCCGCTCGCGCAGCGGAGGATGAGCAGCCCGTTCGCGAGCTCGAAGTTGATCGTGCACTCTTCGCCGAGGCCGAACGTGCCAGTGCCGGCGAGCGGTACGCGCCCGGCGAGGGGCATGCCGCTGACCATGGTTCCGTTGCGCGAGTCGAGATCGCGCAGGAAGAACGCCTCGGTCGTTCGCTCGATCTCGGCGTGTTGCCGCGAGACGCCGCCCGCGCGCAGGGTGAGGTCGCACAGCGGGTCGCGCCCGAGGACGAGCTTGGGCGCCGCGCATGCGACGATGAGCGGCTTGCCGCGGCGCTTGAGCTCGACCTTGCCGGCAGTCAGCAGCGCGGTGTCGAGCTGGTCGAGCTTGCGGCGGTACTCGCCGGCGACGGCGGCGGCACCGACGGCGCGCACGAGCTCGGTGCGCGCGTCGTCGCGGCGACCCACGCGCATGGCGGTCTCGTAGTTCGCGAACGCATCGGCCTCGGCGCGCGCGCGATCGTTGGCCGCGTCGTCCTTCGCGAGCGCCGCCTCCATGCGCTCGACGAGCCCACCCGCCGAGAACGCATTGGCGGCGGCGAGGTGATCGCCGATGGCCTCGAGCGCCTCGCCGGCGAGGGCGTGGTCATCGCCCGCGACGAGCAGGTCGGCCGCCTCGCGCACCTTCTTGCGGTCGCGCTCGGTCGCGATGCCCTCGGCCTTCGCCGCCTCCCACAGCGCCTTGCCGAGCGCCGCCGAGGCCTTCGCGCGCAACGCGGCATCATCGCCCGCCCACCGCAGTGCATCGCGCAGCGCCGCGATCTCGGCGATCCGTGTCGGTGCCCGGGCGGCGCGGGCGAGGTGCATGCGCACGGCACCCTCGAGCTCGCCGCACAGGGCGTACCGCTCGGCTGCGAGGTCGACGTTGCCCGCAGCCTCGGCGGCGACCGCGGCGCGGTAGTCGCTGGAGAACATGCGGCGGAAGAAGGTCACGTCGGCAGTATATCAACGCGGCAGCGGCTGACCGAACCGAGCCTGGTAGTCCTTCGCGAGCTGGTCGAGCGCAGTCTTGTTGCCGGCCCGGTGATAGGCCTTGGCGAGGGCGCGCCACGCCTGTCCGAGCTCCGGGTCGACCTTGATCGCCTTCTCGAGCTTCTCGATGCCGGCCTTCGTGCCGCTCGCATCGCGCAGCGCGATCACGGCGGCCAGGTACAACGCCCACGACGTGTTGGGATCGAGTGACAGCGCCTTGTTGCAGGCCGCCCGCGCTGCATCGATCCGGCCCGTCTGGAATCCGAGGCTGCATCGCATGGTCGCGACGCCCGGCGCGTTCGGCCACGATCGGTCGGCGGTCGCGAGCGTCTTCTCGGCCTCACCATACTTGCTCGCGTTGATCAGCGAGTTGGCGCCCTTCACCGCAGCGACGAGTGCGGCCTCCTGCTCGGGCTTCACCTTGTTGTTGCGCGGGATGCCATAGCGGGTGCGCGTGGTCGCGATCTCGGCGGCGATCGGGTCCTTGTCGAGCTTCGCCTTCGCGATTGCCTCCTCGGCCCAGGTCAGCGCCTCCATCCCCTTGTACATCGCGATCACGCGGCGCCACACGTCGTCGGCGCCGCTGGGCAGGTTGCCGATCTTGCTCTCGGCGAGCACGAGCTCCGCGCGCGCGCCCGCCGTGTCTTTCGCGCGCAGGAGGGCCTCGCCGACGGCGAGGTGGGGCAGTGGATCGCCAGGGGCCAGCTCGCTCACGCGCTTGCACGCGGCGCGGGTCTTCACGTCAGCGACGCCCGGCTTGACGAGCATGATCTCGCACTTGAGCTGGTGCATCGACGCATTGCCCGGATACGCGGTCAGGAGGTTGTCGAGGTCGGAGAGCGCGGTGACGGTGTCGCCGTTCTTCGCGAGCGTCCGGACCTTGGCGACGTGATCGAGTGCGGCAGGTGGGATGTCGCTCGCCGTCTTCCCCGCCTTGCCCGCATCGATGATGTTGCGGAGTAGGCTCGCGCGGAGCTCCTTGTCGCTCGCGATCCATCCGCCCCACTCGGCCTTCTCGATCGCCTCCAGGAGCTTGCTCGCGATCACCGGGTCGGTGTTCTCGGCGAGCCGCTCGTCGATGCCGATCGTCATCAGCTCGCGCGTGCGGTCCGCGAACCCGTGCTGCTTGGGTGAATAGCTCGGATGCGCGATCCACGTCGGATCCGTCTCCGCGATCGCGCCGAGCGACGCCGCGAGGTGATGTAGCAGCACCACGGTCTGCTTGTGCCGGCGATGTGATGCGATGAGCTCAGCGCGCTCGGCCTCCTTGAGGTCGGGCAGGGTGCTCGCCAGTGCGTCGGTCTCGGCCTGCTCGGCCCACGCGCGCACGATGATGTGCCGCCCGAGCGCCTGCGACGCGCCGAGGTCGCTCATCACCTTGGTCGCGGTGTCGTTTGCCGTGACATAGCCAACGACGAAGGTGACATCCTCGGCCTTGTCGAGCGCCTGCAGCTCGGCCAGCGCGGCCTTCACATCGCCGGTGCGGCTCCAGTCCTTGGTGGACTCGATGGTGAGCTGCGCGCCGAGCAGTGGCGTGAGCAGCTGGCTCGCGTAGTCGACCTGCTCGGCGATCTCGTCCTTCCACGTGTCGCGCGCGCGCACGCCAGAATCGGCGTACACGCGGATCTTCACCGTGCGCGGGTCGCCGTCCCGTGGCCGCTCCGCCTCGAGCGTCGCGGGGACGAGCTTGGACAGGTCGGCGACGTGCTCCTTGAGCTGGGGACCGCTGCAGGAGATCAAGACAAGGACCGCGAGTGCGGCACGAGGCATCCATGGACTTTCCCCGGTGAAACGAGATCAGGCAAGCCGGACGGGGTACAGTGCGGACGTGATTCTCGACGAGCGCATCCTCGCAGACGGTACGCATGCGCGGACGCACGCCTCCCTGGAAGGCGAGCGCATCATCATCCGCGACGACGACGGGACTGCTGGCGCGCTATCGATTCCGGCCTTCGACAAGGTGATGACCCGGTACGGGCGCGAGCTCGACGCCAGCGTGACCATCGACGGCGAAGCGCTCGACCTCCCCGGGGGCTACCGGCTGCGGCGGCTGCGCTATCACGCGGTCGTCGACGCAGAGGGGCGCGACTATCTCGTATGGGAGCGTCCGGGCCACGAACCTGTCGCGGTGATCGCGGCGATGGCGACGGCCGCGCTGCGGTACCTCGTGCTCCGCCTCGTCGATGAGATGGCCGGGGGATCGCCCCCTGCGGGGGCCTCAAAAATCTGAGTCCCATGATCTCGGGCAGCACACATTCGTGGTGTGTGCGATGGCATACCCAGCCGGAATCAGGCACTTGAGCGTGGCACGAGCGGTGCTATTCACGCACCTCATGTCGCGGTGGCTGCTCGTGCTCGTCCTGTCGGTGGCGTCGGCCACGGCATGGGCGCAGCCTGCCGCGACGCCGTCGATCGTCACCGCGAAGGCGCAGGCCGACACCAGCAACCTCGCGCGTCGGGTCGCCCAGCTGACCCAGCACCGTAACGCGCTCGCTAAGCAGTACGCGGAGCAGGTGGTAGCGGTGGATCGGCTCAAGAAGCAGCGCTCGTCGTGGCGCCAGCAGCGCGAGCTGCGCGATCGCCTCGCCGAGGCGCAGGACACCGCGAGCAAGCTGACCGCGGTCACCGCCGACCTCGCGCGTGCGAATTCTTCGCTCGGCACCGCGCGCCGCGCACTCGTCACCGCGATCGATGCCGAGCTCGCCGCGGGTGCGGGCGGTCCGCGTGCGACCGAGCTCGCGCGCCTGCGCGCGCAGCACGTGCAGCAGGCGCCGCGTCGCGTGCAGCGCATCGTGCTTCCCGACCTCGAGATCGATCAGCTCGCGGATCCCGAGGAGCTGGATCAGCAGGCCGCGGCTCTGCGCGAGAGCGAGCAGCAGCTGCAGAATCAGATCGCGGGTCTCGAGAAGCAGGCCTCCGACCTCGACGCGGTCGCCAGGCTGAAGAAGCAGCACGAGCGCGCGGGAGACCTCGCGCGACGCGACGACGATCAGCCACAGCGCACCGCTGTTCAGGGCACCGGCTTGCGGACGGCGGCCGAGGCGGACGCAAGCTCGGCGCCGCAGAGCAGTGATGGCTTCGGCAACGGTGGCACCTCGGGCCTCAGCAGTGGTGGCGGCTTCGAGTCCGAGGCGAGCATCGTGCTCGCCGAGGTCGTCGATGCCGGCACCATCGACACGCTCACGCGCGCGCAGCGCAGTGGTGACCCGGCGCAGCGTGCACAGGCCGCGAAGAAGACGCGCGATGCGGTAGCCGGTCGCCTCGAACAGCTACGCAAGAAGCGCGCGGAGATCGAAGCGCTCTCGAAGGCGCGCAAGCAGCGCCGCTAGCGCCAATGCTGGTCAGTTAGCACTACTGCGTCATAATTCGACGTCGAATTCCGGATCGATTTCGATCAGTTGTGAGATTCCTCGTCGAGACGATCGCGTGTGACCCTTCGTTGTGATCAAAGGGGGTATGGCGAATCTGATGAA